>NZ_PYUK01000002.1:0-551125 GCF_003097365.1 Pseudomonas sp. B1(2018)
GTGGAGTGCGAGCCACCCGCCCGCTTACGTGGCGCGACGTGCAGGCTGGATTCGGCGCCAGATGAGCCAACTGGGTGGCGACCGCTATCTGGTCGGGCTGAACGATTCGCGTCGGGCGCCTTGGTCCCAGTGATTCCCAAGATCAAAAGATCGCAGCCTTCGGCAGCTCCTACAGGGGATCGCGTTCCAATGTAGGAGCTGCCGAAGGCTGCGATCTTTTGAAGCTGGACGCGGTATCACTGAAACACCGCGCCCCTCACAACTCAGCTGTAAACCCGGCCAAGGAGCTGCCGATGGCTTTCAAACTGATCGAGCACATCACGGGTGATCTGATCTTGAGTGAAACCCATCAAGTCGTAGTCCTGGCTACCGTTATGCAGGTAAACCTCGGCGCGATAGAAACGCTGACGCGCCTCATCGGACTGTGCCGATTCAGTCGGCGTGGCCAGGTAACCGTCCAGGCTGACTTCGTAGACAAACGGGTTGCCCTCTTCCATCTCGACCCGCACGCCCATGCAACGCTTGGACTTGCCCAGCAACGTCTGAACCTTCAGGCCCTGAGCACGCATTTGCGCCGTCGCATCCTCCAGCGCCGGGCTCACTTGCTTGTCCATGAAGCGCTGCACCACCGACTGGCTTGGCTGCAGGTCCAGTTGGGTCAAACGCTCGCTGAAACCACGACGACCGCGTGCCGCCAGTTCCGCTTGCTCCTGTTCGATCTGCACGTCCTGGCGCATGGCCTTGTGCAAGCCGAACATGAAGAACACCAGCACCACCGAGAACGGCAGACCGGCCAGTACCACCATGGTCTGCATGGCTTCGAAGTTACCGGCGAACAGCAGGCCGATGGTCACCAGAGTGATCACCACCGACCAGAAGATCCGCAGCCAGTGCGGCGCGTCTTCATCGACGGTACCGCCCTTGCACGACAGGTTGGCCATCATCACCGCGCCGGAATCCGCCGGGGTCAGGAACAGCACAAAACCGACAAAGATCGACACGCCGATCACCACCTTCGACGCCGGGTAATGCTCAAGCAACTGGTAGATCGCCATGGACGGCTGTTCCAGCGCCGTTTTTCCAAGCTCCACCGCCCCATGGTTCATCACCAGGTCCAGGGCCGAGTTACCGAAGATCGACAGCCACGCCAGGGTGAAGCCAAGCGGAATCAGCAGTACGCCGGCCACCAGTTCACGCACCGTGCGACCACGGGAAATACGTGCGATGAACATGCCCACGAATGGTGCCCAGGAAATCCACCAGGCCCAGTAGAACAGGGTCCACAGGCCCAACCAGCGGTCGGACTTCTCGGCGTCGCCTTCATACACGTAAAGGTCGAAGGTCTTCAGCACCACGCCGTTCAGGTAGTCGCCGACGTTCTGCACGAAGCCGTTGAGCAGGTGCAGGGTCGGGCCGAACAGCAGGACGAAAATCAGCAGGCCGCTGAACAGCACGATGTTCAGGTTGGACAGACGACGGATGCCGTTTTCCACACCCGACACGGCGGCGATGGTCGCCACGGTGCTCATCACGATGATCACGATCAGCAGGTTGGTGTTGCTGTGCTCCATGCCGAACAGGTTTTCAAGGCCCGACGACACTTGCAGCGAACCGATCCCAAGGTTGGTCACCAGGCCCAGCAGGGTCACGAACATGCCGAAGCCGTCCACCGCATGACCGGCCGCGCCCTTGACCCAGCGCTCACCCACCAGCGGATACAGCGCCGAACGCAATGCCAGCGGCTGGTTATGACGGTAGGCAAAGTACGCCACCGCCAAGCCGACCAGCGCGTAAATCGCCCAGCCGTGCAGGCCCCAATGCAGGAACGTCAGTTGTACTGCCTGACGTGCCGCGAGGTTACTGCCGGCCACGCCTTCCGGCGGGTTGAAATAGTGGTCCAGCGGTTCGGACGCGCCGAAATACAACAACGAGATGCCGATACCCGAGGAGAACAGCATCCCCGCCCAGGCGCCGTAGCTGAAATCCGGGGTGTCATCCTTACTGCCCAGCTTGAGTTTGCCGTAGGACGAAAACGCCAGGCCGACGACGAAAATCAGATAGGCGGCAATCACCACCATGTAGTACCAGCCGAAGCTGCGGGACAACCAGGCTTGCGCCGTACCCAGCATTCTGCCGGCCTCTTGCGGGGCGATGATCAGAATGGCGGTCAACAACAGAATCAACGCGGTAGAGGTGTAGAACACCCAACCGTTGACCGACACCTTCTGCGGTGGGGTCTTTATTAGCGAGGCAGAACTCATGGCACAGATGCTCCGGGCGTGCGAGAGAAGAACGCAAGGCAAACGAGTTACCCGACCAATCGGTTAGTGGGCAGCCGACCAGCGGGTGATATAAAGACAGCCCGAAAAAAGCCCGAAACCCCTTGAGCGCCACAGCGCGTAGGTTTCGAGCAGATTCGGAAGTCATTTTTTCCGCCGCTACATGTAGGAAAAATCTGAAGGCAGCGACGATTTGTCGCAGATCTTATTCTTTGTTGATTGAACGTTCAATCAAAACAAAATAGACTGGCCCTCAAGCCGGTAGTCGTTTGACGTCTGCCGGAAGGCCTAAGGAGATGTGCAAGATGCCCAAGGTCGGTATGCAACCCATCCGCCGCCAACAGTTGATCGAAGCCACATTGCTGGCGGTCGACCAGGTCGGAATGGGGGACGCCAGCATTGCGCTGATCGCCCGTTTGGCCGGTGTCTCGAATGGCATCATCAGTCATTACTTTCAGGACAAGAACGGCCTGATCGCTGCCACGGCGCAGTACCTGATGAGTGTCCTCAGCGAGAACGTCACCGCGCGCCGTCAGGCGCTGACAGATGCAAGCCCCCGGGCGCATCTGCAGGTGATCATCGAAGGCAACTTCGACGCCAGCCAGGTCAATGGCCCGGCAATGAAAACCTGGCTGGCCTTCTGGGCCACCAGCATGCACCACCCGTCTTTGCACAGGTTGCAGCGGATCAACGATCACCGTCTGTATTCCAACCTGTGCTGCCAGTTCCGCCGCGTACTGCCGCTCGACGATGCGCGCAGTGCAGCCCGTGGCCTGGCAGCCCTCATTGACGGTTTGTGGTTGCGCGGCGCGCTGTCGGGAGATGCTTTCGACACCGGGCAGGCGCACCAGATCGCTTACGAATACATGGATTTCCAACTGGCCAAGCAGGTGAGTTAGAGCACACAGAACGCTCAACCACCGGACCGCGCCAATCACTGATGCACTTGCGAGGACTTTATGGCCCGTTTCGAATTGCAAAAACTCTACATCGATGGCGCTTACTCTGACGCCAGCAGCGACGCCACTTTCGAAGCCATCAACCCGGCTAACGGTGAAGTCCTCGCAAAAGTACAACGTGCCACCTTCGATGACGTCGAGCGCGCCGTCGTCAGCGCCGAAAAGGGCCAGAAAATCTGGGCCGCCATGACCGCCATGGAGCGTTCGCGCATCCTGCGTCGCGCCGTGGAAATCCTGCGTGAGCGCAACGACGAACTGGCCGCCCTGGAAACCCTGGACACCGGCAAGTCGTACTCCGAAACCCGCTACGTCGACATCGTCACCGGCGCCGATGTGCTGGAATACTACGCAGGCCTGGTTCCGGCCATCGAAGGCGAGCAGATTCCGCTGCGCACCACCTCGTTCGTCTACACCCGTCGCGAGCCGCTGGGCGTCGTGGCCGGTATCGGCGCGTGGAACTACCCGATCCAGATCGCCCTGTGGAAATCCGCGCCAGCCCTGGCGGCCGGTAACGCGATGATCTTCAAGCCAAGCGAAGTCACCTCGCTGACCACCCTGAAACTGGCCGAGATCTACACCGAAGCCGGCGTGCCAAACGGCGTGTTCAACGTCCTGACCGGCAGCGGCCGTGAAGTCGGCACCTGGCTGACCGAGCACCCGCGCATCGAGAAAGTCTCGTTCACCGGCGGCACCGACACCGGCAAGAAAGTCATGGCCAGCGCTTCGAGCTCTTCGCTCAAGGAAGTGACCATGGAACTGGGCGGCAAGTCGCCGTTGATCATCTGTGACGACGCCGACCTCGATCGTGCTGCCGACACCGCGATGATGGCCAACTTCTACAGCTCCGGTCAGGTGTGCACCAACGGCACCCGCGTGTTCGTACCGGCCCACCTGAAAGCCGCTTTCGAAGCCAAGATCGTTGAGCGCGTTGCGCGCATCCGCGTCGGCAACCCTGAAGACGAAAACACCAACTTCGGCCCATTGGTCAGCTTCGCCCACATGGAAAACGTGCTGGGCTACATCGCCAAGGGCAAGGAAGAAGGTGCTCGCGTACTGTGCGGCGGCGAGCGCCTGACCGACGGCGACTTCGCCAAAGGCGCCTTCGTGGCCCCGACCGTGTTCACCGACTGCACCGACGACATGACCATCGTCCGTGAAGAAATCTTTGGCCCGGTGATGGCGATCCTCACCTACGAAACCGAAGAAGAAGTGATCCGTCGCGCCAACGACACCGAATTCGGCCTGGCCGCCGGTATCGTCACCCGCGACCTGAACCGCGCGCACCGCGTGATTCACCAACTGGAAGCCGGTATCTGCTGGATCAACGCCTGGGGCGAGTCCGACGCGAAGATGCCGGTTGGCGGCTACAAGCAGTCGGGTGTCGGCCGTGAGAACGGCATCAGCTCGCTGAACAACTTCACCCGCATCAAATCGGTACAGGTCGAGCTGGGCGATTACGTCTCGGTGTTCTAAGACCCGAGTCCTGTATTGCCTGCGAGGGCCTCTTCGCGGGCAAGCCCGCTCCCACAAGGGGCCAGTGGACACAGATCCTGTGTACACCAGAGATCAAATGTGGGAGCGGGCTTGCTCGCGAATCGAGTGCGCAGCACTCGCCCAGGCCCGACCTGACAACCATCAAAGAGGGTGCATTCAATGTCCCAAGAATTCGACTACATCATCATCGGTGCCGGCTCGGCCGGTAACACCCTGGCGACCCGTCTGACCGAAGACGCCGGCGTCACCGTCCTGCTGCTGGAAGCCGGCGGTCCGGACTACCGTTTCGACTTCCGCACGCAAATGCCGGCCGCCCTGGCGTTCCCGCTGCAAGGCCGTCGCTACAACTGGGCCTACGAAACCGATCCTGAGCCACACATGGACGGTCGTCGCATGGAGTGCGGTCGCGGCAAGGGCCTGGGCGGCTCCTCGCTGATCAACGGCATGTGCTACATCCGCGGCAACGCCATGGACTACGACGGCTGGGCGAAACTGCCAGGCCTGGAAGACTGGTCGTACCTGGACTGCCTGCCCTATTTCCGTAAAGCGGAAACCCGCGACATCGGCCCGAACGACTACCACGGTGGCGACGGCCCGGTCAGCGTGACCACGCCGAAAGCCGGCAACAATCCGCTGTTCCACGCCATGGTTGAAGCCGGCGTGCAGGCCGGCTACCCGCGCACCGAAGACTTGAACGGCTACCAGCAGGAAGGCTTCGGCCCGATGGATCGCACCGTGACACCGAAAGGTCGTCGTGCCTCCACCGCCCGTGGTTACCTGGACGTCGCCAAGAAGCGTTCGACCCTGACCATCGTCACCCACGCCCTGACCGACAAGATCCTGTTCGAAGGCAAGCGTGCGGTCGGCGTACGTTACCTGGTTGGCGCGGCTGAAGAGCGCGTTGAAGTCAAGGCGCGCAAGGAAGTGCTGCTGTGCTCCGGCGCCATCGCTTCGCCGCAGATCCTGCAACGCTCCGGCGTCGGCCCGGCCGAGCTGCTGAACAAGCTCGACATTCCGGTGGTCCACGACCTGCCGGGCGTCGGTGAAAACCTGCAGGATCACCTTGAACTGTACCTGCAATACGCTTGCACCCAGCCAGTCTCGCTGTACCCGTCGCTGCTCTTGCACAACCAGCCGGCCATCGGTGCCGAGTGGCTGTTCAACGGCACCGGCATCGGCGCCAGCAACCAGTTCGAAGCCGGCGGTTTCATCCGCACCCGTCCGGAATTCGAATGGCCGAACATCCAGTACCACTTCCTGCCGGTAGCGATTAACTACAACGGCAGCAACGGCGTGAAAGAGCACGGCTTCCAGGCGCACATGGGCTCCATGCGTTCGCCAAGCCGTGGGCGCATCCAGGCCAAGTCCAAGGACCCACGCCAGCACCCGAGCATCCTGTTCAACTACATGGCCACCGAGCAGGACTGGCAGGAATTCCGCGACGGCATCCGCCTGACCCGTGAAATCATGCAACAGCCTGCACTGGACGCTTTCCGTGGTCGCGAGATCAGCCCGGGCATCGAGGTGCAAACCGACGAGCAACTGGACAAGTTCATCCGCGAACATGCCGAAACCGCTTTCCACCCGTCCTGCTCGTGCAAGATGGGCACCGACGAGATGGCCGTGGTCGATGGCGAAGGTCGCGTGCATGGCATGCAAGGCCTGCGTGTCGTCGATGCCTCGATCATGCCGATCATCACCACCGGCAACCTGAACGCACCCACGATCATGATGGCCGAGAAAATCGCCGACAAGATCCGTGGCCGCAAGCCATTGCCGCGCAGCACAGCCACTTACTACGTGGCCGGTGAAGCGCCGGTGAAGGGCAAGCCGGTGCGGGAAGTGAGCCAGACGGCGTAAGGCGTTACACCGCGTCACGGCTATTCGCGAGCAAGCCCGCTCCCACAGGTTTCGGGTTGGATTGCAGATTTGTGATCCAACCAGGACTACTGTGGGAGCGGGCTTGCTCGCGAAGAGGCCCGGCCAGGCAACACCTCTCTCCCGGCAATCACTAGCAAGCCCGATACAAACTTGATCCTCCCCCCCTCGCAGGCCTAATCTAGCGCCACGCAATCGTTTCACCCCTTCCCCTCGCAGCACCGCGCCATCGCCACTCCATACCCAGGAGGTTCACGAATGTTCGACTTCTACCCCCAGCTCAAGCAGCGCTTCGCTGCCTTGCGCACGGGTGCTGAATTCTTTTCCCTGCGTTATGTGCGCGAGTCCGGGCAGTACCTGTCGGTGCGCAAGAACGTCGCCGAACCGCCGAGCCTGAGCCGTGACGAAGGGGCGATGCTGACCGTGCGGGTCAACGGCGTCGAGGCTTATGCGGCGACCAACGATCTGTCGCAACAAGGCCTGCAGGCCGCCCTCGAGCGCGCCGAACACCAGGCCCGTCGACTCAAGCCCCACGCCTTGCTGGACCTGCGTGAACAGGCTGTTTCCAGCGACCGTGCCGATTATTTTTCGCCGAACCTCGACCAGCCCTTCCCGTCCCTGAGCGACTGCTACCAACTGCTCGGCGCCGAGTCGGCCGCCGTGCCCAGGGACGAGCGTCTGGTGAACTGGCAGGTCAGCCTCGGCATCACTCACGTCGAGCAGATTTACCTCAACAGCGCCGGTGCCGAACTGCGCCAGGCGCAACGCTTTGTGTACCCTGGCCTGGACGTCACGGCCTACGACGGCAACGACAGCCAGACCCGCAGCCTGGGTCGCGAGAACTTCGGCCAGCAAGGCGCGGCAGACGTTATCAGCCGCTGCGGCCTGATCGGTGCCGGTGCCCAGGTGGCTGATCAGGCGCTGCAACTGCTGCTGGCGCCAAACACACCGCAAGGCAAGCGCGACCTGCTGCTGATGCCCGACCAGATGATGCTGCAAATCCACGAATCCATCGGCCACCCGCTGGAGCTGGACCGCATTCTGGGTGACGAGCGCAATTACGCCGGCACCAGTTTCGTCAAAACCGAAGATTTCGGCCGACTGCAATACGGCTCCGGCCTGCTCAACGTGACCTTCGACCCGGACATCCCCGAAGAACTCGCCAGCTATGGCCATGACGACGACGGCACGCCCGCCAGCAAGCAGTTCCTGATCCGCGAAGGCCTGTTGCTGCGCCCGCTGGGCGGTGCGTTGTCGCAATTCCGGGCCGGCATGGACGGCGTCGCCAACAGCCGCGCCTGCGGCTGGAATCGCCCGCCGATCGATCGCATGGCCAACCTCAACATCGAGCCGGGCGATCAGTCCATCGAGCAGTTGATCGGCGGTATCGAACACGGCGTGCTGATGTCGACCAACCGTTCCTGGTCGATCGACGATGCCCGCAATAAATTCCAGTTCGGCTGCGAATGGGGCCAACTGATCGAAAACGGCGAACTCAAGGGAGTGGTAAAGAATCCCAATTACAGGGGCATCTCCGCGCAGTTCTGGAAAAGCCTCAGCGCCGTCGGCGATGCCAGTACTTTCAAGGTCCTCGGCACACCGAATTGCGGCAAGGGCGAGCCGAACCAGGTGATCCGCGTCGGCCACGCGTCACCGGCCTGCGTGTTCAGTAACGTTGATGTATTCGGAGGAGACGCCTGATGCATCCGTCAATCAGCCAGTCCGCATCGTTCAAGGCGCTGGTCAACAGCCTGCGTGCAGCGCTTCACGAGCCCGAACAGTTCACCCTCAGCTACGCCGCCGAGTCTTCGGCCTTCATACGTTTCAACCACGCCAAGGTGCGTCAGGCCGGTCAGGTGCAGCAGGCGAGCATCGGCCTGAAACTGATCAACGAAGGCCGCCATGCCGACCTGCAAATCACGTTGGCCGGCGATCCCCAGGTTGATCTGCAACGTTTGAACGAAGGCCTGCAACAGCTGCGCGACACCTTGCCGCTGCTACCTCCGGACCCGTATCTGCTGCTCAACCACAATGGCTGGCAGAGCAACAACGTGCAGGCCCAACCGCTGCCGGACACCGAACAGGTGGTCGCGCAAATCACCCAGGCCGCCGAAGGCCTGGATCTTGTCGGTTTCTACGCTGCCGGACCGATCAGTCGTGGTTTTGCCAGTTCTTCGGGCGCCTTCGGCTGGCATCAGGCCAACAGTTTCAATTTCGACTTCAGCCTGTTCCACGAGAACGGCCAGGCGGTAAAGGCCAGCTATGCCGGGCAGGACTGGAACAGCGAGGGCTTTGCCAAACGCTTCGAGCAAGCCCGCGAGCAGCTTGAGTTTCTGGGACGGCCGCTACGCACTTTGGCGCCCGGCCAGTACCGCGCTTACTTGGCGCCGGCGGCGCTGGAAGAGATCATGGGCATGCTGTGCTGGGGTGGTTTCTCGGCACAGTCGATTGCCAGCAAAAGCAGTCCGCTGCAAAGGCTCTACGGTGGCGACAGCGCGTTCAGCCCGCTGGTCTCGCTGGATGAAAAGGTCAGTGGTTCACTGAGCCCGGCGTTTTCCGATGAAGGTTATCCGCGCAGTGACCTGGGGTTGATCGTCAACGGTAGGGCCGGGGCACAACTGGTCAGTTCGCGCAGCGCCGCGGAGTACGGTTTGACTGCCAACGGTGCCAGCGGCGGTGAATCCCCGAGCGCGCTGAACATGAAAGCCGGGGCATTGCCTGACGCGGACATTCTCAAGCAGTTGGGTACGGGGCTGTACATCAGCAACCTGTGGTACCTGAACTTTTCGGATCAACCGGCCGCACGCCTGACCGGCATGACCCGCTTTGCTACGTTCTGGGTCGAGAACGGCGAGATTCAAGCACCGGTCAACACCATGCGCTTTGATGACAGCGCCTTCAGCCTGCTCGGTTCGCGGCTCGAAGCGTTGACCGCGGAGCGGGAGTTGTTGCTGTCGGCGAGTACGTACAGCCAGCGGGCGACGGCTTCGGCGTTGCTACCAGGGGCGTTGGTCAGCCGTTTGACCTTGACCTTGTAATACCGCAAAAGATCGCAGCCTGCGGCAGCTCCTACAGGACCGTATTTCAATACATGTTCCGGAGGGCGCCGCTCCTCCTGTAGGAGCTGCCGCAGGCTGCGATCTTTTCAGGGCACACAAAAAACAACTGACTCATCCCACAAGAGGTCCCATGCCCAACCGCCCGCCTCTCGACGCTGTCACCGCCCGCTGGATACCCTGGGTTGTCGCCATTGCCTTCTTCATGCAGTCCCTCGACGGGACGATCCTCAACACCGCCCTGCCGGCCATGGCCCGCGACCTGGCCGAGGACCCATTGCGCATGCAAGGGGTGATCATCGCCTACATGCTCACGGTCGCCTTGCTGATCCCGGCCTCGGGCTGGATCGCCGACCGTTTTGGCACCAGGAAGATCTTCTTCAGCGCAATCCTGCTGTTCAGTCTCGGCTCGTTGCTCTGCGCATTGTCGAGCAGCCTGAGCCTGCTGATCGGCGCCCGGGTGATCCAGGGCCTGGGCGGAGCGTTGATGCTGCCGGTCGGGCGGCTGGTGGTACTGCGTGCCTACCCGCGTTCGGAACTGGTGCGGATCATGGGCTTCATCACCATTCCCGGGCTGCTAGGCCCCTTGATCGGCCCGACCATGGGCGGCTGGATGGTGCAATACCTGACCTGGCACTGGATCTTCCTGATCAACCTGCCGGTGGGGCTGGTGGGCTGCTACGCCGTGTGGAAATTCATCCCGGACCTGCGCGGCTCGGAACGCACCCGTTTCGACAGCCTGGGCTTCGTGCTGTTCGGCGCAGCAATGATTCTGATCACCATCGCCATGGAAGGCCTGGGCGAACTGCACCTGCCACACCTGCGGGTGATGTTGCTGCTGTTCGGCGGCATGGCGTGCCTGGCGGCGTACTGGTTGCGCGCCGGGCATATCGAAAACCCGTTGTTCGCGCCGTCGCTGTTCAAGACCCGGACCTTTGCCGTGGGCATCCTCGGCAACCTGTTCGCCCGTCTCGGCAGCGGCGCCCTGCCCTTTCTGGTGCCGTTGCTGCTGCAAGTGGCGCTGGGCTACTCGCCGTCCCAGGCCGGGATGAGCATGCTGCCGCTGGCCGCTGCGGCGATGATCGCCAAGTGGGTGGCACGGCCGCTGATCGAGCGTCTGGGTTACCGCATCGTGCTGACCGGCAACACCCTGGCACTGGGCATCATGCTGGCGAGCATGGGCCTGGTCAGCGAGCAGACGCCGTATTGGCTACTGCTGTGCCTGTTGGCGATCCTTGGTGCGATCAACTCCCTGCAGTTCACCGCGATGAACACCGTGACCCTGATCGACCTCGACGACGCCAGCGCCAGCAGCGGCAACAGCCTGCTGTCGGTGGTCGCGCAATTGTCCCTGAGCCTGGGCGTTGCCTGCGCCGGTGCGTTGCTCGGTGGCTTCACGGCGGAGATCGGCAATGATGGCGTGGAGACGGTGCTGGGCGCATTCCAGCTGACGTTTGTGACTGTCGGGATCATGGCGATGCTGGCCGCGACAATCTTCTCGCAACTGTCAAAGAATGACGGACGGCGCGTCAAGCGTCCGGAAGAACACATAGAGCCTTAGTTTCCGAACGAGAAGTGCCTGCGCTCGACCATGCTGCGTTGAAAACAGCCTCGAAATGCTCATTGGCTAAAGCCAACTCCGCTTTCTCGCCTGTTTTCGCCTTGCCTGGTCATCGCTCGGCTACTTCTCGTCCGGAAACTACGGGCGAATGGCCATCGGACTGGTACACTGCGCGACATTTTGTTTTGCAGGCCAGTCCCGTGACCACCATCGCCACCGAATTTAATACTTTGCCGCTGTCTGCCGCCATGCTGGCTAACCTCGAATCCCTCGGTTATGCCCAGATGACGCCGAT
This sequence comes from Pseudomonas sp. B1(2018), assembly GCF_003097365.1. NCBI lineage: Bacteria > Pseudomonadati > Pseudomonadota > Gammaproteobacteria > Pseudomonadales > Pseudomonadaceae > Pseudomonas > Pseudomonas sp. B1(2018). The sequence goes on from NZ_PYUK01000002.1 coordinate 11,523, forward strand.
CCAGGCGCAAAGCTTGCCGGTGATCCTCAAAGGGATGGACCTGATCGCCCAGGCCAAGACCGGCAGCGGCAAGACCGCGGCCTTCGGCATCGGCCTGCTGAACCCGATCAATCCGCGTTACTTCGGCTGCCAGGCACTGATCCTGTGCCCGACCCGCGAGCTGGCCGACCAGGTCGCCAAGGAAATCCGTCGCCTGGCCCGTGCCGAAGACAACATCAAGGTCCTGACCCTGTGCGGCGGCGTGTCCCTCGGCCCGCAGATCGCTTCGCTGGAGCACGGCGCGCACATCATCGTCGGCACGCCGGGGCGCATCCAGCAGCACCTGCGCAAGGGCTCGCTGGTCCTCCACGGCCTCAACACCCTGATCCTCGACGAAGCCGACCGCATGCTCGACATGGGTTTCTACGACTCGATCGAAGAAATCATCATGCAGGCCCCGGAGCGTCGCCAGACCCTGCTGTTCTCCGCGACCTACCCGGTGGGCATCAAGCAGCTGGCCTCGAAGTTCATGCGCAACCCGCAGCAAGTGAAGGCCGAAGCGTTCCACGACGACACGCAGATCGAGCAGCGCTTCTACGAGATCTCCCCGGATGACCGCATGAGGGCGGTGACCAAGGTACTTGGCCACTTCCGCCCGGCGTCCTGCGTAGCCTTCTGCTTCACCAAGCAGCAGGTTCAGGAAACCGTCGATCACCTGACCGCCAAAGGCATCTCTGCCGTTGGCCTGCACGGTGACCTGGAACAGCGTGACCGAGACCAGGTGCTGGCGATGTTCGCCAACCGCAGTACTTCGGTACTGGTCGCCACCGACGTCGCTGCCCGTGGCCTGGACATCGATTCCCTGGACATGGTGATCAACGTCGAGCTGGCCCGCGATTCGGAAATTCACATCCACCGCGTCGGCCGTACCGGCCGTGCCGGTGAGAAAGGCCTGGCGATCAGCCTGGTGGCGCCGTCCGAAGCGCAGCGTGCACAAGCCATCGAGCAATTGCAGAAAACACCGCTGACCTGGGATCAGGTGGACAACCTCACCTCCAAGGGCGGTGGTCCGCTGCTGCCGCAGATGAGCACCCTGTGCATCGCTGGCGGCCGCAAGGACAAGGTCCGTCCGGGCGACATTCTTGGCGCACTGACCGGTGACGCCGGCATCCCCGGCGCCCAGGTCGGCAAGATCGCGATTTTCGACTTCCAGGCCTATGTGGCCGTGGAGCGCGGCGTCGCCAAACAGGCCTTGCAGCGTTTGAACGACGGCAAGATCAAGGGCCGCTCGTTGCGCGTGCGCATCCTGTAAAAAACACCGCCTACCCTGTAGGAGCTGCCGCAGGCTGCGATCTTTTGATCTTGTTTTTGAAAAGGCAAAGTCAAAAGATCGCAGCCTGCGGCAGCTCCTACACAGCTTCTACAGGTTTCTTTTGAGGACACCGTTTTGCGCTCTACCGAAGTCGTGATCATTGGCGCTGGCGCCGCAGGGTTGATGTGTGCGCTGACCGCCGCCGGGCGCGGGCGCAAGGTGCTGCTGCTCGACCATGCCAACAAGGCCGGCAAGAAAATCCTGATGTCCGGCGGCGGTCGCTGCAATTTCACCAACATGTACACGGAACCAGGCAATTTTCTCTCGCAGAACGCGCATTTCTGCAAATCCGCCTTGGCCCGTTACACCCAGTGGGATTTCATCGGCATGGTGGCCAAGCACGGCGTGCCGTATCACGAGAAAAAACTCGGCCAGTTGTTCTGCGATAACAAATCCAGCGACATCCTCGAAATGCTGCTGAACGAGTGCGACCAGGTCGGCGTCAACCTGCACCTGGACACCTCTATCCAGACCATCGAAAAGCTTGAGAAGGGCTATTTGCTGGACACAACCCTCGACCAGATCACCTGCGAATCCCTGGTGATCGCCACTGGCGGCCTGTCGATCCCGACACTGGGCGCCACCGGCTTCGGTTACCAGGTGGCCAGGCAGTTCGGCCACGAGCTGCTGCCGACCCGCGCCGGTCTGGTGCCATTCACCATCACCGATCAACTCAAGGTGTTGTGCACCGAGTTGTCCGGTACCTCGGTGGATTGCCTGGTGAGCTGCAACGACCAGAGCTTCCGCGAGAACATCCTGTTTACCCACCGCGGCCTCAGCGGCCCGGCGATTTTGCAGATCTCGTCATTCTGGGAGTCCGGCGATACCGTCGAGATCAACCTGATGCCGGATCACGACGTGCCGAGCTGGCTGCAACAGCAACAGGCCGAACGCCCCAACAGCGAGCTGAAAACCCTGCTCGGCGAAATCTTCACCAAGAAGATGGCCAACCTGCTGGCGGACAACTGGTTCGTCTCCAAACCGATGAAGCAGTACACCCACGCGGAACTGGCTGACATCGCCGAGAAACTGGCGAGCTGGAAAGTCGTGCCGGCGGGTACCGAAGGTTATCGCACCGCCGAGGTGACCCTGGGCGGCGTCAACACCAATGAAGTGTCGTCCAAGACCATGGAATCGCTGAAAAGCCCGGGCCTGTATTTCATCGGCGAAGTACTGGATGTCACCGGGCATCTGGGCGGTTTCAACTTCCAGTGGGCCTGGGCTTCGGGCTACGCGGCGGCGCAGTACGTCTGATTCAGAAACCTACACAACCCCCCTGTGGGAGCGAGCTTGCTCGCGATGGCGGCCTATCAGTCAACATCTCTGTTGAATGTTATGGCCTCATCGCGAGCAAGCTCGCTCCCACAGGTTTCTAGGCCAGCCACAAAACTTGTGATCAACCCAGATCACCAATGCTCAAAGGAACAGATTTTGCTGTCTGATGTGATCGGCGCCATTGCGTCGGCGTCATTAGTGGCTCAATTTAGCGTCATTGCCTCGGAAGGCCTTCGCACTTCATGTCATCGACTTCGTTCCGCCAGTCTCTGCGGCGCCTTTGGGCGCTGGATAAATTCAGCTACAGCGTACGGGTATTCATTGCCCTGACCGGCACCATGGCGCTGTGTTGGTATCAGGACGAAATGGGCCTGCTGATCCCGTTGTTCCTGGGGATTATCGCCAGCGCCCTGGCCGAGACCGACGACAGCTGGCAGGGCCGTCTCAACGCGCTGGCGGTGACGCTGGTGTGTTTCGCTGTCGCCGCCCTGTCCGTTGAACTGCTCTTCCCCTACCCCTCGCTGTTTATCATCGCTTTCGCCCTGGCCGCGTTCTGCCTGACCATGCTCGGCGCCCTCGGCGAGCGCTATGGCGCGATTGCTTCGGCAACCTTGATCCTGTCGGTCTACACCATGATCGGCGTGGACCAGCGTGGCGGCGCGGTGACCGACGTCTGGCACGAGCCGGTGCTGCTGGTGGCCGGCGCCGCCTGGTATGGCTTGCTGTCGGTGTTGTGGCAGGCACTGTTTTCCAATCAGCCGGTGCAGCAAAGCCTGGCGCGGCTGTTCCGCGAGCTGGGCTATTACCTGAAGCTGAAATCTTCACTGTTCGAGCCAATCCGGCAGATGGACGTCGAAGCGCGGCGCCTGGAACTGGCCCAGCAGAACGGCCGAGTGGTGGCGGCACTGAATGCCGCCAAGGAAATCATCCTGCACCGGGTCGGCAACGGGCGCCCGGGGTCGAAGGTCAGCCGCTACCTGAAACTGTACTTCCTCGCCCAGGACATCCACGAGCGCGCCAGCTCTTCACACTATCCGTACAACGCACTCGCAGAAGCGTTTTTCCACAGTGACGTCATGTTCCGCTGCCAACGCCTGTTGCGTCAGCAAGGCAAAGCCTGCCGTGCCCTGGCCGAATCGATCCAGATGCGTCAACCGTTCACCTATGACGCCAGTTTCACCGAGGCTCTCAGCGATCTGGATGCCTCTCTCGAACACCTGCGCATCCAGAGCAACCCGGCCTGGCGCGGCCTGCTGCGTTCGCTGCGGGCACTGGCGGCCAACCTCGGTACCCTCGACCGCTTGCTCAGCGACGCCAGCAACCCCGACGCCCTGGCCGACGCCACCGACAGCAGCTTGCTCGACCGCTCGCCACGCAATCTCAAGGACGTGTGGGTTCGCCTGCGCACGCAGCTGACGCCGACCTCGTTGCTGTTCCGTCATGCCCTGCGATTGCCCCTGGCGTTGAGCATCGGCTACGCCATGGTGCATTTGATTCACCCGTCCCAGGGCTACTGGATCATCCTCACGACGCTGTTCGTCTGCCAACCGAACTACGGCGCCACTCGCCGTAAACTCGGTCAACGGATCATTGGCACCGCCATCGGCCTGACGTTGGCCTGGGCGCTGTTCGACCTGTTCCCGAACCCGCTGATCCAATCGTGCTTCGCCATTGCCGCCGGGGTGGTGTTCTTTACCAACCGTACCACCCGCTACACCCTGGCGACGGCGGCAATCACCCTGATGGTGCTGTTCTGCTTCAACCAGGTGGGCGACGGTTACGGACTGTTCCTGCCACGGCTGTTCGATACCTTGCTCGGCAGCCTGATCGCCGGGCTGGCGGTGTTCCTGTTCCTGCCGGACTGGCAGGGCCGGCGCCTGAACAAAGTGCTGGCCAACACCCTGGCCTGCAACAGCATTTACCTGCGCCAGATCATGCAGCAGTACGCGGCGGGCAAAAGCGACGACCTGGCCTACCGCCTGGCCCGCCGCAACGCACACAATGCCGACGCGGCGCTGTCGACCACGCTGGCTAATATGCTGATGGAGCCGGGGCATTTCCGAAAGGAAGCGGACGTGGGTTTCCGCTTCCTGGTGCTGTCACACACGTTGCTCAGTTACCTGTCGGGCCTGGGTGCGCACCGGGAAACCCAACTGCCGGCAGACGTGCGTGAACAGTTGATCGAGGGGGCCGGGGTGAAACTGGCTGCCAGCATCGACGAGATCGCCCAGGGACTGGCGAGCAAGGCTTCGATTGCGATCCAGAGCGATGAAGAAGAAGCACTGGCCAATGAGCTGGAACAGATGCCGGATGAAATCGATGAAGGCCAGCGGCTGGTGCAGACGCAGTTGGCATTGATCTGCCGACAGCTCGGGCCGTTGCGGACGTTGGCGGCGCATCTCATCAAGGATACGAGCGAAGATTGAGATCTGTGGTGTCTGAGCGGGCCTCATCGCGAGCAAGCTCGCTCCCACAGGGTTATCTGATGGTCACAAGATTTGTGTTCGCCCTCGCCCACTGTGGGAGCTTGCTCGCGATGGGGTCATCAGCATCAACACAGAAACTGGCTCAACCCACTCACATCCCATGCTGCTTCATCAACTTTTCATAACTCCCGTCCGCCTTCATCGCCGCGATCTCGCGGTCGAAGCCGGCAACGATCTGCTCATGCTGCGGGTTCTTCAGGCTGACCAGAATATGCAGGCTGTTCTCGCTCAAGGCCTTGGGCAGGAATTCCACGGCGTTTCGTACCTTGGGTGACTCGCGGGCCAGGTAATAGCGGGCGACGTACTCATCTTCCAGCGTCAGCTTGACCCGGTCGGCAGCGACCATACGCACGGCCATGGCGAAGCTGTGCACGGGGACTTTCTGCAACGAGTCATCGTTGTCGAACCCGGGCGAATAGGCGTAACCACGCACGATGGCAATCGGATATGTGTGCAATTGCTGCAGGTTATTGAATTCGATGGGCGCGTCCTTACGCTTGAGAAAACGTACGCGATTGAGCAGGTATTCGCCGGAAAACTGGCCGAGTCTTGTACGCTCCTCGGTGTACCAGGCGTTGACCAGCACGTCGTATCGGCCCTCACCCAACCCCATCAAGGCCCGCGCCCAAGGCACTTGTTCAAATTCACTGGCATAGCCGGCCCTGGCGAGCGCGGTACTGACAATGTCCGTGGCCAGGCCACCGTTGACGAGCGTGGCATCGGTAAAGGGTGGCCAGGCATCGGCAACCAACCGCAGTTTTTCTGCCGCCGCTCCCTGAACCAGCAACAGCAATCCAATCAAAGCAAAAGCTCGATGCAATCGCGGCATGCTAGAAAATCCTTAGCGGGCGATTGCCCGACGTGTTTTCAGCCAAAACCCCAAGGCCCCTGATCCGGCGATACCCGGGTACTCAACATTAGCTCATCGAAGCCACAGCACAGCGCTTCGATCCAGATTACACAAAGAAGACATCCACGCGAGAAATGAATGATGGCATTTTGGCCTTTGTCACAGATTCTCCCGCCATAAAGACTTCTGGCGTGAGTGCGCTTAGTATCGGAACGACGTTTTCAGGGAATCAAAACATGACAGTCGATTGGATCTGCAAACATCACAGCGACCTGGGCAAAGAGCAGCTGTACGCCATTTTGCAACTGCGCGCGCAAGTGTTCGTCGTCGAGCAGAAATGCGTTTACCAGGATATCGATGGCCAGGACCTGGATGGCGACACCTGCCACGTGATGGCCTGGGACGGTAACCAGCTGGTGGCCTACCTGCGGTTGCTTGACCCGCAATCGCAGGGCGGCGACGTGGTGATCGGGCGGGTGATCATTGCCCCGCAGGCACGCGGCATGGGCCTGGGGCATGAACTGATGGACCAGGCGTTGAAACAGATCGAGAAGTACTGGCCCGGCCTGCCGGTCTACCTTTCGGCCCAGGCGCATTTGCAGGGGTATTACGGGCGCTATGGGTTTGTCGTGGCGGGTGAGGAGTATGTGGAAGATGGCATTCCACACATTGGCATGCGTCGTCCTTGAGGGCCCTATCGCGAGCAAGCTCGCTCCCACACTGGAATGCGGTCCCCTGTGGGAGCGGGCTTGCCCGCGAAGGCGTCAGTCAAACCACTGAAAGATTTCAGGGATACTCCAGCACCGCCTTGATCTGCCGCAGATTACGCTCGATCCACCCCCGATCAATCGCCCCCCACTCGCGAATCCGATAGCGCCCCGCATGGTTGCGCGCGCCTTCTTCCTGCTCGAATTCACAGACGATATCCAGATCCGCCAACGCCGCGATGGTGTCCTGCGCCGTGCGCCGGGGCATGCCGGTCACTTCGGTGAGCGCCGGGACGCTGCTGGCAAGTCCGCTGTCGATCAGGTACGCCACGTACAACCGGCGATAGAAGCTGCTCTTGGTCTTGCTCACGTCCATCCATTGCTCCTTAAAAGATCGCAGCCTGCGGCAGCTCCTACTCCAATACCTGTAGGAGCTGCCGCAGGCTGCGATCTCTCGATCTTGATCTTCTATTGCATATCCCGCCAAGTCAGGTACACCCGCACATCGAACTCCACCTGGTGATACCCCGGCAGCATGTGCTCGCACAGCTTGTAGAACGCCTTGTTGTGATCCGATTCCCTGAAGTGCGCCAGCTCATGCACCACGATCATTTTCAGGAACTCGCAAGGCGCTTCCTTGAACAGCGAAGCGATGCGGATTTCCTTCTTGGCCTTGAGCTTGCCGCCTTGCACCCGGGAGATCGTGGTGTGCAGGCCAAGGGCACGGTGAGTGAGGTCCAGGCGGTTGTCGAACAGCACCTTGTCGATGGACGGAGCATTACGCAGGTATTCCTGCTTGAGGTCCAGGGCATAGGTGTACAGCGCCTTGTCGCTCTGCACACCGTGCTTTTGCGGGTAACGCTGGCTCAGGTAATCGCCCAGCCGACCGTCGGCGATCAGCTGGCGCACCTGATCCTGCAAAGTGGCGGGATAGGCCTGGAGATATTTCAACACGGTCATCGGGGCGGCAATACAGGTCACTGAAAGGTCGCCAGTGTAGCGAATTCAGCGGGGCAGCGCGCTCCAGTCAAACGGCTGGACAAAGACCCCGGCGTCCTCGGCCATCATCGGCCGGGCCACCAGGAAGCCTTGCACATATTCGCAGCCGTTGGCCCGCAACCATTCATACTGCGCGACGGTTTCCACCCCTTCGGCAATCACCAGCACCCCGAACTGTTTGCACAAGTCGATCACACTGCGCACCAGCGCCGCATCCCGTACCGAGTCCGGCAACCGGGCTATCAAATGCCGGTCGAGCTTGAGGGTGTCCAGCTCCAGGTCGCGCAGATGCGACAGGGAGCACGGGCCGGCCCCGAAGTCATCCAATGCCACTCGTACGCCCAGATTGTGCAACAGGCGTAACTGCTTGCGGGTTTCCTCGGGGTGATGCATCAAGGCCTCTTCCGTGACCTCGACCTCCAGATGACGCGGCTGCAAGCCATGGCGCTCCAGCACCTGGCGCAGTTCAGTGACCAGGTTGGGCATGCCGAACTGCGTACTGCTCAAGCTGACGCCGAGCACCAGGTCCTCGGTGAACAGGGTTTCCCAGGCTTTGCGCTGCCCGGCGCTGCGGTGGTAGATCCAGCTGCCCAGCCGACTGATCAGCCGCGCCTCTTCCAGCAATGGCAAAAACAGCCCCGGCGGCACGTCGCCAACGCTCGGATGCTGCCAGCGCAGCAAGGCCTCGAAGCCACGAATTCGCCCGTCCGCAATCGCCACCTGAGGCTGATACACCAGGTTGAAATCCCGGTTCTCGATGGCCGTGCGCACACTTTCCTCGAGCATCAGCCGCGAGCGCGCCCGACCGTTCATTTCGTGATCGTAGAAGCGATATTGCTGACGACCGGCACGCTTGGCTTCGTACATGGCGATGTCGGCCGCCCGCAGCATCCCGTCGAGATTGGCGCCACAATCGGGGAACGTAGCAATGCCGATGCTGGCACCCAGGGCGATATCGAGGCCGTCGACCTGCTGACAGATCGACACGCGCTCGATGAGCTTCTCGGCAATCTTCGCCGCTTGCTCGGGGACCTCCAGATCCAGCAGCGCGGTGAACTCATCGCCGCCCATCCGCGCCAGGATGTCGAAGGGCCGCAAGCATGCCTTCAACTGTTCGGAGACCCAGCGCAGCACCCGATCGCCGGCATCGTGGCCGAGCGAATCATTGACGCGCTTGAAGCCGTCGAGGTCCAGATACATCAAGACCCAGGAACCGTCGGTACGCTCACCGCGCAACAGCAGGTTCTCTACGGTCTGGTAGAAACCGCGGCGGTTGAGCAATCCGGTCAGCGGATCGGTGACCGCCTGAAACTCCAGCTGCTGATGCAGATGGCGCACCACCGACATGTCCAGCACGGTCACTACCATTGCATGTTGCTCGGCAGGCAATGGCGCACAGGACAAGGCCACCGGCACCTGCTGGCCGCGCGTCGTACGCAGCAAAGCATCGTGCAGGCGCAAGGTTTCGCCACGTTTGTAGCCCGTGAAAAACTCGGAATCGGCCCAGACCGGGATATGGGGCTTTTGCAGATAGTCCAGAAACTCCTTGCCTTGCAGTTCCTGCACCGGGGCATTGAGCAGCCGCGACATCGCCGGATTGGCAAAACGAATCAGGCCGTCCTCCCCCAATACCAGAATGCCTTCGGCCGCGTTATCCAGCACCGATGCATTAAAGGCCCGGGCGGATTCCAGATCATGACTCAAGCGCTGCAAGGCCCGGCGGTTGCGCTGGTGTTCGAGCAACGCCTGGACCTTGGGCGTGAAAATCTGCGGGTCGAACGGCTTGAACAGGTAATCCACCGCACCGCTGGCATAGCCCTTGATGACCGCGTCCTGGGACTGTTCATTGGCGGTCAGGAAAATGATCGGCGTGAGCCGGGTCCGCTGGCTACCGCGCATCAGGCGCGCCACTTCATAACCGTCCATGCCCGGCATCTGCACGTCCAGCAGCACCAGGTCGATATCGTGTTCCAGCAACAAGCCGAGGGCCTCGAATCCCGAGGTGGCAGTAATGACCCGCCAGCCCTGGCGCTGTAACAACGCACGCATGCTGATCAGGTTTTCAGGGTAATCGTCTACGACTAAAAGGGTTGAGCCGCCGTCTACTGGCGTGGGTTGCGCGCATTCCATGCTGCTTCTCTAATTGCGGGGCGTCAGGCCGGCTTCTCGTGAAAACCGGACAAATACTGTGCTTTCACTCTAGACCCGGTTCTGCAAAAGCAGAAGGTATCAGTGAGCCAGCATTCACCATTGTGACTTTTTGCCGACTAACGGTCGATGGTTCAGACCCATAAAACCGGGAAAGATGGCATTTCGACAGGATGTTGACGTCAACCACCCGTCAGGCAAGCGTTAACAAAATATCTCGCTACGCTTATAAAGGCCGCCCCAAAGGCGCGGTCTAGAGCTTATGGCACGCCCGTGCAGCATGAATCAAGCGGAAGAACCGACATGATCGACCTCGCAACCTGGAACCTCAGCGTCCCCGTCGGCAGCCCGCCGTACACTGTCGAAACCTCCAAGCTGGTGGATGGTTTCAAGGATCAATACTTCCACTCCGACACCGGCACGTTGTTTTTCTGGTCGCCCGTGACCGGCTCCCGTACCGAAAACGCGATTTATCCGCGCACCGAATTACGTGAAACCTACAGCAACGGCACATTGAAAAACTGGTATTACCCGGATGCCGACAATTTGTTGTATGCCACGCTGGCAGTGAACCAGGTGCCGAGTTCCGGGAAAGTCGTCATCGGCCAGATCCATGCCTATCAAAGCCAGAAACCGCTGGTGAAGGTCGAGTACCAATACAAAACCAGTACGGCCACCGGCAATATCGTCGCCAAGGTGCGGATGCATCCCGATGACGATACAGGCCGGGTGATCATCGTTGCGACAGGGGTGAAACTCGACCAGGAGTTCAACTACCTCATTCACCTCAGCCCCGGTGGCGCCCTAGGCATCAGCGCGGCAGGCTATCAATGGGATACGCAAATCAGCACAACCTGGCGCGACAAGCCGCTGTACTTCAAGGCCGGGGTCTATGTGCAGGACAACACCGGGTACACCACCGAAGGCGGGAAAGTGACCTTCAGCAAGCTGGATATCGATCACAATCAATAATGTCGGGGCACCGTTGACCCTGTGGGAGCGGGCTTGCTCGCGAAGGCGTAACATCAGGCGACATTGATGTTGAATGACACAACGCTTTCGCGAGCAAGCCCGCTCCCACACTGACCGCGTCGACCATGGATAAACGCCCACAAAAAACCCGCCTCGCGGCGGGTTCTTCATTTTTGCAGCTTAACGCCCGGTCTTAGTTGACCTTGGCGTTCAACTCACCTTTCAGGTAACGCTGATACATGCCTTCCAGCGAGATCGGCTTGATCTTCGATGCATTACCGGCAGTACCGAAAGCTTCGTAGCGAGCGATACATACGTCCCGCATGGCGGTGACGGTGGCGCCGAAGAATTTGCGTGGGTCGAACTCGCTCGGGTTGGTGGCCATCAGGCGACGCATGGCGCCAGTGGATGCCAGGCGCAGGTCGGTGTCGATGTTGACCTTGCGCACGCCGTGCTTGATGCCTTCGACGATCTCTTCAACCGGTACGCCGTAGGTTTCCTTGATGTCGCCGCCGTACTGGTTGATGATCGCCAGCCACTCTTGCGGAACCGAAGACGAACCGTGCATCACCAGGTGAGTGTTCGGAATACGCTTGTGGATTTCCTTGATGCGGTCGATGGCCAGCACGTCGCCGGTAGGCGGCTTGGTGAACTTGTAGGCGCCGTGGCTGGTGCCGATGGCAATGGCCAGGGCATCAACCTGAGTGCGCTTGACGAAGTCAGCGGCTTCTTCCGGGTCGGTCAGCATCTGGCTGTGATCCAGAACACCTTCGGCGCCGATGCCGTCTTCTTCACCGGCCATGCCGGTTTCCAGCGAACCCAGGCAACCCAGCTCGCCTTCTACCGAAACGCCGCAGGCGTGAGCCATGGCCACGGTCTGTTGGGTAACGCGCACGTTGTAGTCGTAGTCGGTCGGGGTCTTGCCGTCTTCGCCCAGGGAACCGTCCATCATCACCGAGCTGAAGCCCAGTTGAATGGAACGCTGGCAGACGTCAGGGCTGGTGCCGTGGTCCTGGTGCATGCACACCGGGATGTGCGGGAATTCTTCGATTGCCGCCAGGATCAGGTGACGCAGGAACGGTGCACCGGCGTATTTGCGAGCACCGGCCGAAGCCTGGACGATCACCGGGGAGTCAGTCTTGTCAGCGGCTTCCATGATGGCGCGCATCTGCTCAAGGTTGTTGACGTTGAAGGCTGGAACGCCGTAGCCGAACTCGGCTGCGTGGTCCAACATCTGGCGCATGCTGATAAGTGCCATTGTGTGTGTCTCTCCCGGTTGAGGGTCGTTAATCGTGCCAGCCTGCCGTAGCGGCGGCGGCTATTCAAGTTATTGCAGATCGGGGGTTGAGCCCGAGCTGCGAATTCGGTGTTGCGAAAATCTCAAGAACTTCCCCGGAACCCTGTGGGAGCGAGCCTGCTCGCGATGGTGGCCCAGACAGCGCGGGCATTCAGGTGCCCAGCGTTATCGTTAACGACCATCGCGAGCAGGCTCGCTCCTACAGGTACGGCGTAGTCCGTTTATTGCGCTTTACAACCGCGCCCAATCAAATCATTAGTGGCGACCCAGTAAACCAGGCCCTCCTCACCTTTTATGTGAAACGCCAGCATGTCATTGCTGTACAGCGAACCCGATGCACCCGGTTCCTGCTTCAAGCGGTAGACCTGATCGGCACCGCCCAGGCGCACGTCGACTTCCTTGCGGCTGTCGTCGGTGTAGCGCCACAGCACTTTGGCCTGGCTGTCGCAGGTCCAGGTGGTCCAGTTATCCACAGGTGCGGACGACTGGAACGGGTTCAACTGATTCAGCTGAGCACAACCGGCCAACAGCGCCAGCGCCGTAACGGCGATAAAACCTTTCATCCGTGTCCCTCGACTGGCGGCGCACGCTGCCAGCCCTGAGTAATGAGTCAGACCCGTCAAGGGCAACCATGTTCCTTGGCGGGCGTCCGGGTCTCGTATTTGTCCAGGCCTTCGGGCCCGGAACGCTTGTTGAGCACCGGGTTGGTTTCGGCCTGCCAGTCAGCCTGGTAGCAGCCCTTGTCCGACTCGGACGGCGCCGGTTCCGCAGTGGCCTTCGGGTTACTCCCGCACGCCACCAGCGAACCTGCGACGATCAACAGCGCTAACGTCTTGACCATGTCAACACTCCCTTGCCAGGTCAAACGGGCGACCCTCAGGCCTTGGCCCGGCTTTCCAGGACTTCAACGGCTGGCAGCACCTTGCCTTCGACGAATTCGAGGAACGCGCCGCCACCGGTAGAAATGTAGGAGATCTGCTCGGCCACGCCATATTTGTCGATGGCCGCCAGGGTGTCGCCACCGCCGGCAATGGAGAACGCCGCGCTGTCTGCGATGGCCTGGGCCAGCACTTTGGTGCCATTGCCGAACTGGTCGAATTCGAACACGCCGACCGGACCATTCCACAGGATGGTTTTGGACGATTTCAGCAGTTCGGCGAAGTTCGCCGCGGTCTGCGGGCCGATGTCCAGGATCATGTCGTCGGCAGCGACGTCAGCGATCAGCTTGACGGTCGCAGCGGCGCTTTCAGCGAATTCCTTGGCAACCACCACATCCACTGGCAGCGGCACGCTGACTTTGGCGGCGATGGCGCGAGCGGTGTCGAGCAGGTCCGGCTCGTACAGCGACTTGCCGACCGGGTGACCGGCAGCGGCCAGGAAGGTGTTGGCAATGCCGCCGCCGACGATCAACTGGTCGCAGATCTGGCTCAGGCTGTTCAGTACGTCGAGTTTGGTCGACACCTTGGAACCGGCAACGATGGCAGCCATCGGCTGGGCCGGGGCGCCCAGGGCCTTGCCCAGTGCGTCCAGTTCAGCGGCCAGCAACGGGCCGGCAGCGGCGACTTTGGCGAACTTGGCCACGCCGTGGGTCGAGCCCTCGGCACGGTGAGCGGTGCCGAAGGCGTCCATCACGAACACGTCGCACAGGGCGGCGTATTGCTGGGCCAGTTCGTCGGCGTTCTTTTTCTCGCCTTTGTTGAAACGCACGTTTTCGAACAGCACGATGTCGCCGGCCTTGACGTCGACACCGCCCAGGTAATCAGCCACCAGCGGCACTTCACGGCCCAGGGCGCGGCTCAGGTAGTCAGCAACCGGCTTGAGGCTGTTCTCGGCCGAGAACTCGCCTTCGGTCGGACGGCCAAGGTGCGAGCAGACCATCACGGCCGCGCCTTTTTCCAGGGCCAGCTTGATGGTCGGCAGCGAGGCCAGGATACGCGCATCGCTGGTGACAACACCGTCCTTGACTGGGACGTTGAGGTCTTCGCGGATCAATACGCGCTTACCTTGCAGATCGAGGTCGGACATCTTCAACACGGTCATGGGTCGCACTTCCTACGGTTTTTTTGAAGTTGCTGTTTGCAGATAGTGTTCTGCAACGTCCAGCATTCGGTTGGCAAAACCCCATTCATTGTCGAACCAGGCCAGGATGTTCACCAGCCGTGGGCCGGAAACGCGGGTCTGACTGGCATCGACGATCGCCGAATGTGGGTCGTGGTTGAAATCACAGCTTGCGTGGGGTAACTCGGTGTAAGCCAGCAGGCCTTTGAGCGGGCCGCTGGTGGCGGCTTCGCGCAGGATCCGGTTGACCTCGGTGGCGTCGGTCGTAGTGGCGGTCTGCATCGTGATATCGAGGCAGGACACGTTGACCGTCGGCACCCGCACGGCTTTGGCCTGAATTCGTCCGGCAAGTTCCGGCAACAGGCGTTCGATACCACGCGCCAGACCGGTGGACACCGGAATCACCGACTGGAACGCCGAACGGGTGCGGCGCAGGTCTTCGTGGTGATAGGCATCGATGACCGGCTGATCGTTCATCGCCGAGTGAATGGTGGTGATCGATACGTAATCCAGGCCAATGGCCTGATTCAGCAAGCGCAACAGCGGCACGCCGCAGTTGGTGGTGCAGGATGCGTTGGACACCAGCAGTTCATCGCCGGTCAGGCAATCCTGGTTCACGCCGTAGACGATGGTGGCGTCGACATCGGTCTCGCTGGCCATCGGCTGGGAAAACAGCACGCGCGGGGCGCCGGCGTCGAGGAAACGCTGGCCGTCTTCGCGAGTGTGATAAGCGCCGGAGCACTCCAGCACCAGATCGATGCCCAAAGATGCCCAATCGATGCCTTCGGGGGTGGCACTGCGCAGGACCTTCACGCAGTTGCCATTAATATGCAGACAATCGCCGTCGACCTTCACTTCGCCGGGGAACCGGCCATGGGTGGAGTCGAAGCGTGTCAGGTATTCGATGCTGGCCATGTCCGCCAGATCGTTGATCGCGACGATTTCAAACCCGGCCTTGTCGCCTCGCTCGAACAACGCACGCAAGACGCAACGACCAATCCGGCCGTAGCCGTTGAGTGCAACTTTGTAGGGACGCGGTTGAGGCATGGGGTTCTCGATAGACGCAGTCAGACGAATTTTCGCTAACAACACACCCTCTGTAGGAGCTGCCGCAGGCTGCGATCTTTTGATCCTTTCAAGATCAAGATCAAAAGATCGCAGCCTGCGGCAGCTCCTACAGGGGATCGCGGTGGCCTGGGCCACCGCGGCGTGTTTTAGTCTTCCAGCAGTTCTTCAGCCTGACCCAGGATGTTTTCCAGGGTGAAGCCGAACTCTTCGAACAAGGCCGACGCAGGCGCCGACTCGCCGTAGGTGGTCATGCCGATCACACGGCCTTCCAGGCCCACGTACTTGTACCAGTAGTCCGCGTGAGCGGCCTCGATGGCGATACGGGCGCTGACCTGCAACGGCAGGACCGATTGCTTGTAGCCGGCGTCCTGGGCATCGAACACGCTGGTGCACGGCATGGAAACCACACGAACCTTGCGGCCCTGCTCGGTCAGTTTGTCGAAGGCCTGAACAGCCAGGCCGACTTCCGAACCGGTAGCGATCAGGATCAGCTCAGGCTCGCCTGCACAGTCCTTGAGCACATAACCACCGCGGCTGATGTCGGCGATCTGGCCGGCATCACGGGTTTGGTGCTGCAGGTTCTGACGGGAGAAGATCAGGGCCGAAGGACCGTCCTTGCGCTCCAGCGCATACTTCCAGCACACCGCCGATTCAACGGCGTCGGCCGGACGCCAGGTGTCGAGGTTCGGCGTGCAGCGCAGGCTGGCCAGTTGCTCGATTGGCTGGTGAGTCGGGCCGTCTTCGCCCAGACCGATGGAGTCGTGGGTGTAGACGTGGATCACACGCTGCTTCATCAGGGCCGACATGCGCACTGCGTTGCGGGCGTATTCCATGAACATCAGGAAGGTCGCGCCGTAAGGCACCAGACCGCCGTGCAGGGCAACGCCGTTCATGATCGCGGTCATGCCGAACTCGCGCACGCCGTAGTACATGTAGTTGCCGCTGGCATCTTCGGCGGTAACGCCTTTGCAACCTTTCCACAGGGTCAGGTTGGAACCGGCCAGGTCAGCCGAACCGCCGAGGAACTCGGGCAGAAGCGGGCCAAATGCGTTCAGGGCATTCTGGCTGGCCTTACGGCTGGCGATGGTTTCGCCCTTGGCGGCCACTTCGGCGATGTAGGCCGCAGCTTTTTCGCTGAAGTCAGCTGGCAGGTCACCGCTCAGGCGACGCACCAGTTCGTTGGCTTCAGTCGGGAAGGCGGCGGAGTAGGCAGCGAAACGCTGGTCCCACTCGGCTTCGACAGCCTTGCCTGCTTCTTTGGCGTCCCACTCGGCGTAGATGTCCGCCGGGATTTCGAACGGGCCGTGGTTCCACTTCAGCGCCGCGCGGGTCAGGGCGATTTCCGCGTCACCCAGTGGGGCTCCGTGGCAGTCTTCCTTGCCTTGCTTGTTCGGCGAACCGAAGCCGATGGTGGTTTTGCAGCAGATCAGGGTTGGCTGCGCGCTTTTGCGTGCCGTGTCGATCGCGGTCTTGATCTCTTCCGGGTCGTGACCGTCGACGTTGCGGATCACTTGCCAGTTGTAGGATTCGAAACGCTTCGGTGTGTCGTCGGTGAACCAGCCTTCGACTTCGCCGTCGATGGAGATGCCGTTGTCATCGTAGAAGGCGATCAGCTTGCCCAGGCCCAGGGTACCGGCCAGGGAAGCGACTTCGTGGGAAATGCCTTCCATCATGCAGCCATCACCCAGGAACACATAGGTGTGGTGGTCGACGATGTTGTGGCCAGGACGGTTGAACTGCGCCGCCATGACTTTTTCAGCCAGGGCAAAACCCACGGCGTTGGCCAGGCCCTGACCCAGTGGACCGGTGGTGGTTTCCACGCCCGGGGTGTAGCCGAGTTCCGGGTGGCCCGGGGTGCGGCTGTGCAGTTGACGGAACTGCTTGAGGTCATCGATCGACAGGTCGTAGCCGGTCAGGTGCAGCAGCGAGTAGATCAGCATCGAGCCATGGCCGTTGGACAGCACGAAGCGGTCACGGTCGGCGAACGATGGATTGCTCGGGTTGTGCTTGAGGTAGTCGCGCCAAAGTACCTCGGCGATATCCGCCATACCCATTGGGGCACCGGGATGGCCGCTGTTGGCTTTTTGCACGGCATCCATGCTGAGGGCACGAATGGCGTTGGCACGCTCACGACGGCTAGGCATCGCTGTTCTCCTGGGGGACTTGAATAAAACGAAACGGAAAAAAGGCGAGCATTTTCCCTCACCGGGCCGCCTCGGGGCAATGACAGATAGTCATCTGAAGGCGTTTTTCCAATGGATAACGACGTATTCGCCTGATGAAACCTTTCCGCTGTTCGTTTGTTGACTGAAGCTAACGTCAAGAAGTGCCATCTATCGAGCAATATCAAAACTTTTTGATATTGCTCTTGCGATGCCTTCGACCCGTGACTAGACTGCCGGCCTTATGAATTTACGCGTGCCCTCCATTCAGCATGACGATTGCGATGAGCTGGCAGCCTTGTGCAAGGCTGGCGGCGATCCCCTGCGGTTGAATGTTTTGCGCGCACTGGCCAACGATTCGTTTGGCGTGCTGGAACTGGCGCAGATCTTCGGCATCGGCCAGTCAGGCATGAGCCACCACCTCAAGGTACTGGCCCAGGCCGGCCTGGTGGCAACGCGCCGCGAAGGTAATGCGATTTTTTACCGTCGTGCCCTGCCCCACACCGAACTACTGGGCGGCAAATTGCACGCAGCCCTGCTCGAAGAAGTGGACAACCTGACGCTGCCGGCCGATGTGCAGGCGCGCATCGCTCAGGTCCACGGGCAACGAGCAGCCGCCAGCCAGGACTTTTTCTCACGGGTAGCGGAGAAGTTTCGCGCCCAGCAAGACTTGATCGCCGGCCTGCCGCAGTACCGCGAAAGCGTGGTGGCGCTGCTCGACAAGTTGAGCCTGGGCAAAGACGCCACGGCCATTGAAGTCGGCCCCGGCGATGGCGCATTCCTGCCGGAACTGGCGCGCCGCTTCTCGCAGGTCACGGCGCTGGACAACAGCACCGCGATGCTCGAACTGGCGCGCCAGGTCTGCGAACGCGACAAGCTGACTAACGTCAGCCTGCAACTGGCCGATGCATTGAACGGCGTCAGCCTCAAGGCCGATTGCGTGGTACTGAACATGGTGCTGCATCATTTTGCCGCGCCGGCCGATGCGCTCAAGCACATGGCCCACTTGCTGCAACCAGGCGGTAGCCTGTTGGTGACAGAGTTATGTAGCCACAACCAGAGTTGGGCCAAGGAGGCCTGCGGTGATCTCTGGCTGGGGTTTGAACAGGACGATCTGGCCCGTTGGGCCACCGCTGCGGGACTCGTTCCCGGGGAAAGCCTCTATGTAGGCTTACGTAATGGTTTCCAGATCCAGGTTCGCCACTTTCAGCGACCGACTGGCGACACTCACCATCGGTAATTTCAGGAAAACATCGAGATGAGCGAATACTCCCTTTTCACCTCCGAGTCCGTGTCTGAAGGGCATCCGGACAAAATCGCCGACCAGATTTCTGATGCGGTGCTGGACGCCATCATTGCTGAAGACAAGTTCGCCCGTGTGGCGTGCGAGACTCTGGTGAAAACGGGCGTGGCCATCATCGCCGGCGAAGTCACCACTTCGGCCTGGGTTGACCTGGAGCAGATCGTTCGTGACGTGATCACCGACATCGGCTACACCAGCTCCGACGTCGGCTTCGACGGCGCCACCTGCGGCGTGATGAACATCATCGGCAAGCAGTCCCCTGACATCAACCAGGGTGTCGACCGTGCCAAGCCTGAAGATCAGGGTGCCGGCGACCAGGGCCTGATGTTCGGCTACGCCAGCAACGAAACCGACGTGCTGATGCCCGCGCCGATCACCTTCTCGCACCAGCTGGTGCAGCGCCAGGCTGAAGCCCGCAAATCCGGCCTGCTGCCTTGGCTGCGTCCGGATGCCAAGTCGCAAGTGACCTGCCGCTACGAAAACGGCAAGGTCGTCGGTATCGACGCGGTCGTCCTGTCGACCCAGCACAACCCGGAAGTGTCGTACAACGACCTGCGCGAAGGCGTGATGGAGTTGATCGTCAAGCACGTGCTGCCTGCCGAATTGCTGAGCAAGGACACCCAGTTCCACATCAACCCGACCGGCCAGTTCATCATTGGCGGCCCGGTGGGTGACTGCGGCCTGACCGGTCGCAAGATCATCGTCGACAGCTACGGCGGCATGGCCCGTCACGGCGGTGGCGCGTTCTCCGGTAAAGATCCATCGAAGGTTGACCGTTCGGCGGCCTACGCCGGTCGTTACGTGGCCAAGAACATCGTTGCCGCCGGCCTGGCCGAGCGTTGCGAGATCCAGGTTTCCTACGCGATCGGCGTTGCCCAACCGACTTCGATTTCTTTGAACACCTTCGGCACCGGCAAGATCAGCGACGACAAGATCGTCAAACTGGTTCGCGAAGTGTTCGACCTGCGTCCATACGCGATCACCACCATGCTCGACCTGCTGCACCCGATGTACCAGGAAACCGCGGCGTACGGCCACTTCGGTCGCACCCCGGCGACCAAGACCGTTGGTGACGACACCTTCACCACGTTCACCTGGGAAAAAACCGACCGCGCCGACGCCCTGCGTTCTGCTGCCGGCCTGTAAGACTTCCCCGCAACACCCGAAGCCCCGCACGGCTCGCGCCTTGCGGGGCTTTTTATTGGGGATTCGCTTTACACCGCGTCGCAGCCTTCGCGAGCAAGCCCGCTCCCACAGTTGATCTTTGGTGTGCCCGAGATCTGTGGGCAAACGCAAATCCCTGTGGGAGCGGGCTTGCCCGCGAAGAGGCCCGCCCAGTCACCAGAAACACTCGGTAAAAACCCCAACCGCTGCACCAACAGATACTGACCTAGCCTTCACGCACCTCACCGAGCAAGGACGCTCAAGATGCTTCCCGACCTGCGCCTGTTTTTCGCCGCCCTGCTGACCCTTGCCTGCCTGAATGCCAGCGCCACCGAGTGCCCGGACTGGCCACCCGACCGCGCCCTGAACGAAGTCGGCACACTGCAACAGCAGATCGACTTATGGGACGACAGCTATCACCGCCAGGGACATTCACTGGTCGCCGATGAACTCTACGACCAGTCCCGCACGCGACTCACCCAATGGCGCCAGTGCTTCAATCTGAACCCGCCCGCAGACCCCTTGCGCACTGCGCGCGGCGCGCTGCCCCACCCCATCGCCCACACAGGCCTGGGCAAACTGCATGATCGGCCTTCCGTCGAAAAATGGCTGCGTGACCGGGTGGACGTTTGGGCTCAGCCCAAAATCGACGGGGTGGCGGTGACCCTGGTTTACCGTAATGGTCTGCTGACCCAGGCCATCAGCCGCGGCGACGGCGAGAGCGGCCAGGACTGGACCACTCCGGCACGACAGATTCCGGCCATCCCGAAGCAGCTATCCCAGCCTCGGGATCTGCTCGTGCAAGGTGAACTGTTTTGGCGCCTGACCGATCATGTGCAGGCCCGCGCCGGCAGCCTCAACGCCCGCGCCACGGTGGCGGGCCTGATGGCACGCAAGGTCTTGAGCACCGAACAAGCCGCCGGCATTGACCTGTTTGTCTGGGACTGGCCCCAAGGGCCGGCAAGCACACCCGCCCAGGCCGCAGCACTGAAGGCGCTGGGCTTCCCCAGTACCACGGCATACAGCCAGCCAATCGCCTCCGTCAGCGATGCCGAACGCTGGCGCGAACACTGGTATCGCGCCTCCCTGCCCTTTGCCAGCGACGGCATCGTCCTGCGCCAGAACCAGCGCCCGGCCGCCGAACGCTGGCAAGCCCGGCCACCCTACTGGGCCATCGCCTGGAAATATCCGTTCGCCCAGGCACTGGCCGAAGTCCGCCAGGTTCACTTCAAAATCGGCCGGACCGGGCGAATCACTCCGGTACTGGAACTGACCCCGGTGACGCTCGATGACCGGCAGATCAAACGCGTCAGCGTCAGCTCGCTGCAACGCTGGCGGGCAATGGACATACGTCCGGGTGATCAGGTCGCCATCAGCCTGGCCGGGCTGACCATTCCCAGGCTCGATGACGTCGTGTTGCGCAGCAGCGAGCGTGTCGAATTGAGCGTGCCGAAGGCAGCGGACTTTCATTCATTGAGTTGCTGGCAACCGACACCGGGTTGTGAGGGCCAATTTCTCGCACGCCTGGCCTGGCTCAGCGGCAAACAGGGGCTGGCGCTGCCCAATGTCGGTCCGGGCACTTGGGAAAAACTTCTTGCAACAGGTCGCCTGAACGGTCTGCTGGATTGGTTGACCCTTGACGCCCAAGAGCTTGCTACCATTGACGGTTTCGGCGAGCGCAGCGCGACTCGCCTTGCAGACAGCTTCAAGCAGGCCCGGCAACGCCCGTTCGCGCACTGGCTGAAAGCCCTGGGATTGCCACCGACAGGTCCGGTGCCTCTCGGCAACTCATGGCAGACGCTGGCGCAGCGAGACATCGAACAATGGCGGGCCGAGGCCGGTATCGGGCCGGGACGCGCGGCGCAACTGAACGCTTTTTTCCGCGATCCGCAGGTCCTGGCCTTGAGTGAAACGTTACGTGAAAGGGGGATTGACGGCTTTTAGCTGCCAGCCCCGTGCCCACCGGGAACCCCTGGGGATCGCTGGGCTCCAACAAGCCATTGCCACACCGGCCCGCTGGCCTTCCTACATGGAGCTTTTATGAAATTTCTTTCACCGCTCGCCCTCCTGGCCCTGTGCAGCATGCTGGCCACCCCATTGATGGCGGACGAGGAAGCGCCGGGGCTGTCCGGTTGCGCCGCCAAGAAGCAAGGTATCGTCAACCAGATCGAATTGGCCAAGGTCCACGGCAACGCCGACCAGCAGGCTGGCCTGGAAAAAGCCCTGAGCGAAGTCGAAGCCAACTGCACCGACGCCTCGCTGAAGAAGGAGCGGGAAAACAAGGTGCTCGACGCCAGGCACGAAGTCAGCAAGCGTCAGGCGGACCTCGACAAGGCCATGAGCAAAGGCGACCCCGAGAAAATCAACAAGCGTAAAGACAAACTCGCCGATGCCCGTAAGGAATTGCAGGACGCTTTGGATGAGCTGGATAAATAAGCCGACGCTGGGCGAAAAAGCTTTTGTGGCGAGGGAGCTTGCTCCCGCTCGGCGGCGAAGCCGTCGTAAACCCGGTTAGCCGAATTTTGCAGGCGAAAGCTGTTTGAATGGTTTTGGGGCTGCTTCGCAGCCCAGCGGGAGCAAGCTCCCTCGCCACAGGTCATGCGTAACACCGAATCAATGATCCCGAAACGCCTTATGACACGCACTGCAAGCATCTTCGACTTTCTGCACCGCCGGCCCCAGGTTGCTGGCCTTGTAGGGTTGAATCTGGCTGGCGATCACCAACTCACCGGTGGCGGATTCAAGATCGCGGGCCATGCCCTGAAAGCGTGCCTGCTGCTCCCAGACATCGCTCTTGGCGCTGGTGTGATCTTCCTCGCGCACCTGCGGAAAATGCTGCCACGGCTCACGGGACAACCCATCGAGCTTCACCGCGCCCTCGGCGAATTTCGGGCCATCGAACGGGATACGCCCGCGCAACATGCCGCCCAGGTCTTCGCCGGTCTTGAGCATCTGCTTGAAAATGGCCTTGCGCTGACCGAGCGGCGAATTAGGGTCAACACCGCCACAAGCGGACAATGTCAGGCAGGCCAGCAATACAACAGAAAGTCTTTTAAGAGTCATGGTGGCTTCAGGTCACGGGAAACGGCGGCCAGTATCCTCGCGTCATCGGCAAAGACCAATAGCCCTATTATCAATAAGGGTTGCTTGAGCGCATGGAGCGATCAGGCAACCGGCAAAGGAATCACTCCATGAACAGCCGTTTAAAGGCATGGCGTCACAGCCTGGCCTGGACCCTGCCGATGATGGCCCTGCTCGCAGGCTGCACCGGTGGCGACAAGCAACAACCGAAAACCCATGCCCTGGCCACTTACTCCAGCGCTACATGGGAAGCGCTGCCGGCGGTGTCCGACGCCGACCTGGTCGCCGGTTTCGGCTCCTGGCGCAGCGCCTGCACCCGACTCAAGGCCGACCCGGTCTGGGGTGGCACCTGCGCGGCGGCGGCCAACGTGCCGCAAACCGCCAGCGACATTCGCGGCTTTCTCAAGCAGAACCTCGATGTGTATGGCCTGCGCGCCGCCAACGACAACCCCAACGGCTTGATCACCGGCTACTACGAGCCGGTCTATCCGGGCAGCCTGACCCAGACCGGCGTGGCCAATGTCCCGGTCTATGGCGTCCCCGAAGACATGATCATCGTCGCCCTCGACAGCATTTACCCGGAACTCAAGGGCAAACGCCTGCGCGGTCGACTTGAAGGTCGCGTGCTCAAGCCGTACGACGATGCGGCAACCATCGAGAGCAAAGGGGTCAAGGCACCGGTCGTGGCCTGGCTGACCGATCCGATGAACCTGCAGTTCCTGCAAATCCAGGGTTCGGGTCGTATCCAGCTCGACAATGGCCGCCAGTTGCGCATCGCCTATGCCGACCAGAACGGCCATCCCTATCGACCGATCGGCCGCTGGCTGGTGGAACAGGGCGAGCTGAAAAAAGAAGACGTGACCATGGGCGCCATCAGCACCTGGGCCAAGGCCAATCCGTCGCGGATTCCCGAACTGCTCGGCAGCAACCCCAGCTATGTGTTCTTCACCCGTAACCCGGACAGCAACGAAGGTCCGCGCGGCTCGTTGAACGTACCCTTGACCGCCGGTTACAGCGCAGCGGTGGATCGCAAGGTGATTCCGCTGGGCAGCCTGCTGTGGCTGTCCACCACCAGACCGGACGGTACATCCCTGGTTCGCCCCGTAGCAGCGCAGGACACCGGCGGCGCGATTGCCGGTGAAGTCAGGGCGGATCTGTTCTGGGGCACCGGCGATGCAGCCGGGCAACTGGCCGGGGACATGAAACAGCAGGGGCAGATCTGGATGCTCTGGCCCAAAGGTGCGGCGTTACCGCAAGTGCCGCAGGTGGCGGATGCGGTTAAAACCAATCCTTGAGTCTCGCATCGCCTGACAGATAGCTTTCGCGAGCAAGCCCGCTCCCACACCGGATCACTGTCGAACACAGAATCTGTGTCCACCGAGGATCAAATGTGGGAGCGGGCTTGCTCGCGAAGAGGCCTTGATTAGCGCCTGAGACTCAGACGGACACCACAAAGAAACTCACGATCAACGCCATCCCCACGAACCACATCAACGACCGCAGCGCCGCCAGGTCCGCCAGATAGAAAATGATGAAAAGCAGACGGCTGGTGATGAACAACACCGACAACACATTGATGGTGACCAATTCGGCATTGCCCGCCAGGTGCGCCACGATCACCGCGGCTGCAAACGCCGGCGTCACTTCAAAGCTGTTCAGCTGCGCCGCATTTGCCCGCTTGCCCAAACCCTCCAGGGAATCGAGAAACCCTCGTGGATCATGATTGTCTTTCAGTCGGAACCCGCCACTGATCTTCGCGACACCCGTGCACAGATACGGCAGGAAGATCGCAATCAAAATGCACCACAGAGCAACCGTCATTACGCAGTCCCTTCTTCATGTTGTAGAAAATCGAACCCATCAACGGCGATCAAAACTTCATCACCAGTATGCCGATCAGCACCAGCCCACAGGCTAAGAGGCGTGGCCCGCCAAAAGGTTCTTTGAGGTAACGCATGCCAAACAGCACCACCAGAATGACGCTGATCTCGCGCAACGCTGCCGCTTCTGCAATCGAACCCAATTGCATCGCCCACAGCACCAGAGCGTAGCTGAACAACACGCAAAACCCGACCGCCAGACCCAGGCGCCACTGCTCGCGCCAGAACAGCATGAACGCGGGGCGCTTGCTTACCAATGCCAACAATGGAAACGGCCAGGCACTGAGCAAGGTGACCCAGACCAGGTAATCCAGAGGATGGGACCAGCGCCGCAAGGCCTGACCGTCGATGTAGGTGTAGCAACCGATGCACAGGCCGATCAATGCCACCACCGGCAGCATCGACCACGGCAAACGCGCACCGCCGCCACCCTGCCAGAGCAGGCACAGCATGCCGAACGGGATCAGCAGGATTCCGAAAATCTGCTGATGGGTCAGCACCTCCCCGGCAAAGATCAGCGTCAGCGCCAGCACCACCAAGGGTGACAGGCCGCGCATCAGTGGATAAACCAGCCCGAGGTCGCCGACCCGATAGGCCTGGATCAGTAAGTAGCGGTAGAGCAGTTCGAACGCCGCCGAGGCCAGGATCCACGGCCAGATCTCCAGCGGCGGCAGGCTCAGGAACGGCACCATCAGCGCGACAAAGAGCAGCGCCACGCTGTCCATGCAGGCCACCACCAGCAGCCGCTCCGCACTGAATTTGATCAGGGTATTCCACGCCGCGTGCAACAGCGCCGCCACCAACACCAACGCCGTCGCAAGCACGGCCCACTCCTTTTTTGTTTTCGCCAAGTCCCTGTAGGAGCTGCCGCAGGCTGCGATCTTTTGATCCTGAAAAAAAACATCAAAAGATCGCAGCCTGCGGCAGCTCCTACAGGAAGCCGGGTAGAGAATTGATTCGCCATATGTCAGCAGCTGTTTATACTGCAAACGACCACGCCGCACTCAGTTGCGCACAGACCAATTCCAATAAAAATCCTGCCCCGCCCGCTCTCGTCGAGAACGGTCGTCGGCCTGCGTATGCCTGATCACAGCGTCAAGACTACCGACAGAGACCTTGCGCATGCCACTCGCTTTGCTTGCCCTCGCTGTTGCCGCCTTCGGCATCGGCACCACCGAATTCGTGATCATGGGCCTGTTGCCCGACGTCGCCCGCGATCTCGGCGTCAGCATTCCCGATGCCGGATTGCTGATCACCGGTTACGCCCTGGGCGTGGTGTTCGGCGCGCCGATCCTCGCCGTCGGCACCGCCAACATGCCACGCAAAGCCACCCTGCTAGGCATGACGCTGATGTTCATCCTCGGCAACATGCTCTGCGCGCTGGCACCGAACTACGCCACGCTGATGGCCGCGCGGGTAATCACGGCACTCTGCCACGGCGCCTTTTTCGGCATCGGTTCGGTGGTGGCTGCAGGGCTGGTTGCCCCCAACAAACGGGCTCAGGCGATTGCCATGATGTTCACCGGCCTGACCCTGGCCAACGTGCTCGGCGTGCCATTGGGTACCGCGCTCGGGCAATACGCGGGTTGGCGCTCGACGTTCTGGGCGGTGTCGGTGATCGGCGTGCTGGCCGCGATTGCGCAATGGGTCTGGCTGCCGAAAAACATCGCGATGGATAAAGCCAACCTGGCCAGCGAGTTCAAGGTGCTGGGCAAGGCCAATGTGCTGCTGGCCCTGGGCATGAGCGTGCTGGCCTCGACCAGCCTGTTCAGTGTGTTCACTTACATCGCGCCGATCCTGCAGGACATCACTGGCGTCAGCCCCCACGGCGTCACCATCATGCTGCTGTTGTTCGGCGTTGGCCTGACCGCCGGCAGCATGCTCGGCGGTCGCCTGGCGGACAGCCGCTTGCTGCCATCGCTGGTGGGCATGGCATTGGCGGTGCTGGTGGTGCTGGCGGCATTCACACAAACCAGCCAATCGGTGATCCCGGCGGCAATCACACTGGTGCTGTGGGGGACGTTCGCCTTCGCGCTATGCCCGATCCTGCAACTGCTGATCATCGATCAGGCCCATGAAGCACCGAACCTCGGTTCAACGTTGAACCAGAGTGCCTTCAACCTCGGCAACGCCGCTGGCGCATGGATTGGCGGCCTGGTAGTGGCCAGCGGCGCGAATCTGGCGGACTTGCCGTGGACCGGCGCACTGGTCAGCGGCTTGACCGTGCTGACCGCGCTGTTCTTCATCTATCGCCAGCGTCGCGGTGCGGCTGCGCTGAATGTAGTGGGCTGAGCATCACCTTGATGGTTTTTTGATCGTCTGCGGATCAGCAGCTTCGCTCTGATCCGCAGACGCTTTCGGTGGTCCGCTTTCGCTGCGGATCTGAGCATGACTGATCAGCGCGAAAATAAAGCTGCCACCAATGATGTTCCCCGCCAGCGTCGGCCCGGCGAACACCAGCCAGAAGTCCCTCCACGGCAACTCGCCGGCAAACACCAGATACGAAACCTCCAGCGAGCCGACGACGATGTGGGTGAAGTCTCCCAGCGCCATGAGGTAGGTGATGAGGATGATGATCCACATCTTCGCGCTCTCCATGGACGGAATCATCCAGACCATGGTCGCGATCATCCAGCCGGAAACGATGCCCTTGGCGAACATCTGGCTGGCGTGGTTTTCCATGACCTTGCGGCCGATATCGAGAAAGGCGACGTCGGTCTTGCTGTCGAAAATCGGCAGTTCCAGCATCACGTACGCCACCAGCAAGGTGCCGCAGAGGTTACCGATCAGCACCACCGTCCACAGCCGCAGCAGACGGCCGAAGTTGGCCAGGGTCGGTTTGGTCATCACCGGCAGCACGGCGGTCAAGGTGTTTTCGGTGAACAGTTGCTGACGCGCGAGGATCACCGCGAGGAAACCGGCGCAATAACCGAAACTGGCGATCACCTTGAATCCCTCGCCGTCCGGAAGGCGCGAATTGAGCAGGCCCATGCCCATCAGCGACAGGCCCATGGTCAACCCCGCCGCCAGCGCCGACCACCACAAAGCGGCAATGCTGCGCTCCAGCTCCTGATCGCCCTGGGTGCGGATGATCTCGTGCAACACCGCAGCACGGGGCGGTTGGCTCTTTTCGACATCATGCTCTTCTTGCGCCGAAAGGTTCGGGGTCTTGCCGTCTTGTGCCGAGTTCATGATGTGCGCAACCAGTGGCGGGCTATTTAGCTACGACACGCGGGGGTTCTATTCCGTTCTGTAGGAGCTGCCGCAGGCTGTTATCTTTTGATCTTTAAAAATCAGGATCAAAAGATAACAGCCTGCGGCAGCTCCTACGGGCTCGCATTACGAGCCGGCGTCATCGTCCTGGAACTGGTCTTTGACGTATTTGATCTCGGTCCGGCCGTGGGGCGCCGGCAAGCCGTCTTCACCGAGGTTGACGAAGACCATTTTCTCGACCGTGAGGATGCTCTTGCGGGTGATCTTGTTGCGCACTTCGCAGGTCAGGGTGATCGAGGTACGGCCGAACTCGGTGGCGGTGATGCCCAGTTCGATGATGTCGCCCTGGCGCGAGGCGCTGACGAAGTTGATTTCGGAAATGTACTTGGTCACCACACGCTGGTTTCCCAACTGGACGATGGCGTAGATCGCCGCCTCTTCGTCGATCCAGCGCAGCAGACTGCCGCCGAACAACGTGCCGTTAGGATTGAGGTCTTCGGGTTTTACCCATTTGCGGGTGTGGAAATTCATGGGGGGCTCCGAGGCGTTTGAACGATGGTGGTGGATGCCCCCAGCTTCAAGTCTCAAGCCACAAGCTGCAAGTAAAAACCGTCCTGCTCTCGCTTGTCGCTTGTCGCTTGCAACTTGCCGCTCAAAGAAAGCTATAATCGCCACCGTTTCAAAACGGTCATCATCACTTGATACCGTTTTCCCGCCACCTGTCCGAGGGGCGCTGCAGCAGGTTCGACCTGTCAGGCTCGGATGGGGCGTTGCCTGGCCTTAAGCCAGACACTAAACGCACAACGGCGCCCATTCGCATACATTACGAATGGAGGCTCTTCATGAGCGCTGTTATCACGCCTGCAGATTTTACCGATTACAAAGTCGCCGACATGTCCCTGGCTGCCTGGGGCCGTCGCGAAACCATCATCGCCGAATCCGAAATGCCAGCCCTGATGGGTCTGCGCCGCAAGTACTCCGAAGAGCAACCGCTCAAGGGCGCGAAGATCCTCGGCTGCATCCACATGACCATTCAGACGGCCGTGCTGATCGAAACCCTGGTTGCCCTGGGTGCCGAAGTGCGCTGGTCGTCCTGCAACATTTTCTCGACTCAGGATCAGGCCGCCGCGTCCATCGCCGCTGCCGGTATCCCGGTTTTCGCCTGGAAAGGTGAAACCGAACAAGAGTACGAGTGGTGCCTGGAGCAGACCATCCTCAAGGATGGCCAGCCATGGGACGCCAACATGATCCTCGACGACGGCGGCGACCTGACCGAGCTGCTGCACAAGAAGTACCCACAGGTTCTGGATCGCGTCCACGGCGTGACCGAAGAAACCACCACCGGCGTTCACCGCCTGCTGGACATGCTGGCCAAGGGCGAGCTGAAAATCCCGGCCATCAACGTCAACGACTCGGTGACCAAGAGCAAGAACGACAACAAGTACGGCTGCCGTCACAGCCTGAACGATGCGATCAAGCGCGGCACCGACCACCTGCTGTCCGGCAAGCAAGCGCTGGTGATCGGCTACGGTGACGTGGGCAAGGGTTCCGCTCAGTCCCTGCGTCAGGAAGGCATGATCGTCAAGGTTTCCGAAGTTGACCCGATCTGCGCCATGCAAGCCTGCATGGACGGTTTCGAACTGGTTTCGCCGTTCATCGACGGTATCAACAACGGTACCGAAGCCAGCATCGACAAGGCGCTGCTGGGCAAGATCGACCTGATCGTGACCACCACCGGTAACGTCAACGTTTGCGACGCAAACATGCTCAAGGCCCTGAAGAAGCGCGCTGTTGTCTGCAACATCGGTCACTTCGACAACGAAATCGACACCGCTTTCATGCGCAAGAACTGGGCATGGGAAGAAGTGAAGCCACAGGTTCACAAGATCCACCGCACCGGCGCTGGCGATTTCGACCCACAGAACGACGACTACCTGATCCTGCTGGCCGAAGGCCGCTTGGTTAACCTGGGCAACGCCACCGGCCACCCGAGCCGCATCATGGACGGTTCGTTCGCCAACCAGGTTCTGGCGCAGATCTTCCTGTTCGGCCAGAAGTACGCCGACCTGTCGCCAGCCCAAAAAGCCGAGCGCCTGACCGTTGAAGTACTGCCGAAGAAACTCGACGAAGAAGTGGCCCTGGAAATGGTCCGTGGCTTCGGCGGCGTTGTGACTCAACTGACCAAGACCCAGGCCGACTACATCGGCGTGACCGTCGAAGGTCCGTTCAAGCCGCACGCTTACCGCTACTGATCGGATCTGACTGATCGCTCTCTGTAGGAGCTGCCGCAGGCTGCGATCTTTTGACCTTGATTGTCAGGATCAAAAGATCGCAGCCTGCGGCAGCTCCTACAAGAGCCTGCGTCCGGCTTACGTGTTTCCAAGGATATGACCATGTCCCAAGATCGTCGCTACAGCTTCGAGTTCTTCCCTACGAAGACCGATGCTGGGCATGAAAAGCTGCTCGCCACTGCTCGTCAGCTGGCCCTCTACAACCCCGATTTCTTTTCCTGCACCTATGGCGCCGGCGGTTCGACCCGTGATCGCACGCTGAACACCGTGTTGCAGCTGGAAAGCGAAGTCAAAATCCCTGCCGCTCCACACCTGTCCTGCGTGGGCGACAGCAAAGACGACCTGCGCGGTCTGCTGGCCCAGTACAAGGCCGCCGGCATCAAGCGCATCGTCGCCCTGCGCGGTGACCTGCCTTCGGGAATGGGCATGGCCAGTGGCGAAATGCGCCACGCCAATGACCTGGTTGAATTCATTCGTGAAGAAACCGGCGACCATTTCCACATCGAAGTTGCCGCCTACCCGGAAATGCATCCGCAAGCGCGCAACTTCGAAGACGATGTCGCCAACTTCGTGCGAAAGGCCAACGCCGGCGCCGACAGCGCGATCACCCAGTACTTCTTCAACGCCGACTGCTACTTCTACTTCGTGGAACGTGTGCGGGCGTTGGGCGTGGACATCCCGATCGTGCCGGGCATCATGCCGATCACCAACTACAACAAGCTGGCGCGCTTCTCCGATGCCTGCGGTGCGGAAATCCCGCGCTGGATCCGCAAGCAACTGGAAGCTTACGGCGACGACACCCAGAGCATTCAGCGCTTTGGCGAACAGGTCATCACCGAGATGTGCGAACAACTGCTGCAAGGTGGCGCTCCAGGGCTGCACTTCTACACGCTGAACCAGGCTGAAGCGAGCCTGGCGGTGTGGAACAATCTGAAGTTGCCGCGTTAAGCAAAGCAGGATCAAAAGATCGCAGCCTGCGGCAGCTCTTGTAGGAGCTGCCGCAGGCTGCGATCTTTTGCTTCAATCCACGGAGTTAGAGCATCTGCGGTGAGTTTCTGGCTCTTTCCGGTTTCTCGTCGTAATCTCAAGCCCATGCCTTTGATCACGCAGTTAATCGCCGTACTTGCCTTCACTTGCCTGAGCTTCGCCGCCCGGGGCGAGAAGTTGCGCATTGTCACGGAGCCGTGGGCGCCTTATGTGTACGATGACAACGGCAAATCACTGGGCCTTGACTACGAAACCACCGCCATTGTCTTCAAGCGCCTGGGCATCGAAGTGGAGTGGCAGTTCCTGCCATGGAAACGCTGCCTGTCGATGCTTGAATCCGGCCAGGCCGACGGCGCGCTGGACATCTTTCACAGCGATGAACGTGATGCGACCCTTCTCTACCCCAGCGAACCACTGTCTGAAGTGCAGTTCGTGTTGTTCTACGCCAATGACCGGCCCCATCCGTTTCGCACCCTTGATGACTTGCGCGGCCTGACCATCGGCACCTCGCCGGGTTACCTGTACAGCAAGGATTTCAGCGACTCCACGCTGTTCACCCGCGAGCCGGCGCCCACTCACGAAGCCAACTTCGGCAAACTGCTGCGAGGGCGGATTGACCTGTTGATTACCGACCGCCGGGTCGGCCAGCATTTGCTCGATGAACTGGGCATCCGCGACAAGATCACCGAAAACCCGACGATCATCAGCCAGCAAAGCCAGTTTCTCGCGGTGCGGCGCAATGCAGGCATGGATCTGCTGGTGCAACGTTTCGGTGCCGAACTCAAGCGCTTCAAGCGCGAGCCCGCCTACGCCGAACTGAGTGCCCGCTATGGCGCGGAACCGGCCGTCAACATGAAGACTGAAAAGGCCACGGCCGCCACGGAAAAAACCGTTGAGCAGCAGGAAAGCGGCGCGCAGTGATTGCTCTGTTATACTCCGGCCTTCCCGCCAGGCTCACGCCCGGACGCCCGGAATCGTTAAAGGCATCTCAACCCCGCTACTGCGCAGCTTTCAGCCCGCGCGAGCGCTTGCAGACGAGCCTTCGAGACCCAGCAGGACCGGACGGGATTGCGTCCTCTTAAACGCCATTCGCGCCAGGCAAGACTCCCATTGGGCCAAGCCCTAACTAAAACAGGATTACTCATGTCCTTTGCTTCCCTCGGTCTCTCCGAGGCTTTAGTCCGCGCCATCGAGGCAGCGGGCTATACCGAGCCTACTCCGGTGCAACAGCGGGCCATTCCCGCCGTGTTGCAAGGTCGCGACCTGATGGTCGCGGCACAGACAGGTACTGGTAAAACCGGCGGTTTCGCCCTTCCGATCCTGGAGCGGTTGTTCCCTAACGGTCACCCGGACAAATCCCAGCGTCACGGCCCGCGCCAGCCGCGCGTGCTGGTCCTGACCCCGACTCGCGAACTCGCCGCGCAAGTGCATGAAAGCTTCAAGGTCTATGCCCGTGACCTGAAGTTCGTCAGCGCCTGCATCTTCGGTGGTGTCGGCATGAACCCGCAGGTTCAGGCCATGTCCCGTGGCGTAGACGTGCTGGTGGCCTGCCCTGGCCGCCTGCTCGACCTGGCCGGCCAAGGCAGCGTCGATCTGTCCCACGTGGAAATCCTCGTGCTGGACGAGGCCGACCGCATGCTCGACATGGGCTTTGTCCATGACGTGAAAAAGGTCCTGGCCCGCCTGCCGGCCAAACGCCAGAACCTGCTGTTCTCGGCGACCTTCTCCAAGGACATCACCGACCTCGCCGGCAAGCTGCTGCACAACCCGGAGCGCATCGAAGTCACGCCGCCGAACACCACGGTCGAGCGCATCGAACAGCGCGTATTCCGCCTGCCGGCCAGCCACAAGCGTGCCTTGCTGGCGCACCTGATCACCGCTGGCGCCTGGGAACAGGTGCTGGTGTTCACCCGCACCAAGCACGGCGCCAACCGCCTGGCCGAGTACCTGGACAAACACGGCCTGAGCGCTGTCGCGATCCACGGCAACAAGAGCCAGAACGCCCGCACCAAAGCCCTGGCCGACTTCAAGGCCGGCACCGTGCGCATCCTGGTGGCCACCGACATCGCCGCCCGCGGCCTGGACATCGACCAGTTGCCACACGTGGTCAACTTCGAACTGCCGAATGTCGATGAAGACTACGTGCACCGTATCGGCCGTACCGGTCGTGCCGGTCGTTCGGGCGAGGCGATTTCGCTGGTCGCCCCGGACGAAGAAAAACTGCTGAAAAGCATCGAACGCATGACCAAGCAGAAAATCGCCGACGGCGACCTGATGGGCTTCGATGCAAGCACCATCGAGGCGGAAAAGCCTGAAGTGCGCGAGCGTCCGGACATGCGCAACCCGCGCAATCCACGTGGCCCGCGCGGCGACGGTCCGAACGGCAGCGGTGGCGGCGGCGGTCGCAAGGACAAAGGCAAGGACAAGGGCAAGGAAAAACCGGCCGGCGAACGCGGCGAGCGCCCTGCCCGTCAGCAAAAGCCACGTGAAGGCACTCCGGCTCGCGAACAGCGTCCGTCGCAGCCTCCTCGTGCCGCCGCCGACCGTGCCCCGGACGAGTTCCTGGACGACGATATCGATAACTTCGGTAACCGCGTCGACTACGTGCCGCAGCAGAAACCCGCGCAAGGCCGTGGTCGCCGTCCGGGTGCTCCGGCACAGGGCACCGCCGCAGGCACTCCACGTTCCGGCAAGCCACAAGGTCGCCAGAACGGTCCGCGCAACAGCGATGGCGCCAGCACCGGCACCCCGCCGGCCAAGCGTAGCGGTCCTCGCAGTGGCGCACCGCGCGATGGTCAGGCCCGCCGCGAAGACTCACGCAATCGCCGCCCGGCCCGTGACGACCAGCCTCGTTCGGAACCGGCTGTGCAGAACCCGCGTGGCCCGGCACCGAAGATCATGCACAAGGAATCGAAAGCCGACCGCTTCCCGACACCTGAGCAGCTGGATCAACTGCCAAGCCGTCCTCGTGGTGAAAAACCGGCATTGCTGACCCGCAATCGCTGAGTTATCGCTGCAATAAAAAATGCCCCGAACCGCAAGGTCCGGGGCATTTTTTTTGGTACACCAACCCGCTTTGTGTAGGAGCTGCCGCAGGCTGCGATCTTTTGATTTTGCTTTTAAAAAAACAGGATCAAAAGATCGCAGCCTGCGGCAGCTCCTACAGGGGATTGTGTACGGCAACAAAAAACGCCCGTGCTCAGGGGAGCAGCGGGCGTTTTTTTGTCAGGGGCGAAAATTTATTTCGCTTTGACACCTTCAAACGTAACGTACAGATCCACGGCGTCGGACTGTGGACCCAGGTCCATCATCTTGCCGAAATCGGAACGCTTGATGCTGGTAGTGCCCTCGAAGCCAGCACGGTAGCCGCCCCATGGATCCTTGCCTTCGCCCAGGAAAGTGGCCTTGACCACGACTGGCTTGGTGACGCCTGCAATGGTCAGGTCGCCAGTCACGTCGGCAGTATCTTTGCCGGCGGCGTTTTTGCCAGTGGACTTAACGCTGGTGGACTTGAAAGTAGCCTTGGGGAAATCAGCCACCTTCAGGAAGTCTTTGCTGGAGATGTGCTTGTCACGCTCGGCGTTGTTGGTGAAAACGCTCGCGGTGTTCACGTTGAACTCGATCTTGCTGTCTTCAGGCTTGGCAGCGTCGAAGCTGAACGTGCCGTCGATGTCCTTGAAGGTACCGGTGATGTAGCTGTAGCCCAGGTGGCTGATCTTGAAGTCGACGAAGGCATGCTGGCCTTGCTTGTCGACGGTGTAGTCAGCCGCCATCACGTTAGCGGACAGCAGCGCGGAACCGATTGCCAGAGCGGCGAGAGTCTTTTTCAACATGCTTTGTTTTCCTTGGGAGTCGAGGTTGAACTTCAGGCTTTGCGACCCAGCATGCGCTTGAGGGTCACATCACGATCGATAAAGTGATGCTTCAATGCTGCCAACGCATGGAGGCCGGAAAAAATTACCAGCACCCACGCCAGGTAGAGGTGAATGGCACCGGCGTTATCTGCCTGATCCGGCAGTCCGGAGATCAGGGCAGGCACTTCAAACCAGTCAAACACCGGAATCCCGACACCTTCTGCGGTGGAAATCAGGTAACCGGCAATCATCACAGCGAACAGGCAGAGATACAGAAAGCCATGGCCGAATTTCGCGCCCAGACGCGTCATGCGGCTGTAGCTGCTCAAGGTCGGTGGTGGTGGGCTGACGAATCGCCACAACACCCGCAGCACCATGACGCCCAGCAGGATCAATCCAATGCTCTTGTGCAGATCCGGCCCTGCCTTGCGCCATGGGTCGTAATAGCCAAGCCCAACCATCCACAGGCCAAGGGCGAACAAACCGAACACGGCCAGCGCCACGCCCCAGTGCATGAAGATGCTGACCCAGCCGTAGCGGGAGGAAGAGTTTCGTAGCTGCATTGCCTGGATCCCTGTAAGTGCTGGCCCAAGAGTATCGAGTTATCTATCGAATTAAAGCGGAAAAATTTGCTTTGAAATATCGAAAAATACGATCAACAGTCTGAAGCCTGCGAGTTAAGGAAAGATTAAAGTCGAAATTGTGAGAAAAAGTGAATACAAACCAGCTAACACCTGTATCAAAAGATTTATTCGATTCTGGTCCCGGCTTTTTCCAGGCAAAAAAAAGCGCGGCCCTTGAGCCGCGCTTTTTCTACGCCTGAACGTTACTGCGCCTTGGCATCCGTTGCCGGCGTCGCAGCCGGTTTGGCCGCTGGCTTCTTGGCCGGCTCGGCTTTCTTGGCGGGTGCCTTGGCCGGGGCTTTTTTCGCTTCGGTCTTGGCGGCCGGCTTGGCTGGTGTTTTGGCCGGAGCCTTCTTGGCTGGCTCGGCTTTTACCGGTGTCGCAGGCTTCGGTGCTTCCACCGGTGCCGGCACGGCGGCCGGGGCTGGCGCCGGAGCAGGTGCTGGCGGTGCAACAGGCTCAGGTGCCTTGACCGGTTCCGGCTTCTTCTCGTCATCCGAGCCGCCGAACAGGTTGCTGAAGAAGTTGCCCTTCTTCGCCGCCACCGCACCAGCGCCCGCCGCAGCGGCGGCCGGAACCACTTTCGCCGGTTCGAACGACTTGCCCGCCGCCAGGTCTTCAACCTGGCTGGCCGCACGTTGACCGGTGCGCAGCGCGCCTTCCAGGGTGCCCGGATACAGGGTATCGGTGTGTTCGCCAGCGAAGGTTACGCGCTGAATCGGGCGTTCCCACAGGCGCCAGAACTTGCTGATCTGGCCCGGACCGAAGGCCAGGTAGGCACCGCCAGTCGACGGGTCGGTGCTGTAGCGACGGATTTCATAACCGGTGAACGAGCCGCGAGCCTGTGGATAGAACGCGTGCAGGCGGATCAACACCTGATCGACCATCTGCTTGTCGCCGAACGCCTGCATCACCCGCGCATTGTCGCCGGACAGGTTGATCACCACGTTGGCGCCGCCCTTCAGGGCAGGCTCGATCCACAACATGCCCAGGCCGGTGTTGCTGTAGATCTCGCCGGACATGCGCGCCTTGCTTTCCCACACCGGCGTCTTGAACTTCAGCATGATCTGGTCGCGCCAGCCGTAGTTGGTGCCCTTGATCGCTGCCAGGTGCTGGGCGTCCAGCGCCGGAGTCATCTGGATCTTGTTCAGGGCGCGCAATGGCACGGCCAACACCACGTAGTCAGCCTGGTAGCCGACGTTGTCGACCTTGACGGTCACGCCGTCCTTGTCCTGAATGATCGCCGAGACCGGGGAATTGGTCTTGATGGTTTTCAGCTGCTTGACCAGGGCCTGGGCCAGCACCGGGCTGCCACCGACCAGGCGCGAAGCGCGCAGGTCACGATCGGAGACACCACGGTAGACGCGGCTCTGCTGCGCGAAGTACAGCAGCGACAAGCGCGAAGGTTCGTCGTAGCGGGTACGGATCTGCTGGTTGATCAACTGGCGGGCGGTGGCCGGCAGGTTCTGCTTGTCGAGCCAGCTCGACACGTTGACTTGATCCAGCGCGTGCAAGGTGTTGTTGGCGGCCGGGTTCTGCGGGTCATCGATCGAGCGCGCCAGATCATCCAGGGTCTTTTCGTAGCGCTTGAGCGCCTCGGCGGTGGCTGGCTCCTTGGTGGCAAGATCGGCAGCGCTGTAATACACGCCGTCGATCAGGTAGCCAGGGGTGCGCACGAACTCAGGTGCCGGCGTAGTGCTCAGCTTGAAGTTCGATACGTACTTGTTCAGCACCGGCTGGGTCTTGTCGTTGCCGATCCACTCGCTGGTGGCCATGCCGGAACGGCCGCCCAGGCTCGACCTGGCTTCCAGCAGGGTGACCTGCCAGCCCTTGCTCTGCAGCTCGTACGCGGCAGTCAGGCCCGACAGGCCGCCGCCGATCACGATCGCGGTTTTATCCTTGGCCAGCGCAGACACGCTGAACAGCCCCAACATCACCAGCGCACAGGCGCGCAGCCAACCGACAGACATTCAGCGAACTCCGGAATCACACGAGGAAAACAGCAGTTTTTGCGAGCCAGACGGCTCAAGAAGCGCGAAGGATACGTCAGCTATCAGGCACCTGCCAGCAACGTCTATCGGTCAGGACAAAGTAGCTCTTTCGACACAATGGGTTGTCCCCGTGGCACGCATTGCATAGGCTTGCCCGATTGTTTGTCCGCGCAGGTCACGGACCGCCTCCAGGAGAGTGAAAATGGGCCTGAATAATCAGTGGATGCAACGCGATCTCGCCGTGTTGTGGCACCCCTGCACCCAGATGAAAGATCACGAACAACTGCCGCTGATCCCGATCAAACGCGGGGAAGGCGTGTGGCTGGAAGACTTCGAAGGCAAACGCTACCTCGATGCGGTCAGTTCCTGGTGGGTCAATGTGTTCGGGCACGCCAACCCGCGGATCAATCAGTGCATCAAGGACCAGGTCGATCAGCTCGAACATGTGATCCTTGCCGGCTTCAGCCATCAACCGGTGATCGAACTGTCCGAACGACTGGTGAAGATGACGCCGGAGGGCCTGACCCGGTGCTTCTACGCCGATAACGGTTCGTCCTGCATCGAAGTCGCGCTGAAAATGAGCTTTCACTACTGGCTCAATCGCGGTCAGCCGAACAAGAAGCGCTTCGTCACCCTGACCAACAGCTACCACGGCGAAACCATGGCGGCGATGTCGGTGGGCGACGTGCCGCTGTTCACCGAGACTTACAAGGCGCTGCTGATGGACACCATCAAAGTGCCGAGCCCGGACTGCTACCAGCGTCCCGAGGGCATGAGCTGGGAAGAACACTCGCGCAACATGTTCGCCGCGATGGAACAGACCCTGGCCGAGAACCATGACAGCGTGGCTGCAGTCATTGTCGAGCCGCTGATCCAAGGCGCCGGCGGCATGCGCATGTACCACCCGGTGTACCTCAAGCTGCTGCGCGAAGCCTGCGATCGCTATGGCGTGCACCTGATCCACGACGAAATCGCCGTCGGTTTCGGCCGCACCGGGACGATGTTCGCCTGCGAACAGGCCGGCATCCGCCCGGACTTCCTGTGCCTGTCCAAGGCCCTGACCGGCGGCTATCTGCCACTGGCGGCGTGCATGACCACAGACGAAGTCTACAGCGCCTTCTACGACGACTACCCGACCCTGCGCGCCTTCCTGCACTCCCACAGCTACACCGGCAACCCGCTGGCGTGCGCGGCGGCCCTGGCGACGCTGGACATCTTCGAAGAAGACAACGTCATCGAGAACAACAAGGCCCTGGCGCAGCGCATGGCTTCGTCGACGGCGCATCTGGTGGATCACCCGAACGTGTCCGAAGTGCGCCAGACCGGCATGGTGCTGGCCATCGAGATGGTCAAGGACAAGGCCAGCAAAGAGGCTTACCCGTGGCAGGAACGCCGTGGCCTGAAGGTGTTCCAGCACGCCCTGGAGCGCGGTGCTTTACTGCGTCCATTGGGCAGCGTGGTGTATTTCCTGCCGCCGTACGTGATCACCCCGGAGCAGATCGACTTCCTGGCCGAAGTGGCCAGCGAAGGGATCGATATAGCGACCCGTGACAGCGTCAGCGTGGCGGTGCCGAAGGACTTCCATCCGGGGTTCCGTGATCCGGGTTGATTGATTTCACCTAAGCTTCAGCGCTGACCGGACTACCGTCATCGCGGGCAAGCCCGCTCCCACAGGATTGCGCTGTACCTGTGGGAGCGGGCTTGCCCGCGATGGGGCCGCCAGATATTTACACCTTTTTCAGAGACCCCGCATGAGACTGTCCCGCTTCTTCATCGACGCCCCCCTGAGCACCGGCGAGCACGAGTTGCCCGAAGCCCAGGCCCATTACATCAGCCGTGTGCTGCGCATGGCCGAGGGCGATGCGTTGCAATTGTTCGACGGCTCGGGCCAGGAGTTTCGCGCCCGGCTGGTCGAAGTCGGCAAAAAACGCGTCGTGGTGCAGATCGATGAAA
Source organism: Pseudomonas sp. B1(2018) (assembly GCF_003097365.1). NCBI lineage: Bacteria > Pseudomonadati > Pseudomonadota > Gammaproteobacteria > Pseudomonadales > Pseudomonadaceae > Pseudomonas > Pseudomonas sp. B1(2018). The sequence goes on from NZ_PYUK01000002.1 coordinate 51,236, forward strand.
GCTTTGCCGGGCAGATCGAATCGCCATTGCAAATCCATCTCGGCCAAGGCCTGTCCCGAGGCGAGCGCATGGACTGGGCGATTCAGAAAGCCACGGAACTGGGCGTCAGCGAAATTACCCCGATCTTCACCGAACGCTGCGAAGTCCGACTCAAGGACGAGCGCGCCGACAAACGCCTGCTGCACTGGCGTCAGGTGGCGATCAGCGCTTGCGAGCAATGCGGCCGTTCACGGGTACCGCTGATTCATCCGCCACTGTTGCTGGCTGACTGGTTGAAGCAGACGCAAGCCGAGTTGAAGCTGGTGCTGCACCCGGTGGCCGAGCCGCTGGTGAGCCATGCCAAACCTTCAAGTCTGGCATTCCTGATCGGTCCGGAGGGTGGTTTGTCCGATGCCGAAGTCGATCAGGCCAAGGCCGGCGGCTTCCACGCCGCCCGCCTCGGTCCACGAGTGCTGCGCACCGAAACCGCGCCAGTGGTGGCGTTGGCAGTGGCCCAGCAACTCTGGGGGGATTTCTGAAAAGATCGCAGCCTGCGGCAGCTCCTACAGGATGTACGCAGGCTGCGATCTTTTGCATTTACTGCACCGGATCACTCACCGGTTTGGCAATGATCGCCTTGAGTTCGCTGGTCATCGGGAATTCAAGGTTCAAACCCTTCGGCGGGATCGGCTGCTCGAACCAGCGTTTGTAGATGCCATTGATCTCGCCCGAGCTGTACAGATCCGCCAACGCACCGTTGACCAGCGCCAGGAACTGCGGATCGTCCTTGCGCACCATGCAGCTGTAGATCTCCCGCGATTGCTCCTCCCCGACCACCACCCATTTGTGTGGGTCGTTGGCCTTTGCGCGCTCGCCATAGAGCAGCGCGTCGTCCATGTAGAACGCCGCCGCCCGGCCCGACTGCAGCATCTGGAAGGCTTCGCCGTGATCCTTGGCGCTGATCACGAACATGTCGATCTTGTGATCGACGTTGTAGCTTTTCAGGAAGCGCTCGTTGGTGGTGCCGGCGGTGGTCACCACGTTCTTGCCGCGCAGGTCAGCGAAGCCCTTGATCCCGCTGTCCTTCGCGGTCAGCAACTGGCCTTTGACGTAGATGAAACCATAAGAGAACGCCACCTGCTTCTGTCGTTCGGCGGTCACGCCGGTGGAGCCGCACTCCAGGTCCACGGTGCCGTTTTGCACCAGTGGAATACGGGTCTGCGAGGTCACCAGGTTGTACTTCACCTTCAAGTCCGGCAGCGCCAGTTGCTGCTGGATGCGCTCGACGATCTTGCCCGCCAGATCCACCGAGTAACCCATCGGTTTGCCGCTGTGATCACCCACGTAGGAGAACGGCACCGAAGCATCGCGATAGCCCAGGGTGATGCTGTTGGCGCTGGCGATTTTGCTCAGGGTGCCGGTCAGGGGCGCTTCATTGGCCTGAACCTGACTGCCGAGCAACAGGCCAAGCGTACAAGCGAGCAACGTGATTTTTTGCATTGTTATTCTCCGTTGTGGGTGTTGGTTTATCAGACGCGTGCAGCGATGACGGTGATTTCCACCAGCACCTGCGGGCGGGCCAGTTCGGCCTGCACGGTGGTGCGGCTCGGTGCCTGCCCCGGCGATAGCCAGGCCGACCAGACCTCGTTCATCGCGGCGAAATCCTCGGTGATGCTCTTCAGGTAGATGGTCGCACTGAGCAGATGATCCTTGTCGCTACCCGCCTCGGCCAGCAAGGTATCGATTTTCGCCAGCACTTCGCGGGTCTGGCCGCTGGCATCCCGGGCATCGCCCGGCACCTGCCCGGAGAGAAACACCAGGTCGCCAAAGGTCACGGCGCCAGACAGGCGCGGGTTGCTGTGCAGTCGGGTAATAGTCATTGCAATGTCCTCTTCAGAAATCAGTATTCAGGCGACCCGGTGGCTGAAACCCTGAAGGTCAATGGACGGCTGGCGCTCGCCGATCAGCTCGCTGAGCAAGCGCCCGCTGCCGCATGCCAGGGTAAAACCCAGCGCGCCATGGCCGAGGTTGAGCCACAGGTTGCGATAGGCCGTCGCGCCCAGCAACGGCACGCCGCCAGGGGTGGCCGGGCGCATGCCAGCCCACTCGACGGCTTTGTCATAGGCGCCGGCATCTGGAAAGGTGTCATGGGCCTGACGCTTGATCAGCGCCAGGCGCTTGGGGTCCAAAGCAGGGTCGAAGCCGACAATGTCGACCATTGCCGCCACTCGCAATTGTTTGCCGATGCGGGCATAGACGATCTTGCGGTCGTAGTCGGTAATGCTCACGTCCGGCGCCCGGTGACCGGCGCCGATCGGCACGGTCAGGCTGTAGCCCTTGAGCGGATAAAGTGGCAGTTGCAGCCCGGGAAGCGCCAACAGCGGACTGCGGTGACCGGCGGCGATCACCAGTTGATCGACCGGCAGCACTTGCTCGCTTAGTTCGATGGCGTTGACGCTGCCATTGCTGTGGCGGATGCCGGTTACCGCTTGCCCGAGACGAAACTCGCAACGACCGGACGCTTGCAGTCGGGCGGCCAGTTGCTGGCAAAAACCGTGGCAGTCGCCCACCTCTTCGTCCGGGGTGTAGATCGCCCCGACAAAGGGCGCATCGATCAGCGCCGGTTCCAGTTGCGCGCATTCGGCCGGAGACAACACCTGCTGTTGCTGCGGGTCGGCCAGGTTCTGGCGCGCACGCTCGAAGCTGCTGTCCTGGCGGAAAGTCACCAGTTTGCCATTGCGCCGCCATTGGAATCCCGTCAGCCCATCGCCCTCGCGCCAGGACTTCAATGTGTCCTGGCTGAACAGCGCCAGGCGCAGCAAGTGCGCGGCGTTCTCGCGGTTGACCGAGCGGCGGCAGGCGCCGAGGAACGATGCCATCCAGCGCCACTGGGCCGGGTCAAAGCGCGGGCGCAGCTTCAATGGTGAGTCGCCGCGCAGCATCCAGCCAATGGCTTGCAAAGGCACACCGGCGTCGGCCAGGGGCGCGACATAGCGATAGGACAACTGGCCGCCGTTGGCGAAGCTGGTTTCGCTGCCCAGCGAGTCCCGTGCCTCGACCACCGTCACTTCAAAGCCGTCGCGCACCAGCGCATAGGCCGTTGCCAGGCCAATCACACCGCCACCGATGATGCACACACGCTGAGCCATGTCCGTCCTTAAAACCGTTGTGAAGACGAGGCCAAGGTTAGAGCCAGGTGACAGACGTTGAACAATGCATAAAGATGGCAAACCCATAAACAAAGGTTATGGACTTGCCATGCGCCTTCGCCATATCGAAATTTTCCAGGCCATCCGCCAGACCGGTTCGATCAGCGCTGCTGCGCAATTGCTGCACGTCTCGCAGCCAGCGGTGAGCAAGGTGTTGCAGCACGCCGAGCAACAATTGGGTTTCCCGCTGTTCCTGCGGGTACGCGGCAAGTTGCAGGCGACGCCGGAAGCGCTGGAGCTGGAGCGTGAAGTGGACAAGGTCAGTGAAAGCCTGCAAGGCGTGCGACGCCTGGCGCAGAGCCTGCGCCGCGAACCGGGCCACAGCCTGCGCATCGGTGCCACCCCGGCGCTGGCCCTGTCATTGCTGCCGCCAGCCATTCACGAATGGACCGGGCGTTACCCGGACATCGCTTGCGAACTCTCCAGCGCCCACAGTCGCGAACTGGTGCAGAACCTGTTGATGCGCGAAGTGGATGTCGCCCTGACCCTGCAACGCCCGGATCACCCGGGGCTCAAGGCCCAGGCGCTGGCGTCCGGTGTGCTGGTGGCGCTGGCGCCGAGTGGTTACTGGCCTCAGGAAGAGGTGGGTAAACCGTTGCCGCTGATGGCGCTGGCGGATGCGCCGCTGATCGGCTTGTCCAGCGCCGACCCACTGGCCGCGCGGCTCGACAGTTACCTGGAAGCGGTCGAACCGCCACCCCGGGTACGCATCGCCGTGCAAACCTACTCACTGGCACGGGCGATGGTGGAATCCGGCGCGGGCCTGGCGGTGATCGATCCGTTCACCGCCCTTGGCGCCTCTCCCGCCAACACAATGATCCGCCCTCTGGCACCGCCGTTACCCATCACCCTGTACGCAGTGACCCGTGCCGCCGAACCGCCGCCCCATACCTTGAACGACCTGTTGCAGGTATTCAGCCGCCGAGCCCGGGAGCAACTGGATCGGTTGGCCCCGGTACGGCCTTAAAGGACATAAAAGAAAATCGCCACAAAGTGCAGCAAGCTCCCGGCGATCACGAACAGATGCCAGATCCCGTGGGCATGGCGCAGGCGATGATCAAGGGCAAAAAAGATAATCCCCACGGTATACAACACCCCGCCCGAGGCCAACCACGCAAATCCGGCGCCGCCCAGCGCCGCGAGCAGCGGCTTGACCGCCACCAGCACGATCCAGCCCATCACCGCATAAATCACGATCGACAGAATCCGCGCCTCCGAACGCGGCTTGATCTCTTGCAGGATACCGATCAGCGCCAGCCCCCAGACAATCCCGAACAAGGTCCAGCCCCACGGCCCGCGCAGGGTCACCAGGCAGAACGGCGTGTAGCTGCCGGCGATCAACAGGTAGATCGAGAAGTGATCGACCTTCTGCATGATCGCTTTCTTGCGTCCGCGCACGCTGTGGTACACGGTCGATGCGCTGTAAAGCACCAGCAGGGTAAAGGCGTAGATCGCCATGCTGACAATCTTCCACGGACTGCCGTCGAGACTGGCCAGCACAATCAGCCACACCCCGCCGATAAACGCCGCCACGGCCCCCGCCAGATGCGTCCAGGCATTTAGTCTTTCTCCGTGATACATGTGGTGCTCACCTCGAATTTCATCAGCGCAACGCGCAAGGCTCAGCCCTCAAGCGTAAAAGCGCAATGTTTCCGTATAGCGCAATCCCGTGTAGGAGCTGCCGAAGGCTGCGATCTTTTGATTTTCAGCACCGTCAAGGGCAGCGAAAAATCAAGATCAAAAGATCGCAGCCTTCGGCAGCTCCTACAACGCTCCGTGTTTAACGGGCACAATTGACCGATACCAAAAAGAGTCCGCCCCATGCTGATCGATGAAGAGTTGACCCTGAAAAAACTCGAGGTGTTCCTGGCCTTCATGCGCACCGGCAACCTGGCACGCGCCGCCGCCGAATTGCAGACCAGCAACGTCAGCGTGCATCGGGCGATCCATTCCCTGGAAAGTGCCCTGCGCTGCCCGTTGTTCAAGCATGAAGGCCGCAACCTCACACCGCTGGAAAGCGCTTACGTGCTGGAGGAGCGGGCGCAGAAGCTGATTCAGGATGTCGTCGAAAGTGTGCGCCTGACCCGCGAGGCCGCCGGATTCTCGGCCGAGCGTTTCAAGTTGGGCTCGCTGTATTCGCTGACGGTGAAGACCGTGCCGCAACTGATCATGGGCCTGAAAATCCGCCGCAGCGAGCTCAACATCGACCTGATTCTGGGCTCCAATATCGACCTGCTCTACAAGCTCAAGAACATGGAAGTCGATGCGGCCCTGGTGTCGCTGGACGAGAGTGTCAACGATCCGGATTGCGAACAGATCCCGCTGTTTTCCGACGACATCTTCCTCGCCACCCCCGCCGACTCGAAGTTTGCCCAACGGACTGAAGTCGACCTGGCCGAAGTCCGCGACGAAACCTTCATCACCCTGACCCAGGGCTTCGCCACCCATCAGGACGGCAAGCGGGTATTCGAGCAGGCAGGGTTCGAGCCGAAGGTGGCGATGCAGGTCAACGACATCTTCACCCTGCTGAGCATGGTCAGTTCGGGCGTGGGTTATGCGCTGCTGCCGGGGCGGATTGCGGCGGTGTACGAGAACCGGGTGAAGCTGATCCCGTTGCAGGAAAAGTACCGCTTGCAGCAACACATTGGCGTGGTGTTCCTGAAGGCCAAGGAGCGTGATCCGAACCTGTTGGCGTTGCTGGCGGAGTGTCGGATGTATGCCAATCGCCAGGCTTGAAACCCTTGTGGCGAGGGAGCTTGCTCCCGCTCGGGTGCGAAGCGCCCGCAAAACCAGACCACCGAATTTACCTGACTCATCTCGGTAGCCGATCTCAGGGCTGCTACGCAGCCCAGCGGGAGCAAGCTCCCTCGCCACAAAAAGCGCTCACTGGACTACCCGACAATCCCGCGAACAATGAAGAACAACAGCGAAGGCCCCAGCAGGCAGCCAAGCCCGGTGTGGAAGGTCGCGGTCAACGCGCCATAAGGCACCAGGCGCCGATCTGTCGCCGCCAGCCCCGCAGTCACGCCGCTGACCGTCCCGGCCAACCCACCGAACACCATCGCCGAACGCGGGTTGTCCAGGCCCATCCAGCGCGCCGCCATCGGTGTACCGACCATCACCAGGATCGCCTTGATCAGGCCGGTGGCAATCGACAGCGCCACCACATCGGAACTGGCGCCAATCGCGGCTCCGGTCACTGGCCCGACGATGTAGGTCACCGCACCGGCGCCGATGGTGGTCATGCTCACCGCATCGCGGTAACCGAATACCCAGGCCATGCACGCGCCGACAATGAACGGCAGCACCGTTCCCAACAGCAGCGCGATCACGCCGATCAAACCGGCCTTTCTCGCTTCCGTGGCCTGCACCTCGAATGCCGTGGCAACGATGGCGAAGTCCCGAAGCATGGCGCCGCCCATCAACCCGATGCCGGAAAACAGCGTCAAGTCCGCCAGGCCCTTTTGCCCGCCGGTCATAGTTCCGCCAACCCAGGCCAGCACCAGGCCGATGACGATGGCAATCGCCGAACCGTGGATGCGTCCGAAGGTCAGGCGTTTGGAGATCACCACTGACACCCACATGATCACGCCGACGAAGGCGAATGCGGTGACCAGACCGTTGTGTTCCAGACCGTTCTTGATCAGATCCCACATATCAGCGACCTCCTGCCGGTGCGCCAACCTGCGTTACATCCGCCGGTTCATCGGGCAAGGGTTCACCTTTGTGAGTCCGGCTGATCAGGGCAATGGTGCAACCGCAAACCACCACCGAACCGATCGCCGCCAGCACCGCCACCGGGCCACCGTGCAGCGCCGTGACCACGTTTTGTTGCGCCGCCATCGCCACCACCACCGGGATGTACATCGCGCCCCAGAAGCCGACGCCCATCTCGCACTCCCGGGTCATGCCGCCACGCCTGTGCATCCACAACCGTGCGCAAATCAGCAGGATCATCGCGATCCCGACGCCGCCGACGTTTGATTTCACGCCCAGCAACACGCCGAGCATGTCACCCATGATCACCCCTGCCAGCGTACAGATCGCCAACAGCGCCACACCGTAAATAATCATTGTCGTAGTCCTCAAAGTGCATTTCGAATGTTGTTTTTGTTGTTCGAAGCCTGAGTTTTAGGAGTGGCGGCTTCCCTCCTCACGCATCAGCGCCTGCAGGGTATCGAGCCGCGCACCGTCAAAGGCAATCACGGTGCCCTGTTCGAACACCCGGCGCGCCAGCCCGGTCAGCACCGCGCCGGGCGGCAGTTCGATCTGTAGACGTACGCCGCGCTCGTAGGCGCTTTGTACCGTGCCGCGCCAATCGACGATGCGGCACATGTTGAAAGCCAGGTCGTCACGCAAGGCTTCAGGCTTGATCAGCGGACGCGCACGGCTGCCGCTCAGGTAGCCCATCTTCGGGGTTTGCAGCGGCACTTTGGCGAAGGCTTCGGCCAACCGTTGCGCGGGTGCTTCAAGCAATGGGCAGTGGGACGGCACGCTCACTGCCAGACGCTTGGCCGGGCCAGCCCCGCGACCTTTCGCCAACTCGGCCACCGCGTTCATCGCCGCATCGCTGCCGGCAATCACCACCTGGTTATCGGCGTTGATATTGGCCAGATAAACCGGCATTTCTACGCTGTGCACCCGGGCCAGTAGTCCTTCCACCGTGGCCAGCTCCAGACCGATGATCGCGGTCATGCCGTAGCCCTGTGGATAAGCCTGCTGCATCAGCTCACCGCGCAGGCTGACCAGATGCAGTGCATCGCTGAAACCCAAGGCACCCGCCACCACTGCCGCCGGATATGCGCCGATCGACAAGCCGGCCACGTAGTCCGGGGCCATGGCCAACTGGCGTGAAGCGGCGACGCCAGCAATCAGCAGGCAAAGCTGAACTGCCCTCGTCGACCGCAGTGCTTCGGCAGAATCCAGCTGCGTCACGTCTTCACCGAGCCAATCGCTCGCCTCGTTCAACGTTTCCCGAGGCAAACGCGCCAGCATGCCGGGTTGCTGCGCACCCTGGCCGGGGAACACCAGCAAGCTGCTCACGCTGCCTGCTCCTGTGGATGCCACGGGTCAGTGACCAGACTGGCCTGAGTGGCACTTTTCAACAGGACCCGCGACGCAGTGCCGGCCCACTCGCGCAAGGCAACGGCGCCCAAGGGGGTCTGCAACTGCAGGTCCACGCGGCACACGGCCGTGTCGAGAATGGCCACCAGCGCCTGCGCGTCGGTACGACTCAACGGCCGCGGCGTTCGCAGGATCAGGTCGAGGTCGCTGCCCTCGTGCAATGCGGCAAACCCACTGGCCAACTCAAACCCGGCACTGCCGCTGACACCCCAGACCCAACCACTCTCATCAAGGTGCGAGCGCAGTTGCGCCAAGGCACGCAGCGCCGGGAAATCACGCAGGCCCTGAACATCGCAGAGTTCTTCCGGCCGCACTCGTCGCGTGATGGCGGCGACTTCCATCACCGCTGCAAACCGCTGTTCGCGCAACGGCCCGCGCACGCCCACCGCCACCTGCCCCGCCGCGCTCAAGGCGCGACGGACCACCACCGGCTGGCCGGCACTGATCGAGTCGATCACCCAGGTCGGGGCATCCGCAGGCAACTGCCGCGGCGTCATGCCCCACAACAGGTCGTGAGCCAGAAGCGCATTCACCACTGTGCTCTCAGCAATTGGCGAACCTTGCTCGACGCCGCACGATTGGCCGCACCGAGACGACCGCTGAGATCTGCACCCTTCTCGGCGATATCGCCCATCGCCTGACCCAGGCACTCGGTCACCCGCGCCAGATCCGCCGCAGTCGGCTGCTCGATCTGTTCCACCGACAAGGTTTCCCACAGCAGCCCGAGGCTGGCATAGCTGTCGATGTCATAGGCCATCGGCGGCACGCTGGCCGCCAGGGCTTCGAGTTCTTCGACACTGCGCAAGGTCACCCGCGCCGCCGACGCCTTGCCCATGGCATGCACCATCACCCCCGGATCGCGCAGGGCGATCAAACGATTGGCCTGATACCCGTGGGCCAGGAACGCCCCGGACATCGCCTTGCCCACCAGCAAGCCGATCACTGCATGGCCGGCCAGACGGGCACGGGCGTAACTGCCCGCCGCTGCGGCCAGCGCCTGATGAATGCCGAGGGCTTCTTCGCGGCGACCGTAAGCCTGGCTCGGCACGTCGACAATGGCGATCAGGGCGCGTTTGCGGGCCTTGTTGTGATCGGCGGCGATGACTTCATCCACGGCCTTGGCCAGGCCCCAGCCTTCGAGCAAACCCACTTCGCCATTGCGTGCACGGACGAAGCGGTTTTCCGGGTCGGCCACCACCGCGATGAAACGCACAGGCTGATCGCCCAGCGCACCGTCCGCGACCTTCAGCGAAGCCGGCAAACCCTCGACCGCTTTCGCCCCGGCACTCAAGGCGTTGAACCAGTTCAAACCACGCAGGGAATACGAGCTCATGGGCGTTCTCCTTGGTACAGATCGCGAACCACGGACGGCTCGATTTGCGGTTCGGCGTCCAGACGCGCCAGGCGTTGCAGGAACAGTTCGGCCTGTTGGCTACGTTGTTGCGCAGGCAAACCTTGCTGGAGCAACTCGCCGACTTGCTGGCGAATCTGCGCCACGTCGTCGGCCACATAGCGATCCACCAGGCCAGTGGCAAAGCGCTGCTCGCCACCGGTCAGGCTCCAGATGAAGGGCCGGTCGCGGGAGTCGTATTCCTCGAGTCCGGCTTCCTGCTCGATCACCTGTGGGCCGTTCAGGCCCAGTCGCGCTTCCTGGGTCACCAACAGGTAGCTGCACAACCCGGCAGCAATCGACATGCCGCCAAAGCAACCGACGCTGCCCGCCACGACGCCGACCACGGGTTGGTACTGCTGCAAATCGACAATCGCCGCGTGGATGTCGGCAATGGCCGCCAGGCCGAGGTTGGCTTCCTGCAAACGCACGCCGCCGGTTTCCAGCAGCAGCACGGCGCGAGTCGGGATGCCGTTGCGGTTGTCTTCGGCGGCCAGTTCCAGCGCACCGGCGATTTTTGCCCCGCCGACTTCACCGAGGCTGCCGCCCTGAAACGCGCCTTCGATGGCGGCGATCACCACCGGCAAACCATCGAGGTTGCCCTTGGCGATCACCACGCCGTCGTCGGCTTGCGGCACCACGCCCTGGCGCGACAGCCACGGCGAAATGATCCGTTGAAAAGGGTCGAGCAGTTCGCGGAAGGTGCCGGTGTCGAGCAGGGCCTTGGCCCGCTGCCGCGCACCGAGTTCGACGAAGCTGTGCTTGTTCAGCAGGGATGCGCTGTCAGTCATGGCCAATCTCCTCGAAACCCTGTTCCAGACGCAGGCGCACCACGCCGGGGGTCGCGCCGAAATCGTGGATGTCGATGTCCATCGCCGGCGGCGTCTGGCCGTCGAACATCCGTGCGAACAGATGCTGCCAGCGTTGTTCGCTGCCATTGACCGAGGTCTGCACGTTGATCGTCAGCTTGCCGGCCTGACCCGGTTCGATCAGCACTTCCAGATCGCCCGAGCCGACACAGCCCACCAGGGTGCGGCCACGTGGCGGCTGCCCGGCGGGGAATTCAAAAGATAAGGTTTCCATCAAAAAGCTCCCTGTTTGAGGCTGTCGCCCGACTCGATACGGTCGATGAACAGGCAGGCTGCGAGCAGGTCCGCAGCACCACCGGGCGAGGCATTCAACGCGATGAGTTGTTGGTCCAGCTCATGCAAGCGGCGACGTCCGGCGAGGCTGGCGCTCCCCCCGGCATCGAGCACGGCCTGGGCGCCGAGTTGCATGGTGTGCAGACCTTGTTCTCCAGCGCGGTACAGCACGCAGGTGTCGGCCAGATTCGTCATGATCGCCAGCAGCGCATCGAGCCGGGCGTTCTGTTCGCCATGGCCGGCGGTGCGGCTGCATTTGAGTTGCGGCAACGCGCGTTGCAACACCGCCGGGAAGCCCAGTTGCGCTTCTTCACGGGCGCCCCGAGCGCCGTAGCGTTGAGCGACTTGAGCACCATGGCTGAGTGGACGCGGCGCGTAACGGTCATCGAGCAGCGCCAGACGCGCCGCACGAATCGATACGCTGCTTGCAGCCGTGGATTCAGGGTCCAGCGCAGCGGCAGTGACCAACAGGCCCAAGGCCCAGATCGCCCCGCGATGAGTATTCACGCCGCCCGTGGTGTCGAGCATCGCTTGCTCGCCTTCGCGACCGATGCGGCCGACGGCTTCGCGCAGGGGCAAGCCAATCTCACCGAACGCTATCGCGGCATCGGCCATCGCCTTGAAGGCCGGCCACAGGGACAGCGCCGAAGCGTGCATCAGCCCCAGGTGCAAATCGCTGTGGGCGCCATTGCCGCGACGGTCGACCAGTGCCGGTTTCGGCGACAGATCAGCCTCGTCGATCAGCGCGTCCACCGCCAGGTCCGCCAGCCGCTCGGCCAGGCTCAGGGTTTTGGGTTGCAGGTTGAATGCGTGCATTACCAGCTCCTGAACTTGGCGGGCGGGTTGTAGAGGCCACCGGACCACTCCACCAGATCAGCCACGCTTTTCGCCGCGAGCAGTTCGCGGGTGGCGTCGGTGCGACGGATGCCGAGGTCTTCGGGCAAGGCGATCAGGCCTTCGCGGCGCATACGCGCGGTGTCTTTGGGGTTGTGGCGCAGGCCGATGGCGGTCACCCCGGCGACGGCGGCGATCATCGCCTGGCGTTCTTCCAGCGAGCGCGCCTTGTACAGGTAGGCGATGCCTTCTTCGGTCAACAAATGGGTGACGTCGTCGCCGTAGACCATGATCGGTGCCAGCGGCATGCCGCTTTTCTTCGCCACATCAACGGCATCAAGGGTTTCGACGAAGGTCGGTTTGCCGCCCTCCTGGAAGGTCTCGACCATCTGCACCACCAGTTTCTTGCCGCGCTCGAGCATCGGCTCGGCCACGTCGGTGTTGCGCATGTCGAGCCAGGCCGGGGTGCCGTGGCGACGACCGCGCGGGTCGTGGCCCATGTTCGGCGCGCCACCGAAACCGGCCAGGCGCCCACGGGTCACGGTGGAGGAATGGCCGTCGCCATCCACCTGCAAGGTCGCGCCGATGAACAGGTCCACGGCGTATTGGCCGGCCAGTTGGCTGAACATCCGGTTGGAGCGCAGGGAACCGTCGCGCCCGGTAAAGAACACATCCGGCCGCGCCGCAATGTAGTTCTCCATCCCCAGTTCAGTGCCGAAGCAATGCACGCTTTCGACCCAGCCACTTTCAATCGCCGGAATCAGGGTCGGGTGCGGGTTGAGTGTCCAGTTGCGGCAGATCTTGCCTTTGAGGCCGAGGGATTCGCCGTAGGTCGGCAGGATCAGCTCGATGGCCGCGGTGTTGAAACCGATGCCGTGGTTGAGCGACTGCACGTTGTGTTTTTCGTAGATGCCGCGGATCGCCATCATCGCCATCAGCACGTGCACGGGCTTAATGTGCCGTGGGTCGCGGGTGAACAGCGGTTCGATGTAGAACGGCTTGTCGGCCACCACCACGAAGTCGACCCAGGACGCCGGGATGTCCACCCGTGGCAGGTCGCTGACATCGTCCACCAACTGGTTGACCTGGACGATGACGATGCCGTCGCTGAAGGCCGCCGGTTCGATCAGCGCCGGGGTGTCTTCGGTGCTCGGCCCGGTGTAGATGTTGCCGGCGCGGTCGGCCATGAAGCCGGCCGAGAGCACGACGTTGGGAATCAGGTCCACCACCAGCCGTGCGTAGAGTTCGATGTAGGTATGAATCGCGCCGATTTCCAGCAGGCCGTCTTCGAGCAACTGGCTGATGCGCAGGCTTTGGGTGCCGGCGAAAGAGAAGTCGAGCTTGCGCGCGATGCCGCGTTCGAACAGGTCCAAGTGCTCGGAGCGCCCGACGCTGGGCATGATCATGTGCAGGTCATGCAGCTTCGCGGGGTCTGCCTTGGCCAGGGAACGTGAAAGGAAATCCGCCTGCTTCTGGTTGTTGCCTTCGAGCACCACGCGGTCGCCCGGCAGGATCAACGCCTCCAGCGCCGCGACGATGTTATCGGTGGGCAACACCACACCGTCGGCAAGACCTCGCACCAGCTCGAGACGCCGCTGCTTTTCGCTGCGCCGCCGCGTCCATCGCGAGTCGGGGGATATTGTTGTTGTCATGACCACTCCACGGGTTCGCTGTCGTGGGGGTCACATTAGGAGTGTTGGGTGGGGGCATCAATCAAGCAGAGTGGCGGATCGTTACGCTCAGGGTAATGATCGAGATCTGCGTCGCTCATGCTGGCCTCTTCGCGGGCAAGCCCGCTCCCACAGGGTTAGTGGTTGCCGTTGAATTTGGGCAACACACGGACACTGTGGGAGCGGGCTTGCCCGCGAAGAGGCCGGTGCAGTCAACGCAAGGCCGCGATCAGATGGCCAACCCGGCATCCACCAGCAACGCCTCCAGCGCCAGCAGATCCGGCACCTTCGCCACCTGCTCCGCCACCTGCACCGCCGCCTGCTCCAGCGCACACAACGGCACATCCACATAACTCAACTGGCTATCGAGCTTGCACGAGCGCGGAATCCCTTGCACCAGCAGCGCGATGAACTTCAGCTCGGGTCGCCCGCCCAGGGCGTTGAGGATGACGATCCGCGCGCGTTCACCGATGACGATTTTCTGCCCGCAGGCCGACTCGAAACTCAGCAGTGGTATCTGCCGTTCGCGCCATGTCACCAGGCCCAGGTACCACGGCGGTGTGTCGAGATCGAAGGTCCCCGGTTGCTGGTAATCGATCAGCTCGGCCACGGCGACGTTGGGCAGGATCAGGTTGCGGTCGGCCAACGGCAGCAGCAGGCCGGTGAGGTTGCTGGTGCGGTGTTCAAGCATGGGTCTTGCTCCAAAAGGCGATGCTTTCGAGCAGCACCGATTCCTGGTACGGCTTGCCCAGGTAGTCGTTGACGCCGATGGCCATGGCGCGGTCGCGGTGTTTCTGCCCGGTGCGGGAAGTGATCATGATGATCGGCAGGTGCTGCAGGCGTTCGTCGTTGCGCACCTGGGTCGCGACCTCGAAGCCGTCCATGCGCGGCATCTCGATGTCCAGCAGCATCAGGTCGGGCATGTGCTCTTCCAGCAGCAGCATGGCATCGACCCCGTCCTTGGCGGTCAGTACGTTCATGCCGTGGCGTTCGAGCAAGCGGCTGGTGACCTTGCGCACGGTGACCGAGTCGTCGACCACCATCACCAGCAACGGCCGATGCGGTTCGACTTCGATCTCCTGTCCCGCGGGATGTTGGGGTACGCGGGCCTGCATGGCGCGAATCGGCGCCAGCAGATCCAGAATCAGCACCACCCGGCCATCGCCGAGAATCGTCGCCCCGGTCACCCCTTGCAGTGCCGCAAATTGCGGCCCCAGGCTCTTGACCACGATCTCGCGAGTACCGGCCATGGCGTCCACCAGCACCGCGATGTGCCGTTCGTTGCACTGCACCAGCAACACCGGCAATGGCAGGCTCTGGCCCAACAGTTTCGGGCGCGGGATGGTTTTCAGCAGCTCACCCAGGTAGCACAGCTCGTAACGTTGCCCGGCGTATTCGTAGGTGGGCGAATCGAAACGGAAATAGCCTTCAAGCTCATTGGGCAGGACACGAACGATGCCGTCGATGGTATTGAGCGGGATCGCGTATTGGTCCTCACCGCACTGCACCATCAACGCCCGGTTGACCGATACGGTAAACGGCAGGCGAATGCGGAAATGCACGCCCTGCCCGGGCACCGAGTCGATGCTCATGGTGCCGCCCAGCTGCCGCACCTCTTCATGCACCACGTCCATGCCGACACCGCGCCCGGAGATCTGGGTGATTTTCTCGGCCGTGGAAAACCCCGGTTGCAGGATGAACTGCAACACGTCGTGATCACTGATGACGCTGTCCGGGGCGAGCATGCCGCGCTTGATCGCCTTGCGCCGCACCGCGTCCAGCGGCACACCGGCGCCGTCGTCGCGGATGTCGAAAATGATGTCGCCGCCTTCACGCAGCAGATCGAGGGTGATCTTGCCCTTGGCCGGTTTCCCCGCCGCCAGCCGCGCTTCGACGGACTCCAGGCCGTGGTCGACGGCGTTGCGCAGCATGTGTTCCAGCGGCGCGGCCATGCGTTCAAGCACGTTGCGATCCATCTCGCCTTCGGCGTTTTCGACGATGAAATCCACGTCCTTGCCCAGTTCGCTGGACACCTGGCGGACAATGCGCTGTAACCGCGGGAGCATGCGTTCGAACGGCACCATGCGCGTGCGCATGAGCCCTTCCTGCAACTCGGTGTTGATGCGGCCCTGCTGTTGCAGGAGGTTTTCCGTGTCGTGATTGCGTCGTTCGAGGGTTTCCTTGAGGTCGAGCAAGTCAGAGGCCGATTCGAACAGCGCGCGGGACAGTTGCTGCAATTGCGAGTGGCGATCCATTTCCAGCGGGTCGAACTCTTCATAGCCCAGGCGTTCGGCGTCGACTTGCTGGCGGCTGAGGATCCGCCCCTGGGTTTCGGTATCGAGGCGGCGCAACTGGTCGCGCATGCGCTCGATGGTGGTCTCCATTTCGCTCAGGGCGATGTGCGCATCGTTGACCTGCTGTTCGATCCGGCCACGGAAGATCGATGTTTCACCGGCCAGGTTGACCAGATCGTCGAGCAGCTCCGCCGAGACCTTGACCATGTCGGCGCCGACATCGGACGGCGGCGTCAGTGGCTCGGCCTTGGGCGTGGCCGGCGACGCAACCGGCGCGGGCGCTTCGGGCACGGCCGGGTGGCTGAAGTTCTTGATCGCATCGATCAAGCGGTCGGCGGGCGGCATCGGCTCACCGGCGCGGGCCGCGTCGAGCATCTGCGCCAGGCGGTCATGGCTGCGTTGCAGCAGCGCGAACAGCGGCGCCGTCGGTTGCAGCACGCCGGTGGACAAGCCTTCGTAGAGGAATTCCAACTCATGGGCCAGGTCGCCAATCGCGGCGATTTCCACCATGCGCGCGCCGCCCTTGAGGGTGTGCAGGTCGCGCAGCAGGGTTTCCACTTCCTGGCGACTTGAAGGCTGGGCCTGCCAGCGTTCCAGCGCCGCACCTGAGCTTTCGATGATGTCGAAACCTTCCTCGAGGAAGATCTCCAGCAACTCCGGATCATGGGCGGCCGAGTCATTAGTGGCCGCCAGTTCACTGACTTCGGCGGCGCCCGAGTGGCCCTGTCGGTAGGCGCGAATGGCCTCGATCAGCTCAGCGCAATCGCCCAGGGGCTGGTTGTGCTGTAACTGGTCAAGGTACTGCGCCAAGCGGTCATGGCTCTGCTGCAACAGCACCGCCAATGAGTCGCTGTAGGCGTAGCGACGATCCACCAGGCCTTCGTAAAGGCTTTCCAGTTCATGGGCCAGATCACCGACCGGCCCGACCTCGGCCATGCGCGCGCCGCCTTTGAGGGTGTGCAAATCCCGTTGCAGGGACGACAGCGGCGCGGCGTTGTCCGAGTCGCGCAACCAGCGCTGCAAGGCCTGACCGGCGCTTTCGAGGATGTCCACCGCTTCTTCAAGGAAGATCGCAACGATTTCATCGTCCAGTTCGCGCCCCTCTCCTGTAGGAGCGAGCTCGCTCGCGATGGTCTCACCGGCGCCGCGTTTATCCAATGATAACGCGTCATCGTTAACGTCCATCGCGAGCGAGCTCGCTCCTACAGGGGCAGGGGGTAGCGTGTGCTCTAGATCGGCGGTGGCCGCTCCCAATTCGCGGATGCTCAGGGTGCGACTGCCATCACTGCGGATCAGGCCCATGGCCGACGGGTCGAGGCTCTCGTCGAGCAACTCGCGCAAGGCCCTGATCCGTTGCGGCTGCGGGCTGACTTCCTGACCGGCGGCCAGTTCGTCGAGCATATTGATCAGCGCTTCGTGGGCACCCTGAGCCTCATGAAAAAACCGCTCGCTGACCGCCAGGCTGCTTTCTTCCACGGCACCATAGAGGTCGAGCAACGCCTCGCACAGTTCATCCACCGGGTGCAGGTCGGCCAGGTGGGCGCCTTCGCCGAGGGTGGTCAATTCATCCAGCAGCGCGCTGAGTTCCTGGCGTTCGCCGGGGTGTTGCTGCCAACGTTGTAGCAGGCTCTCGGCGTCCAGCAGGATGTCCATGCCCTGGGCGAGGAAGTTGTTGATCAGTTGCGGATCGCGCTTGATCCGCAGCCCGGTGTTCGGAGTGTTCAGGAGGTTCTCCAGGCGCTCGGCCAGCAGCGCTTTGGCTCGCTCGGTCAAACCCCGGGCGCCGGGAATTTCCGCCAGCGGATCGGACTTGAGCTGGCGCAAACCGAGGCGGAACAGCCCTTCTGCTTCCAGCAGCAATTCCACTTCGTCCAGGTCCAGCGCGATCAGGTGCGCCTTGTATTCCCGGGCCAGTTGATCCAGCGGCGCGGCCAGCTCGGCAATCGGCAAGACACCGGCCATGGAGGCACTGCCCTTGAGGGTGTGCAAGGCGCGCTGCAATTCGTCGCTGGCCTGCAACGGCACGTGCTCGGCGGCCTGATCGAGGAAGCGATTGAGGCTGCCCAAATGGGTTTGCGCCTCTTTGCGGAAGATCTCCAGCAACAGCGGGTCGAGGGCCGCGACATCCTGCGTATCCTCATCGGACACCGGTTCGTCGCCCTTGGCCAGGGCATGGGCGCGGGCGGCCAACTGGTCGACATCGTTGCGCTGACGCTGGGCATTGGCGGCGTATTCAGCCACCAGCTCCGGCAGCAGTTGCAGCACATCACCGATCAGTTGCTGCACCGTAGCGCCCGGCTCCACGCTGTTTTCCAGTACGCGGTTGAGCAGGTTCTCCACGGCCCAGGCCAGCTCGCCCAGCACCAGGGCACGCACCATGCGGCCACTGCCCTTGAGGGTATGAAAGGCGCGGCGCAGTTCACTCAGGGCCGAGCGGTTGTCAGGGTTGACCGACCAGCGCGGCAAATACTCGCGCAGGATTTCCAGGACTTCGTCGGTCTCTTCAAGGAACACCTCGCGCAGTTCCTCGTCCACCGGCTCTTCGCCCGGGGGTGGCGGCAGCAGGCTGCCCGGGGTGTCCAGGGCGGGCGGGTTCAGGCTCGAAACCGGGCTGGCGAGCACATCGGCCAGGGTCTGGACGATCTGCGGGTCATCCAGCTCCTGCATCATCTGCATGACCTGCGCTTCGCTCGGGTTGAGCACATCATCCAGCACGGGCACATGCTGCTCACTGGGGAAAAACCCGAGGCTCACCAGGCTTTTTTCCGCGATATCGAGCAGGTTTTCACCCTGCGCCTGCGGGTCATCGCCGAGGCGCTCGAGGTAGTACTCGATGCTGGTGATCACGTCGGCCAGGCTGTCCAGCTCCTGCCAGCCCGGCTGACCCGGCTCGAGCAACAGGTGCTCGCGAATAAAGTGATTGCAGGTGTCGACCAGGCTCGCCGCCCGGCTCAACGGAATCATCGCCAGCGCGCCGCGCACCTGGGTCAGCAAGGCCGGCAGCGCCTGCAAATGCTGGCGGTCCCAATCGGCGTCGATGTAGTCGACGATCATGTCCTTGGCCTGCTGCAAACAGATGCGGGCCTCCTTGATCACGATCTGATGGATCTGCGTCAGGTCGGTGGTCGGCAGGCGGTTGTCATCCTGGCTCTCCGGCTCCACGGTTCCGACCATGCCGGCCAGCGTCGCCTCGACGTACAACAGGGCCCCGGCAACGTCCATGAGGATCGCATCATTGGGTTCGCGCTGGCCCTGGGCGAGGCTGAGCACCACTGCCAATTGATCGATGATCACCTTGCGCGGCTGGCCGAAGCCCAGGACCGCCAGGGTGTCGGCGATTTGCCGCAGCGGTGCCAGCAGGCTGTCGAGGTCGGCGGTGTGCTGGCGGTCACTGCGCACGAACAGATCCAAGCGCTCCTTGACCCGCACCAGCTCTTCGCACAGCGCTGCCAGCACCGAGCGCATGGCGTCACGGTCGGGGCCGGCAAGCCGCGCGCGTTCTTCATCGACCATCGCGCTGTCGGGCAACGCGTCGTCCAGTGAGTAGCGTTCTTTCATGGTCAGCATCTGCCCGGTGGGATGTTCGGCCTTGGCAATGTAGAACAGTAAACTCTTGAGCAGCTCCGGTGGTGCCGGCTGGTTGATGCCGCGCATGCCTTCTTCGAGCAGGCGCTTGAGTTCCTTGTCGGCATCCTTGAACAGGCTACGCAAGGCCGGGCTGTTGGCAATCGCACCGCCCTGCATGCCTTCGACCAGCGCCGAGGCCACCTGCCATAGCGGGCTCAGGGGTGCATTGGCGCACAGTGCTTCGAGGCGGGCGAAGACCTTGGCCAGGTAATCGAGGTTGTTTTCGTTGTCCTGCTCACGCAGGAACCCGACCAACGCCATTTGCAGCATCTGCCGCAGCTTGCGCAGCACATTGGGCAATTCGGCCGGCTCAAGCTGCGCCAGCGTTTCTGCGTCCAGCGCAGGCAACTCGGGTAATTGCGGGCTGAACAGGCTGGTTTCCGACAGCAGGCTTTCGCCACGGGCGCTGCGCAGGTCGTTGATCAGGGGCAACACCACCAGTGGCAGGTCGCGGCGCGCGCCTTGCACCCGGTCCAGGTAGATCGGCAACTGCCCGAGGGCCTGCATCAACAGGTGCAACGCCTCGTCGCGATGGCTGACACGGTTGCCCTGCAAGGCCATGGCCAGCTGTTCCATTTCTTCGGCGAGCAACGCCGCACCGTAGAATTCGACCATCTGCAAACTGCCGTGGACCTGATGGATGCACGCAAGGCATTCATCCAGCGCGTGCGTCGCCTGCGGGTCATCGAGCAGGTTTTCAATCGCGTGATGAGCCTGTTTCAGCGTTTCGGCAATCTCGCCCTTGACCCACTCGAGGGCCACATAGTCGTGCCGATCACCCATAACCACTCCAATCACAATTCAGATACCCATGGGCGGTTCAAGCTTTGTCCACAACCTGCGCCTTGGCATCCGGCAAGGTGAAACCGGACACCGAACGACGCAACTGACTGGCCATTTTAGCCAGGTTGCCGATGCTGTCGGCCGTGGCGGTGGAACCCGACGACGTCTGCGAGGTGATCTGCTGGATCACGTTCATCGTCAGGGAAATCTGGCCGGCCGACGACGTCTGCTGCTGCGCGGCATTGGAGATGCTCTGGATCAGCGCCGCAAGCGTCTTCGACACACCCTCGATTTCTTCCAGGGCCACACCGGCATCCTGCGCCAGACGGGCGCCGCGCACCACTTCAGTCGTCGTCTGCTCCATGGAGATGACCGCTTCGTTGGTGTCGGTCTGGATCGCCCGCACCAGGGTCTCGATCTGCCGGGTAGCGGCGGACGAGCGCTCGGCCAGCCGCTGCACCTCATCGGCCACCACGGCGAAACCGCGACCGGCGTCGCCGGCCATGGACGCCTGGATGGCCGCGTTGAGGGCGAGGATGTTGGTCTGATCGGCAATGTCATCGATCAGGCTGACAATGTCGCCGATTTCCTGGGACGACTCGCCAAGGCGCTTGATCCGTTTGGCGGTGTCCTGAATCTGCTCGCGAATGTTGTCCATGCCGTGGATGGTGTTGTGCACCACCTCGTTGCCCTTGTTGGCGATTTCCACCGAGCGCTCGGCAACCGCCGAAGATTCAGCGGCGTTGGCCGACACCTGGTCGATGGACTCGGCCATGTCGTTGATCGCCATCGAGGCCTCGGAAATCTGCTGGGCCTGATGTTCCGAGGCCTGGGCCAGGTGCATGGCGGTGGCCTGGGTTTCCTGCACGGCGGCGGCGACCTGGCCGGCGGTGAGGTTGATGGTCGCGACCAGATCGCGCAACTGGTCGACGGAGTAATTGATCGAGTCGGCGATGGTGCCGGTAAAGTCTTCCGTCACCGAGGCCGTCACCGTGAGGTCGCCGTCGGCCAGGTCTTCGATCTCGTCGAGCAAACGCATGATCGCGTTCTGGTTACGCTCGTTTTTCTCGGCGGTTTCGCGCAGCTGGCGATTGGTTTCGCGCACCATCACCAGGCCGATCAGGATGATCGAAGTCAGCGCCAGCAAGCCCAGCACATAACCGCCTATGGTGTCAGTGGTGCGCCCGCCGACCATGTTTTCAAAACCGCTGGCCAGGTGTGAGGCTTCGTCGAGCAGGGTTTGCGACAGACTGAAAATGTTCGAGGCCGATTCACGGACCTTGAACAGCTCTGGCGAGGTTTCGAGGATCTCGTCCACCGAGCCCGAGACGAACTCGAACAGCTCGGCGATTTCCGCCAGTCGTGCACGGGCGTCGTGGTCTTCGACCTGGCTGACCTTGAGCGCCGGGTCGCCCTGGAGCATGCCGTTGAGCACCTTGCCGAACTGCGTCGCGTCACGCCCGAACGCATCGGCGGCCTGCTGTGAGTTTTCGTCGCCGGCCAATACCGTATTGACCGCACCGAGGATCCGCTCGGCCAGCAGCGATTGGCGCTGGGCCATGGCCACCTGGGCTGCCGGGGCGCCCCGTTGCAGGAGGATCTCGACGACCTTTTCGTACTCGACCTGCAATTGCGGCACGGTTTCGGCCAGGGTCGCGGCGACCTGATGCAGGGACAGTACGGTTTGCTCGCTGGAGAGAATCGCGTCGGTGTTTTTCAACAGGCGTTCCCAGTCCTGTTGCACCGCGCGCATCTCTGGACGCACGGTGGCGGGGGCCGGTGGCAGGCTGGTGGCCGGGTCGCCCTTCTTCAGATAGCCCCAGCGCCGGGCAAAATCGTTGCGCGCATCGCTGAGCAACTTGAATGCGGCAGCCTTGCCGGCGGCCGCTTCGGTGGCGTTCTTGGCGATACGCTGGGACAACACGCGCAGTTCGCCGGCGTGGCCGATGTACTGTTTGTCGTAGGTAGCCTGGGTGTTGAGGTACGCGAAGTTGGCGAACAGCAGCATGATGAAGACGATCAGCGCGATGAACAGCACGATGATCTGCGACCGGCTGCGCGACCCTTCCATTGGCTTGCCTGCTTTTGTTTTTGTCATCGGTCCTCGCCTGTTAACCAACACCCTGTAATGCCCGCCGAAGAAACTGTGGGAGCGGGCTTGCCCGCGATAGCGGTGTATCAGTCGACACTGATTCTGGCTGTCAGTCCGTCATCGCGAGCAAGCTCGCTCCCACAGGTTTTCCGTTGTACCGGCTACACCGCGACGTTCATGAACCCCTGAGACCGCGTCAACGCAAACGGGCTGAACACCTGCCAGCACTGCCCGCGCTGAAACCGGCCTTTGACGAATGCCGCCACCGGCCCCTTCAACGCGTCTGCTGGGACCGGCTCCAGGCTGTCCCGGGCAAAGTGCTGGAGGCCGAAGACTTCATCGACCAGCAACCCGGCAAACACCTCATCGTGGTCCACCACCAACACCCGGCGCTGGCGGCGCACCGCCGAAAGTTCGTGCCCGAAGAAACCGCTCAGATCCATGACCGGCAGCAATCGCCCGCGCAGGTTGGCGACACCCTTGACCCAGGATTTGACCCCCGGCAGCTGAGTGAGTCGCGGCTCATGCAAGACTTCGCTGACTTCACTCATGGGCGCGACATACCAGTGCTCGCCCAGGCGAAAACCGATGCCGCTCCAGCTGTCCCGGCGGGTCGGCTGGGACGGCAAGTCCGCCGCCAGCAAACGACAGCGCTGGTCGATCTGCAGCAGCAGTTCGAAAGCCGTCAGCGACTCGTTCATGGCCTGACGATCAACCGGCCAGCACGTTGTTCAGGGTCTTGATCAGGGTCTCTTCATCGACCGGCTTGGTCAGGTAGTCCTTGGCGCCCTGGCGCGTACCCCAGACCTTGTCGGTGTCCTGGTCCTTGGTGGTGATGATGATCACCGGGATGTGTCCGGTTTCCGGGTCCTTGGTCAACTGGCGTGTTGCCTGGAAGCCATTGAGGCCGGGCATGACGATGTCCATCAGGACGGCGTCGGGCTTTTCCTGGCGGGCCAGGGCCACGCCATCGGCGCCGTTTTCGGCTTTCAACACTTCATGACCGTGCTTTTCCAGCATGCCGGTCAGTTTGTACATTTCGGTCGGCGAATCATCGACGATCAGAATACGTGCCATGGTCTTCCCCATTCTTGTCGACGCAGGGCCCGGTGGCCGAGCGTCACTGTGCGT
This sequence comes from Pseudomonas sp. B1(2018), assembly GCF_003097365.1. Lineage (NCBI taxonomy): Bacteria > Pseudomonadati > Pseudomonadota > Gammaproteobacteria > Pseudomonadales > Pseudomonadaceae > Pseudomonas > Pseudomonas sp. B1(2018). Next base: position 74,511 of record NZ_PYUK01000002.1, read on the forward strand.
GTCCTACTGCGGCAAAACGGCGGCGAAACCAGGTACATGGGCCTGGATCGCATCGAGCAATTCTTCCTTGCTGAAAGGCTTGGTCAAAAACTGGTCGGAGCCGACGATGCGCCCCTTGGCCTTGTCGAACAGGCCATCCTTGGATGACAGCATAATCACCGGGGTGGACTTGAACGCACTGTTGTTCTTGATCAGGGCGCAGGTCTGATAGCCATCCAGGCGCGGCATCATGATGTCGACAAAGATGATGCCGGGGTGGTTATCGGCAATCTTGGCCAGGGCATCGAAGCCGTCGATGGCCGTGATGACCTCACAACCCACGTTCTTGAGCAGCGTTTCGGCGGTGCGACGGATCGTCTTCGAATCGTCGATCACCATGACCTTCAAGGCGCTGGGGTGCTGTTCCATAAGATGCTCTGCGTCGCCTTTACGAATCAAATTGTCCGTTTGCGGGTAATTGGCGGCTCGAAACCCTTGATACTCAAGGGCCAGCACGGCATGGCAGCCTTTTTAGCACAGTCTCCAGAACCAATCTATCGGCCGACCGGGGCGATGGTTTTTCCTTGACCGCAAACACACTCAGCGCCACTCTGACGCCACTTTTATACGGGTCATTTGTAGGAGCGAGCTTGCTCGCGATGATCGTCAACGATGACGCGCAAAGCCTGACACCCCGTGGGGTTCTCAGGTTTATCGCGAGCAAGCTCGCTCCTACAGAGATCAACATAGCCCCCAAATTTCGAGGAAAACCCAATGAGCGTTCGCGTCGGGATTGTCATGGACCCTATCGCCAGCATTTCCTATAAAAAGGATAGCTCGCTGGCCATGCTGCTGGCCGCGCAGAAGCGTGGCTGGGAGCTGTTCTATATGGAACAGCGCGACCTGTATCAGGGCGAAGGTGAGGCCCGGGCGCGGATGCGTCCGCTGCAGGTGTTCGCCAACCCGGAAAAATGGTTCGAACTGGGTGCCGAAAGCGACGCACTGCTGAGCGATCTGGACGTGATCCTGATGCGCAAGGATCCGCCGTTCGACATGGAGTTCGTCTACTCCACCTACTTGCTGGAACAGGCCGAGCGCGCCGGTGTGCTGGTGGTCAACAAGCCGCAGAGCCTGCGCGACTGCAACGAAAAGCTGTTCGCCACGCTGTTCCCGCAATGCACGCCGCCGACCGTGGTCAGCCGCCGCGCCGACGTGTTGCGTGAATTCGCCGCCAAACACGGCGATGTGATCTTCAAGCCGCTGGACGGCATGGGCGGCACGTCGATCTTCCGCCACCGCGCGGGCGACCCGAACCTGTCGGTGATCCTCGAAACCCTCACGGCCCTCGGCGCCCAGCAGATCATGGGCCAGGCCTACCTGCCGGCCATCAAGGACGGCGACAAGCGCATCCTGATGATCGACGGCGAGCCTGTGGATTATTGCCTGGCACGGATTCCGGCCCAGGGTGAAACCCGTGGCAACCTCGCCGCCGGCGGCCGTGGCGAAGCCCGTCCCCTGACCGACAAGGATCGCTGGATCGCCGCACAAGTCGGCCCGACCCTGCGTGAAAAAGGCCTGTTGTTCGTTGGCCTGGACGTGATCGGCGAGCACCTGACCGAGATCAACGTCACCAGCCCGACCTGCATCCGCGAAATTGACAATGCCTTTGGCACCGATATCGGCGGCCTGCTGATGGATGCCATAGAAAAGCAGCTACAAGCTGCAAGCCTCAAGCGGCAAGCTTGAAGCACGCGCACTTGCTTTTCGCTTGAAGCTTGAAGCTTGAAGCTTGAAGCTTGAAGCTTGAAGCTGATCCTCTTACAGCTTGTCGCTTGCAGCTTGAAGCTTGAAGCTAAAAACCAACATTGCGTTATCATGCCGGGCCCGTAAAAACGCGATGTTGGTTTTTTTGCCATGACCCTCCCGTCCGATCTGCCTGCCGAACTCGCCCACCGTGGCGTGCGCCCGGCCGATCGCCTCGGTTTTACTCTGTTCCTGGCGGCGCTGATCCACCTGGCCTTGCTGCTGGGTGTCGGGTTTGCCGTGGTCGAGCCCAAGCAGATCAGCAAAACCCTGGAAATCACCCTCGCCACCTTCAAAAGCGAAAAGAAGCCTGAAAAGGCCGATTTCCTGGCGCAAGAGAACCAGCAAGGCAGCGGCACCCTGGATAAAAAGGCGATACCCAAGACCACCGAGGTCGCGCCCTTCCAGGACAACAAGGTACAGAAAGTCACGCCACCGCCGGCCGCCAAGCCTGAAGTGCAGGAAGCCCCGCCGAAGGCTGCCGTGACCACCGTGGCGCCGAAGCCGAAAAAAGCCCCCGCCAAGACCGAGGAGCCCAAGACCGAGGTCAAACCCCAGGTCCAGGCGCCGACGTTCGACAGTGAGCGGCTGTCCAGCGACATCGCCAGCCTCGAAGCCGAACTGGCCGCCGAACAACAACTGTACGCCAAGCGCCCGCGCATCCACCGCTTGAGCGCCGCCTCGACCATGCGCGACAAGGGCGCCTGGTACAAGGACGAATGGCGCAAGAAAGTCGAGCGCATCGGCAACCTCAATTACCCCGACGAAGCACGACGCAAACAGATCTACGGCAATTTGCGCCTGATGGTGTCGATCAACCGTGACGGCTCGCTGTATGAGGTGCTGGTGCTGGAATCTTCAGGCCAGCCGCTGCTGGACCAGGCGGCGCAACGGATCGTCCGGCTGGCGGCGCCGTTCGCACCCTTTTCCGGGGATCTGTCGGATGTTGACCGGCTGGAGATTATCCGGACCTGGAAGTTTGCCCGCGGCGATCGACTTTCCAGTAATTAAAAGATCGCAGCCTTCGGCAGCTCCTACAGATGTACACATTCACCCTGTAGGAGCTGCCGAAGGCTGCGATCTTTTGGCGCTCTCAAGCTTGTCAGTTCGCCCCTCGAACGCCACACTAGCGCACATGAAAAACGTCAGCCCCAGCTACCTCAAGCATCAATTCCTGATCGCCATGCCGCACATGGCCGACCCGAACTTTGCGCACACCTTGACCTACATCGTCGAGCACACGGCCAATGGTGCCATGGGGCTGGTGGTCAACCGTCCGCAAGAGCTGAACCTGGCCGATATCCTTGAGCAATTACGCCCGGAAATCGAACCGCCAGCGCTCTGCCAGCATGTGCCGATCTTCATCGGCGGCCCGGTGCAAACCGATCGCGGCTTCGTCCTTCACCCCAAGGGGCAGAGTTTCCAGGCGACCGTTGATCTGGAAGATGAGTTGTCCCTGTCGACGTCCCAGGACGTCCTGTTCGCCATCGCTGACGGCGTCGGCCCGGCAAAAAGCCTGATCGCCCTCGGTTATGCCGGCTGGGAAGCCGGGCAACTGGAGGCCGAACTGGCGCAGAACGCCTGGCTGAACTGCCCGTTTGACGCCGACATCCTGTTCAACACCAGCAGCGAACTTCGCCTGGAAGCGGCCGCCAGACACCTGGGTGTCAACCTCAGCCTGCTGACCAGCCAGGCGGGGCACGCCTGATGGCCCTGAAGCTGATTCTGGGTTTTGACTACGGCACCAAACAGATCGGCGTTGCGGTCGGCCAGGTGATTACCGGCCAGGCCCGTGAGCTGTGCACCCTGAAAGCGCAGAACGGCATTCCTGACTGGAACCAGGTCGAAGCCCTCATCAAAGAGTGGAAACCCGATGCCGTGGTGGTCGGCCTGCCGCTGAACATGGACGGCACGCCCAGCGACATGTGCGCCCGCGCGGAAAAGTTCGCCCGGCGCCTGAACGGCCGCTTCAACCTGCCCTTCTATACCCACGATGAACGCCTGACCACCTTCGAGGCCAAGGGCGAACGCCTGGCTCGTGGCGGCCAGAAAGGCAGTTACCGCGACAACCCGGTCGACGCCATCGCCGCCGCCCTGCTGCTGCAAGGCTGGCTCGACGAAAATGGCGCACTGTTCGAATCCTGAAGAGCCGCGATGCGTCTCTCTTAGCTACAACCCGAGCCACCTCGCGTGAAACCCGGCTCGGGCCCAAGAAGGAGCAACCATGAGCCTGCCCAATCCCGCCGAACTGATCAGCCAGATGGCCACGCGCCTGAAGGCCCACCTGGAACACCGTGGCATCAGCGACCCGCGTTTCATCGGCATTCGTACCGGCGGCGTCTGGGTGGCCCAGGCCCTGCTCAAGGAACTGGGCAGCAATGAGCCCCTCGGCACCCTCGACGTGTCCTTCTACCGCGACGATTTCAGCCAGAACGGCCTGCACCCGCAGGTTCGCCCTTCGGCGCTGCCGTTCGAGATCGAAGGCCAGCACCTGGTGCTGATCGACGACGTGCTGATGAGCGGCCGGACCATCCGCGCCGCCATGAACGAACTGTTCGACTACGGCCGCCCGGCCAGCGTGACGCTGGTGTGCCTGCTGGACCTGGACGCCGGCGAACTGCCGATCCGCCCGAACGTGGTGGGCGCGACCCTGTCGCTGGCCGCCCACGAACGGGTGAAGCTGTCCGGCCCGGAACTCGCGCTCGAACTGCAAGACCTCGCCCTTTAATTCGCCCTATTGAGAGTCCCCCTTGCGATGACGCCTCTAGACACCAAGCGCCCGCTGCAGCTCAATGATCAGGGCCAGCTGCGCCACTTCCTCTCGCTCGACGGTTTGCGCCGTGAGCTGTTGACGGAAATCCTCGACACCGCCGACTCCTTTCTTGAGGTCGGCGCCCGGGCCGTGAAAAAAGTCCCGTTGCTGCGCGGCAAGACCGTGTGCAATGTGTTCTTCGAGAACTCGACCCGTACCCGCACCACCTTCGAACTGGCGGCCCAGCGGCTCTCGGCGGACGTGATCACCCTCAACGTGTCCACGTCGTCGGCGAGCAAGGGCGAGACCCTGCTCGACACCCTGCGCAACCTGGAAGCCATGGCCGCCGACATGTTCGTCGTGCGCCACGGTGATTCCGGCGCCGCGCACTTCATCGCCGAACATGTCTGCCCGCAAGTGGCGATCATCAACGGTGGTGACGGCCGGCACGCGCACCCGACCCAGGGCATGCTCGACATGCTGACCATTCGCCGGCACAAGGGCGGCTTCGAAAACCTTTCGGTGGCCATCGTCGGCGACATCCTGCACTCGCGGGTAGCGCGCTCGAACATGCTGGCCCTGAAAACCCTCGGTTGCCCGGACATTCGCGTGATCGCACCGAAGACCCTGCTGCCGATCGGCATCGAGCAATACGGCGTGAAGGTCTACACCGACATGACCGAAGGCCTGAAGGACGTCGACGTGGTGATCATGTTGCGTCTGCAGCGTGAACGCATGACCGGCGGCCTGCTACCGAGCGAAGGCGAGTTCTACCGCCTGTTTGGCCTGACCACCGCGCGCCTGGCCGGCGCCAAACCCGATGCCATCGTGATGCACCCGGGGCCGATCAACCGCGGCGTGGAAATCGAGTCGGCAGTGGCCGACGGCCCACACTCGGTGATCCTCAACCAGGTGACCTACGGGATCGCCATTCGTATGGCCGTGCTGTCCATGGCCATGAGCGGGCAGACTGCGCAGCGTCAATTCGAGCAGGGCCAATTCGAACAGGAGAACGCACAGTGAAGCTCAGCATTCTCGGCGCCCGCGTGATCGATCCGGCCAGCGGCCTGGATCAAGTGACCGATATCCACATTGAAGCCTGCAAAGTCGTCGCCCTTGGCGCGGCGCCCGCCGGTTTTGTCGCCGTCGACACAATCGACGCCAAAGGCCTGGTGGCCGCTCCCGGCCTGGTCGACCTCAACGTTGCCCTGCGCGAGCCGGGTTACAGCCGCAAAGGCTCGATTGTCAGCGAAACCCGCGCGGCGGCGGCTGGCGGCGTGACCAGCCTGTGCTGCCCGCCGAAGACCAAACCGGTGCTGGACACCTCGGCGGTGGCCGAACTGATCCTCGACCGCGCCCGTGAGGCCGGTAACACCAAAGTCTTCCCGATTGGCGCCCTGAGCAAAGGCCTGGACGGTGAGCAACTGGCCGAGCTGGTTGCCTTGCGCGACGCCGGTTGCGTGGCCTTCGGCAACGGCCTGGAGAGTTTCCGCAACACCCGCACCCTGTGCCGGGCGCTGGACTACGCGGCAACGTTCGACCTCACGGTGATTTTCAACTCCCAGGATCACGACCTGGCCGAAGGTGGCCTGGCTCACGAAGGCCCGACCGCCAGTTTCCTTGGCTTGCCGGGCATCCCGGAAAGCGCCGAAACCGTCGCCCTGGCCCGGGACCTGCTGCTGGTTGAACAGACCGGCGTGCGTGCGCACTTCAGCCAGCTCACCAGTGCCCGCGGTGTGGAACTGATCGCCCAGGCCCAGGCCCGGGGCCTGAAGGTGACCGCGGATGTCGCCCTGTACCAGCTGATCCTGACCGACGAAGCCCTGATCGACTTCAGCAGCCTGTATCACGTCCAGCCGCCGCTACGCACCCGCGCCGACCGCGATGGCCTGCGCGCAGCGGTGAAATCCGGCGTGATCTCGGCCATCTCCAGCCATCACCAACCCCATGAGCGTGACGCCAAGCTGGCACCGTTCGGCGCCACCGAGCCGGGCATCAGCAGCGTTGAACTGCTATTGCCACTGGCGATGACCCTGGTCGAAGACGGCTTGCTGGACTTGCCGACGTTGCTGAAACGCCTGAGCGCCGGCCCTGCCGAGGCCTTGCGCCTGCCGGCAGGCAAACTGGCAGTGGGTGGTGCTGCGGACATCGTGCTGTTCGACCCGGCGGCCTCGACCGTCGCGGGCGAAACCTGGTTGTCGAAGGGCGAGAACTGCCCGTTCATTGGCCACAGCCTGCCGGGTGTGGTGCGTTACACCCTGGTGGACGGGCGGATCAGCCACCAGGCTTGAAAAAAAGATCGCAGCCTGCGGCAGCCCCTACAGGGAAATGCATATTCCTGTGTAGGAGCTGCCGCAGGCTGCGATCTTTTGCTCTTTGCTTATCGACGCTGCGCGTTACGCACGGAAACCTGGTCATTCAACGTCCAGAAGTCATACAGCACCCCGAGAAAGAACAACCCGCCGGTGAGCAGGTACAGCAGCCCGCTGATCCATTTCCCCTGATACATCCGGTGCACACCGAACACCCCGAGAAACGTCAGCAGAATCCACGCCACGTTGTATTCGATAGGCCCCGCGGTAAACCGCAGGTCAGCCTCGCGATCCATCGCCGGGATCAGGAACAGGTCGATCAGCCAGCCGATGCCCAGCAAACCAAAGGTGAAGAACCAGATCGTCCCGGTCACCGGCTTGCCGTAATAGAAGCGGTGAGCGCCGGTAAATCCGAAAATCCACAGCAAATAACCGATCACTTTGCTGTGGGTGTCTTGCTGCGGAAAAGTCTGTTGATAGGGGTTCATGAATGACCTCGATTCACGCGATAGATAAATATTCTTTAATTCTTTGTGACTTTTTTACAGGCACCCGACGTATGGCAAATGCTACCTTCACTCCCGTCAAAGCCTTGTAACACCGGACTTCTGTCCGACAATTGCGCCATTTTGCCGCTTTTTTGCCACCATTGTCCCCCAGGTTGAATCGACCAACGGCCTCGGAAGCGGCAAAAAAGCTGTTATAAAGTTGCGCGCTAACTTATTAAGAGCCTTGCCTAATGCGTTCATTTTTCAAGACATGGCTAACCATTTGCCTTTTGATGCCACTGGCCGCCCACGCCACCAATCGTGAGCAACGTCTTCCTAACGTTAATGGTTACACCCCAAAATCCCATGTCTCTGCTCCTTCGAGCAAAGACAAGAAATCCGCCAAATATGCTCCAAGCCTGGCCAGCAGCAAAAGCGGCCTGGTTCCACCGATGGGCACCAAGGAAAGCAGCGACGTGCTGAGCCGCGCCGTGAACGTCCTTGGCACTCCCTATCGTTGGGGCGGCAGCAGCCCAAGCAAAGGCTTCGATTGCAGCGGCCTGGTGAAATACGCGTTCAACGACGCCACGTTCGACCTGCCACGCACCTCCAACGCCATGGCCAGCGGTCATGGGGAGAAAGTCGATCGCAACGACCTGAAGCCGGGCGACCTGATTTTCTTCAACATCAAGAGCCGCCGGGTCAATCACGTCGCCATTTACCTGGGCAACGACCGTTTCATCCACGCGCCACGTCGCGGCAAGTCGGTGAGCATCGACACCTTGAAAAAACCGTACTGGGAAAACCACTACGTGGTTGCCAAGCGGGTTCTGCCGAAAGAACCGAATCAGATGCGGGTTGTTCAGCGCTGATGCACACCTGATAGCGAACACTTGTGGCGAGGGAGCTTGCTCCCGCTGGAGTGCGTAGCGCTCCCGGCTTTTTTGGGGCTGCTTCGCAACCCAACGGGAGCAAGCTCCCTCGCCACAGGTAGCATTGCAATCCTCACAAGTTATCCGGCGACCGCGCTTTCTCCCGCGCATGATCACGACTGATCAACCCCCTGGTCACCAAATCCTTCAAGCACATATCCAGCGTCTGCATGCCCAACGCCCCTCCCGACTGAATCGCCGAGTACATCTGCGCCACCTTGTCCTCGCGGATCAGGTTGCGGATCGCCGACGTCCCCAGCATGATTTCGTGGGCCGCGATGCGTCCGCCGCCGACCTTCTTCATCAGCGTCTGGGACACCACCGCCAACAGCGACTCGGAGAGCATCGAGCGCACCATTGACTTCTCGTCCCCCGGAAACACGTCCACCACCCGGTCAATGGTCTTCGCCGCCGACGTGGTGTGCAGCGTGCCGAACACCAGATGGCCGGTTTCGGCGGCGGTCAACGCCAGGCGTATGGTTTCCAGATCGCGCATCTCCCCCACCAGAATCACGTCCGGGTCCTCCCGCAACGCCGAGCGCAGGGCCGTGGCGAAGCTGCGGGTATCGCGGTGGACCTCACGCTGGTTGATCAGGCACTTGCGCGGCTCGTGGACAAACTCGATAGGGTCTTCAATGGTGAGGATGTGATGATGGCGATGGTTATTGAGGTAATCGATCATCGCCGCCAGCGTGGTGGATTTTCCGGAACCGGTCGGGCCGGTCACCAGCACCAGGCCCCGGGGAGCGTCGGTCATTTTGCGAAACACCTCTCCCATGCCCAGCTCGTCCATGCTCTGCACTTTCGCCGGTATGGTGCGAAACACCGCACCCGCGCCACGGCTCTGATTGAACGCATTGGCCCGAAAACGCGCCACACCGGGCACGTCAAAGGAAAAGTCGATTTCCAGATGCTTCTCAAAGTCCAGCCGCTGGGTGTCGTTCATGATGGCACCGATCAGCGCCTGCACCTGTTGGTGGTCCAAAGCCGGCAGGTTGATGCGCCGCACATCGCCATCCACCCGAATCATCGGTGGCAGGCCAGCAGACAAATGCAGGTCCGATGCCCCCTGTTTGGCGCTGAACGCCAGCAGCTCAGTGATATCCATAGCGCCTCTCAATTCCAGTAGAATGCCGCGAACCTTCAGACCGCTGGCGCCTCTTGATGTCCACCATAGCAGACAACATTCTCGAAGTTAGTTCGCGCATCCATGCCGCAACACTTGCCGCCAATCGCGCCGAAAACAGCGTCCATCTGCTGGCGGTGAGCAAGACCAAACCTGCACAGGACCTGCGTGAAGCCTACACCGCCGGCCTGCGCGACTTTGGCGAGAACTACCTGCAGGAAGCCCTGGGCAAACAGCTTGAACTGGCCGACCTGCCCTTGATCTGGCACTTCATCGGCCCCATTCAATCGAACAAGACTCGTGCTATCGCCGAGCACTTCGACTGGGTGCATTCCGTGGATCGTCTGAAAATCGCGCAACGCCTGTCCGAACAACGTCCTGCCGATTTGCCGCCCCTGAATATCTGCATTCAGGTCAACGTCAGCGGTGAAGCCAGCAAGTCCGGCTGCACCCCGGCCGACCTGCCGGCCCTGGCCAGTGCCATCAGCGCCCTGCCGCGCCTGACGTTGCGCGGGCTGATGGCCATCCCTGAGCCGACTGAAGATCGCGCCGCCCAGGACGCCGCGTTTGCGGCCGTGCAAAGCCTGCAAGCCAGCCTGAACCTGCCACTCGACACACTTTCCATGGGCATGAGCCACGACCTTGAGTCGGCCATTGCCCAGGGCGCCACCTGGGTCCGTATCGGTACGGCCCTGTTTGGCGCCCGTGATTACGATCGGCCATAACCCATGACCGACTCTCTTCTTTATAAGGACCTGACATGAGCAAGACGCGTATTGCCTTTATCGGTGCCGGCAACATGGCCGCCAGCCTGATCGGCGGCCTGCGGGCCAAGGGTCTGGAAGCCGCCCAGATCCGCGCCAGCGATCCGGGCGAAGAAACCCGCGCCCGCGTGAGCGTTGAACACGGCATCGAAACCTTCGCCGACAACGCCCAGGCCATCGAAGGCGCCGACGTCGTCGTCCTTGCGGTCAAGCCGCAGGCGATGAAAGCCGTGTGCGAAGCGATTCGCCCAAGCCTCAAGCCCCATCAACTGGTGGTGTCGATTGCCGCAGGCATCACCTGCGCCAGCATGAACAACTGGCTTGGCGCCCAGCCGATCGTGCGCTGCATGCCCAACACCCCGGCGCTACTGCGTCAGGGCGTGAGCGGTTTGTTCGCAACAGCCCAAGTGAGCGCCGAACAGCGCCAGCAAGCCCAGGAGCTGCTGTCCGCGGTCGGCATCGCCTTATGGCTCAATGAAGAGCAGCAACTGGATGCCGTCACCGCCGTTTCCGGCTCGGGCCCGGCGTATTTCTTCCTGCTGATCGAGGCCATGACCGCCGCCGGCGTGAAACTGGGCCTGCCGGCGGACATCGCCGCGCAACTGACCTTGCAGACCGCCTTGGGCGCCGCGCACATGGCGGTCTCCAGCGACGTCGACGCGGCCGAACTGCGCCGCCGTGTCACCTCCCCTGCGGGCACCACGGAAGCTGCAATCAAGTCGTTCCAGGCCAATGGTTTTGAAGCCCTGGTCGAAAAAGCACTCGGCGCTGCTGCGCATCGCTCGGCCGAGATGGCCGAACAACTGGGCCAATAAGGAGCTTTTCATGATTGGATTGAACACCGCAGCGGTCTACGTGCTGCAAACCCTCGGCAGCCTGTACCTGCTGATCGTGCTGATGCGCTTCGTGCTGCAACTGGTGCGGGCGAACTTCTACAACCCGATCTGCCAGTTCATCGTCAAGGCCACCCAGCCGCTGCTCAAGCCGCTGCGCCGGATCATCCCGAGCGTGTTCGGCCTGGACATGTCCTCGCTGGTGCTGGCGATCCTGGTGCAACTGGCCCTGATGGCCCTGACCCTATTGCTGACCTACGGCACCACCGGCAATCCGCTGCAACTGCTGATCTGGTCGATCATCGGTGTGACCGCGCTATTCCTGAACATCTTCTTCTTTGCCCTGATCATCAGTGTGATCCTGTCCTGGGTCGCACCGGGCAGCCATAACCCTGGCGCCGAACTGGTGAACGACGTCTGCGAGCCGGCCCTGGCGCCGTTCCGCAAGTTCCTGCCGAACCTGGGTGGACTTGATCTCTCGCCGATCTTTGCGTTCCTGGCGATCAAACTGATCGACATGCTGGTGATCAACAACCTCGCCGCCTTGACCATGATGCCGCAAATCCTCCGCGTATTGATCTGACCCGGTGAGCTGGTTTCGCTGGGACGGTGACGACCTGATTCTGGAGTGTCACCTGCAACCGGCAGCCCGTAGCGACGACTTCGCCGGGCTGCACGGTGATCGCCTGAAGATCCGCCTGACCGCGCCGCCAGTCGAGGGCAAGGCCAACGCGTATCTGATGGCGTTTCTGGCCAAGGCCTTTGGCGTGTCCAAGAGCCAGGTCAGTTTGATCAGTGGCGAGTTGAACCGGCAGAAGCGGGTGCGCATTTGCTCGCCGAAGAAGTTGCCGGACTTGCCTGATCTGGTGCGTCCAGCCTGATCCACCGAGGTGCCTCATTCGCGAGCAAGCCCGCTCCCACATTGGAATGCGTTCATATGTGGGAGCGGCGGTGCGGCGATCCGACTTGCTCGCGAATGAGGCACCTCGGTCTTACTGAAAGAAATCAGGCCCGGCCTTTGCTTGCCGCTAACCCCAGCGGTCTTTAGACTTACGCCTCATTTCAATGAGAGCAGGGTCGATGCCAGCTGCCTTTCCCCCCGATTCTGTTGGTCTGGTGACGCCGCAAGTGGCGCACTTCAGCGAGCCGCTGGCTTTGGCCTGTGGTCGTTCGCTCCCGGCCTATGACCTGATCTACGAAACCTACGGTACGCTCAACGCCACGGCGAGCAATGCCGTGCTGATCTGCCACGCCTTGTCCGGACACCACCATGCTGCCGGCTACCACAGCGCCGACGACCGCAAACCCGGTTGGTGGGACAGCTGCATCGGCCCCGGCAAGCCGATCGACACCAACAAGTTCTTCGTGGTCAGCCTGAACAACCTCGGTGGCTGCAACGGCTCCACCGGCCCGAGCAGCATCAACCCGGACACCGGCAAGCCGTTCGGCGCCGATTTCCCGGTATTGACCGTCGAAGATTGGGTGCACAGTCAGGCGCGCCTGGCCGATCGCCTCGGCATCGCCCAATTCGCGGCCGTGATCGGCGGCAGCCTCGGTGGCATGCAAGCGATGCAATGGAGCATCACCTACCCCGACCGCATCCGTCACTGCCTGGCCATCGCCTCGGCACCCAAGCTGTCGGCACAGAACATCGCGTTCAACGAAGTGGCGCGCCAGGCGATCCTCACCGACCCTGAATTCCACGGCGGTTCGTTCCAGGAACAGGGCGTGATCCCCAAGCGCGGCCTGATGCTGGCGCGGATGGTCGGGCACATCACCTACCTGTCGGACGACTCCATGGGCGAGAAATTCGGCCGTGGCCTGAAGAGCGAAAAGCTCAACTACGACTTCCACAGTGTCGAGTTCCAGGTTGAAAGCTACCTGCGCTATCAGGGCGAAGAGTTCTCCGGGCGCTTCGACGCCAACACGTACCTGTTGATGACCAAGGCACTCGATTACTTCGATCCGGCGGCGAACTTCGACGATAACCTGGCGAAAACCTTCGAAGGCGCCAAAGCCAAGTTCTGTGTGATGTCGTTCACCACCGACTGGCGCTTCTCCCCTGCCCGCTCGCGAGAGCTGGTGGACGCGCTGATGGCCGCGCGCAAGGACGTCTGCTACCTGGAGATCGACGCACCGCAAGGCCACGACGCCTTCCTGATTCCGATCCCGCGCTACCTGCAGGCATTCGGCAATTACATGAACCGCATTACGCTGTGAGAAAGCCATGAGAGCTGATCTGGAAATCATCCAGGAATGGATCCCCGCCGGCAGCCGCGTGCTCGACCTCGGGTGCGGCGATGGCGAACTGCTGACCTGGCTGCGCGACAACAAGCAAGTCACCGGTTATGGCCTGGAAAACGACGCCGACAACATCGCCGAGTGCGTGGCCAAGGGCATCAACGTCATCGAACAGGACCTGGACAAGGGCCTGGGCAACTTCGCCAGCAACAGTTTCGACATCGTGGTCATGACCCAGGCGCTGCAAGCAGTGCACTACCCGGACAAGATCCTCGAAGAAATGCTGCGCGTGGGCCGTCAGTGCATCATCACCTTCCCCAATTTCGGTCACTGGCGCTGCCGCTGGTACCTGGCGAGCAAGGGTCGGATGCCGGTTTCCGAGTTCCTGCCGTACACCTGGTACAACACGCCGAACATCCACTTCTGCACCTTCGCGGACTTTGAAGCCTTGTGTCGCGAACGTGAAGCGAAGGTCATTGATCGGCTTGCCGTGGATCAACAGCATCGGCACGGGTGGGCCAGTAAGCTATGGCCTAATCTGTTAGGTGAGATCGGAATCTACCGCGTCAGCAGTCCGGGACTTTCCGACCACAAGGTCGCGGTCTGATCCACCCTATTTCAAGGAGAACGATCATGGGTCGTCTTGCTTTGTTTCTACTCACTGCCTGCCTGAGCGTCACCGCCATGGGCGCCGAAGCCATCAAGGGCGAGCGCCAGGAAACCTTCGGCGACGTGACGGTGCACTACAACACCTTCAACTCCACCTACCTGACCCCGGACATTGCCAAGTCCGCCGAACTGATCCGCAGCAAGAACCAGGGCGTGATCAACATCTCGGTGCTCAAGGAAGGCAAGCCACTGATGGCCCAGGTGAGCGGTTCGGTCAAAGACCTGACCAGCCAGACGGTGCCACTGCAGTTCAAACAGATCACCGAACAAGGCGCGATCTACTACATCGCGCAATATCCGGTGGATCAGCAGGAAGTCCGCACCTTCGACATCAAGGTGCAGACCGGTGACAAAATCAACACCATCAATTTCAACCAAGAGCTCTTCCCTGGCCAATGATCAACTTCACGCAACTCGTATTGGCCAGCCATAACGCCGGCAAACTCAAGGAACTCCAGGCCATGCTCGGCGAGTCGGTGCATCTGCGCTCGATCGGCGAGTTCAGCAGCGTCGAGCCTGAGGAAACCGGCCTGTCGTTCGTCGAGAACGCCATCCTCAAGGCCCGTAATGCCGCACGCATTTCCGGATTGCCGGCACTGGCCGACGATTCCGGGCTGGCCGTGGACTTCCTCGGCGGTGCGCCGGGTATCTACTCGGCGCGTTATGCCGACGGCAAGGGCGATGCGGCGAACAACGCCAAGCTCCTCGACGTGCTGAAAGACGTGCCTGAAGCCGAGCGCGGGGCGCAGTTCGTCTGCGTGCTGGCACTGGTACGTCACGCCGACGATCCGTTGCCGATCCTCTGCGAAGGTTTGTGGCACGGGCGAATCCTGACCCAGGCCAGCGGCGAACACGGTTTTGGCTACGACCCGCTGTTCTGGGTGCCGGAGCGCGATTGCTCCAGCGCCGAACTGAGTCCTGCCGACAAGAACCAGATCAGCCACCGCGCCCGTGCAATGGATCTGCTGCGCCAGCGTCTGGGCTTGAAATGACCCGTGAATCATCCGCGTCGCCGCTGATCTTCGGCGGCGATGCTTCATCGTCCCGGGCGGCACTGCCTGTGTTGCCGCCCCTGGCGCTGTACATCCACATCCCGTGGTGTGTGCGCAAATGCCCTTATTGCGACTTCAACTCCCACACCGCCAGCCCTGTGCTGCCGGAAGAAGAGTATGTCGACGCGTTGCTGGCCGATCTCGACCAGGACCTGCACGCCGTCTATGGCCGTGAATTGAGTTCGATCTTCTTTGGTGGCGGCACGCCGAGCCTGTTCAGTGCCGATTCCCTGGGTCGCCTGCTCAAAGGCGTCGAACAACGCATCCCCTTTGCCAGCGACATCGAAATCACGCTGGAGGCCAATCCGGGTACGTTCGAGCAAGACAAGTTCGTGGCGTACCGGAAACTGGGGATCAATCGCCTGTCGATCGGCATCCAGAGTTTCCAGCAGGAAAAACTCCAGGCCCTGGGCCGGATTCACAACGGCGACGAAGCCGTACGCGCCGCCGGCATGGCGCGGCAGGCCGGTTTCGATAACTTCAACCTGGACTTGATGCATGGCTTGCCGAATCAGTCCCTGGACGATGCCTTGGCCGACCTGCGCACAGCCATCGCCCTGAAACCGACACACCTGTCGTGGTATCAACTGACCCTGGAACCGAACACGGTGTTCTGGAACCAGCCGCCGACACTGCCGGAAGACGACACGCTGTGGGACATCCAGGAGGCCGGGCAAGCGCTGCTGGCCGAACACGGTTACGCACAGTACGAAGTCTCGGCCTATGCCCTGCCCGGTCGCCCGGCGCGCCACAACCTCAATTACTGGAGTTTTGGCGACTTCATCGGCATCGGTGCCGGCGCCCACGGCAAGCTCAGCCACCCGGACGGGCGCATTGTCCGCACCTGGAAAACCCGCCTGCCGAAGGATTACCTGAATCCGGCGAAAAGCTTCCGGGCCGGCGAGAAGGCGCTGGGCAACGATGAAATGCCGTTCGAATTCCTGATGAACGCGCTGCGCCTGACTGAAGGCGTCGAATCGCGGCTGTACCCTGAACGTACCGGCATGCCCCTGGAAAGCCTTGCTGAAGGTCGCCGTGAAGCCGAACAAAGCGGCCTGTTGCAGGTCGAACCGTCACGCCTGGTAGCCACGATGCGCGGACAACTCTTCCTCAACGACTTGCTGCAGAAATTTCTGACATAAGGAAATCGAATGGATTTGGTACTCGACCTGCTTGCCACCGTATCTCGCTGGAGCCGCAGCAACCTCTCGGAAATCGCCCTGGCCCTGGTGGGCTGCCTGCTGGTGTTGTTTGGTGCGGATTTCAAAGGCTGGGTCGAGCAGCGCCTGGGCAGCATCGCCGGCGCCTTGCGCGTACCACTGATGGCCCTGCTGTGCATGATCGGTAGCGGTGCAGCGCTGATCTATGCCACGCCATGGGTCGTACGCGGCTTGAGCCAATTCAACAACTACAGCCTGGCGCCGGTATTGTTGGTGGTGCTGGTACTCATCGGCGTAGTAGCTGACCGCCGCTGATCTCAAGCCACACACAAAACAAATGTGGGAGCGGGCTTGCTCGCGAATGCGGTGTATCAGACAACATTAATGTCGACTGACACGACGCCTTCGCGAGCAAGCCCGCTCCCACAGTTTGTATTGAGTACAGTTTAAGACTGTTTCTCGAACTTCAAATCCCACACGCCATGCCCAAGACGTTCGCCACGGCGTTCGAACTTGGTGATCGGGCGCTCGGCCGGGCGCGGTACGCACTTGCCGTCTTCGGCCAGGTTGCGATAACCCGGGGCGACGTTCATCACTTCCAGCATGTATTCGGCGTACGGCTCCCAGTCGGTGGCCATGTGCAGAATGCCGCCGACCTTCAACTTGCTGCGTACCAGCTCGGCGAAGGACGCCTGGACGATACGGCGCTTGTGGTGGCGGCTCTTGTGCCACGGATCCGGGAAAAACAGCATCAGGCGATCAAGGCTGTTATCGGCCACGCAGCGGTTGAGCACTTCGATCGCATCGCAATCGTAGACCCGCAGGTTGGTCAGGCCCTGGGTCAACACGCCATTGAGCAGCGCCCCGACACCCGGACGGTGCACTTCTACACCGATGAAGTCCTGGTCCGGCGCAGCCGCTGCCATTTCCAGCAACGAATGGCCCATGCCAAAACCGATTTCCAGCGAGCGCGGTGCCGAGCGACCGAACACCTGGTCGAAATCCACCGGTGCGTCGGCCAGCGGCAGCACGAACAGGGGCGCGCCCTGCTCCAGGCCGCGTTGCTGGCCTTCGGTCATGCGCCCGGCGCGCATCACGAAACTCTTGATGCGGCGGTGTTGGCGCTCGTCGCCTTCTTCCGTCTGGATTGGCGTGTCGTTCGATTCAGTCATCAATGGCTCTTACTTGATCAGACCATCCAGCGGCGAAGAGGCGCTGGCATAGAGTTTTTTCGGCATACGGCCGGCGAGGTAAGCCAGGCGGCCTGCGACGATCGCATGTTTCATGGCTTCAGCCATCATGACCGGCTGCTGAGCGTGGGCGATGGCCGAGTTCATCAGCACCGCATCACAACCCAATTCCATGGCGATGGTGGCGTCGGAAGCGGTACCGACGCCGGCATCCACCAGCACCGGAATTTTGGCTTCTTCGAGGATGATCTGCAGGTTGTACGGATTGCAGATCCCCAGACCCGAACCGATCAGACCGGCCAGCGGCATCACCGCGATGCAGCCGATTTCCGCCAACTGACGGGCGATGATCGGATCATCACTGGTGTAGACCATCACGTCGAAGCCTTCCTTGACCAGCGTTTCGGCGGCCTTGAGGGTTTCGATCACGTTGGGGAACAGGGTTTTCTGATCGGCCAGCACTTCCAGCTTCACCAGGTTGTGGCCGTCGAGCAGTTCACGGGCCAGGCGGCAGGTGCGCACGGCTTCGATGGCGTCGTAGCAACCGGCGGTGTTCGGCAGGAAGGTGTAGCGATCCGGCGACAGCACTTCGAGCAGGTTCGGCTCGCCCTCGATCTGACCGAGGTTGGTGCGGCGCACGGCGAAGGTGACGATCTCGGCACCCGAGGCTTCGATGGCCAGGCGGGTTTCTTCCATGTCACGGTACTTGCCGGTACCGACCAGCAAACGCGACTGGTAAGTACGACCGGCCAGGACGAAAGGCTTGTCGCTGCGAACGATGCTCATGGGAAATCCTCTGTAGGGGTGAGGTACTTGCAGAATTCTGTGGCCACTCGGCCGAGACTACTAGCCGCCGCCGATGGCGTGCACCACTTCGACGTTGTCGCCGTCGTTCAACGTGGTGTCTGCATGCTGGCTGCGCGGGACAATATCCAGATTGAGCTCGACCGCCACCCGGCGTCCGGTCAGGTCCAGACGGGTCAGCAGGGCCGCAACGGTCTCACCGTCGGGCAGTTCAAAGGATTCGCCGTTCAACTGAATGCGCATGCCGGATGCCGCCATCATTTTTTGGGGCAGGCATTCTAGCCCGATCAGTCAGGCCGACCCAAGCCATTCGTCTTGAAATGCGATTCGTGCATTTCATGTAGGAGCTGCCGCAGGCTGCGATCTTTTGCCTTTTGTTTTTTAAGATCAAAAGATCGCAGCCTACGGCAGCTCCTACATGAGGTCGTATTCCGGATCAGGTCAGGCGCCAGGCGGCGAGGCCCAGGCAGAGCCAGCCGACCAGGAATGCCAGACCGCCGAAAGGCGTGATGATGCCGAGCTTGCTGATGCCGGTCAGCGTCAATACATACAGGCTGCCGGAGAACAGCAGGATGCCAATGGCAAACGATGCACCGGCCCAGATGGCGAGTCGACCGGGAATTTGCGTGGCCAGCGCTGCGATACCGAGCAACGCCAGGGCGTGCACCAGTTGATAGGTGACCCCCGTGTGGAAGATCGCCAGGTACTCGGCGCTCAGGCGGCTCTTCAGGCCATGGGCGGCAAAGGCGCCAAGACCGACACCAGTGAAACCGAAAAAAGCGGCCAGCATCAGAAAGCCACGCAGCATGCAGAACTCCAGTCAGTTTCGATCCAAAGGGTCTGTATAATGGCCCGCTCAACGGGTTCGGCCAAGCCATCTCTATGCTGCGTATCTATTTCCGTCATTTCTCGAAGGCCGTGCTCTGGTTCATGGGCGGCAGCGTATTGCTGGTGCTGATCTTTCGCGTGGTGCCGCCTCCGGGGACGGCGCTGATGGTCGAGCGCAAGATCGAATCCTGGTTTGACGGCGAACCCATCGACCTGCAACGGAGCTGGAAACCCTGGGACGAGATCTCCGACGACCTGAAAGTCGCGGTGATTGCCGGCGAAGACCAGAAATTCCCGGAGCACTGGGGCTTCGATATCGGCGCGATTCAAGCGGCGTTTGCCCATAACGAGCGCGGCGGTTCGATCCGTGGCGCCAGCACCCTGAGCCAGCAAGTCTCGAAAAACCTGTTCCTGTGGTCTGGCCGCAGCTGGCTGCGCAAAGGCCTGGAAGCCTGGTTCACCGGACTGATCGAAGTGTTCTGGCCCAAGCAGCGAATTCTTGAGGTGTACCTGAATAGCGTTGAGTGGGATGACGGGGTGTTTGGCGCGGAGGCTGCGGCACGGCATCATTTTGGTGTGAGCGCCAGGAACCTCAGCCGTCAGCAATCGAGCTTGTTGGCTGCGGTACTGCCCAACCCTCGTGTGTGGAGTGCGAGCCACCCGACCGCTTACGTGGCGCGACGTGCAGGCTGGATTCGGCGCCAGATGAGCCAACTGGGTGGCGACAGCTATCTGGTCGGGCTGAACGATTCGCGTCGGGCGCCTTGGTCCCAGTGATTCCCAAGATCAAAAGATCGCAGCCTTCGGCAGCTCCTACAGGGGATCGCGTAACCCTGTAGGAGCTGCCGAAGGCTGCGATCTTTTGCCCCCAAAACAAAACGCCCCGATCAATGATCGGGGCGTTTTGTTTGATCGCCAGTTACGCAGCGATCGACAACTTGAGCTTGTTCATCGCGCTCTTCTCAAGCTGACGAATACGCTCGGCCGACACGTTGTACTTCTGCGCCAGGTCGTGCAGCGTGGCTTTTTCCTCCGCCAGCCAGCGCTGGTAGAGAATGTCACGGCTACGGTCGTCCAGCACTTCCAGCGCTTCGTGCAGGTTGTGGTTGGAGTTGTCGCTCCAGTCGGCGTCTTCCAGTTGACGCGCCGGGTCATACCGGTGGTCTTCCAGATAGTTGGCCGGCGACTGGAATGCACTGTCGTCGTCCGCTTCGGCAGCCGGGTCGAAGGCCATGTCGTGGCCAGTCAGGCGGCTTTCCATCTCGCGCACTTCCCGTGGCTCTACGCCCAGGCTTTCAGCGACGCGATGAACTTCCTCGTTGTTCAACCAGGCCAGGCGTTTTTTCTGGCTGCGCAGGTTGAAGAACAGCTTGCGCTGGGCCTTGGTGGTCGCGACTTTCACGATGCGCCAGTTGCGCAGGATGAACTCGTGGATTTCCGCCTTGATCCAGTGCACGGCAAAGGACACCAGGCGCACGCCCATTTCCGGGTTGAAGCGTTTAACAGCCTTCATCAGGCCGACGTTGCCTTCCTGAATCAGGTCAGCCTGAGCCAGGCCGTAGCCGGAATAGCTACGGGCGATATGTACAACAAAACGCAGGTGGGCGAGCACCATCTGCCGAGCCGCCCCCAAATCCTGCTCATAATAGAGACTCTCGGCCAGTTCACGCTCCTGCTCCGGCGACAGCAATGGAATGCTGTTGACGGTGTGCACATAGGCCTCCAGGTTCGCACCCGGGACCAGAGCATATGCAGGTTGCAAAGAATTGGTCATACGAAAAAACCTCCGACTTACAAACTCGTGCAGTTCAGCACTGCGAAAATTGACCGGAAACCGAAAGACAAGTTCCCTAAAACCCATAAACGCTGAAAGGTCAATACGAGCAAAATGATACTACTTAGGCGCAAGCTCCCTCAGGTGGCGTGCGACTGCAATCCATGCACCGATATACCCCAACAGCACCGCGCCAAGCAAGAGAGACAGACCGTCGGCAACTGGCACTCCAGCCAGCGCAAAATCACTGCCGTACAAACCGGCCAGCCCTACCACCGCGTCGTTCAGCCAATCAAGGCCGAACGCAAGCACGCCCCAGGACAGAATCCCCGCACCGAAGCCATACAGCGCACCCATATACAGAAAGGGCCTGCGTACATAGCTGTCAGTGCCGCCGACCAGTTTAATCACTTCTATCTCTGTGCGGCGGTTTTCAATATGAAGACGAATGGTATTGCCTATCACCAAAAGTAATGCAGAAACCAGAAGCACGGTCAGACCGAAGACAAAACGGTCACCCAGCTTGAGGATGGCTGCCAGACGCTCGACCCAGACTAAATCAAGTTGCGCCTGTTGTACCTTCGGCAGCTCGGATAGTTTTTGTCTTAATGCTTCAAGGGCCGGCTTGTCGACTTCGGTCGGCGTTACCAACACCACGCCTGGCAACGGGTTCTCCGGCAATTCCTTGAGCGCCTCGCCCAGCCCCGACTGTTGCTGGAACTCTTCCAGCGCCTGATCCCGGCCAACGTATTCGGCGTCGGCGACGCCCGGCATGCCCTTGATCTGATCGCGCAGCGATTCGCCTTCGGCCGGTTTGGCCTCAAGGTCCAGATACAGGGAAATCTGCGCCGCGCGCTGCCAGGAACCACCCAGGCGCTCGACGTTACTTAGCAAAAGTGACAGCCCCATGGGCAAGCTCAGGGCCACCGCCATCACCATGCAGGTGAAAAAGCTGCCGATGGGCTGCTTGCCCAGGCGACGCAGGCTGTCGACCATGCTGGCGCGATGGCTTTCGATCCAGGCACGGAACAACGTGGCGAAGTCCGGCCCGTCGTCATCGTCGTGTTTTTTCTTTTGCGGCTGCGGATCGGCGGCTTTCGGGGCCACGCGCTCGGAAACCTTGGGGCTGCGTGTCGCACTCATACCGCGGCCTCCCCGTCACCGATCAATCGACCGCGTTGCAGCGTCAGCATGCGGTGGCGCATGCGGGCGATCAGGGCCAGGTCGTGACTGGCGATCAGCACGCTGGTACCCAGGCGATTGATATCTTCGAACACACCCATGATCTCGGCGGCCAGACGCGGGTCGAGGTTACCTGTCGGTTCGTCCGCCAGCAGCAAGGCCGGGCGATGGACGATGGCGCGGGCGATGCCGACGCGCTGCTGCTGGCCAGTGGACAGGTCGCCTGGGTACAGATCGGTTTTATCCGACAGCGCCACACGCTCCAGTGCCGAGTCCACGCGCTTGGCGATCTCGGCCTTGGACAGCCCGAGGATCTGCAAAGGCAACGCGACGTTATTGAACACCGTGCGATCGAACAACAACTGGTGATTCTGGAACACCACGCCGATCTGCCGACGCAGGAAAGGAATCTGTGCGTTGCTGATGGTGCTCAGGTCTTGCCCGGCGAGCAGCAACTTGCCGCTGGTCGGGCGCTCCATGGCCAGCAACAGGCGCAACAGCGTGGATTTACCGGCGCCGGAATGGCCGGTGACAAACAAGAACTCGCCACGACGGACTCGAAAGCTCAGCTCATGCAAGCCGACGTGACCGTTCGGGTAGCGCTTACCGACCTGTTCGAAACGAATCATGAACGCTCCCGCTCGGCAAACAATGCCTGGACAAAGGGTTCTGCTTCAAAGGTACGCAAATCGTCGATGCCTTCGCCGACGCCAATGTAGCGGATCGGCAGGCCGAATTGCTTGGCCAGGGCGAAAATCACCCCGCCTTTGGCGGTGCCGTCGAGCTTGGTCAGCGCCAGGCCGGTCAGTTCGACGGTCTGGTTGAATTGCTTGGCCTGGTTGATGGCGTTCTGGCCGGTGCCAGCGTCAAGCACCAGGAGCACTTCGTGAGGTGCGTCGGCGTCGAGCTTGCCGATGACGCGGCGAACCTTTTTCAGTTCTTCCATCAGGTTGTCTTTGGTGTGCAGGCGGCCGGCGGTGTCGGCGATCAGCACATCGATGCCACGGGCCTTGGCGGCCTGCACGGCGTCGAAGATCACCGAAGCCGAGTCGGCGCCAGTATGCTGGGCGATCACCGGGATCTTGTTGCGCTCGCCCCAGACCTGCAACTGCTCTACCGCCGCCGCACGGAAGGTGTCGCCGGCGGCGAGCATGACTTTCTTGCCTTCCAGCTGCAGTTTCTTCGCCAGCTTGCCGATGGTGGTGGTCTTGCCGGCACCGTTGACGCCGACGACCAGAATCACGAACGGCTTGTTCTGCGAGGCGATTTTCAGCGGCTGCTCGACAGGTTTGAGCATCGCGGCCAGTTCGGCTTGCAGGGATTTGTACAGGGCGTCGGCGTCGGCCAGCTCCTTGCGCGCAACCTTCTGCGTCAGACGCTGAATGATCACCGAGGTGGCTTCGACACCGACGTCGGCGGTCAGCAAACGGGTTTCGAGGTCCTCGAGCAGTTCGTCATCAATAACCTTCTTGCCCAGGAACAGGCTGGCCATGCCTTCGCCGATACTGGCGCTGGTCTTGGACAGGCCCTGCTTGAGGCGGGCGAAGAAACCGGCTTTGGTTTCTTCCGTGCGTGCGGGTTCTACCGGGGTTTCGACGGGCGTCGCGATCGGCGCAGGAATCGGAGCGGGTGCCGGTGTTTGAGCAACTGGAGCAACCGGAGCAACCGGAGCAACCGGAGCAACGAATACCGGAACCTCTGGCTGGCTGACAACGGGAACAGGCTCGGCCACGACGACGGGTTCAACCATCGCTTCGACCACAGGCGCATGAACCGGTGCAGGCGCAAACGCTGCCGGGGCCGGGGCCGGGGCCGGAATCGGCGGGGTCACATGGGGAGCCAGGTCATTTTCGACCAACGCCACGGGCTCTTCGGCCACCGGCAGGGTCAACCACGGTTCGGTCGTCGGGGCCAGCGGCTGTTCGGTGACGGGTTCGGGAGCGGCTTCAACCTTGGGTTGCAGCAACGGCTCGGCAATCGGCAGAGCAACCGGTGCGGGCGCTTCTTCTATTACCGGGACCGGCGTCGGCGCGGGCTCAGGAATGGCTTGTGGCTGTTCGACGACGGGTTCCTGCGGCTTTTTGCGCAGCCATCCGAACAGGCTTTTTTTCTCGCCAGCCGCAGCTGGGGTCTTCTTGTCGTCGTTGGAACCAAACATGGAGGACGGCTATCTCACGGTAGCGACGCGCCAATGGCGCCCCGGCAAATAAATAATCGATGCAGAACAGACTGTGTTTCACCCAGCTTGTTCACGCGCAACATTTTGTCGAGGTGCTCAATGGCACCTCAAAGGTCGACTAATACGAAGGACTGGAACGGCATCGTCGGCGAAAACGCAGAGTTTAGCTGACAAACTCAAAGTTTCTGCCGGTAACCCATACAACCCGCAGGCCAATCAAAGGCCTGATAGGCGTGGCCGCCAGTAAAACGGATCAGTATCCTAGCACCCTCTCGCCCGCTGACGCTAAGAACAAGCGGGCAGCCCCAAAGGTTTGAAAACGAATGAATGCTCTTGCCCGCCGCGCCGCAGGCCTGCTGCTCAGCACAGTTTGCCTGCCCCTTTCGGCCCTGGCTGCCGACCCGCAACCCACCCACGAATTCACTCTCGACAACGGCTTGAAGGTGGTCGTGCGCGAAGACCATCGCGCACCCGTTGTCGTTTCCCAGGTCTGGTACAAGGTCGGCTCCAGCTACGAGACGCCGGGCAATACCGGCCTGTCCCACGCTCTGGAACATATGATGTTCAAGGGCAGCGAGAAGGTCGGCCCCGGTGAAGCCTCGCTGATCCTGCGCGACCTCGGCGCCGAAGAGAACGCATTCACCAGCGACGACTTCACCGCGTACTACCAGGTGCTGGCCCGGGATCGCCTGGGCGTGGCCTTCGAACTGGAAGCCGACCGCATGGCCAGCCTGCGCCTGCCGGCCGACGAGTTCGCCAAGGAAATCGAGGTCATCAAGGAAGAACGTCGCCTGCGCACCGACGACAAGCCGATGTCCAAAGCCTATGAGCGCTTCAAGGCCATGGCTTACCCGGCCAGCGGCTATCACACGCCGACCATCGGCTGGATGGCCGATCTTGAGCGGATGAAGGTCGAAGAACTGCGCAACTGGTACCAGACCTGGTACGTGCCGAACAACGCCACGCTGGTGGTGGTCGGCGACGTGACGCCGGACGAAGTCAAGGCTCTGGCCCAACGCTATTTCGGCCCGATCGCCAAGCGTGATGTGCCGGCCGCGAAAAAGCCGCTGGAACTGGCCGAACCGGGCGAGCGCCAGATCACCCTGCATGTGCAAACTCAACTGCCCAGCCTGATGCTCGCCTTCAACGTGCCAAGCATTGCCACCGCCGAAGACAAACGCCTGGTCAATGCCCTGCGCCTGATCTCGGCGCTGCTCGATGGCGGCTACAGCGGGCGCATCCCGACGCAACTGGAGCGCGGAGAAGAACTGGTGTCCGGCGGCTCGTCGAGTTACGACGCCTACACACGTGGCGACAGCCTGTTCACCCTGTCTGCATCGCCAAACACACAGAAACACAAGACCATCGCCCAGGCCGAAGCCGGATTGTGGAAGCTGCTCGATCAGTTGAAAACCACTGCGCCGACGGCCGAAGAGCTAGAACGGGTTCGCGCACAAGTCATCGCCGGCCTGGTCTACGAGCGCGACTCGATCACCAGCCAGGCCACCGCCATCGGCCAACTGGAAACCGTCGGCCTGTCGTGGCAACTGATGGACACCGAACTGGCCGACCTGGAAAGCGTGACCCCGGAAGATATCCAGAAAGCCGCCAAGCTGTATTTCACCCGCGAACGTCTCAGCGTTGCCCATGTACTGCCTCTGGAGACGACTCATGAGTGAGCGTAAACCCTCCCGCCTGGCCCTGATCGGGCTGATCGCTGCCGCCGTTATCGGCTCTGCCGCGTTCTATCTGTCGCGCTCCGGCGAAACCAGTGCCAGTGAAGCCCTGGACAAAGCCAAGGCCAGCCAGAAACTGCAATCGCTGACCGAACTCAACGGCAAGGCGCCGGACCACCGCAAGCTGGACGTGCAGACCTGGAACACGGCCGAAGGCACCAAGGTGCTGTTCGTCGAAGCCCATGAGCTGCCGATGTTCGACATGCGCCTGATCTTCGCCGCCGGCAGCAGCCAGGATGGCGATGCACCAGGCCTGGCGCTTCTGACCAACGCCATGCTCAACGAAGGCGTGGCCGGCAAGGACGTCGGCGCCATTGCCCAGGGCTTCGAAGGCCTGGGCGCCGATTTCGGCAACGGTGCTTACAAAGACATGGCAATCGCTTCACTGCGCAGCCTGAGTGCCAAGGACAAGCGCGAGCCGGCCCTGAAGCTGTTCGCCGAAGTCATCGGCAAACCGACCTTCCCGGCTGACTCACTGCTGCGCATCAAGAACCAGATGCTCGCCGGTTTCGAATACCAGAAACAGAACCCCGGCAAGCTGGCGAGCCTGGAACTGATGAACCGCTTGTACGGTGATCACCCGTACGCGCATTCCAGCGACGGCACGGCGAAAAGCGTACCGGCGATCACTCAGGCACAACTGCGTGCTTTCCACGAGAAAGCCTACGCAGCGGGTAACGTGGTGATCGCACTGGTCGGCGACCTGTCCCGCGTGGAAGCCGAAGCAATTGCCGAGCAGGTTTCCGCCGCCCTGCCCAAAGGTCCGGCGCTGCCAAAAATCGCGCAGCCGACTGAGCCGAAGGCGAGTATCGGCCACATAGAGTTCCCGTCCAAGCAGACCAACCTGTTGCTCGCGCAGTTGGGCATCGATCGCGACGATCCGGACTACGCGGCGTTGTCCATGGGTAACCAGATTCTCGGTGGCGGCGGTTTCGGCACCCGGTTGATGAGCGAAGTGCGCGAGAAGCGTGGCCTGACTTACGGCGTGTATTCGGGCTTTACCCCGATGCAGGTGCGCGGCCCGTTCATGATCAACCTGCAGACCCGCGCAGAGATGAGCGAAGGCACCCTGAAACTGGTGCAGGACGTCCTGGCCGACTACCTTGAAACCGGCCCGACCGAAAAGGAACTCGACGACGCCAAGCGCGAACTGGCCGGCAGTTTCCCGCTGTCCACCGCCAGCAACGCCGATATCGTCGGCCAACTGGGCGCCATCGGTTTCTACAACCTGCCGTTGAGCCACCTGGAAGAATTCATGCAGCAGTCCCAGGCCTTGACCGTCGAACAGGTCAAAGCCGCCATGAACAAACACCTGGGCACGGACAAAATGGTCATCGTCAGCGCTGGCCCGACCGTGCCGCAAAAGCCGTTACCGGCCCCTACTGATAAACCTTCCGAGCAGCCGCTCGGGGTTCCGGAGCATTAATGGCCAGTCCCAAGAAACCCGCCAAAAACGTCCATAACGGTGTGAACCAGTTGCGCATCATCGGTGGCGAATGGCGCAGCCGCAAACTGAGCTTCCCCGACGCCCCGGGCCTGCGCCCGACACCGGACCGCGTACGTGAAACCCTGTTCAACTGGCTCGCGCCTTACGTGCCGGGCGCCAAGGTGCTCGACCCGTTCACCGGCAGCGGCGCGTTGTTCCTCGAAGCCCTGTCCCGTGGCGCGGCCATGGGCCAGGCGCTGGACGCCAGCAGTATCGCGGTGTCCAGCCTGAAGGAGCACCTGGGCACCCTGAGGTGCACCAACGGCCAGGTCCAGACCGCCGACGCCCTGCGCTATCTGGAAACCCAGACCGCAACGGCCTATGACCTGGTGTTCCTCGACCCGCCGTTCAACCAGAACCTGCTGCCCGCCGTTTGCAAGTTGCTCGAAGAGCGTCAATGGCTGGCCGAAGATGCCTGGGTGTACACCGAAAGCGAATCCGCACCGTCGACCCTGGGCCTGCCGGACAATTGGCGCCTGCACCGCGAGCAGAAATCCGGGCGGGTCTACTATGCGTTGTGGCATCGACTCACTGAAAAATCTTCTTGAAATCACCTGGGCGGGTCAACAGCCTGCCCAGTTACCGCTCGCGGCTTCGGTCTAAAATCGCAACACATCTGAAGTGGCTTGATCCTACCTCTTTGATCATCGTGTACGAGCGAAATAATTCGCATGGATGCAATGAACAATTAATGGATGATCAAACCAATGACCGAACTACCCGCTCCCCCCACAAGAGAGTTCACCCTCGACAATGGCCTGAAAGTCATCGTTCGCGAGGATCGCCGCAAATCTGAGGTAGGACTGATGTTGTCTTATTTCACAGGTCCCGACCTTGAATGCCCTGAAGATTTCGGGATCAGTCGCATCCTTCTAGACGCGCTGCTGTATGAATATGACACCGACTTCCTCGAAGAAATCGGAGCTACTTATTACAGCGCCGGCGGGGACAACTTTCACCTTAACCAGTTGCTGACACCCAGCAATCATCTGGAGTTTGCCCTCAATACTCTGTCCACCACAATGAGTGCAAAACTTTCTGATGAAATGCTGCGTCACACTCTGGATATCAATATCCTGGACAGCAAGGAAAAGTCATCGTTTGTTTCGGCTGTGAGTTACAGCCCGGAATTTGAAGCCTTGATCGACATGGGCAGTCTGTACTACAGAGCCCCTGAAGCGCTTACAGCCAACCTCGAACGACTGTCCCTCGAACAAATACGGCATTGGTACCAAAGTTGGTATGCGCCAAACAATGCCGTGTTGGTAGTGGTTGGCGATATTCAATTAAATGAAGTAAAACTTCTGATCGAGAACTGTTTCGGGGCAAATATCAGGCGCGATATACCATTCAGGCCTTTTGTGCATGCACCTCCAGCACCCGGATATCGCCAAATGACCCAGCATTTGGATAGCAAATACCCGTTAATGCTGATCGCATTCAACACGCCGGGATTGATAACTACCGCCGGCGCAGAATCCCACCGGGCATTGCAGGTATTGGGCTCTCTACTTGAGGGCACTATTCCAACCCGCTTGGCAACATTCGGGAAGAACCGCTCTAAATTAACATCGACGACGTCTGGATATTCGCGATTCAGTAACCGATTTATCATTGCATTCTACTTCGAAGGTGATCCATCTGAGGCTGAAGCTGATCTTTTGAAGTTGCTGGAAGAGGTGAAACGCGAGCCTTTCTCCGCTGAGGAAATCGAGCCTGCCATCACGAAACAATGCACCGAGATACAGCAACGCCTCGACACCCTTGAGGGGCAGTCGGGCCAAATCACCGCCTTAATCCTATCAGGCCAACCGTGGCAGTTAATTGACCTTAAAGTAGCGCAGCTACAGAGTGTCACCCCGGACGATGTCCATCGGACTGCCAACGCCTGCCTCACCCGAGAGTGCGCCAGTGTTGCTTATGTGTTGCCCCTCGCCGAAAAAGAAACCGAAGCAACCAAAGCCTCGGAATAGACCACAGGTCCTTCTGTGCATCACCGGCCCAGCGCTCCCAGGCGCGCCGGGCGCCCCCAACCTGTTGCCGAGCAGCGACCACTCCAGCGCAAGCGAAGACCTGGGCGAAAGCGGCGGCGCGCTGTTCCTCGAAGCCCTGTCCCGTGGCGCGTCAATGGCTGGCCGAAGATGCCTGGGTGTACACCGAAAGCGAAACCGCACCGTCGACCCTGGGCCTACCGGACAATTGGCGCCGGCACCGCGAGAAGAAATCCGGGCGGGTTTATTATTCGCTTTGGCAGCGCAACGCTGTCCTGTCCGCATAGCCAACTTCGGGTGAGCATCAACTCACCCGATTAATCCTCAAACGTCGTAATGAGAAATATATTTACGCTAGATAGATATATAACTGGTGAGCCATCTTAGGCTGGCGAAATAACTCGCACAACCGCAAATGGACTTGCAAACCCATGCA
This sequence comes from Pseudomonas sp. B1(2018), assembly GCF_003097365.1. Lineage (NCBI taxonomy): Bacteria > Pseudomonadati > Pseudomonadota > Gammaproteobacteria > Pseudomonadales > Pseudomonadaceae > Pseudomonas > Pseudomonas sp. B1(2018). Next base: position 104,228 of record NZ_PYUK01000002.1, read on the forward strand.
GCTAAAATACCCCACCACGCCAACAAAAGAACTCACCCTCGACAATGGTTTGAAAATCATTACCGCCGAAATCGGTCAGGCTGCCGATGCTTACATCGATCTCGTTTACAAAGTCAGCCGCTGTAACGAATCACCGGAAAACGCAGGTATAAACATCATTCTTCCCAGTGTATTACTTAATGACAACGAATATATACCAGGCCCTGACGAAAAGGGGCTTACTTCATTCCACTTTGATGACTTCACAAGCTATAGGCAGCGTGTACGTCTTGCCGATTTAGACGTAGCCTTCAGCCAACTCGCAGCAATGATGTCCGCACCAAAAATGACCGAAGCAACTTTACAGAAAGCCATTCAACGGAAAAATAGCCATCGGGCCGCGCGGAATATTTTTATATCCAACTACCTCACGCCCCAGGAAGTCACCGAACTACTTTACCCTTTCAGCGGCTACTCCAACAATCCAGACGGCACTCCAACCAGCCTGTCACACCTTGATCTCGATCAGTTACAGCAATGGCATCAACGATGGTATATGCCCAACAATGCAACGCTGATCGTTGTTGGGAATGTAAGCGCCGACAATATTTTCTCTTTGGCAGAACAACATTTCTCCGCGATCCCACACAAACCTCTTGAAGACTTCAAGTACGACAAAGAAGCTGCCGAACCGGGCAAGCGACACATCGAAGTGCGCAAAGACACTAAAGAGCCTCTAGCGATCATGGCGTTCAATCTGCCTGACTTCGATTTTTTCAAAGATGATCCTAACGCTCTTGGCGCTCTGGATATCATCGTGGAGCTTCTGAACAACTACTTCCGGCTTATGCCCGGCGGATCTGGCGCTGCGCGGAAAATCCTCAACCAAAATTCGGGTATTTTTTTCTTAAGCGTCAAGGCTCTATCGGCAGATCAGACTCCAAGTCAACTGGAAAGCGGACTGCGCACTTATCTCAATAAGCTGAAGCGAAATCCAATCGAAGCACAAAGTTTGGAGCACGCTCGTGAAAACATACTTACACGATGGGCCGGATGGGAGCACACCCCTTCGGCTTTGCCCTACCTCCTCACCACCTATCACTATGCAAAACTGCCTCTGGATAGTAGGGCGCAACGATACCAAGCGCTGCTGAACATCACGTCCATGGACATTCAGAATTTCGCCAACACATACTTTACAGAGCAGCGAATGACAACAGCCCACATCTTTCCAATGGCGGGCTCACCGGAATAATTCTGTTGCTGATTTTTTAAATCCTGCTGTTGAAAGACGAACAGCGAACCAAGGGGCTGCCGAACCGCAGCCGCTTGGGGTGTGCGCTACATAGTTACCGCCTGACATCTTTCCGGATGATCCACAGTGGTTTGCGCAAATTCCTGCAAACCACTGAGGATGTACACGGATGATCATCTCCCGCAACACGCTGGTGCTGTCCTTTATCGCCTGGTTGCCGCTCATGGCTGCTGCGGTTTCCCCCCCTGCAACACAAGACTTTTTGCTGGATAACGGTCTAAAGGTCGTCGTGCGCGAGGACCATCGGTCCCCCATCGTCACCGTCCAACTCTGGATCAAGGTCGGCTCAAGCTACGAACTGCCCGGTCAGTCGGGCTTGTCCCACGCCCTCGAACACATGGTGTACAAGGGCAGCAGCAAAGCCTGCGCCGGAGAGTTCGCGGCGATACTGGGCAAACTGGGGGCCAGCCAAAACGCCTTTACCGGCACCGACTTCACGGTCTTTCACCAGACACTGTCTTCCGGACGCGCCGGCGTCGCTTTCGAAATACTCGCCGACCTGATGAGCACGGCCGAGCTGGATGCACAAGACTTCGCACCGGAGCTCAAGGTCATTCAGGAGGAGCGTCGGATGCGCGTTGATGATGAAATCACCGCGTCGGCTCACGAACGACTCAATAGCATCGCCTACCCGGCCAGCGGCTACCGCACGCCGATAATTGGCTGGATGCACGACCTGCAACGAATGAACGCCGTTCAATTGCGGCAGTGGTATCAGGCCTGGTATTCGCCGGGCAATGCCACGCTGGTGGTCGTTGGCGATGTTGCGCCCGAGCGGATCAAGGCGCTGACACAGCAGTACTTCGGCCACCTGCAGCGGCGTGCGACACCCATGACTCCTGCCCCCATTGAGTTGGCTGATGTCGGCGAGCGGTCATTGACCCTGCATGCACCGATATCGTCCCCGCGCCTCATCATGAGCTTCAACACACCCAGTCTGACCACAGCTGAAAACCGCCGGAGCGTTCATGCCTTGCGCCTGCTCAATACGTTACTGGCCGGGTCAAACAGCGCGCGGATCAAACAGCAACTGCAACTGAGCGAGGCGATGTTTACCGAAGTCCAGGCAGGGTACGAGGCCTTCAATCGCGGCGATTCGTTGCTCACCATCAGCGCACAACTCAACCCGGACAAGCTCGACGACCCTGACGAAGCCCTCACCCGTGTCTGGCTAGTGATCGATTCACTGAAAAGCAAGGCACCGGAACCGGCAGAACTGGAGCGCGCGAAAAACATCCTGATCGCCAACACGGTTTATGCACAGGACGACCTGGAAGCGCAGGCCAGTGCCCTTGGCGTGCTGGAAAGTATCGGCCTCGACTGGCGGTTGGCCGGTCAGGATACGGATGAGCTGAACCAGGTCACCCCCAAGGACATTCAACACGCCGCAATCACTTACCTGACGCGTGAGCGCCTGACTACCGCGAAAATCTTGCCGGAGAAAAACAATGGATAAGCTCAAAGGCCTCATCAATGGATTGATCATGGCCGGCATGCTTTTGGCTGCTCAGGCCCATGCCGATGCAACCACGGCACCCCAGAAACCAGGGCTGCAATCGCTTAATGAGTCTCAGGCTGCGGAAATCCATCGCACATTGTCGATCAAGGGCTACAAAACCCTCAGTGGAACCAAGATCCTGTTCATCCGCACGCCTGGCCTGCCGATGTTCGACGCTCTGGTGAGCTTTGCTGCCGGCAGCGCCCACACCCCCCATCAACCCGGCCTGGCAGCGGTGACCTTAAGTCTTTTGAATGAGGGCGTGGCAGGCAAGGACGTCAATGCCATACAGGCGACATTCGATAATCTGGGTGCAAGGATGGACATGGGTATCGGCAAGGACCAGGCCTGGTTTTCCCTGCGCAGCCTGAGTGACGAAACACGGCGTACTCCAGCCTTGGAACTGTTTGCCCAGGTACTCGGCAAACCGCTGTTGCCGCAGGCATCCCTGCCTTCGGTGAAATCCCAACTGCAGTACTTTCTGGACCTCGAGGATCAGTCCCATGCCACTCAATCCCGGCAAATGAACCTCGGCCAACTGTTTCCCGACCACGGTTATGCTCAGTCCCTCTACGGCACCCGGGCCGGGCTTGCCTCCATCACCCGCACTCAGGCGCAAGACTTTCATCGCGAGGCTTATGCCGCAGGCAATGCCCAGATCACACTGGTCGGCGACCTCACCGAGGAAGAAGCCCAGCGCATCGGTGCGCAGATATCCGCGGCCTTGCCCCTGGGGCCGGCCACTGCCGCGATCCAGCCAGTGACAAGTCCAACGGCCCCGAGTCTGCTGCGGGTTGAGCGACCAACGACCCAGGCTTACCTGCGCCTTGCCCAGCCAAGTGTCCTGCGCAGCAGCCCGGACTACGACGCGCTGCAGATGGCCATGCGGGTTTTCAGCAACCGACTGAGCAATGAACTCCGTGAACGCCGAGGCCTGACCTACCACGTCGAAGCCGACCTCTCAGCCCTACAGGCACAAGGATTGCTGACCATTAGATTGCAGACCCCACCAGAGCAGGTCGATGCCGTACTGGCCCATATCAAGACGATGTTCAGCGACTTCCTGGCCCAAGGGCCGACCCAAGAGGAACTTGACGACAGCCAGCAGCAACTGGCCGGCAGCGCACCGTTGAACAGCGCTACCAATGCGCAGATTTTGAGCCAGTTGTACGCCATCAGTACCCACAATCTGCCGCTGGACCTCGACTTCTCCACGCAAGCCGCCTTGAAGCTGAACCTCGCATCCATCAAAACCGCGCTCAACCGGCATTACCACGCCGACCAATGGCGCGTTGTCATCCTGGGGCCGAAGGCAGATCAACAACCGCTACCCGCTCCAATCGAAAGCGCAACCAACGCCATGTGTCGCGCACCTGACGAGATTGTGGCAAGTTAGTTACCCCCCGACGACGCGGTCGCGGCGCTGTCCCGCCGCGCCTTCGGGCAGACCCATGAGCACTTTCTCCGAGAATCGCTGTGCACCCGCACCCCGCAATGGCCCAGTCACCGTTCACCCCAGCCTTCGGCCTCGGCAATCCGCACTTGCAAACCTTGTGGGGGCCGCTGTGGCGCAAAACCGTGCACATCGGCCGCGAACGCGAACGCCTGTGGCTTGAAGATGGCGACTTTCTCGATCTGGACTGGCACGGTCCGCACAGCGCCGACGCGCCTTTGGTGCTGGTGCTGCATGGGCTCACCGGGTCCTCGAATTCACCTTATGTCGCCGGCCTGCAAAAAGCCCTGGGTGACCGGGGCTGGGCCAGCGTCGCGCTGAACTGGCGCGGTTGCTCGGGCGAACCCAATCTGCTGCCACGCAGTTACCATTCCGGTGCCAGTGAAGACCTGGCCGAAGCGATCAAACACTTGCGGGCCAAACGACCTCTCGCACCACTCTTTGCGGTGGGTTACTCCCTCGGGGGTAATGTTCTGCTCAAGCATCTGGGCGAAACCGGCAGCGACAGCGGGGTGACGGCCGCCGTGGCGGTATCGGTGCCGTTCCGCCTGGACCAGTGCGCCGATCGCATCGGCCAGGGTTTCTCCAAGGTTTACCAGGCACATTTCATGCGCGAGATGGTCGCCTACATCAAGAACAAACAGCGACAGTTCCAGCACGACGGACGCGAGGATGGACTGGCCGCATTGGCTGCGCTCGGCTCGCTGGAAAACATGCGTACGTTCTGGGATTTCGATGGCCGGGTTACCGCACCGCTGAACGGCTTTGTCGATGCCGAGGATTATTATCGCCGTGCCTCGAGCCGCTACTTCCTCGGCGAGATCCGTACGCCGACCTTGATGATTCAGGCCGCCGACGATCCCTTCGTGTTTCCCCACAGCCTGCCGCACGCCGATGAGTTGTCCGCATCCACGCAATTCGAGCTGCAAGCCAAGGGCGGGCATGTCGGCTTCGTCGACGGCACGCTCAGGCAACCGGGTTACTACCTTGAACGGCGCATCCCCGAGTGGCTGGCCGCCACGGGGCGCGCTTGAATCATGGACGCTGACCAGGGCGAGTCAATCCACTTCTGGCAAACCCCGCCCCTGGCCGGGGTCGAGTTGTTGTCCGCCCGCTACATCGATCATCGTTTCGCCCCGCACGTGCATGACGGCTATGTGATCGGCATGATCATGGCCGGCGCCCAGCGGTATCGCTATCGCGGTGCCGAACACCTGGCTGGCAGCGGCACGCTGGTGCTGATCAACCCTGACGAATTGCATACCGGCCACAAAGGCACCGAGGATGGCTGGCTTTACCGGGCGTTTTATCCGGACAGCGGGCAGATAACCTCGCTGCTGGCCGAACTCGAACTGCCGACCCACCACCTGCCGGCCTTTGGCGCCACGCTGTATCGCGATCAGGACCTGGTGAACGGCTTCTGCCAACTCCATCGCTTGCTGGAAAGCCCCGCCACCGCCTTGCAGCAACAAACGGTCTGGCGCGAACTGGTGCTGTCGCTGTTGCAGCGTCACGCGGCGGTGCCCGATGCCGCTAAACCCGGCAAGGAACACCGGGCCGTGAGCCTGGCCAAGGAATTGCTACACGCGCAACTGGCAGCGCCGCCCTCACTGGAGACGTTGGCGGCGGCGGTCAACCTCTCGCCCTTCCATTTCGCCCGGGTGTTCCGCCGGGCCACCGGCATGCCGCCGCACACCTGGCTGATGCAACAGCGCATCGCCCGGGCGCGGGCGTTGCTGCAGAGTGGTTGTCTGCCGCTGGAAGTCGCCATGCAGCTGGGGTTTGCCGACCAGAGCCACCTGAGTCGACAGTTCAAGCAGGTGTATGGGGTTGGACCGGGGGCGTATCGCACAGCTCGGCTTTAAAAACTAAAAGATCGCAGCCTTCGGCAGCTCCTACATGGTATGAGTACATCTGTAGGAGCTGCCGAAGGCTGCGATCTTTTGATCCTGCTTTTGTCTCATTCGCCCGTGGCTATGCCCCGCGCAGGCTCGTTGATCCACTCGCTCCACGACCCCGCATACAACGAGCCAAGTGGATAACCGGCCAGACACAACGCAAACAGGTTGTGGCACGCCGTCACGCCGGAACCGCAGTACGCCACCAGATCCTTCGGCGAACGATCGCCCAGTTTTGCGGCAAAGCGCTGCTTGAGCTGATCGGCCGGCAGAAAACGCCCGTCACTGCCCAGGTTGTCGGTAAACGCCGCACATTGAGCGCCAGGAATGTGCCCGGCAATCGGATCGATCGGTTCCACTTCCCCCTTGAAACGCGGCAGTGCGCGGGCATCGAGCAGGGTCAGTTCCGGCCGGGAGAGGCGCTTTTGCAGCCGTTCGGCACTGATCAGCAATGCCGTGTCAGGACTGCCGGTGAAGGATCCACGAGTGATCGCCGGCGCATCCAGGCTCAACGGCAAACCGGCCGCGTGCCAGGCCTTGAGACCACCATCGAGGATAAATACACCGTCGCGTTTGCCCAACCAGGCCAGCAACCACCAGGCCCGCGCCGCATAGGCCCCCGGACCGTCGTCGTACAGAACCACTTCGCTATCGGCGTTGATGCCCCAGGCCTGCAGGCGCTCGATCAGTTGCGCAGGCTCGGGCAGCGGATGGCGCCCGGTCACGCCCTTGACCACCACGCCACTCAGATCTCGCTCGAGGTCGGCATAGCTCGAACCGGCGATGTGCCCTTCGGCATAGCTGCGCTGACCGTAATCCGGGTCTTCAAGGGCAAAACGACAATCCAGAATCACCAGCCCCGCCTGGTCCTTTTTCAGGTCCAGTGCTTGCGGGCTGATCAGTTGCGCAATGGGCATAACGGGCTCCTGTGATTTTTATCAGACATCGATCCTACGACACTTCCTCGAGCGCCTGGGCCAGGGGCACGTAAAACTCTTCGAACAAGGCCTTGACCGCATCGCGGGACTGATCCGTGACGAACCCGGCTTCCAGCACCAGCACCTGATAAACCCCGCGTTTAATGGCCTGTTCGCTCAAGTGGCTGGAGTTTTCCCGCGTGGTGCACAGGAAGCGCACCCAGGACGTGAGGATGATCCAGGCATTGAGCGTCAGGGATTCGATCTGCACTTTGTCCATCTCCAGGATACCGGCGGCGACAAAACCTTCGTAGATCGCCGCCCCCTGGATCAGACAACGCTGGGAGAAACGTCGATAGCGGTCGGCGAGGTCCGGATCGCTGTCGAGCAAATGTTCGAGATCGCGATGCAGAAAGCGATAGCGCCACATCGCCGACAGCAGCTCCTTGAGGTAGAAGCGTTTGTCTTCCACCGTGGCGGCGCGGCCCTGGGGCGGGCGCAGGAAGCTGTCCACCAGGCTTTCGTACTCGCTGAACAGCACGGCGATGATCGCCTGCTTGTTAGGGAAGTGGTAGTACAGGTTGCCCGGGGAAATTTCCATATGGGCGGCAATGTGGTTGGTACTGATGCTGCGCTCGCCCTGCTGGTTGAACAGCTCCAGGCTGTTCTGCACGATGCGCTCGCTGGTTTTGATCCGTGGGGCCATGGCTTGAGCTTAAATTCAGAGTGCGTTGACGGGCATCTTAGATCTATCCGCGAGCGGATAAAACAAAGCTGTTCCAGGATGTCATTTGACTTTTTAGAGCATAGACTCTAAAAAGTACCTCATTACAATAAATCCGGAGCCGACCATGACTGCTGACATTTCCTACCTGCAAAACCTACAGCAGCCGCTGGAAGAGCTTCAGGCCCTGTTTGACGCCCAGCGTGCTGCCTACGCCGCCAACCCGATGCCACCCGCCGCGCAGCGCCAGCAATGGCTCAAGGCCCTGAAGGATTTATTGAACAGCGAACGCCAGGCCTTGATCGACGCGATCAGCCAGGACTTCAGCCATCGCAGCGCCGATGAAACCCTGGTCGCCGAACTGATGCCCAGCCTGCACGGTATCCATTACGCCAGCAAACGCCTCAAGGGCTGGATGCGAGCTTCGCGGCGCAAGGTCGGTGTCGCTTTCCAGCCCGCCTCTGCCAAAGTCGTTTACCAACCGCTGGGCGTGGTCGGGGTCATCGTGCCGTGGAACTACCCGCTGTACCTGGCCATCGGTCCGTTGGTCGGCGCGCTGTCGGCGGGCAACCGGGTGATGCTCAAGCTCAGTGAGTCGACCCCCGCGACCGGCCTGCTGATGAAGCAACTGCTGGAGCGTATCTTCCCCGAAGACCTGGTGTGCGTGGTCCTTGGCGAGGCAGACATTGGCGTGGCGTTTTCACGTCTGCCGTTCGATCACCTGCTGTTCACCGGCGCCACCAGCATCGGCAAACACGTGATGCGCGCCGCTGCGGAAAACCTGACCCCGGTGACCCTTGAGCTGGGCGGCAAGTCCCCGGCCATCGTTTCCCGCGATGTACCGCTCAAGGACGCCGCCGAGCGCATCGCCTTCGGTAAAACCCTGAACGCCGGCCAGACCTGCGTGGCCCCGGACTATGTGCTGGTGCCGGAGGATCGCGTGGGAGGTTTCGTCGAAGCCTACCGCTCTGCCGTCCGCGGGTTTTATCCGACGCTGGCCGACAACCCGGACTACACCGCGATCATCAATGAGCGACAACTGGCCCGCCTCAACGGCTACATCAGCGACGCCACCAGCAAGGGTGCGTTGCTGATGCCGCTGTTCGACCAGGGCCAGGGCCGCCGCATGAGCCATAGCCTGCTGCTCAATGTCACTGACGAGATGACGGTGATGCAGGACGAAATCTTCGGGCCGCTGTTGCCGATCGTGCCGTACAAGGATCTGGACCAGGCCTTTGCTTACATCAATCAACGCCCGCGCCCACTGGCGCTGTACTACTTCGGCTACGACAAGCGCGAACAACAGCGCGTGCTGCACGAAACCCACTCCGGCGGCGTGTGCCTGAACGACACGCTGCTGCACGTCGCCCAGGACGACATGCCGTTCGGCGGCATCGGTGCCTCGGGCATGGGTCACTACCATGGCCATGAAGGCTTCCTGACCTTCAGCAAGGCCAAGGGTGTCTTGATCAAACAGCGGTTCAACGCGGCGAAACTGATTTACCCGCCGTATGGCAAATCGATCCAGAAGCTGATCCAGAAACTGTTCATCCGCTAACGATCATCACCGCCGGGTAATAACAATAATGAATCCCAGTCTGTCCGATACACCCGCGCTGTCACGGCGCGGGTTGCTTAAATTCAGCCTCGGCGCCAGCGCCTTTCTCGCCACTGCCGGGTTGGGCGCCAGCCTCAGCGGCTGTTCGGCGAGCGTCCCGGCCAGTGGCTTCGTCACGCTGCGCAGCGGCGACCTACTGTTCTTGCGAGCGTTGATTCCGGTCATGCTCGATGGCGCCGTGACCTCCGAACGGATGCCGGAGGCTGTCGAAGGCACACTTGAAAGCCTGGATGACAACCTCGCGCACCTGTCGCCGGAAATGCTCAAACTGACCCGCCAACTGTTCGATGTGCTGGGCATGGCCGTCACCCGCGGACCGTTGACCGGAATCTGGGGCAGCTGGGAAAACGCCAGCGCCGACGATATCCGGCAATTCCTCGATCGTTGGGAAAACAGCTCGTTGAGCCTGTTGCGCATGGGCCACAGCTCTTTGCTGCAACTGGTGATGATGGCCTGGTATGGCCGCAAGGAATCGTGGGCGCATTGCGGGTATCCCGGGCCGCCCACTGTCTGAGACCGAGTCGCCCCCTTCGCGGGCAAGCCCGCTCCCACATTGACCGCGTGCCCCTGTGGGAGCGGGCTTGCTCGCGAAGGCGTCAGTCTTATCACCACAGCACCTGAACCATAATAAAAAGAGAACCCGAAGATGCCCGTACCCGATCCGTTTCGCGAAGGCATGGCCCGAGGCTGGAAAACCTACAACGGCTCACAACTGACCCAGGACCTGACACTCGAAGCAGACGTGGCGATCATCGGCAGCGGTGCCGGCGGCGGCACCACCGCCGAAATCCTCAGCGCGGCCGGTTACAAAGTGCTGCTGATCGAGGAAGGCCCGCTCAAGACCAGCAGCGACTTCAAGCTGCTTGAAGACCAGGCCTACAGCAGCCTCTACCAGGAAGGCATCGGCCGCATGAGCAAGGATGGCGCAATCACCATCCTCCAGGGCCGGGCGGTGGGCGGCACCACGCTGATCAACTGGACCTCCAGTTTCCGCACCCCGGAACCGACCCTGGAACACTGGGCCAAAGAGCACAACGTCAAGGGTCACAGCCCGGCGGACATGGCGCCGTGGTTCGAGAAAATGGAGCAGCGCCTGGGCGTCGCGCCGTGGATGGTGCCACCCAACGCCAATAACGATGTGATCCGCAAGGGCTGCCAGGAACTGGGTTACAGCTGGCACGTCATCCCGCGCAACGTTCGTGGCTGCTGGAACCTCGGCTATTGCGGCATGGGCTGCCCGACCAACGCCAAGCAATCGATGATGGTCACCACCATTCCGGCGACCCTGGAAAAAGGCGGCGAGCTGCTTTACCTGGCCCGCGCCGAAAAACTCACGATCAGCGGCGACAAGATCACCGGCCTGCACTGTTCGGCGATGGATGAACGCTGCGTCGCACCGACCGGGCGCACCATCACGGTCAAGGCGCGGCATTTCGTGCTGGCCGGTGGCGGCATCAACAGCCCGGCCTTGCTGATGCGCTCCGGGGCACCCGACCCGCACAAGCGCCTGGGCAAACGTACGTTCCTGCACCCGGTGAACATGTCCGCCGCGTTGTTCGACGAAGTCGTCAACCCCTTCTACGGCGCGCCGCAGTCGATCTATTCCGACCATTTCCAGTGGCAGGACGGCACCACGGGCAAGATGTCCTTCAAACTGGAGGTCCCGCCATTGCATCCGGCGCTGGCCGCCACCTTGCTCGGCGGTTTCGGCCAAGAGAATTCACAGCACATGGCCAATCTGCCCCATACCCACGCCATGCTGGCGTTGCTGCGGGACGGTTTTCACCCGGACAGCCCCGGTGGCAGCGTCGAATTGCGCAGCGACGACACGCCGGTGCTGGATTACCAGCTCTCGCCTTACGCCTGGGATGGCTTGCGCCGGGCATTCCACAGCATGGCCGAGATCCAGTTTGCCGGTGGCGCCAGGGCCGTGATGCCGATGCACGCCGACGCCCGCTACGTGAAGACCCTCGCCGAAGCCCGTACGCTGATCGACGGCCTGAGCCTGGAGTTGTACCGCACACGCCTGGGCAGTGCCCATGTGATGGGCGGCTGCGCCATGGGTGAAGACCCGACAAACGCAGTGACCGACAGCCTCGGCCGACACCATCAGTTGGGCAATCTGTCGATCCACGACGGCTCGCTGTTCCCCACCAGCATTGGCGCCAATCCGCAATTATCGGTCTACGGACTGACGGCACAACTGGCGACTTCCCTGGCCGAACGTTTAAAAAACCCATGAAAATGACGATTATTCCCATCGTCTATAGTGCTTTCTTACCCAACAGGCGACTTGGCCGACCGGGAAGGCTGCGATACCATCCGACTCCCCAACGGATTCCCGCCAGGACGACGCGATGAACCGAGTGTTGTACCCAGGTACCTTCGACCCTATTACCAAGGGCCATGGCGATCTGGTCGAACGCGCCTCGCGCCTGTTCGATCACGTGATCATCGCCGTCGCGGCCAGCCCGAAGAAAAACCCGCTGTTTCCTCTGGAACAACGGGTGGAACTGGCGCGCGAGGTCACTAAACATCTGCCGAACGTTGAAGTCGTCGGTTTCTCGACGCTGCTGGCGCATTTCGCCAAAGAGCAGAATGCCAACGTGTTCCTGCGTGGTTTGCGTGCGGTGTCGGACTTCGAATACGAATTCCAGCTGGCCAACATGAACCGCCAACTGGCGCCGGATGTGGAAAGCCTGTTCCTGACCCCGTCCGAGCGTTATTCGTTCATTTCCTCGACGCTGGTCCGTGAAATTGCGGCCCTGGGTGGCGATATCACCAAGTTCGTACACCCAGCGGTGGCGGACGCCCTGACCGAGCGCTTCAAGAAATAACCCCGCAATCTGTAGGAGCGAGCCTGCTCGCGATGGACGTCAACGATAACGCGGGAAACCTGACACCCCGCGGCGTTCTCGGCTTCATCGCCAGCAGGCTGGCTCCTACAGCGCGTCGCACCTGCGTGCAACACGGGCGCCAATGCGGCACAATTACACGCATTGGTTTATTGCGCCCGGGCCTGCCGCCCCGGCTGGAGTTAGCATGTCCCTGATCATCACCGACGATTGCATCAACTGCGACGTCTGCGAACCCGAGTGCCCGAACGCCGCCATTTCCCAGGGCGAAGAGATCTATGTGATCGACCCGAACCTGTGCACCCAGTGTGTCGGCCACTACGACGAACCGCAGTGCCAGCAGGTCTGCCCGGTGGATTGCATTCCACTGGACGAAGCCCATCCGGAGACTGAAGAACAGTTGATGGAGAAGTACCGCAAGATTACCGGCAAGGCTTGACGCACCAGAAGATCGCAGCCTTCGGCAGCTCCTACAGAAAACACAATTCCCCTGTAGGAGCTGCCGAAGGCTGCGATCTTTTGACTTTCAGCTCTGACAACGCGGGCAAAAAACGCTGGCACGCTGCCCCAGCTTCACTTCCCGCAGCCCCGTGCCACAGACCTTGCAGTGTTCGCCACCACGGCCGTACACGAACAGTTCCTGCTGGAAATAACCAGGCTGACCGTCACCACCGATAAAGTCCCGCAGCGTGGTACCGCCGCGCTCGATGGCGGCCGCCAGGATGCGCTTGATCTCGATGGCCAGTTTCAAATACCGCGCACGGGAAATGCTCTTGGCTTCACGACGCGGGTCGATTCCAGCGGCGAACAACGCTTCGGTCGCGTAGATATTGCCGACACCCACCACCACCGCGTTATCCATGATGAACGGCTTGACCGCCATCGAACGGCCACGGGACTGCTGGAACAGCCGCTCGCCGTCGAACAGGTCGGTCAGCGGCTCAGGCCCCAGGCGAATCAGCAATTCGTGATTGAGCGGATCGAGGCTCCAGAGCATTGCGCCGAAACGTCGCGGATCGGTGTAACGCAGGGCCAGGCCCGATTCCAGCTCGATGTCCACATGCTCATGCTTGGCCGCCGGCACCCCGGCCTCCACCAGGCGCAAGTTGCCTGACATGCCCAAATGGCTGATCAAGGTGCCGACTTCGGCGTTGATCAGCAGGTACTTGGCGCGCCGCTCCACCAATACGATGCGCTGGCCGGACAGGCGCACATCGAGGTCCTCGGGGATCGGCCAGCGCAGACGGCGATCTCGCACGATCACCCGGCTGACTCGCTGGCCTTCCAGGTACGGCGCGATGCCGCGACGGGTGGTTTCGACTTCTGGCAATTCAGGCATGGTGCTCTCGGATCAGGCGCATGGCCTGGAAAGGTCCGACACTCAGCGATGAGTGCCGAGGTCGCGGATCGTCTGCTTGAGCGTCTCGAAGTCGTAATCCGAGAGGCCGACATAATCGAGCACCAGCGGCGCGATGCTGTTCCACTCGTGATCTTCGGCCTGATTGCCCAGCACCCGATGCGACGCGCAAATGTGCTCGGCCATTTTCAGGATCGCCAACAGGTTCTTCAACGAACTGTTGCGCGAAGTCTCATCGCTGAATACCGCCAACGCATTGTGATGATTGGCGATCGCCGCGCTCACATGTTCCGGCAGACGCCAGGACTTGGCCGTGTAATAGCCGACCACCGAGTGATTGGTATTGAACACCTGATTCTCCGTGTCCACCACCCGGCATTCGGCACTGGCGTTGGCGTAGGCCTGCTCCAGAACCCCCATGTAGTCGGGGAAACGCTGGAGCATCAAGGGCACGCCACAGTCGTGGAACAGGCCCAGGGCATAGGCTTCGTCGCCATTTTCAACGCCGATGCGCTTGGCCAGGGTCAGGCAGGTCATGGCCACGTCCTGAGCGGTGTCCCAGAAACGGTTCAGGGTGACAATGGTGTCGTCATTCATCTCGCCCTTGATCGACTGCGCATTGATCAGGTTGATGACCGAGCGGCTGCCCAGCAGATTGACCGCGCGCTGGATCGAGGCAATCTTGTTGCTCAGCCCGTAATACGGCGAATTGACGATCTTCAGCAGGGAACCGGAAAGGCCCGGATCCTGGGATATCAGCTTGGCAATGACTTCCAGATCCGGATCGGGCATGTACTGCTCCATCTGCAAATCCACCATGATCTGCGGCTGGGCCGGTACGCTGATGCCCTGCAGGGCTTGTTGGATCTGTTCGGAAGTCAGCTCTTGGGACATAAGTACACACTCTGGGTCAGACGGCGATTCTAACCTTTATGAAGTTGGATCCGACATACCAAATCGCAAGACAACCCTCGCCACATGTCCACTTGCAGGCCAATCCGGGGTCTCAACACGCTATACTCCCGCTCTTTTTTCCGGAGCGACGACATGTCCCTGCCTAGCCTGCGCCTCAAAGCCAACGCCGACCGTCGTCTGCGCAACGGTCACTTGTGGGTCTACAGCAACGAAATCGATGTAGCCGCTACGCCATTGCACGGTTTCAAGGCCGGCGACCAGGCGATCCTCGAAGCCGCCGGCGGCAAGCCGCTGGGCATCGTTGCCATGAGCCCGAACAACCTGATTTGCGCCCGCGTGCTGTCGCGCGACATCAAGCTGCCGCTGGACAAATCGCTGCTGGTGCACCGCCTGAACGTGGCCCTGTCCCTGCGCGAGCGCCTGTTCGACAAGCCGTTCTATCGCCTGGTCTACGGCGACTCCGACCTGCTGCCTGGCCTGGTGGTTGACCGTTTCGGCGACATCCTGGTGGTGCAGATCGCCTCGGCGACCATGGAAGCCCATAAAGACGACGTGATTGCAGCACTGACCCAAGTGCTCAAGCCAAGCGGCATCCTGTTCAAGAACGACTCCGCCGCCCGTGACGCCGAAGGCCTCACGCGCTACGTCGAAACCGTGTTCGGCCTGGTGCCGGAGTGGGTCGCACTGGAAGAGAACGGCGTGAAATTCGAAGCACCGGTCATCCAGGGCCAGAAAACCGGCTGGTTCTACGACCACCGCATGAACCGCGCACGCCTGGCGCCGTACGCCAAAGGCAAACGCGTGCTGGACCTGTACAGCTACATCGGCGGCTGGGGCGTGCAGGCTGCTGCGTTCGGCGCCAGTGAAGTGTTCTGCGTCGACGCCTCGGCCTTCGCCCTTGACGGCGTCGAGCGCAACGCCGCGCTGAACGGCTTCGCCGACAAGATGACCTGCATCGAAGGCGACGTGTTCGAAGCCCTCAAAGAACTGAAAGCCAGCGAAGAACGCTTCGACGTGATCGTGGCCGACCCGCCGGCGTTCATCAAACGCAAGAAAGACATGAAAAACGGCGAAGGCGCCTACCGCCGCCTGAATGAACAAGCCATGCGCCTGCTCACCAAGGACGGCATCCTGGTCAGCGCATCGTGCTCGATGCACCTGCCGGAAGACGACCTGCAGAACATCCTGCTCACCAGCGCCCGCCACCTGGACCGCAACATCCAGATGCTGGAACGCGGCGGCCAGGGGCCGGATCATCCGGTGCATCCAGCGATTGCCGAGACTCGGTATATCAAGAGCATTACCTGCCGGTTGCTGCCAAACAGCTAAAACGCTGGCGCTCCCGTACTGGGCTGAACCAGTGCGGGAGCGGTGCCCCGCCCAACACAGACAAGAACATTCCTACAGCTGATCAGGAACGCTCCCACCGCCCTGCAGATTGACTTCGCCCGCCATCGAACCAATCCTCGACTCCTCGCAAAGTTCGAGTAAATGGGCTGATGACACACTCAGAAGACACTGCAAAAAAATCATCAGCCATTCTATTGCTGCTGACCATGACGCTGCTGAGCGTCTTTCCCCTTGATGTTTTGCTCCCTTCCTTTCCCGCTCTGGCCAAACACTTTCGGACCACGACTGCGGATATTTCCCTGTCCATCAGCCTCTTCGCTGTCGGCATCTCCCTGTCTCAGCTACTGATCGGCCCTCTGTCCGATGTTATCGGCCGAAAAGGGCTATTACTGGCGGGTATGGCGGTATCGATTGTCGGTGCAACTGGGTGCATCCTGACCACCGAATACGTCTGGTTCCTGTTTTTCCGGATGCTGCAGGCCATCGGCTGCGGTTGCTTCGTGCTGTCGCAGGCGCTGGTCCAGGATCTGTTTGAAGGCAAGGAGCGGGATCGGCTGCGGATTCTGATGGTCACGGCCAGCGGGGTATTCATTTCCGTCTCGCCGTTGTTGGGCAGTGTCTTGCAGCAAGCACTTGATTGGCCCGGTAGCTTTTTCCTGTTTATAGCCTTGGCCGTCGTCGTGTTTCTGAAGGCGTGTTTCATGCTGGAAGACCAGCGACCTGCCGTGACCTCACGCCAAAACATTTTCCACGCCTATCGTCGGGTGTGTGGCAATGCGAGCTTCTTGGGCTATTGGTTAATCGCGGCCATCGCTTTTACCTGCCATTTTTCCTTTATCGTCGTTTCGCCGTTGATCTTCATGGATCAGCTACGCATGTCGCCCTATGCATTCTCCCTGACCCTTCTGCTCTATGGCGCGGCTTATATCATTGGAGGCATCGCCGCCCGGATGCTTTCCAGCCGGATAACACCCAATACTCAAATCATCGTCGGCTTGGGCCTGATTTTCTTCTCGGGAGTGGTGATGCTTTTACTCGCAAGCAGGCTTGGACTTTCGACCCTGACGGTATTGGTGCCGATGATCATCTGCACCGCCGGCACGACCATTGCCCGCCCCATTGCCACATCCAAAGCGATGGACGTGTTTGCGGACAACGCCGGCACTTCGGCGTCGGCCGGGAACACACTGGTTTTCATTTTTGGCGGCTTGACCAGCGCATTGATCAATCTAAGTGGTATAGATCTGCAAACGACCCTGGCACTGGCGTTCCTGCTGCTCAGCGCGGTGGCGCTCGGCCTTAATACCCTGATCAATCGCCGCCCTTCCTGTAGGAGCGAGCTTGCTCGCGATGGTCGTCAACGATAACGCGGGGGAGTCTGGCGCCCCGCGGCGCTCTCGGATTCATCGCGAGCAAGCTCGCTCCTACATTTACATGACATATCCAGAACCACTGTCACTGCGACAAGCACCCATTGCATACCTATCGTTTCTCTTCACATCTCAGAAGAGGACAACGGAATGTCCAGCACGCCGAAAGCCCATCAATTACGTACCGGTCGTCATTCAGAGCCTGGTCGCATCTATCTACTGACCGCAGTCACCCACGAACGGCAACCGATCTTCAAAGATTGGCGCATGGGTCGTCTGGTGGTGCAGGAATTCAGAAAAGCTCAGGAAACCGGCATTGCCACCTCTGTAGCCTGGGTGGTGATGCCAGACCATTTTCACTGGCTGGTGGAACTGCATAACGGTGATCTGCCGAAACTGATGCAAGCCACTAAATCCCGCTGTGCACGACACATCAATAAGCAGCGAAGTCTGTGTGCACCTGTATGGCAAAAGGGCTACTTCGACCGGGCCTTGCGTCGCGAGGAAGATTTGAAAGCAGCAGCGCGATACATCATCGCCAACCCATTGCGCGCCGGGCTTGTCGCTCATGTAGGTGATTACTCGCTGTGGGATGCCATTTGGCTCTAATACGTATCCCTTGTAGGAGCGAGCTTGCTCGCGATGAACGCGAGAACGCCACGGGGTGCCAGCCTTCCAGCGTTATCGTTGACGACCATCGCGAGCGAGCTCGCTCCTACAGTGATTCAGTCCGCACGTCTCGTGAATGCCAAGTCCATGCTTCCCGGCATTCCCAACTGACGCCAGCCGTGTAGAATCGCGAACATTCATCGCCAGTCATCCCCGGCGGGTTTATGAGCTCAAGCTGAAGCGCGCGGCGATCCCGCAAAGTTATCGGCAACTTCCGGACACGCGGCCATTTCTGAGTGTTCCAGACGTCAATAGAAGCTCACTTCCCTTTTGATACCTGATTAGCCGCCCGGAGTGCTTCATGCCTGATTACCGCTCGAAAACATCCACCCACGGCCGCAACATGGCCGGCGCCCGCGCACTGTGGCGCGCCACGGGGATGAAAGATGACGACTTCAAGAAGCCGATCATCGCCATTGCCAACTCGTTCACCCAGTTCGTACCGGGCCACGTGCACCTCAAGGACCTGGGGCAACTGGTCGCCCGCGAGATCGAACGCGCTGGCGGCGTGGCCAAGGAATTCAACACCATCGCTGTCGATGACGGCATCGCCATGGGCCACGACGGCATGCTGTATTCGCTGCCGAGCCGCGAGATCATCGCCGACTCCGTCGAGTACATGGTCAACGCCCACTGCGCCGACGCCATCGTCTGCATCTCCAACTGCGACAAGATCACCCCGGGCATGCTGATGGCGTCCCTGCGCCTGAACATCCCGGTGATCTTCGTTTCCGGCGGTCCGATGGAAGCCGGCAAGACCAAACTCGCCTCCCACGGCCTCGACCTGGTCGACGCCATGGTGATCGCCGCCGACTCCAGCGCTTCTGACGAGAAAGTCGCCGAGTACGAGCGCAGCGCCTGCCCGACCTGCGGTTCGTGCTCCGGCATGTTCACCGCCAACTCGATGAACTGCCTGGTTGAAGCGCTGGGCCTGGCCTTGCCGGGCAACGGTTCGACCCTGGCCACCCACAGCGACCGCGAGCAGCTGTTCCTGCAGGCCGGCCGCACCATCGTCGAGCTGTGCAAGCGTTACTACGGCGAGAACGACGAGTCGGTATTGCCGCGCAACATCGCCAACTTCCAGGCGTTCGAAAACGCCATGACCCTGGACATCGCCATGGGCGGTTCCACCAACACCATCCTGCACTTGCTGGCCGCCGCCCAGGAAGCCGAGATCGATTTCGACCTGCGCGACATCGACCGTCTGTCCCGTCACGTGCCGCAACTGTGCAAGGTCGCGCCGAACATCCAGAAGTACCACATGGAAGACGTGCACCGCGCTGGTGGCATCTTCAGCATCCTCGGTTCGCTGGCCCGTGGCGGCCTGCTGCACACCCAACTGCCGACCGTGCACAGCCGCAGCATAGAAGAAGCCATCGCCAAGTGGGACATCACCCAGACCAACGACGAAGCCGTGCACCACTTCTTCAAGGCAGGTCCTGCGGGCATCCCGACGCAAACCGCGTTCAGCCAGTCGACCCGTTGGGAAACCCTGGACGACGACCGTGAAAACGGCTGCATCCGCAGTGTCGAGCACGCTTACTCGAAAGAGGGCGGCCTGGCCGTGCTCTACGGCAACATCGCCCTGGACGGCTGCGTGGTGAAAACCGCTGGCGTCGATGAGTCGATCCACGTCTTCGAAGGCAACGCCAAGATCTTCGAAAGCCAGGACAGCGCCGTACGCGGCATCCTCGCCGACGAAGTGAAGGAAGGCGACATCGTCATCATTCGCTACGAAGGCCCGAAAGGCGGCCCGGGCATGCAGGAAATGCTCTACCCGACCTCGTACCTGAAATCCAAAGGCCTGGGCAAAGCCTGCGCCCTGCTCACCGACGGCCGTTTCTCCGGCGGTACCTCGGGCCTGTCCATCGGCCACGCTTCGCCTGAAGCGGCTGCCGGCGGCGCAATCGGCCTGGTGCAGGACGGCGACAAAGTGCTGATCGACATTCCGAACCGCTCGATCAACCTGTTGGTCAGCGACGAAGAACTGGCCGCTCGCCGCGTCGAACAGGACAAGAAAGGCTGGAAACCGGTGGAAGTGCGTCCACGTAAAGTAACCACTGCACTGAAAGCCTACGCCCTGCTGGCCACCAGTGCCGACAAGGGTGCCGTGCGTAACAAGGCGATGCTTGACGGGCTGTGATGCTTAATCGCTGAACAAAAAATACCCCGCCAAGTGCGGGGTATTTTGTTTCCACAGATCCCCTGTAGGAGCTGCCGCAGGCTGCGATCTTTTGATCTTGTTTTTTACAATCAAAGTCAAAAGATCGCAGCCTTCGGCAGCTCCAACAAAGGGAGTCGGCGTTATTCCTGCGGGTCGAGGTTATCCAGCGCCTGGTTCACCGCCAGTTCGCCCAGCATGATGACCTGCGCGATCCCCAGCATCGTGCTGCGCTGCGAGCCTTCCAGCAGTCCGGCGAAATCGCTGGCCATGACATTGGCCGAGGCGAGGGCTTCGCAGGCGTGGGCCAACAGGGTTTCGGTGTCGAGGCCCGGTGCGATGACGAATGTTTGGCTGGGTTTGCGCGGGGTAGCGTTGATGCGGGCAGAGAGGTTGTCGCAATCGGGAGGATCGGGGGTAACTTTCAACATTTGATGGAGCTCCGGGTGAGAAAAATGGAGCCATCACCCTCGCTACCAAACGAGGGTGGCGGCCATACGCAGGTTGGTAGACCGGTCACCAGGAACCCGGCGCGTCCGAAGATGCCCTGCGCATGGCCACCATATGAGCAGAGACAGAAACGACCCCTGCAAAGGGTGGCGCAATGCGCCGAGGTGAACACGGGCTACCAAACCCGATCACTGATGTTCAGTGACGCGGAAACGATAGAAGCCGCCCCCCAGGCGCACAAGCCAGCGGATTCTGGCGTAGTCGTAGTCCCTTACGCAAGAATGCGTAGGTTGCGACTGTCAGGAGATGACCCGAATCAAATGTAGGAGCTGCCGCAGGCTGCGATCTTTTGATCTTGAAAAACAGAATCAAAAGATCGCAGCCTGCGGCAGCTCCTACAGGGGATTTTCAGACCGGGGTTATTGAATTTCTTCGGGTTTGACGATTACCCAGTTCTTGTCGGCAGTCACCGTCAAACCTTCCTTGGCCTGGGCCGCGGCGTTCTTGGCCATCATGCCTTGGATCTGGGTCATGTACTTGTCCTTGCGGTTGACCCACAGATGGATGCCGCCCTTAGCCACATCAACGCTGTGGAACAGCATGTAGCCGTCGCTGCTCGGCGTATCGCCGCCCACCAGCACCGGTTTTTTCCACTGATCGATGTAGGTCAGGATGGCCGCCTGCTTGCCGGCCATCCAGGTCGCCGGGGTCCACAGGTACGGGGTCAGTTCGAGGCCGAGGTTGGCCTTCTCGTCATATTTGCCGTCAGTGATCTGCTTGCGCGCGGTGGTCAGGTCGCCCGTCTTCGGGTCCTTGAGCAGCAACGACACGCCGATCACGTTCTGCGGTTTGACGTTGTAGCCGTACTTCGGATCGGCCGCGACCATGCGCACCAGTTCTTCGGAGGCGGCGGTCATCACGTAGACCTCGATGCCGTTCTCCATCAGCTTGTTGTACAGCTCTTGCTGGCCGGTGAAGATTTTCGGCGGGTTGACGTCGAGTTTCTTGACCACGTCGCCTTCGTAATAAGTCGCCTGCACCGGCTTGCCGGACGCCATCATCTCGTCGACATAGCCCTTGAGTTCCTTGAGGGTAAAGCCGGAGAAGACCTGGGCGACCCATGGATAGCAAACCATGTCATCGAGTTCGCAGAGGCGGTAGTAGTAGCTGAACAGGCTTTCCTTGTGATCGGCGGTGTCCTTGAACGGCATCAGTTTCAGGGAGGGATCGAGCTTGTCGCGGGTGATCAGGCCCTTGTTCTCCATGAACGGCAGCAACGACTCTTCGAGGTCGTAGCGGTAACTGGTGTTGTCCATGTCGAACACCGCGTAGTTACCCTTGTTGGCGTTGGCGGCGATCATCGCGTCCAGCGCCTTGGCCTGATCGGCTGGCCAGTGTTTCAGATCCGTTGCGAAAACCTGGCCGGCAAGGCCCAGGCAAAGTGCTGCAGCCAGTAATTTCGGTGCGAACTTCATTGGCGTTTCTCCCTGAATGTGAAAGAGATCGACGCTAACAAATAAGTGTGACAGTCCTCGTCTGTCAGCGACCGCCCGCGTCCCTTTCGCGCCAGCTGCATTTCTGACAGCGACATCCGCTTATTCCAAAAACGACGGATATCATACGTTTTTGATATTAATTCATTAGTTTTCAAGCTGTTAGGCTTTCCGGTTCGCGGTTGCCCAAGGGTGCAACCAGCACAAGTCTTATCGGAGTCTTCATGAATCTGCCGCTGATCCTCAATCTGCTGGTGTTCCTCGCTTTGCTCTTCGGCCTGGCGCAAACCCGCCACACGACATGGAGCCTGGCGAAAAAAGTCCTGCTCGCGCTGGTGCTGGGCGTGGCGTTCGGTGTGGCGTTGCACACGGTCTACGGTGCCGGCAACCCAGTGCTGAAAGCCTCGATCGGTTGGTTCGATCTGGTGGGCAACGGCTATGTGCAGTTGCTGCAAATGATCGTGATCCCGCTGGTGTTCGCCTCGATCCTCAGCGCCGTGGCCCGCCTGCACAACGCCTCGTCGTTGGGCAAGATCAGCTTCCTGACCATCGGCACGCTGCTGTTCACCACGGCCATCGCGGCGTTGATCGGCATCGGACTGACCAACCTGTTCGGCCTGACCGCCGAAGGCCTGGTGGCCGGCACTCAGGAAATGGCGCGCCTGCAAACCATCCAGACTGATTACGCCGGCAAGGTCGCCGAGCTGAATGTGCCGCAGCTGCTGCTGTCGTTCATCCCGCAAAACCCCTTCGCCGATCTGGCGCGGGCCAAGCCGACGTCGATCATCAGCGTGGTGATTTTCGCTGCGTTCCTGGGTGTCGCGGCGCTGCAATTGCTCAAGGATGATGCCGAGAAAGGTCAGAAAGTGATCAACGCCATCGACACCCTGCAAGCCTGGGTGATGCGTCTGGTGCGTCTGGTGATGAAGCTGACCCCGTACGGCGTGTTGGCGCTGATGACCAAGGTGGTCGCCGGTTCCAACCTGCAAGACATCATCAAGCTCGGCAGTTTCGTGGTGGTGTCCTACATCGGTCTGGGCCTGATGTTCGTGGTGCATGGCGTGCTGGTGTCGGCCGCCGGGATCAACCCGCTGCGGTTCTTCCGCAAGATCTGGCCAGTGCTGACGTTTGCCTTCACCAGCCGTTCCAGCGCAGCGACGATTCCGTTGAGCATCGAAGCGCAGACCAGCCGCTTGGGCATCCCGCAGTCCATCGCCAGTTTCGCCGCTTCGTTCGGCGCGACCATTGGCCAGAACGGCTGTGCCGGTCTGTACCCGGCGATGTTGGCGGTGATGGTGGCGCCGACCGTGGGCATCAACCCGCTGGACCCATTGTGGATCGCGACGCTGGTGGCGATTGTGACGCTGAGCTCGGCCGGTGTGGCCGGTGTCGGTGGTGGTGCGACCTTTGCCGCGTTGATCGTGCTGCCGGCGATGGGCTTGCCGGTGTCTCTGGTGGCGTTGCTGATTTCGGTCGAGCCGCTGATTGATATGGGGCGTACGGCGCTGAACGTGAGTGGTTCGATGACGGCCGGGGCGATCACCAGTCAGGTGATGCAGCAGACGGACAAGGCGCTGCTGGATGCGGATGAGCATTCGGCGTTGGCGCACGCTTGACTGTTTAGCCAGGATCAAAAGATCGCAGGCTTCGCCAGCTCCTACAGGGGAATTGCGTTCACCCTGTAGGAGCTGCCGCAGGCTGCGATCTTTAAGCTTTTTCCCAGACTTCGAAGTTGTACGCTGGCTTACCATCTAATGCCGGATTTTCAACGTTGGAAACCAGTTTCCATTCCTTCAAATCAAACTCCGGAAACCACGCATCGCCTTCCGGGCTCAGCGCCACGCGGGTCAGGTACAACCGGTCAGCCTGCGCCAGCCCTTGCGCATACAACTGCGCGCCGCCAATCAGCATCAATTCATCAACGCCCTGTTCCTTCGCCCATGCTTCGGCGCGAACGACGGCGGCTTCCAGCGACGGATAAACCTCCGCGCCTTCGAGCTGCAGATCCGCCTGGCGACTGACCACGATGTTCAGGCGGCCCGGCAGCGGACGACCGAGGGAATCCCAGGTCTTGCGACCCATGATGATCGGCTTGCCGAGGGTGGTGGCCTTGAAATATTTGAAGTCCCCCGGCAAGTGCCAGGGCATGCTGTTGTCGACGCCGATCACACGGTTTTCACCGAGGGCTGCGATCAGGCTGAGGGGGAGTGATTTAGTCATGCCGGCGAGGATACCAGAGCCTCGCTTTCGCCGATAAGCGCCACAGCGGTTATGCTCACAGCTCAATTAAGCGACGGGATGCCGCGTGACTGAACTCAATACCCTCTGGCTGACAGAAACCATCCGCCTGCGCGAAGAACATGCAGGCCCTCTGGAAGACCTGGAAGCCAACCGACTGGCCCGCAGCGCCGGCGGCGATTTGCCGGCGCGCATTCAACGCCGCGCCCTGTGGCTGGCTGAACGCGATGGCCTGACTACAGCCCTCAATCACTGGCTGCAAGGCTCGCGGCTGGCGCTGCTGGTGTTGGCGGTACTGGCCGTGATCAGCGGCGCCGGCCTGGCCTTCGCGGCTATGGGCGACGGCCTGCACCCGGTGAATGTGTTCTGGGCCTTGGGCAGCCTGCTCGGGCTCAATCTGGTCCTGCTGCTGAGCTGGGCCCTGGGGCTGGTATTTGCCGGCGAACACGGCGCCAGCCTCGGACGCCTGTGGCTATGGCTCAGTGAAAAACTCGCTCGTGACGCCAAGGCCGCGCAGTTGGCCCCCGCCCTGCTCCTGTTACTGCAACGGCAGAAACTCAATCGCTGGGCCATCGGCGTGCTGGTCAACAGCCTGTGGTTGCTGGCGATGCTCAGCGCGCTGGTGATCCTGCTGATGTTGATGGCGACCCGGCGCTACGGCTTCGTCTGGGAAACCACGATCCTCAGTGCCGACACCTTTATCGCCGTCACTCAGGCCCTTGGAGCGTTGCCGGCCCTGCTTGGCTTCAGTGTGCCTACCGTAGAGATGATCCGCGCCAGTGGCGATGCCGCACTGAACATCGAAAGCGCTCGCCAGGCCTGGGCCGCCTGGCTGGTGGGCGTACTGCTGGTCTACGGCGTTTTGCCGCGCCTGCTGCTCGCGCTGTTATGCCTGTGGCGCTGGAAGACAGGGCAAACGGCGCTGCGCCTGGATTTGAACCTGCCCGGCTACGCGCAACTGCGCGAACGCTTGATGCCCACCAGCGAACGCCTCGGCGTCAGCGATGCGGCACCGGCGCAACTGCATCGCGTGGAAAGCGGTGTCACCGAGCAGCAAAGCGACGGCGCACTGTTGGTCGCCATCGAACTGGACGACCAACGCCCGTGGCCACCGCAATTACCGAAAAACGTCAGTAACGCCGGCATCCTCGACAGTCGCGAGTCGCGGCACAAACTCCTCGAACAACTGAGCCGCTTTCCCCCGGCACGCCTGGCCATCGCCTGCGATCCACAGCGCTCGCCGGATCGCGGCAGCCTGGCCTTGATTGCCGAGCTGGCCCGCAGCGCCAGCGCCACCCGCGTGTGGTTGTTGCAAGCGCCGCCCGGTGAAGCGCTGGACGCCGAACGCCTGGGCGACTGGCACGTGGCGCTGCAACAGCTTGAGTTGCCGTTTGCCGATTGTGCACCAATGAACTGGCTGGAGACGGGTCATGACTGACACCAGGAAGCAGCCTCTGAAACTCGCCGTGGTCGGTCACACCAACGTCGGTAAAACCTCGTTGTTGCGCACCCTGACCCGCGACGTCGGTTTCGGTGAAGTGTCCCATCGTCCCAGTACCACGCGGCACGTCGAAGGCGCCCGTCTTTCGGTGGACGGCGAGCCACTGCTCGACCTCTACGACACCCCTGGCCTGGAAGACGCCATCGCCCTGCTCGATTACCTTGAACGCCTGGAACGTCCGGGTGAACGCCTCGACGGTCCGGCACGCCTGGCGCGTTTCCTTGAGGGCAGCGAAGCCCGGCAACGCTTCGAGCAGGAAGCCAAGGTGCTGCGCCAGTTGCTGGCGTCGGATGCCGGTCTCTATGTGATCGACGCCCGTGAGCCGGTGCTGGCCAAGTATCGCGACGAGCTGGAAGTGTTGGCCAGTTGCGGCAAACCCTTGCTGCCGGTGCTGAATTTCGTCAGCAGCGCCAACCACCGCGAACCGGCCTGGCGTGAAGCGCTGGCGCGGCTGGGCCTGCATGCCCTGGTGCGTTTCGACAGTGTCGCGCCGCCGGAAGACGGCGAGCGTCGACTCTATGAAAGTCTCGCCTTGCTGCTGGAAACGGCCCGGCCGCAACTCGAACGCCTGATCGCCGATCAGCAGGCCCAGCGTCTGGCTCGCCAGCAAAGCGCGGAGCGACTGATTGCCGAATTGCTGATCGATTGCGCGGCTTGCCGGCGTAGCGTGGTCAGTGAAGCCAAGCAGGAACAACAGGCGATCAGCGAATTGCGCAAAGCCGTACGCCAGCGCGAGCAGCGTTGCGTCGAGGCCCTGCTCAAGCTCTACGCCTTCCGCCCACAGGATGCCGCGGCCAGTGATTTGCCGCTGCTCGATGGCCGTTGGGGCGATGATCTGTTCAACCCGGAAACTCTCAAGCAACTGGGTGTGCGCGTCGGTGGCGGTATCGCGGCGGGTGCTGCTGCGGGGGCCGGGGTCGATTTGCTGGTGGGCGGGATTACCCTCGGCGCCGCTGCACTGGCCGGCGCCATCGCCGGTGGCGCCCTGCAAACCGCGCGCAGTTATGGCAGCCGCTTGCTGGGCAAGATCAAGGGCCAGCGCGAACTGACGGTGGATGACAACGTGCTGCGCCTGTTGGCGCTGCGCCAGCGGCAATTGCTGCAGGCGCTGAACGCCCGTGGGCATGCGGCGATGGACAGCATCCAGGTGGCCACGCCTCAGGACAAAAATTGGCGCGAAGGCAAACTGCCCGAGGCTTTGAACAAGGCGCGGGCGCATCCGCAGTGGTCGTCGCTTAATCCTCATGCCAAGTTGAATCAGGCTGAGCGGCAGGAACAGATAGAGGTTCTGGCACAACAGCTGTAGAGGAAGGAACACTTGTTTTGCCTGGGCTGACGTCTTCGCGAGCAAGCCCGCTCCCACAGGGTTTTGTGCTGGGCCATCCATCAGTGACCAGTCACAAATCCAATGTGGGAGCGGGCTTGCTCGCGAAGGCAGCTACTCGGTGCCGAAGCTTTACGCCGCCAACAGCCGCACCGCTTTTTCCTTCAACACCCCAAGATCAATCACCGGCACATGCATCTCTTTCGCCAGCTCATCCCACTGGCGCATGCGCAAACTCACGGCACACAGAGGATCTTGCGCGAAAGCTTCTGCCTCGGCCTCGGTCATCACGCCACCCTGATATTCCAGAGTCCGGCGACTGGCTTCGCTCAGGCGTTCGTAGTACCCAGGCTCCCTGAGTGTCAGATAACGCTTGGCCTGGACGTGGTACTCCACCAACCGGGCCATGCGTTCGCTGAAGCCGGCATTGCGCAAATAATCGGCGCCCAGCCGTTCGTGGCTGACCACGCCGTAGCCGCCCATGTTCTCGGCACCCTCGGCGCAGATGTGCCCGATATCGTGGAAGAACGCCGCCAGCACGACTTCGTCGTCGAAGCCTTCGGCCATCGCGCATTGGGCGGCCTGGGACATGTGCTCGATCTGCGACACCGGCTCGCCTATGTAATCGCTGTCGCCAAAGCGTTCGTAGAGGGCGAAGACCTTGGCGACGGTTTGTTCATGGCTGTGCATCAGAAGTCTCCTGATCAGTGAGATTTGTGGTGAATGGTAGACCGCTTTCGCGAGCAAGCCCGCTCCCACAAGGATCACCAATACCTTGTGGGAGCGGGCTTGCCCGCGATGAGGCCCTGTCAGACTGCGGAGATCTTACTTGGCCGCCACTTTCTCGGACTTGCCGTCATAACGCTTGCGCCATTCGGTCAGGATCTCGTCGCGGTTCTTCGAGGCCCAGGCGAAGTCGTTCTTGATCAGGCGCTGTTCGTAGTCGGCTGGCAGTTCGGTCTGCGGCTTGGCGATGCCAGGCTGGGCGAGCACGGCGAAGTTTTCTTTGTACAACTCCATCGCCTCAGGGCTGGCGGAGAAGTCAGCCAGTTTCTTCGCGGCTTCTTCGTGGGCCGTACCCTTGATCACGGCAGTCGCTTCGATTTCCCAGCCCAGGCCTTCCTTCGGCAGGATGATGTCCAGCGGTGCGCCCTGGCGTTTCAGTTGAACGGCCGGGTACTCGAAGGAAATACCGATCGGGAACTCACCCGCAGCCGCCAGTTTGCAAGGCTTGGAACCGGAGTGAACGTACTGGCCGATGTTCTGGTGCAGGCCGTCCATGTAGGCCCAGCCCTGCTTCTCGCCGAAGGTTTGCAGCCAGGCGCTGACGTCGAGGAAGCCGGTGCCGGACGATGCCGGGTTCGGCATGACGATCTTGCCTTTGTACTCAGGCTTGGTCAGGTCCTGCCAGCTCACGGGTTTGCTCAGGCCCTGCTTTTCGGCTTCGACGGTGTTGAAGCAAATGGTCGCGGCCCAGACATCCATGCCGACCCAGGCTGGCGGGTTGGCGGCGTCACGGTAGTTGGCGCCGATCTTGCCCAGGTCCTTGGGTGCATAGCTTTGCAGCATGCCCTGCTGGTCGAGGATCGCCAGGCTGGAAGCCGCCAGGCCCCACACGGCGTCCGCCTGCGGGCGTTCTTTTTCGGCCAGCAGTTTGGCGGTGATGATGCCGGTGGAATCACGCACCCATTTGATTTCGACGTCCGGGTTGGCCTTTTCGAAGGCTTCTTTATAGGTTTTCAGCTGTTCGGCTTCGAGGGCGGTGTACACCGTCAACTCGGTTTTCGCCGCGAAGGCGTTCAGGCTGAAAGCGGTGAGGACAGCGGCGGCCAGGGCCATAGGCTTGAACATGATCTTTTCCTGTATTTGAGTTGAGGGTGTGAATCAGTGACCGGGCGCGGTCTGCCGCCAGGCCTGGGAGCGGCGCAGCAATCCGCGCGAGGCCCAGGCCAGCAGCAGGGACACGCCCGCCGAGGTGAACAGAATCAGGGTCGACATCGCCGCCGCGCCGCCGACGTTGCCGGCGTCGTCCATGTTCAGCACCGCCACCGCCGCGAGGATGGTGTCGGGGCTGTAGAGGAAGATCGCCGCCGAGACGGTGGTCATGGCCGAGACGAACAGGTAGCGCACGATGTCCAGCAAAGCCGGCAGACAGATCGGCACGGTGACGCGCAAGTAGTGGCGGTACAGCGGCGCCTTGAGCGACAGCGCGGCGGCTTCGAACTCGGCATCGAGTTGACGCAATGCGGTGGTGGCGGTCATTTGTGCGGTGGTCAAATAGTGCGCAATCGTGCAGACGATCAGCAGGGTCATGGTCCCGTACAGCACATGCAGCGGGTTGCCGGTGAGGTTGAAGAAGAAGACATAACCCAACCCCAACACCAGGCCCGGTACCGCCATCGGTACGAAACTGAGCATGCGCAAGGTCAGGTTCAGGCCGCGCTGCCCCCTGGTTTTTTCCATCAGGTAGGCGCCGGTGAAAATCAGCAGGCTGCCGATCAACGCCGTGCCCAAGGCCATCTTCAAGCTGTTGCCATAGGCCAGCCAGCCACCACCGGCGGTTTCATTGAACTGGTAGTGATTGAGCGACAGCGACAGGTTGTACGGCCAGAATTTCACCAGGGACGAGAACACCGCCATGCCGAATACCAGCAGCAATGCCGCGCTGATCAACAGGACGATGGCCAGGTAGCAAGCGTCGCGCAGTTTCGATGGCACAGGCTTGAACACCTGGGCACGACCGCTCATGGAGTCGCCGTGGCGTCGACGCAACCAGGCATCGACGCCAAAGCTGAACAGCGCTGGCAGCAACAACACCATGCCGATCAAGGCACCGCGGCCGAATTGCTGTTGGCCGACCACGGCTTTATAGGCTTCCAGCGCCAGCACTTGATAGTCCCCACCGACCACCACCGGAACCCCGAAGTCGGTGATGGTCAGGGTGAACACCAGGCAGAACGCAGCGAAAACCGCCTGACGGGTCGCCGGCCAAGTGATGCTGCGGAACGCTTTCGCAGGACTGGCGCCCATGCTCGAAGCCGCATCGAACAGTCGCGCATCCGCCAGGGACAAGGCCGACAGAAGAATCATCAAGGCGTGCGGGAAGGTGTAGATCACCTCACCCAGAACAATGCCCCAGAAGCCGTAGATGTTGTCCGACAGCAGGCCACGCAGCATGCCCTGGTTGCCGAACAGGTAAACCAGCGCAATCCCGGGCAGCATCGACGGCGCCATCAATGGCAGCAGGGAAATGCCACGCCAGATACCTTTACCTGCAATCAGGGTGCGTTGCAGCGCGTAGGCAAACAGGTAAGCCAGGGGTACGACAATCGCCGCGACGCTGAGGGAAACCTTCAGACTGTTGCCGAGCAACCAGTGGAAGTTCTCGCTGGTCACCAGCTCTTTCGCTGCAACCCAACCACCACCCTGCCCGGCTTCAGCGCTGAAACCACGCCAGAAGATCGCCAGCAACGGCATCAATACGGCAACACCCAACAACACCAGCAGAAGCACTTTGCCGCCGACCACGAACAGCCGGTCACCGATCTCAGCACGGGAAGTCTGCCGAACCTGCTTGTGTGGCAGCGGCAGCGCGATGTTCGCGCTCATCAGGCAAACACCTGCAGGCTGCGCGGCGGCAAGGCGACCATGATCTGCCGGGCGCCAAGGCGCGGCATGGCTTCCGGTGCCAGTTCCGCCAACAGCGCATGGCCCGGCAAATGATCGAGCTCGAAGCTCATGCGGCAGCGGTTGCCGAGAAAGGTGATCTCGCGAACCTTGGCCGGGAACAGGTTTTCCTCGTGCACCAGCGGATTGACGTTGATCGCTTCCGGACGGCAGAACAAACGGCCCGACGCGGTCTTGGCACCGCCATCGGCCAGACGCATGCTCATCCCGCCGACCTGGGCGTGGCTGTCGCTGCTGCGCTGGAACGGCAACCAGTTGCCCTGGCCGACGAACTCCGCCACGAACGGCGTGGCCGGGCGGTTATAGATTTCCTGGGGCGTGGCGTACTGCTCGACCTTGCCGTTGTTCATCACGGCGATACGGTCGGCCATCAGCATGGCCTCGTCCTGATTGTGGGTCACCATCAGGGTGGTGATGCCGAGGTTGCGTTGCAGCTGGCGCAGTTCGGTGCACAGATGCTCGCGCACCCGGGCATCGAGAGCCGACATCGGCTCGTCGAGCAGCAACAGCGAAGGCGCCGGGGCCAGAGCGCGAGCCAGTGCAACCCGCTGCTGCTGGCCACCGGACAACTGACCGGGATATTTTTTCTCGCTGCCGCTCAGGCCTACCAGTTCCAGCATCTGACCGACACGCTGGCGAATCGGGTCGCGACCATTGCCGGCGAGGCCGTAGGCAATGTTCGCTTCGACGGTGAGGTTGGGGAACAACGCGTAGGACTGGAACAGAATGCCGTAGTCCCGCGCCTGGGGAGCCAGGTGGGAAACGTCGCGATCACCCAGGTACAACTCGCCGCTGTCCTGCTTTTCCAGGCCGGCGATGCAGCGCAGCAAGGTGGTCTTGCCACAGCCCGACGGCCCCAGCAGACACACCAGCTCACCGGCCGCCACGTCGAGTGAAACGTTATCCAGCGCGGTGAAAGCGCCGAAACGTTTCTGTACGCCGCGCACCTTCATCGGGGCGCCAGGGTTGGTCAGGGCAGTAGTGATCGAGTTGTTCATGGACGGGCCTCATCTGGCAGATGAAGGCCATCCTAGGGTTGTAATGCTTCCGTCATATGGCAGCGAGGCAAAAACGGCTGATAGTGGTATTGGTAAATTTTAGAGTGCCGGTGGAGTTCGGCAGGAGCGTTGTGCGCCTCAAATAAATACTCATCCAAACCACAATAAACATATATTTAATTACGCAAACTTCCAACGAAATAAAACAATACAAACCTCACACCCTACAAAATCTCGCCTCTAACAAATACACTCCAACCATCAACCCCAAAACATTGAGAGACATCATGACGCCAACTGAACAACTTCTTTCCTTTACCGGAACATTAAGCTTTGATGGAAAATCGGTTGTCTTGAATTACAATCGCCTTATAAGCTATATCACGGACCAGAACACTCCTGCCAAAAAACGTGAATCTTTTATAAAACAGCTGGAAAGAATTCCCGAGCACGTTGTAACTGACCTCAACATGGAGCCGGAGTTACTTTACTTTCAACGCGACGGCGACCGTTATTTGATCAGGACACGAGGGCCTGGTCGATACAATGACCATTTACTGAGTCTGGAAGGCAGCGAGCGGTTACTATCCGCTTATTCCGGTACGAATCCGACCGGTTATTACGTCAGTCTTGTTCGAGGCAATGGCGGTAATTTTACAGTAGAAAACACATTAACCGACCAGCACACCATTTACATTCTCGCCGGAGGACGCAGACATCTATATAACTACCGTCTTCCCGGCTTCTCTGCTGCCTTCACTGACGAATATGAAGAGGATTTAGAGCTCGCTGCCTTTCAACTAACCATAATTGATCGAAACGTCGCCCCGTAGGTTAAAACCGTAGTGCACACCTGATTTTCAACAACCTGAAACTTCCTGCGCCAACCCAAGGAACGCCGCCGGCAATCGCGCGCCCTTGCGTTCCTTGAGGCAATACAGGTATTCGGGAATCTGCGGTGCTTTCTCGATGGTCAGCACCCGCAGTTGCGGATCATGAGGTACTTCCTGGCGGGCGATGATGCTGATGCCGATGTTGCGCAGCACCGCTTCGCGGATCGATTCGCGGCTGCCGATTTCCAGCAGCGGCCCGAAACTCACTCCGGCGCTTGCCAGCAATTCTTCGGTCAGGCGGCGGGTGGTTGAGCCCGGCTCGCGCATCAGCAGGGTATGCCCGGCCAGGGCGCCGAGTGGTACGTGATCATGAACCGCCAGTGGATGATTGCGATGCACCGCCAGCACCAGCGGATCGCTACCAAGCACCCGGCGAATCAGCCGCGCGTCATCGAGCAACTGCGACGACGCCGCGACATCGACCCGGTACTCTTCCAGCGCTTCGAGCACTTGCTGGGAATTGCCGATTTCCACCGACACTTCCACTTGCGGCAAACGCTCGCGAAAGGTTTTTACCAGGTCGAGGATGTAATACGGCGCCGTGGCGGCAATGCGCAATGTGCCCTGGACCTGGCCGCAGTTACGCAGGAAAAACTCGATGTCGGCTTCCTGCTGCATCAGCACCTTGACCATCGGCAGCAGCCGCGCGCCCTCCTCGCTGACGCTCAGACGCCGACCGCCACGGTAGAACAGCTCGACTGCATACTGGCTTTCGAGGTTGCGGATCTGCGTCGTCACCGTCGGCTGGCTCAGGCCAAGCTTTTTGGCAGCCTGGGTAATGCTGCCCAGGCGGGCCACCATGTAAAACGCCTTCAGCTCGGCACTCAGCACAACCACCCCTCATTCTTTACTTGCGCAGCAGGCGCAAACCGTTGAACACCACCAGCAAACTCACGCCCATGTCGGCGAACACTGCCATCCACATGGTAGCGACCCCGGCGAAGGTTACCCCAAGAAAGATCGCCTTGATGACCAACGCCAGGGCGATGTTCTGTTTGAGGATGCTCGACGTCTGCCGCGACAGGCGAATGAATGCCGGGACCTTGCGCAGATCATCGTCCATCAGGGCCACATCGGCGGTTTCTATCGCGGTATCGGTGCCTGCGGCGGCCATGGCGAAACCAATCTCGGAGCGCGCCAGTGCAGGCGCGTCGTTGATGCCGTCGCCGACCATGCCGACCCGGTGCCCCTGGGCATAAAGGGCCTCGATAGACTGCAATTTGTCCCCCGGCAACAGGTCGCCCCTGGCTTCGTCGATGCCGACCTGCGCGGCAATGGCCTGCGCGGTGTGGACGTTGTCGCCGGTGAGCATCAGGGTTTTGATGCCCAGGTCATGCAGTTGCTCGATGGCTTCGCGACTGGACGCCTTTACCGTATCGGCGACAGCGAACAGTGCCAAAGGACCGGACGAATCAAGCAGCAGCACCACCGACTTGCCCTGCTTTTCCAGGGCAAACAGTTTTTCTTCCAGCGCCGGCGAGCACAGGCCCAGATCCTCCACCAGACGATGGTTGCCCAAATGGTAGAGCTGGCCGTTGATCTCGCCACGCACACCGCGCCCGCCCAGGGCTTCGAAGTTATCCACAATCAGCGTCGCACCCTGGTTATCCACAGCCGCTTTGGCGATGGCCAGGGAAACCGGATGATCCGAACGCCCGGCCAGCGCGGCGGCAATGGCTGGCGCCGATGCATCGGCGGTCGGGTCCAGCGACAGGTAATCGGTCTGCACCGGCTTGCCGTGGGTAATGGTGCCGGTCTTGTCCAGGGCCAGGTAGTCGAGCTTGTAACCGCCCTCCAGATAGACGCCGCCCTTGACCAGGATCCCTTTGCGCGCCGCCGCCGCAAGACCGCTGACGATGGTCACCGGCGTGGAAATCACCAGCGCGCACGGGCACGCCACCACCAGCAGCACCAACGCCCGATAGATCCAGTCGAACCACAACTCACCCATGAACAGCGGTGGGATGACCGCCACGGCCAGTGCAAGAACAAACACTGCCGGGGTGTAGATTTTCGAAAACTGATCGACGAATCGCTGGGTCGGCGCCCGCGCGCCCTGGGCCTGTTCAACGGCGTGGATGATGCGTGCCAGGGTCGAATTACCCGCGGCGGCAGTGACCGCGTACTCAAGGGAACCGGCCTGATTGATGGTGCCGGCGAACACTTTGTCGCCGACGGTTTTCTCTACCGGCAGGCTTTCCCCGGTAATGGGCGCCTGATCGATGGTCGAACGCCCGGACAGCACTTCGCCGTCCAGACCGATGCGTTCGCCGGGACGCACCCGCACCCGAGCGCCGATTTCGATGATTTTGACATCCTGCTCGACCCAACTGCCGTCGGCCTGCAACACCGTCGCCTGCTCCGGCGCCATCTGCATCAGCCCGCCGATGGCGTTGCGCGCGCGATCCAGGGAGCGAGCCTCGATCAGCTCGGCCACGGTGAACAGGAACATCACCATCGCCGCTTCTGGCCATTGACCGATCAGGACGGCGCCGGTGACGGCAATGCTCATCAGTGCGTTGATGTTCAGATTGAGGTTCTTGAGCGCGATCCAGCCCTTTTTATAGGTGCCGAGACCGCCGCTGAGGATGGACACCAGCGCAATGACCGCGACCACCCAATCAGGCGCGGTCGCGGTGAAGTGGATGACTTCCGCCAGCAATGCGCCCACACCGGACAACGCCAATGGCCACCAGTGTTTCCTGTCGGGTTTCGCTGCCGGTGTTTCAGTCTCCTGCTCCAGCGGTTCGGCGTGCATGCCCAGGGACTTGATCGCCTCGATGATTGGCTCGGTGCCAGGCAAATCGTGGGTCACGCCGAGCACCCGGTTGATCAGATTGAACTCCAGCTGCTGCACGCCTGTCAGCTTGCTTAGCTTGTTCTGGATCAGCGTCTGCTCGGTCGGGCAGTCCATCGCCTCGATGCGAAAGCTGCTCAGACGGGCACCCGCCGTCGGCGATTCGCTCAGCGTGACCCGCGCAGGCGCTGCCGTTCTTGATGAACAGCAAGTGTCGCCGTGACCGCCATGGTCATGCTTGGGCAAGGGGCGAAGCTTAACGCCGATTTCATGTTCGGCTACAGGTTTGTGGGTATGCTGAGAATCGCTCATTGGTTGCGTCCATAAGAGTGCCTGTTGCCCAGTAAAGACCCTGTAGCCACTATAGGGTCAAGCACCCATTTTGGAGTTTTGGAGATTGTCGTCATGAAGATTGGAGAATTGGCGAAACTCACGGACTGCGCCGTAGAGACGATCCGCTACTACGAGCGCGAGAACCTTCTGCCGGAACCAGCCCGCAGTGACGGCAACTATCGCGTCTACACCCAGGCCCACGCCGAGCGCCTGACCTTCATCCGCAACTGTCGCACCCTCGACATGACCCTCGAGGAAATCCGCAGTCTGCTGGCGTTTCGCGACAGTCCGCAGGACCAGTGCGAAAGCGTCAACGCACTGATCGACGAACACATCCACCACGTCAAATCGCGGATCGACGGCCTGCTGGCCTTGCAGGCACAACTGCTCGACCTGCGCCAACGCTGCGGCGAGGGGCCGGGTATCGATCAATGCGGGATTTTGCAGCGGCTGGAAGTGAGCGGCGGGGTTGTGGCGACAGAGGCTGAGCATTCCCATGTCGGCCGCAGTCACGGCCACTGAGAACACCACAAATCCCTGTGGGAGCGGGCTTGCCCGCGATAGCGGTATGTCAGTCACATCAATGTTGGATGTGCCGCCGCCATCGCGGGCAAGCCCGCTCCCACAGGTTCAGGTGTTGTACTTCAGACCGCCATCGGCGCGGTCATTGGCGCGTGGTGCTCGTAGCCTTCCAGTGAGAAGTCGCCCGGCTCCACCAGCTCCAGCCATTCCGGCTGATACACACCTGTCTTGGCAAACTCCGGCACACGGTCGGAAATCACCAGTTTCGGCATCGGGAACGGCTCACGCTTGAGCTGTTCGTTGAGCATGTCCAGGTGATTTTCGTAGACGTGCGCATCACCGATGAAATAGGTGAACCAGCGTGGCGTGTAGCCCGTCAGGCGACCGATCAGGCTCAGCAGCGCGGCGCCTTCGGTGAGGTTGAACGGCGTGCCCAGGCCCAGGTCGTTGGAGCGGATGTAGAGGGTCAAGGAGATCTCTTTGGTCTCGACATTCGGGTGGAACTGGTACAGCAGGTGGCACGGCGGCAGGGCCATTTCATCAAGCTGGGCGCAGTTCCAGCCGTGGAACAGGATGCGACGGCTGCCCGGGTCCTTGATGATGGTGTCGACGCACTGGCGAACCTGGTCGATGGCCTTGTACAGCACCACATAGGCCTGGCCGTTTTCCTCGCCTTCGGCAATCTGGCGGTAGCCTTGCTTCAGGGTCTGCTCGATGGCGGCCGGGTTGCTGAGCGGAATCTGCTTGTACGCCGGCCATTTGCGCCATTGCACGCCATAGATTTCGCCAAGGTCGTCTTCGCCCTGGCGGAACGGGTTGGCCAGCCACTGGGCGTTTTCGTTGGCGTTCTGGTCCCAGACCTTGCAGCCCAGGGCGCGGAATTCGGCAGCGTTGTTCACGCCACGGAGGAATCCGCACATTTCGCCGATGGCCGATTTGAAGGCCATCTTGCGTGTGGTGATCGCCGGAAAACCTTCCTGCAGGTCATAACGCAGCATCGCACCGGGAAAGCTGATGGTGTTCACGCCGGTACGGTTGGCCTGCTTGGTGCCGTTCTTGATGACGTGTGCGACCAGTTCGAGATATTGCTTCATGAGTTACCTGTGTCCTTGAACCCGCAGCCATCGCTGCGGGGTTCGAATTTTATACGGCTGCTGCTGGAGTTGCCGGGGCGCGGTGATACGCCAGCCAGATCAGGACCAGGCCGCCGACGATCATCGGCAGGCACAGCACCTGGCCCATGGTCAGCCAGTTCCAGGCCAGATAGCCCAGCTGCGCGTCCGGTACGCGGACGAACTCGACGATGAAACGGAAGATGCCATAGAACAGCGCGAACATCCCCGATACCGCCATGGTCGGCCGCGGCTTGCGCGAGAACAGCCAGAGGATCAGGAACAGCGCCACACCTTCGAGGGCGAACTGGTACAGCTGCGAGGGGTGACGCGGCAACTGCGCCGGGTCGCTGAACGGCGGGAAGATCATCGCCCACGGCACGTCGGTCGGCTTGCCCCACAGCTCGGCATTGATGAAGTTGCCGATACGCCCGGCCCCCAGGCCAATCGGCACCATCGGCGCAACGAAATCCATCAGCTGGAAGAACGACTTGTTGTTCTTCTTACCGAACCACAACGCCGCCAGCATCACGCCGATGAAACCGCCGTGGAACGACATGCCGCCCTTCCACACTTCGAAAATCAGCGTCGGGTTGGCCAGATAGGCGCTCAGGTCGTAGAACAGCACATAACCCAGGCGTCCGCCGACGATCACCCCCATCGACATCCAGAACACCATGTCGGAGAGCTTCTCCTTGGTCCAGGTCGGGTCGAAGCGGTTCAACCGGCGGGAGGCCAGCAGCCAGGCGCCGCCGATGCCGATCAGGTACATCAGGCCGTACCAGTGGATTTTCAGCGGACCGATGGCCAGGGCCACCGGGTCGATCTGCGGGTAAGGCAGCATTGCGACTCCTCGTTAGAGTTCAAATCTTAAAAATTCCCGGGCGACGCTGCCACCTCAGGATTAAGCCAGGATTGCGCTGTGCGTCAGAGCAGATGCTTCAGACTAGAAAGTTCAGACCGACGCAGAACAGCAAAGCGGCAAACAGCCTTTTCAGCAACCTCGGCGACAACCTGTGGGCCAGTCGCGCGCCCAAACGGGCGAACACCATGCTGGTCAGGGCAATGCCCAGCAGCGCCGGCAAATAAACAAAACCGAGACTATGGGCCGGAAGCAACGGATCGTGCCAGCCCAGAATCATGAAACTTAATGCACTGGCCAGGGCAATCGGCAGACCGCAGGCCGATGAAGTGGCCACGGCTTGCTGCATCGGTACGCTGCGCCAGGTCAGGAATGGCACGGTCAACGAACCGCCGCCAATGCCGAAAATCGCCGAGGCCCAGCCAATTACGCTGCCGGCCACGGTCAGACCGAGTTTGCCCGGCACGGTTCGGCTGGCCTTGGGCTTGACGTCCAGTGCCAGTTGAGCGGCGATCACCAGGGCGAATACACCGATGAGTTTCTGCAGGTTGGGGCCGGAAATCGCTTCCGCCGTCAAGGCGCCGAACCCGGCACCGATCAGAATGCCGACGGTCATCCACATGAAGATCGGCCAACGCACGGCGCCACGGCGGTGATGTTCGCGTACCGCGTTGACCGAGGTAAAGATGATCGTCGCCAGGGACGTCCCCACGGCCAAGTGCGTGAGGATCGACGGATCGAAGCCTTGGGCCTTGAAGCTGAACACCAGCACCGGGACGATGATGATTCCGCCACCCACGCCAAACAGCCCGGCGAGCACACCTGCACAGGCGCCGAGCGCCAGATAGAGCAGAAATTCCATGGTTGTCCCGCCCGCATCCCCAAAACCGGAGCGGCATGGTAACGGATGCATGGCCTCAAGCTCCACTGTGCAAGGCGATGGATCGATGAGCGATGTCTGCGTAGAGTGGGCAAAAAACACACAAGGACTCCCTTATGTGCCTGATTGTTTTTGCCTGGCGCCCGGGCCATGCCCAACCGCTGGTCGTGGCGGCCAATCGCGATGAATTCTACGCCCGCCCCAGCCTTCCTCTGGCGCCATGGCCCGAAGCCCCGCACGTGCATGCGGGGCGTGATCTCGAGGCCGGTGGCACCTGGCTCGGTGTCGGCGCCAACGGACGCTTTGCGGCGCTGACCAATATCCGCGACCCCCACCGACCGCCTGGGCGCAAGTCTCGTGGGGAACTGGTCGCGCGTTTTCTCACCGGGGAGCTGACAATTGACGACTATTTAGCCGACGTTGTCGACCGTTCGCTGGAATATGGCGGCTTTAACCTGCTGGTCGGCAATCCCCATGAGCTCTGGCACTTCAATCAACGTGAATCGGAAGCCGTCATGCTGCCCCCGGGGGTCTACGGTTTATCCAATGCCGGGCTGGATACGCCGTGGCCAAAGCTGCTCAAGGCCAGGGCGGCGTTGAGCGAGGTGCTGGATGATCCGCAGCCTCAGGCACTGCTGGCGTTATTGAGCGATGCGCAGACCGCGCCGTTTGCCGAGTTGCCGGATACCGGCGTGGGGCTGGCGACCGAGACGTTGCTGTCGAGTGTGTTCATTGCCAGCCAGAGTTATGGGACGCGGGCGAGTACGGCGTTGATTGTACAGGCGGATGGCACGCGGCATATCGTCGAACGCAGTTTCGGGCCGTATGGCGGGCATCTTGGGGAAGTGGAGATCAAGATCTGAAAGATCGCAGCCGGATTGATCATCCGCGCCAACCCGAGGTTCTTCAGCGCCAGTTGCAGCGAGCTGTGGATAACCTGCGGGTTGTCGATGGTCATCAGCTCGGCCAGCAATTCCCTGGCCTTGCTCAGGTTGATCTGGCGCAGCATCCACTTCACCTTCGGCAAGTTGGTGGCGTTCATCGACAGGCTGTCGAAACCCATCGCCATCAACAGCACGGCCGCCGCCGGGTCACCGGCCATCTCACCGCAGATGCTCACCGGCTTGCCTTCGGCATGGGCGTCACGCACGACGTTCTGCAAGGCCTGAAGCACCGCCGGGTGCAGGTAGTCGTAAAGATCGGCGACCCGCGGGTTGTTGCGGTCCACGGCCAACAGGTATTGGGTCAGGTCGTTGGAACCGACCGACAGGAAGTCCACCTGCCGCGCCAGTTCCTTGGTCTGGTACACCGCCGCGGGGATCTCGATCATCACGCCAATCGGCGGCATCGGCACGTCGCAGCCTTCGTCGCGCACTTCGCCCCAGGCGCGGTGGATCAGGTGCAGCGCTTCTTCCAGTTCATGAATGCCGGAGATCATTGGCAGCAGAATGCGCAGGTTGTTCAAGCCTTCGCTGGCCTTGAGCATGGCACGGGTCTGCACCAGGAAGATTTCCGGGTGGTCGAGGGTGACGCGAATGCCGCGCCAGCCGAGGAACGGGTTGTCTTCCTTGATCGGGAAGTACGACAGCGACTTGTCGCCACCGATGTCCAGGGTGCGCATGGTCACCGGTTGCGGGTGGAACGCAGCCAGTTGTTCGCGGTAGATCGCCAGTTGTTCCTTTTCGCTCGGGAACCGCTGATTGATCATGAACGGCACTTCGGTGCGGTACAGGCCCACGCCTTCGGCACCGCGCTTTTGCGCACGCGCCACGTCCGCCAGCAGGCCGGTGTTGACCCACAGCGGCATGCGGTGGCCATCGACCGTGATACACGGCAGATCGCGCAGCGCATCCAGCCCGAGGGCCAGTTGCTTCTCTTCCTCGACCACTTCGGCGAACTGCTTGCGCAGCACGTCACTCGGGTTGGTGTAGACCTCGCCGTGGTAGCCGTCGACGATCATCTGGATGCCGTCGACCTTGGAGTACGGCAGATCGACCAGGCCCATCACAGTCGGGATGCCCATGGCGCGGGCGAGGATGGCGACGTGGGAGTTACCGGAACCGAGCACCGACACCAGGCCGGCCAGCTTGCCTTCCGGCACCTCACCGAGCATCGCCGGCGTCAGTTCTTCGCTGACCAGAATGGTGTTGTCGGGGTAGACCAGGGTTTGCTGGCGCTCTTCCTGCAAATAAGCCAGCAAGCGCCGGCCGAGGTCCTTGACGTCCGAGGCGCGCTCGCGCAGGTAGGCGTCGTCCATCAATTCGAAACGGTTGACGTGATCGGTGACCACCTGGCGCAACGCGCCCTGGGCCCACTGACCGGTCTTGATCACGGTGGTGACTTCGCTGCCCAGCGCGGCATCGTCGAGCATCATCAGGTAGACGTCGAACAGGGCCCGCTCTTCCGGGCGCAACTGCGTGGCAAGCTTGGCCGACAACGCGCGCATGTCGGCGCGCACGCCTTCGATGGCGGTCTTGAACAGCCCGAGTTCGGCGTCGATGTCGGTGATGGTCTTGTCCGGCACCACGTCCAGGTCGGCCGGCGGCAGCATGACCACCGCCGTGCCCACTGCCGCACCCGGCGAACCCGGCACGCCGACGAACTTGGCTTCCTGGATGCCTTTGCCCTGACGACCGAGGCCACGGATCGAGCCGGTGGCTTCGGCGTGGGCGATAACGCCGGCGAGCTGCGCGCTCATGGTCACGAGGAAGGCTTCTTCACCTTCATCGAACTGGCGCCGTTCTTTTTGCTGAATGACCAACACGCCGACGACGCGGCGGTGGTGAATGATCGGTGCCCCGAGGAATGAGGCGAAGCGCTCTTCACCGGTCTCGGCGAAGTAGCGGTAGCGCGGGTGGTCCGCAGCGTTTTCGAGGTTCAGGGGTTCTTCGCGCGTACCGACCAGGCCAACCAGACCTTCGTTGGGTGCCATGCTGACTTTGCCGATCGAGCGCTTGTTCAAGCCCTCGGTGGCCATCAGCACGAAGCGGTTGGTCTCGGGGTCAAGCAGGTAGACCGAGCAGACCTGGCTGCCCATGGCCTCTTTGACGCGCAACACAATAATCCCCAACGCCGCCTTGAGATCCTTGGCGGAGTTAACTTCCTGGACGATCTTGCGCAGCGTATTGAGCATGGCTCGGGGTCGAACTCCGTCGTCAGTCGCGCGCTAAAAGGCGCGGGGCAAGCTCTTTGAGAGCGCGTCGATACACCTCGCGCTTGAATGTCACCACCTGGCCCAACGGATACCAATAGCTGACCCAGCGCCAGCCATCGAATTCCGGTTTACCGGTCAAATCCATCCGCACCCGCTGCTCGTTGGAGACCAGGCGCAGGAGAAACCATTTCTGTTTCTGGCCGATGCACAGCGGTTGGCTGTGGGTACGTACCAGACGTTGCGGCAAACGATAGCGCAACCAGCCCCGGGTGCAGGCGAGAATTTCAACATCTTCGCGCTCCAGGCCTACTTCTTCGTTCAGCTCGCGGTACAAGGCGTCTTCCGGCGTCTCTTCGGGGTTGATTCCTCCCTGTGGAAACTGCCAGGCATCTTGATTGATTCGGCGAGCCCATAGCACCTGGCCGGCGTCATTCGTCAGAATGATCCCGACATTGGGGCGAAAACCATCGGGGTCGATCACGGCAACAACCTCGCAAACGCATGTCGCCGCATTGTTCCACAAAGGTTGTTAAGGCGGCAACGAAGGTTCCTACCTTATGTGCACTCTTGTGAAAAGACCGTATTCTTGTCGCCTTTTTACTGACTTTTCAGCGGGTAACTGCAATGCGCCTGGCTTTATTCGATTTGGACAACACCCTCCTGGGCGGTGACAGCGATCACGCTTGGGGCGATTACCTGTGCGAGCGCGGCTTTCTCGACGCCGTCGCCTACAAGACGCGCAACGATGAGTTCTACCAGGATTACCTGGCCGGCAAACTGGATAACGCTGCTTACCTGAACTTCTGCCTTGAAGTCCTCGGGCGTACCGAAATGGCCACGCTGGATCAGTGGCACAGCGACTACATGCGCGACTGCATCGAACCGATCGTGCTGCCCAAGGCCATTGAGCTGCTGGCCAAGCACCGCGACGCCGGCGACAAACTGGTGATCATTACCGCCACCAACCGCTTCGTCACCGGGCCGATTGCCGAGCGCCTGGGCGTCGAAACCCTGATCGCCACCGAATGCGAAATGCTCGACGGCCGCTACACCGGACGCAGCACCGACGTGCCGTGCTTCCGCGAAGGCAAGGTGACGCGGTTGAATCGCTGGCTGGAAGAAACCGGGTTTACGCTGGAAGACAGCTACTTCTATAGCGACTCGATGAATGATTTGCCGTTGCTGGAGCAGGTGACGAATCCGGTGGCGGTTGATCCGGACCCGAATCTGCGGGCCGAGGCTGAGAAGCGTGGTTGGCCGGTGATTTCGTTGCGCGACTGAAGATCAGAAGATCGCAGCCTGCGGCAGCTCCTACAGGCTTCCCCTGTAGGAGCTGCCGAAGGCTGCGATCTTTTCGGGCTAAACCGGCTTCGCTCCCATCAACCCCGCAATGGCAACAAAACAGACAAAACTGAACAACGCCAGGGCAAAGGTGAACTTCCCCACGCCACCCGGCGCTTTACGCAGCTTGTTCAGCCGCACCAGCAGCCAGAACCACGCCAGTGCCGCCACGGTGTAGAGCACACTGGAGGCCAGCAACCAGGTCTGACCCAGCGGCCAGCCCACCAGGTGCACCATCCACCAGCCGGTAAACGGCATGCTCAGCAGCGCCAGCCCCATCAACAGCCAGACAAATACATGCGGCCGTTGCAGGGTGCGGCTTCCCGCCGTCGCATCACCCTTGCGCCGCGCCAGCAAAACCCAGACGCCCAGACCCAGCGCACAAGCCAGCAGTACAACAGTTGCCACCATGTGCGCCGCTTTCAGGGCAGTTAACGTTTCCATTGTTCGATTTCCTTATGACCTGCCCAACAGCGTAGCCCCTCAGCCAAGAAACAGCTGATAGGCCGGGTTGTCGCTTTCGTCCCAGTACGGGTAACCGATTTCTTCCAGCGCCGCCGGTACCAGGTGGCGCTCGTCGTGCGGCACTTGCAGGCCCGCGACCACACGGCCATCCGCCGCGCCATGGTTGCGGTAATGGAACATCGAGATGTTCCAGCGCCCGCCGAGCTTGTTGAGGAAGTTGAACAACGCCCC
Source organism: Pseudomonas sp. B1(2018) (assembly GCF_003097365.1). NCBI lineage: Bacteria > Pseudomonadati > Pseudomonadota > Gammaproteobacteria > Pseudomonadales > Pseudomonadaceae > Pseudomonas > Pseudomonas sp. B1(2018). The sequence goes on from NZ_PYUK01000002.1 coordinate 148,588, forward strand.
CGGACGCTCCGGGAATTCGAAACGCAGGATCACTTCGTCGACCACATGCGCCGCACGCCCGCCGACCATGTGGCGGATGTGCAACTTGGCCAGTTCATTGTCGGTCAGGTCCAGTACCGGGAAACCCTGCTCGCTCAGACTGGCGATCAGGGCGCTGCGCGGGTCGTTTTCCGGGTGGGTCTGCACGCCGACAAAGATGTGCGCTTCACTGCCGGTGTTGTAGCGGTAGTTGAATTCGGTGATCTGGCGCTTGCCGATGGCTTCGCAGAACGCCTTGAAGCTGCCCGGCTTCTCGGGAATGGTCACGGCGATGATCGCTTCACGGCCCTCGCCCAGCTCCGCACGCTCGGCGACATGGCGCAGGCGGTCGAAGTTGACGTTGGCCCCGGAGTCGATGGCCACGAAGGTCTGACCGCTGACGCCGCGCTGCTCGACATACTTCTTGATCCCGGCCACGCCCAATGCGCCGGCAGGTTCGGTGATCGAGCGGGTATCGTCGTAGATATCCTTGATAGCGGCGCAGATTTCGTCGGTGCTGACGGTGATCACTTCATCGACATGATCCTTGCAGATGTCAAAGGTGTGCTGACCGATCTGAGCCACCGCAACACCGTCGGCGAAGATGCCCACGGTCGGCAACACCACACGCTCGCCCGCCGCCATGGCGGCTTGCAGGCAATTGGAGTCATCTGGCTCGACGCCGATGATCTTGATGTCCGGGCGCAGGTACTTCACGTACGCCGCAATGCCGGCAATCAGGCCGCCACCGCCCACCGGGACGAAAATCGCATCCAGTGGCTGCGGGTGCTGGCGCAGAATCTCCATCGCCACGGTGCCCTGCCCGGCAATGGTGTGGGGATCGTCGTACGGGTGAATATAGACGTAGCCTTTTTCATCGACCAGTTTCAGCGAGTAGGCCAGGGCTTCCGGGAACGAATCGCCGTGCAGCACCACTTTACCGCCACGCGAGCGCACGCCTTCGACCTTGATCTCCGGGGTGGTCTTGGGCATGACGATGGTCGCTTTCACACCCAGCACCTTCGCCGCCAGGGCCAGGCCTTGCGCATGGTTGCCCGCCGAAGCCGTCACTACGCCGCGGGCGCGCTCTTCATCGCTCAACTGGGTCAACTTGTTGTAGGCGCCGCGAATCTTGAAGGAGAACACCGGCTGCAAGTCTTCGCGCTTGAGCCAAATGCTGTTGCCCAGCCGCTCGGAAAGCTGGCGGGCAGACTGCAGCGGGGTTTCTACGGCAACGTCATAAACGCGCGAGGTGAGGATCTTTTTGACGTACTGTTCAAGCATCGGAAAGCATCACTGAGCGGGTTGGGCGGGACCAAGGAGTCTAACCCGCATTTTGGGCGGGCGACCACACTAAACAGGTGGTTTTAAGCCAGCGAAAAGATCGCAGCCTTCGGCAGCTCCTACAGGTTCGATGTTTTGACCTGCCAATCGGGCAATGACCTTCACCGCCCCGAAGCCTATAATGCCGGCCTTTCGTCCCCTCCTCGGCACTCCGGAGCCCGCATGAACCAGGATCAACTCAAACAGGCAGTGGCCCAGGCCGCCGTCGACTTCATCCTTCCGAAACTCGACGACAAGAGCATCGTCGGGGTCGGCACCGGCTCCACCGCCAACTGCTTCATCGATGCCCTGGCCCAGCACAAGGGCGCATTCGATGGCGCCGTCGCCAGTTCCGAAGCCACCGCCGCGCGCCTCAAGGGCCACGGGATTCCGGTGTACGAACTGAACACCGTCAGCGACCTGGAGTTCTATGTCGACGGCGCCGATGAAAGCGACGAGCACCTGAACCTGATCAAGGGTGGCGGCGCCGCCCTGACCCGCGAGAAGATCGTCGCGGCCGTGGCCAAGACCTTCATCTGCATCGCCGATGCCAGCAAACTGGTGCCGGTCCTCGGTACTTTCCCGCTGCCGGTGGAAGTCATCCCGATGGCCCGCAGCCATGTGGCCCGCGAACTGGTGAAGCTCGGTGGCGACCCGGTCTACCGCGAAGGCGTGCTGACCGACAACGGCAACATCATTCTCGACGTGTTCAACATGCAGATCACCAACCCGGTGGAGCTGGAGACACAGATCAACGCGATCGTCGGCGTGGTCACCAATGGTTTGTTCGCGGCGCGTCCGGCGGATCTGTTGCTGCTGGGTACCAGCGAAGGCGTAAAGACCCTGCGCGCCCAATAAGCCACACTGCCCAAATTCTCTGGGCAGATGAATGACCTGTGGGAGCGAGCTTGCTCGCGATGAGGCCGTGTCAGTCGACTGAAATGTTGAATGACAGACCGCAATCGCGAGCAAGCTCGCTCCCACAGTATTTTGTGGTGTCGGTCAGGGTTGTGCGGGTTTCTTGAACACGTAAAACAGGTTCGGCTCGCTGACGAGGTACAGCGTACCGTCGTCGTCCACGGCGATCCCCTCCGCTTGCGGCACGGTTTTTTGCAGGCCCTGGCGCCCCTTGCCCAACGACATTGTGCTCAGCGGACGCCCGCTCACATCCAGCTCCAGAATCAACCGCGATTCATCCGACAGCGCCAGCAAATGCCCGCTGCGCTCGTCATATTGCAGGCTCGACAGATCCCGCACGAACATCCCGGCATCACGCTTGGGGTCGTTGATCACGTGTACCGAGTAGGACTCTTCAGGATTGAAGCGCGGGAAACCGTGCACCTCGTAGATCAGCATCGGGTTGCGCTCCTTGGCGACGAACAGGCGCTTGCCCACGGAATCGTAAGCCAGGCCCTCGAAACCCTTGTTGCCGCCCATGTGGACGCCAATGGTCATCTGCTCGGCGTCTGCCGCATCGACGAAAGTGGTGTCCTGCTCCAGACGAATCTTGATCAGCCGCTGCTGGCTTTCATCAGTGACCACATAGACGTCCTCGCTGATGAACTCCACCGCCTCCGGATCGCCGAAACCGACCAGCGCCACACGGCGCAAAATCCTGCCGTCGAGGGACAACTCGATCAGCTCGCTGTGCTTGTTGGTGACGGTGAACAGGCTTTTGCGCACCGGGTCGTAGGTCAACGCTGAAACATTGTCCGCCAGGCCATCGATCACCTGCGCTTCGGTCACGACCCGGTATTGATCAAGGCCCATGCCCTGGGAACTCACCGGCTGCCACAGCGTATGCAGATTGAACCAGGCACGCTCGAACAGACGCAGGTATTGGCCGAGCGCAACCAGGGCGATCAGCGAGATCACCGACAGGATCAGAATCAGGGATTTGGGGCGGGCAAATCGACGCATTCGGCTGGGCTCAGGGTCAAAACAGGCGGATGAAATATCACGCCCGTCTGAACTGAAGCTTAATGGCCGCGGGCCTTTTTCGTATACGCAATCAACGCAGGAGCTGCCGCAGGCTGCGATCTTTTGACTTTGGCGTCCACCAGATCGCTAAAGATCAAAAGATCGCAGCCTGCGGCAGCTCCTACAGAGGCATTACCTCTGTTTTTCGAAGCGATAAAACAGGTTCGGCTCACTCACCATGTACAGCGTACCCGCTTCATCCATGGTCACGCCTTCGGCGCGCGGAATGGTGTTTTTCAGGCCGTTGAAGCCGCCCAACAGGGTGATGAAACTGACCTGCTCGCCATTCTTGTCCAGCTCCAGCAACAGGTGCGAGTCGGCGGACAGCGCCAGCATGTGGCCGGTCCGCGGGTCGATGGCCAGCGCCGACAGGTTGCGCATGTCCAGCGCATGACTGGCCAGCTTCAGCTTGTCGCCGGTCAGGACCTTGCCGTCACCCTTCCAGGTAAACAATGCCGGCGGGCGCTCTTCACCCAACACCAGTTGCTGATTGCCCGGATCCCAGGTAACAGCCTCAAAGGCTTTGTTCTGGTCTTTGGAAGGGCCGAGGTCGTATTTCGGGAAGTCGGCGATGTTCAGTTCGCGAGTCTCGGCAGCGACCTTGACGATAGAGATCAGATGCTCGCGCTCATCGACAATGGCCAGTCGGCCGTCGCCCAGCACGGTGACGCCCTCCGGGTTGCTCCAGCCGACCAATGGCATTTTGCGCAGCACATCACCCTGCAGGTTCAACTCGACCAGGAAGGGGTTCTTGCCCATGACCGAAAACAGGGTCTTGGTCTGAGGGTCATAGGCCACGTCCGATGCTTCGTCCTTCTCCATGCCCGGCAACGGCTTGGCATCGATCACCGCCCGATAGTCCGGCAGCCAGACACTGGCCTGACGCTCGGCCGGGCTTTTGAATTGCTCTTTCACCCAGAGCACGCCCCGCGCATCCCAGTGCATGGCAAATGCAACGCCGTAGGCGACAACGGCCACCAGTAGCAGCCAGGTGTGCCAACGCAGGCTGAAGCGAGAGCGACGTGCAGGTTTAAGCGTGGATAGCGGAGGAGTGGCCATTGGGGAATGCGTTCCAGAAATTCAGGCTAGGGGTAATAGCACAGTTTGGGGCCGGCTCAGAGGCCGAAAGCCCTGAAATTATCCAGACAGGATGTGAAAAAAACGGGAAATGACAGGGTGGGCCATCTACAGGCCACGACAAAACCAATGTGGGAGCGGCGGTGCGACGATTCGACTTGCTCGCGAAAGCGGTGTGTCAGGCAACACTTATGTCGACTGTCACGCCCTCTTCGCGAGCAAGCCCGCTCCCACAGGGTACAACGGCGCTACAACTAGCGAACGCTGCTGGTGAAGCGGCTGGCGCCCGGGAGTTCCAGGACGATCTCGTCACCGACATTCAGCGGACCGACGCCCACTGGCGTGCCGGTGAGGATCACATCCCCGGCCTGCAACGAAAAGCAGCCGGCCATGTGCTGGATCATCGGCACGATCGGGTTGAGCATTGCGCTGCTGTTGCCGTCCTGGCGCAGTTCGCCGTTGATGGTCAGGCGGATGCCGATGTCGGTCAGGTCGGCAAAGGTGCTGCCTGACACGAACGGAGCAATCACCGCCGCACCGTCGAATGACTTGGCGATTTCCCACGGCAGACCCTTGGATTTCAGCTCGGCCTGCTTGTCGCGCAGGGTCAAGTCCAGGGCCGGGGCGAAACCGGAGATGGCGTCGAGCACTTCTTCACGGCTCGGCCTGGTCGACAACGGCTTGCCGATCAACACCGCGATCTCCGATTCGTAGTGCACCGAGCCGCGCTCGGTGGGAATGCTGAAACCACCTTCCAGCGGCACCACGCAACTGCCCGGCTTGATGAACAGCAGCGGCTCGGTCGGCACCGGGTTATCCAGTTCCTTGGCGTGTTCGGCGTAGTTGCGGCCGATGCACACCACTTTCCCCAACGGGAAATGAATACGCGTACCGTCGACATACTGGTGCTGATAGCTCATTTACCGTCTCCTGCCTTCAAGGGTGCGTAAGGTTTGCAGCTCAAACCGCGAAGATCTTGCCTGGGTTCATGATGCCGTTCGGGTCGAACACTGCCTTGACCGCTTTCATGTACTCGATCTCGACCGGCGAACGGCTGTAGGTCAGGTAATCCCGCTTGGTCATGCCCACGCCGTGCTCGGCGGAAATCGAACCGTTGTACTTCTCGACGGTTTCGAACACCCACTTGTTGACGGTGGCGCACTTGGCGAAGAACTCGTCCTTGCTCAGGTTATCCGGCTTGAGGATGTTCAAGTGCAGGTTGCCGTCGCCGATGTGGCCGAACCAGACGATTTCGAAATCCGGGTAGTGTTCGCCAACGATCGCGTCGATTTCCTTCAGGAACGCCGGGACTTTCGATACGGTGACCGAGATGTCGTTCTTGTACGGCGTCCAGTGGGAGATGGTTTCGGAGATGTACTCGCGCAGCTTCCACAGGTTCTGCAACTGGGTTTCGCTCTGGCTCATCACGCCGTCCAGCACCCAGCCCTGCTCGACGCAGTGCTCGAAGGTTTCCAGGGCGTGGTTAGCCACTTCTTCGGTGGTCGCTTCGAATTCCAGCAGCGCGTAGAACGGGCAGTCGGACTCGAATGGCGCCGGCACGTCGCCACGGGCCATGACCTTGGCCAGGGCCTTGTCGGAGAAGAATTCGAAAGCGGTCAGGTCGAGTTTGCTCTGGAAGGCGTGCAGCACCGGCATGATCGAGTCGAAATCGGCGGTGCCGAGAACCATCGCCGTCAGGTTTTTCGGCGCGCGATCGAGGCGCATGGTCGCTTCGACCACGAACCCGAGTGTGCCTTCAGCCCCGATGAACAGCTGGCGCATGTCGTAGCCGGTGGCGTTCTTGATCAGGTCGCGGTTCAGTTCCAGCACGTCGCCCTTGCCGGTGACGACTTTCATGCCAGCGACCCAGTTACGGGTCATGCCGTAGCGAATCACCTTGATTCCGCCGGCATTGGTGCCGATATTGCCGCCAATCTGGCTCGATCCTGCCGAAGCGAAGTCCACCGGGTAGTACAGGCCGTTTTCTTCGGCCACGTTCTGCAGGTGCTCGGTGACCACGCCCGGCTGACAAACGGCGGTGCGGTCAGTGAGGTTCACGTCGAGGATCTGGTTCATGTAGTCGAACGACACGACTACTTCGCCATTGGCCGCCACGGCAGCAGCGGACAGCCCCGTACGGCCGCCGGACGGCACCAGCGCCACCTTGTGCTTGTTGGCCCACAGGACAATGGCCTGGACCTGTTCGGTTGTCTTGGGGAACACGATGGCGGTCGGAGCGGGGGCGAAATGCTTGGTCCAATCCTTACCGTAAGCATTCAGGGAGTCGGCATCGGTCAGCACCTTGCCAGGCTCAACCAGGGTCTTCAGCTCTTCAATCAAGGCAGGATTGGTCATCGACAGAACTCTCGAACAATTCATGGTCATCCTGAGAACGCTTCACGTCGCAGGAATGAGTGTTTAGCGGGGCGCATATGCTAGCATACCGACCCCGCAGCATAGTGCCCAACGGCTATTCTGCGGCACGGCTTTCTTGCCGTCCGGGTCAGCTCTGGGCTGCTCCCTTCCCTGCCAATTTTCTCCGGGATACAGGTTTACGCAGATGAGCAAGACTTCTCTCGATAAGAGCAAGATCAAGTTCCTTCTTCTCGAAGGCGTCCACCAATCGGCTGTCGACGTCCTCAAGGCGGCGGGCTACACCAGCATCGAGTACCTCACGGGTTCTCTGCCGGAAGCCCAGCTCAAGGAAAAGATCGCTGACGCTCACTTCATCGGCATTCGCTCGCGCACTCAACTGACCGAAGAGATCTTCGATCACGCGAAGAAGCTGGTTGCGGTCGGCTGTTTCTGCATCGGCACCAACCAGGTCGACCTGGACGCTGCCCGCGAACGCGGTATCGCGGTGTTCAACGCGCCCTACTCCAACACCCGTTCCGTAGCGGAGCTGGTGCTGGCCGAAGCGATCCTGCTGCTGCGCGGCATCCCTGAGAAGAACGCTTCCTGCCACCGTGGCGGCTGGATCAAGAGCGCGGCCAACTCCTTCGAGATCCGTGGCAAGAAGCTGGGCATCGTCGGTTACGGCTCGATCGGTACTCAACTGTCGGTCCTGGCGGAAGGCCTGGGCATGCAGGTGTACTTCTACGACACCATCACCAAGCTGCCTTTGGGTAACGCCACCCAGGTAGGCAACCTGCACGAGCTGCTGGCGATGTCCGACATCGTTTCGCTGCACGTACCGGAAACCGCCGCCACCCAGTGGATGATGGGCGAGAAAGAAATCCGTGCCATCAAGAAAGGCGGCATCCTGATCAACGCCGCCCGCGGCACCGTGGTCGAACTGGACCACCTGGCGGCCGCCATCAAGGACAAGCACCTGATCGGCGCGGCCATCGACGTATTCCCGGTGGAGCCACGCTCCAACGACGAAGAGTTCGAAAGCCCGCTGCGTGGTCTGGACAACGTGATCCTGACCCCGCACATCGGCGGCTCTACCGCTGAAGCCCAGGCCAACATCGGTCTGGAAGTTGCGGAAAAACTGGTCAAGTACAGCGACAACGGTACCTCGGTATCGTCCGTGAACTTCCCGGAAGTGGCCCTGCCGGCTCACCCTGGCAAGCACCGCCTGCTGCACATCCACGAAAACATTCCGGGCGTACTCAGCGAGATCAACAAAGTCTTCGCCGAAAACGGCATCAACATCTCCGGTCAGTTCCTGCAGACCAACGAGAAGGTTGGCTACGTGGTGATCGACGTCGACGCCGAGTACTCGGACCTGGCGCAAGAGAAGCTGCAACACGTCAAAGGCACCATCCGTAGTCGGGTGTTGTTCTAAAAGCAGCTACAAGCGGCAAGCTTCAAGCGGCAAGTTGAGTTCGTTTTCGCTTTGACTTGAAGCTTATAGCTTGCAGCTTGCAACTATAAAAAAGGGAGCCCCAGCGAAGCGGGCTCCCTTTTTTATTTCACATTGACGGTGATCTTCTCGGAAACGATCGGTGGATCGAACGGCATATGGTTGCTATCGCCCAGTTCAAGCTGCAGGGTGTGTTTGCCCGGCGTGAGCGTGACTTCAGCCTGGGTCTGCGCGGCGCCGAAATGCTGGTGGTTGGCATCTTTGGGGATCGGCGCTCCGGCGGCCGGCAACTCATCGACATCGATCAGCAAATGGTGATGACCGGTGTTCTTGGTGGTATCGCCCGCCGGTGCCAAGGCAATATTCTCAACAGCGAACTTGACGACCACAGTCTGTGGAACATTCGCGCCGTCCTTGGGAGACACGATGGACACTTCGGCGCCTTTCGGAGCCGGCGTTGCAGCACTGGCCAGCACCGAAACACCCATCAACAGGCCAGCCAAAGCAGCACGTGACATAAAGGTTTTCATTCTCTTCTCCAGTTTTTTCGTAAAATCCGCGTGACCATGACAACTTCATGGCCATTCGTTGTCGAAGGCACTCGACAACCATAGCAAAGCGAGCCTGAATCAGAGGGTCGCGATAATAAATTCAAAGGAGTGACCATGCGCTTTCTGCCTGGCCTGATCTGCCTGCTACCCCTTCTGAGCCCTTTGGCTCATGCCGAACTGATTGATGACGTCAACGACCGGGGCGAGTTGCGCATAGCCGTTGAAGCCAACACTCCCCCCTTCAACTACAAGGATGGCGACAAGCTCACCGGCTTCGAAGTCGAACTGGGCCAACTGCTGGCAAGTGAACTCGATGTCCGGGCCGACTTTGTCGTCACCGACGGCAGCGATCTGCTGACCGGCGTCGAAAGCGGCAAATACGACATCGCTATCAACCACATAGCAGTGACCCCGGATCTCAGTGATCGTTTCGATTTCAGCGAACCCTACGTTCAAGCCCATGCGCAATTGATCGCGCAGAAAGAAGAGCCGCGCTCCATTCTGCTGGTGCAGTCGCTGACCGAAGGGAAGCCCAAAACCAACCCGGCCGTGAGCCTGGCGATTCCGTTTCAGAAGGGGAATCCGGCGTTCCATGCCAGCCTGGAAAACGCCTTGCAGCGAATCAAGGATGATGGGCGACTGCACGCGCTGGAGCAGAAGTGGTTGGGGGCGGATGTGGTGCCGAAGCTGCAGAACTGAAGTGAATGCAGAACCTGTGGGAGCGAGCTTGCTCGCGATGAGGCCAGTCCAGTCAACATTGATGTTGAATGTCAGGCCGCCATCGCGAGCAAGCTCGCTCCCACAGTGTCTTTTGTCGCTCGTTAATCGAGTGTTGCCAACGCCTGAGCCGCCTGCGGCAACTCCAGCTCACTGAACACCTGCACGCCATGGCGCTTGAGCAGCGCCGCCGTCACGCCCTCGCCACTGACCTTCACCCCGCTGAACGTCCCGTCATAGGTCAGCAGATTGCCGCAGGACGGACTGTTGGCCTTGAGGACGGCAATGCGGATGCCGTGTTTTTGCACCAGTTCCAGCGCCTGATACGCCCCCGACAAAAACTGCGCGCTGACATCCTCGCCCTCGGTCGTGATCACCACGGCCTGGCCATCGAGGACTTGCGCGCCCTGCCCGCCTGGAATTTCCGCGGCCGCCCGAGGCGTTGGCAAGCCACCGGCGACTTCCGGGCACAACGGCACGACCCGACCTTCGTCGAGCCATTGCTGAAGCTGATCGAACGGCCCGCTGGCCCCGCCGTCGTAACGAACGCGGTGGCCCAACAGGCAGCGGCTGACGAGAATTTTCTGCATGATCAGAACGGCTCGTTGCCGCGCCGCCGAAACCAGCCCGTCAGCGACAGGCGATCGCGGGTCGCGGGCAGGACTTCGTGGGGAACCTCTCCGGAGAGAAACACCACCAGGCAGCCGCCGGTAGGCTGCACGTCGTGGACGCGATCGTTGTCGAGGTACATGCGCAACGAGCCGCCGTGCTCGGGAAGCCAGCCGTCATTGAGGTAAACCACCGCCGAAACCATGCGCCGGTCGTCATCGCGAAAGCGATCGACATGCTTGAGGTAGAACGCCCCGGGCGGGTACATCGCAAAATGGCTTTCGAAATCCTCCAGGCCGAGAAACAGACCGCGGTTGATCGCCTCGCGCAGGCTGTCCATCAAACTCAGATAGCTGTCGCAAGCCTCGGCCTGGCCGGGGTCGATCCATTGGATATGGTCGCCACGAATCCCTTCGCGGATCTCCGACGACGGCCCACGTCCCACGGCGGCCGGAGCCAGTTCACCCTCGGCAGCACGTTTGCGACACTCGGCCGCCAGCGCTCTGGTCAGGTCCTGAGGCAGGAAAATATTCTGCTGCGACCAGCCGTGCTCGGCCAGGTCGTCGACGATTCGTAACAGCAGCGGGTGATCAGAGGATATTTGCATGCCGCGCATAGTATTCCTGTGCCCGAAAATCCGACAGAGCCGCGCAGCGGGTTGATACGAATTCTCGACAAGTACGGATACCACACGGAGAATAGTCGCCTGCTGACAGGAGTCCCTATGCGCCGTTTGCTTTTATCACTGCTGATGTTCTGCGTTTTGCCCGCCTGGGCAGACGGCCACGACCAGTTGTACAAGGTCGCCGGCTGGCCGGAACAACGCGCGCATTTCAACGACGCCCTCTCGGCTGCCCAGCAACGCTATCAGGGCAGCCTGCCTCCGGCGGTGTATCAGGCTCTGGTCAATAACAGCAATCAGCGATTTTCCGCCCAGGCCGTGGACCAGCGCGCCGAAGCGCAATTGCGCAAGAACCTCGCCGATCCAAAACCTGCACTGACGTTTTTTCAGTCGCCTCTGGGCAAGAAGATCGTTGCTGCCGAGTTGCTGGCGACCCGTCGCGACCAACTGGCGAAAAATGCCAAGGGCTTGCCAAAGATGCAGGCCAGTGACAGCCGCCTTTTGATCATCGGCCATCTGGCACAAGCGCTGCCTGCTCGCGAGGCTGGCGCGGAAGTCAGCCTGGCGATTGCCGGTGTGGCCGCCGACAGCCTGAGTTCGATGATCCCGGGATTGCTCGGTGCCGGTCAGGCCCAGGGCATGCTCAACGGCCAGCGCCAGCGCCTGATGGACCAGATTGGCAGCGACCTGAACAACACGCTGCTGTATGTCTATCGCGACCTGTCGGACGACGAGCTGGAAGAGTTCGCGACCTTTGCCGAATCGACGCAAGGCCAGGCTTACTATCAAGCGGCACTGGCAGCGATTCGCGCGGGGTTGGCGGTGGGGCAGAGCAATTCGAACCTGACCCAGTGAAAAGATCGCTCTGTAGGAGCTGCCGAATGCTGCGATCTTTTGATCTTGCTTACCGATTCTGACGACTCATCCGCCTGCTCAAAAACCCGAAATACTCCGTGCGCATCGCCAGTGTTTCATTCGCCAGATGATGTCGCGCCTCAGGCAACATCAAGACCTGCGGCCTATCAAACTTGCCCCGCAACACTTCAAGGTTATGTTCCCAATCCACGGTCATGTCCGCCTGCCCCTGCACGATCAGCGGCCGCCTGGTGCTGACCGGCGCCGCTTCAACGCGTTTGATCCAGCGTGCCAGCGCGCCCACCCAGGCTGTCGGCAGACGCAGCGGCTGCAACGGATCGGCTTGCAGGAACGGCAGAAAGGCCGGGTCGTTGGAGTTCTCGCTGAAGCGCCGGGCGATGGCTTTGACGAACGGCCTGAGCACGTAATAGCTCAGATGCGACCAACCCCACGCGCGCGGCCGCACCAAGGGTGCCAACAGGATCACCTGCCCCTGGGCCGGGCTGCTCGCCCCCGCATTCAACACATGATCGATCACGATCGCCCCGCCGGTACTTTGCCCGCACAGGTGCCACGGTTGCGGCAATTCGAGGGATTGCGCCTCGCTGAACAACCCCTGCAACGTGTCCTGGTACTCGGCGAAATCCTTGATGCTCGCCCGTTCGCCACTGGACAAGCCATGTCCCGGCAGGTCGCAGGCAATCACCGCAAAGCCTTGGTCCAGCGCCCATTCGATCACATGCCGGTAGAGACCGGTGTGGTCGTAGAAACCGTGGATGACAAACAGCGTCGCCTTCGCCCGCTCGGGCCACCAGAACTGGCTGACCAACTGATATCCATCAACCTCGAAGCGTCCAAGACCGCTGCGCACCTGACGCTGCGCAAAATCCAGCCCGTAGAACTGCTGGTAGGCCTTCGCCTGCGTCGACAACGGCTGCCCGGCCGCCAGTGGCAGCAGACTTGCACGTAGAAGATCAGGGTCGAAAGTGGCCGGCATGGACGATTCCAGAGCGTGAAACGGACTTTATAGGCCTGCGATATTCTTCTGTCGCGGCAAGCATGGCAAGCTAGCCGACCTTCGAGGACTGAACCGATGCGCCCGCCCTTTCGCGCCACCCTGTTTGCCAGCCTGCTCGCCGTGGTGTGTGCCGGCGTATTGTGGGCGGCCTACGACTGGTTCCAGGGGCGTTACCTGCGGGCGTTCAGCGAGCACACGGCGATGTTTTCGGGGGATCCGCTGCGCCTTCCCGATGACCTCGCAGGCCCTGGCGCCATCCGCCTGGTGCATTTCTGGGACCCGGCCTGCCCATGCAACGTCGGCAATCAACAACACCTGACCGAACTGGTCGAGCGCTATGTCCCCCACGGCGTGGAATTCTATACCGTGCAAAAACCCGGTAGCCATGGCCAGTTACCGGGCACCCTGAGCCGCCTGAAAACCATCGACGTCCTGCCCGGTTCCGAACAGATCCCCGCCAGCCCGGCCGTGGCAATCTGGGATCGCAGCGGCAAACTGGCGTACTTCGGCCCCTACAGCGAGGGCCTGACCTGCAATTCCAGCAACAGCTTTATCGAACCCATCCTGCAAGCGCTCGATGAAGGCCGAGCGGTGAGTGCCACGCACACACTGGCGGTGGGGTGTTACTGCCCGTGGCCTGTCGATCCGGCGAAGTAGGCAAAGACACGCCAATACGAATCCCTCCTATGGGCGATGCGCCAAGCCGGCGCGCCGTGTTACACAGTGGCACCTGGAATCACAATAACAACAAGGAGTCCCCATGAAACGCAGCCTGACCGCTCTCGCGCTGTTGATTGTCGTGCTGGCCGCCGGAGCCGGCTGGTATCTCTACAGCAAGCAGCCGTCACGCCAGGGCATGGTGGAACTGCAACACCTGCAAGGCTCGGTCACCGTGCGCTACGACGAGCGCGGCGTTCCGCATATCCGCGCCGACAACGAACTCGACCTGTACCGCGCGCTCGGCTACGTGCATGCCCAGGACCGCCTGTTCCAGATGGAAGTCCTGCGTCGCCTGGCTCGTGGCGAACTGGCCGAGGTGCTTGGACCGAAGCTGCTCGACACCGACAAACTGATGCGCAGCCTGCGCATTCGCGAACGCGCTGAAACCTACTTCGCCAATCTCGACAAACAGTCATCCTCTTTCATCGCCATGCAGGCTTATCTGGACGGCATCAACCAGTATCAGGACAGCCACGCCAAACCCGTGGAGTTCGATGTGCTGGGCATTCCAAAACGCCCGTTCACCGCCCAGGACACCATCAGCATCGCCGGTTACATGGCCTACAGTTTTGCGGCGGCATTTCGTACCGAACCTTTGCTGACATTCGTACGCGATCAACTGGGCCCTGACTACCTGAGCGTTTTCGATCTCGACTGGCAGCCCAAAGGCGTGCTCGACGGGACCGCACCTTCCCTGGCCAGTGCCGACTGGAAAGACCTCAACGCCCTCGCCCGCCTGAGCGAACAAGCCTTGGCTGACAACGGTCTGCCCCAGTTCGAGGGCAGTAACGCCTGGGTCGTCGCGGGCAGCCGGACCCAAAGCAGCAAGCCACTGCTGGCGGGCGATCCGCATATACGTTTTTCCGCTCCATCGGTGTGGTACGAAGCCCAACTCTCCGCGCCGGGCTTTGAACTCTACGGGCATTACCAGGCCTTGATGCCGTTCGCCTCCCTGGGCATGAACAACGACTTCGGCTGGAGCATCACCATGTTCCAGAATGACGACCTCGACCTGATCGCCGAGAAGGTCAACCCGGACAATCCCAATCAGGTCTGGTATCGCGGCAAGTGGGTGGACATGGTCTCCAGCGAACAGAAGATTGCGGTCAAGGGCCAGGAACCGGTGACGCTGGTACTGCGTCAATCGCCCCACGGCCCGATCGTCAACGATGCCTTGGGCAGCGGCGCCGGCAAGACACCGATTGCCATGTGGTGGGCGTTTCTCGAAAGCCAGAACCCGATCCTGGAGGGCTTCTACCAGCTCAATCGCGCCGACACCCTGGCCAAGGCCCGAGGTGCCGCAGCAAAAATCCAGGCACCGGGCCTGAACGTTGTATGGGCCAATGCCAAGGGTGACATCGGCTGGTGGGCGGCGGCGCAACTGCCGAAACGTCCGGCGGGTGTACGCCCATGGTTCATCCTCGACGGCAGCAGCGCCGAGGCCGACAAGGATGGCTTCTATCCGTTCAGCGCCAACCCTCAGGAAGAAAACCCGGCGCGGGGCTACATCGTCTCGGCCAACTTCCAGCCGGTGTCGCCGACCGGCATGGAGATTCCCGGCTATTACAACCTTGCCGATCGCGGCCAGCAGCTCAATCGCCAGCTCAGCGACAAAGCCGTGAAATGGGACCTGGAAAACAGCCAGAAACTGCAGCTGGGCACCACCACCGCCTACGGCCCGCGCTTGTTGGCGCCGCTGCTGCCGGTGTTGCGCGAAGTGGTGAGCGACCCCGCCGAACTCAAACTGGTGGAGCAACTGGCCCAGTGGAAAGGCGACTACCCGCTCGATTCCACCAGCGCCACGCTGTTCAACCAGTTGCTGTTCAACCTGACTGACGCGACGATGCACGATGAACTGGGTAACGACTTTTTCGAAACACTGCTCTCGACCCGGGTGATCGACGCCGCGCTCCCCCGCCTGGCCGCCAGCGCCGATTCACCGTGGTGGGACAACCGCAGCACCCTCGGCAAGGAAACCCGCGCCGACACGGTGAAGACCGCCTGGCAAGCCAGCCTCGCCCACCTCAAGAGCACCCTCGGCGCAGACGCCTCGCAATGGCAGTGGGGTAGCGCGCACACCTTGACCCATGGTCATCCGCTGGGGCAGCAGAAGCCACTGGACCTGGTCTTCAATGTCGGCCCCTTCGCCGCCCCCGGCAGCCATGAAGTACCGAACAACCTCTCGGCGAAGATTGGCCCGGCACCCTGGCCCGTCACCTACGGCCCCTCGACCCGGCGCCTGATCGACTTCGCCGACCCGGCCCACAGCCTGACCGTCAACCCGGTTGGCCAGAGCGGCGTAGTGTTCGACAGTCACTATGATGACCAGGCCGAGGCCTACATCGAGGGGATGTACTTCCAGGCGCATCTCAATGATGAAGAAGTCACGGCCAATACGCGCAGTACGTTGAAGCTGTTGCCGGCGCGGGTGGCTCAGTAATTTTGCATTGGCTGGACCGCCCCCTTCGCGGGCAAGCCCGCTCCCACAGGGATCTGTGTCGAACACAAATTTTGTGAACACCAGAGAAACCTGTGGGAGCGGGCTTGCCCGCGAAGGGGCCCGCAAGAGCAATGCAGATTCATGCTTCAAACCATCGCCGAAAAATTCAACCTGAACTGCTGCGGCGTAACCCCCAGCCTGCGATTGAACACACTGCGCATGTGCTGGGCATCGCGAAATCCACATTGATAGGCCACAGTCTTGAGCGGCGCACGAGTGCTTTCGAGCATCACCCGCGCTGCATCGACCCGCGCGCGTTCGACGAACTCGGCCGGGGTGATTTTCGCTTCCCTGGCAAACACCCGGGAAAAATTGCGCGCGCTCATGTTGGCCGCATTGGCCAGGTCGGCGATGGCCAAATCGCCCGTCAGGTTGGCCAGCACGTAATGCTGGACCATCGCCACCGCCGAGTCCGGTTCGGCGTGGGGCGTGAGGAACGGGCTGAACTGCGACTGCCCGCCCGAACGCTGGGTGAACACCACGAGCCGCTTGGCGACATTCAGCGCCACTTCCGGTCCGTGATCCCGGCCCAATAGATACAACGACAGATCGATCCCCGCCGTGACCCCGGCCGAGGTAAACAGGTCGCCGTCCTCAACGTACAGTCGATCCGCTTCCACGCGGGACGAGGGGCACAGCGCCGCCAGATCCGATGCGTCCTGCCAATGCGTGGTGACCGTGCGCCCCTCCAGCAACCCGGCGCGGGCGAGCATGAAGGCGCCGTTGCAGATCGAGCCAAACCGCTGCGCCCGCCCGCAGGCCCCGCGCAGCCAGGTGTCGAACGCCACGCCGAAACTCATGAACGGTAATTGCGGCCCGCCCGCCACCAATAACAAGTCGTACGCCTCGAGCGCTTCGCTGAAATGCCGATGGGCATTGAGTGCCAAACCGTTGGAGCACGCCATTATCCCGTGCTCGACACCGATCACCTCCAGCCGATAGTGATCCTGCGGGGCAAGGAATCGATTGGCCTCGGAAAACACATCCATGGGGCCAGTGACATCCAGCGACTGGACACCGGCGAAGACCACGATGGCGATGGTTTTACTCATGGTTCGAAACGCCTTTTATGAATCAGGATTGACGCGTACCTGTGGCGAGGGGGCTTGCCCCCGTTCGGCTGCGCAGCAGTCGTAAACCGCTTGAACGCGGTTTACCTGAATGAGCATTGGGGCCGCTTCGCGACCCAACGGGGGCAAGCCCCCTCGCCACAAAAGCGGGTTTAGTGCGAGCAACCCTAGCCAAACCAGGCGCAACAAGCGAGGTTGGCGCGATATGCATGCTCATTGGCCGGGATCGCAGCCATGGCGCGATTGTCCGGTTTCGGGGGGCGGAACAGACTGAAACCCTCAGCGCCACCCAGGCGTTCACGACGAGGAAAACTCCATGAGCACCACCATCGCCGGCATCAGGATCCCCGACAGCGCGCTGGCCAAGGCCACCACCGAATACATCCGTGACATCGAATCGGACCTGCTCTACCACCACTCGCGTCGGGTCTTTCTGTTCGGCGCCCTGAGCGGTGAGCGCAAGCAATTGGCTTACAACCCGGAGTTGCTGTACGTCGGCGCGATGTTCCATGACCTCGGCCTGGTGGAGGGGCACCGCAGCGACAACGAGCGTTTCGAAGTCGACGGCGCCAATGCGGCAGCCGCATTTCTCAAGCCTTACGGGCTGAGCGACGACGATATCGAACAGGTCTGGCTATCGATTGCCCTGCACACCACACCGGGCGTTACTCAGTACTTGCGGCCCACCGTGGCGCTGGTAACGGCTGGAGTCGAGATGGACGTGCTGGGCATGGACTACGCGGCGTTCTCCAGCGTGCAGCGTGAAGAAGTGGTGCATGCGCATCCACGGGGTGAGGGGTTCAAGGAGTGCATCATTTGCGCGTTTGCCGATGGCTTGCGTCATCGTCCGCAGACTACGTTCGGGAATGTGAAGACGGATGTGCTGGTGGATCAGGAGCCGGGATTCAAGCCGATGAATTTCGTCGAGGTCATTCGCCAATCTCCTTGGATTTCCTGACCGCCAAAGAACCTGTGGGAGCGAGCTTGCTCGCGATGGCGGCATCACAGTCAACATCGATGTTGAATGTCAGTCCGCTATCGCGAGCAAGCTCGCTCCCACAGGGGGGCGGGTTGACCGCAGTGTTGTGGTCAACCCGGCATCAGGCTCAAGCCGCTTCCGGCGCCTGCGCCCGACGCACGTCCGGTTGCTTCCACGAGTCGGCGGCCGCTTCTTCGATCGCTTGCTGGATCGCACGACGACGACCTTCTTCGGCGCGACGGCTGAAGAACCAGACCAGGAAAGTCACGATCGACACTGCCAACAGGATCAGGCTGGCCACGGCGTTGATCTCGGGCTTCACCCCCAGACGTACCGCCGAGAACACCTCCATCGGCAGGGTCGTGGACCCCGGGCCCGACACGAAGCTCGCCAGCACCAGGTCATCCAGCGACAGGGCGAACGACATCATGCCGCCCGCTGCCAGCGACGGTGCGATCATCGGGATGGTGATCAGGAAGAACACCTTCCACGGCTTCGCGCCCAGGTCCATGGCCGCTTCTTCGATGGACAAGTCCAGCTCGCGCAAGCGTGCCGAGACCACCACCGCCACATAGGCCGCACAGAACGTGGTGTGGGCGATCCAGATGGTGATGATGCCGCGTTCCTGCGGCCAGCCGATCATCTGCGCCATGGCCACGAACAGCAGCAACAGCGACAGACCGGTGATCACCTCAGGCATCACCAGCGGCGCGGTCACCAGGCCACCGAACAGGGTACGGCCCTTGAAGCGCGTAATACGCGTCAGGACGAACGCCGCCAGGGTACCCAGCGCCACCGCCGCCACCGCCGTGTAGCAGGCGATTTCCAGCGAGCGCACCACCGAGCCCATCAGTTGCGAGTTGTCGAGCAGGCCGACGTACCACTTGATCGACCAGCCGCCCCACACCGTCACCAGTTTCGAGGCGTTGAACGAGTAGATAACCAGGATCAGCATCGGCAGGTAGATGAACAACAGACCCACTACCAGCATCAGGCTCGAGAAACGGAAGCGCTTCATTCTTTACCCTCCATTTCCTTGGCCTGACTGCGGTTGAACAGGATGATCGGCACAATCAGGATCGCCAGCATCACCACCGCCAGGGCAGACGCCACCGGCCAGTCACGGTTGTTGAAGAACTCTTGCCAGAGCACTTTACCGATCATCAGGGTTTCCGGGCCGCCGAGCAGTTCCGGGATCACGAACTCACCCACCACCGGGATGAACACCAGCATGCAGCCGGCGATGATGCCGTTTTTCGACAGCGGCACGGTGATTTTCCAGAAGCTGTTGAAGGTGCTCGAACCCAGGTCCGACGCAGCTTCCAGCAGGCTCTGGTCGTGCTTCACCAGGTTGGCGTACAGCGGCAGGATCATGAACGGCAGGTAGGAATAAACCACACCGATGTAGACCGCCAGGTTGGTGTTTAGGATCTGCAGCGGTTCGTTGATCCAGCCCATGCTCATCAGGAAACCGTTGAGCAGGCCGTTGTTGCTGAGGATGCCCATCCACGCATACACGCGGATCAGGATCGCGGTCCAGGTCGGCATCATGATCAGCAGCACCAGCACCGTCTGCACTTCCTTGCGGGCAACGGAGATGCCGTAGGCCATCGGGTAGCCGATCAGCAGGCAGAGGATGGTGCTGAAAAACGCCATCTTCAACGAGCCGAGGTAAGCGGCGATGTACAGCTCGTCACCGGCCAGCATCGCGTAGTTGCCCAGATTAAGCAGCAACTGCAGCTTCTGCTCGGCGTAGCTGTAGATTTCGGTGTAGGGAGGAATGGCCACGTCCGCTTCGGCGAAGCTGATCTTCAAGACGATGAAGAACGGCAGCATGAAGAACAGGAACAGCCAGATGAAGGGAACCCCGATGACCATCTGACGGCCACCGGGAATTATTCGATTGAGTCGACGCTTGAATTTGCGCATGTTCATGAGCGAAGTACCACGCCGCTATCGTCTTCCCAATACACGTAGACCTGATCACCCCAGGTCGGCCGCTGGCCACGGCGCTCGGCGTTGGCGACGAAGGACTGGACGATCTTGCCGCTCGGCAATTCGACGTAGAACACCGAGTGGCCGCCGAGGTAGGCAATGTCGTGCACCTTGCCGCTGGACCAGTTGTATTCGCAGGTCGGCATGGTCGGGGTCACGAGCAGTTTTTCCGGACGGATCGCGTAGGTCACGGATTTGTCTTGCACCGAGGTGCTGATGCCGTGGCCCACATAGATCTTCCGGTCGAGGTCCTTGCAGGTGATGATCGCGTGGCCCTCGGCGTCGTCGATCACTTCACCGTCGAAGATGTTGACGTTACCGATGAATTCACAGACCAGGCGGCTGGTCGGGGTTTCGTAGATGTCGATCGGGCTGCCGATCTGGGCGATCCAGCCCAGGTGCATGATCGCGATGCGCTCGGCCATGGTCATGGCCTCTTCCTGGTCGTGGGTCACCATGACGCAGGTTACGCCGACGCGCTCGATGATCTCCACCAGCTCCAGCTGCATCTGCGAGCGCAGCTTCTTGTCCAGTGCGCCCATCGGTTCGTCGAGCAGCAGCAGCTTCGGTCGCTTGGCCAGGGAACGAGCCAGGGCCACACGCTGACGCTGGCCACCGGACAACTGGTGCGGCTTGCGCTTGGCGTACTGGCTCATCTGCACCAGCTTGAGCATGTCGGCCACTCGCGCATCGACTTCGGCGGCAGGCAATTTGTCCTGCTTGAGGCCGAAGGCGATGTTCTGCGCCACGGTCATGTGCGGGAACAAGGCGTAGGACTGGAACATCATGTTGATCGGCCGCTCGTAGGGCGGCATGTCGGTGATGTCTACGCCATCGAGGAAAATGCGCCCCTCCGTGGGCCGTTCGAAACCTGCGAGCATGCGCAGCAATGTGGACTTGCCCGATCCCGAGCCGCCGAGCAGGGCGAAGATTTCGCCTTTCTTGATTTCCAGGGACACGTCGTCCACGGCAATCGTCTCGTCGAACTTCTTCGTGACCCGGTCGATTTTGACCAGCACCTGTTTAGGTTGCTGGTCGCCCTCGAGGGCTTTCTTATAGGCGCCGGAGGCAACTGCCATTTACGAAACTCCCAGAAAAAAAGAGTGCAGTTCGCTCAAGGTGAGCCAACCTTGGATATTTGAGCCTTGAAACTATTTACCCGACTTGACCATGGTCCAGCTGCGGGTCATCAAGCGTTGAATCTTCGGTGGCAACTCGACGGACACGTAGGTCTTGTCGAGCACCTCTTGCGGTGGATAAACCGCTTCGTCGGTGCGAATGGACTGTTCCATCAGTTTGTCCGACCCCGGATTAGGGTTGGCATAGCCGACGTAGTCGCTGACCTGGGCGATAACCTCGGGTTTCAGCAAATAATTGATGAACGCATGGGCCTCCTTGGGGTTGGCCGAATCCTTCGGAATCGCCAGCATGTCGAACCAGAGAGCGCCGCCTTCCTTCGGAATGGCGTAGGCGATGTTGATGCCTTTCTTGGCTTCCTGGGCACGGTTGCGGGCCTGGAAGATATCGCCGGAGAACCCGACCGCCACGCAGATATCGCCGTTGGCCAGGTCGGTGATGTACTTGGACGAGTTGAAGTAGGTGACGTAGGGGCGCACGGCCAGCAACTTGGCGGTCGCCTTCTTGTAGTCTTCCTCGTTGGTGCTGTTGGCGTTCAGGCCCATGTAGTTAAGGACCGTCGGCATCATTTCATCAGCGGAATCGAGGAACGCCACGCCACATTTGTGCAGCTTCTTGATGTTCTCTGGCTCGAACAGCACGCTCCAGGAGTCAATCTTGTCGACACCCAGCACGGCCTTGACCTTGTCGACGTTGTAACCGATGCCGTTGGTACCCCACAGGTACGGCACGGCGTACAGGTTTCCCGGATCGTTCTGCTCCAGGCGCTTGAGCAGCACCGGGTCGAGGTTCGAATAGTTCGGCAGCTGCGACTTGTCGAGCTTCTGGAAAGCGCCGGCCTTGATCTGCTTGCCGAGGAAGTGATTGGACGGCACGACCACGTCATACCCCGTATGCCCGGCCAGCAACTTGCCTTCCAGGGTTTCGTTGGAATCAAAGACGTCGTAGACCGGTTTGATCCCGGTCTCTTTCTGGAAGTCCGCCAGGGTGCTCTCGCCGATATAATCCGACCAGTTATAAATATGCACGGTGCCGGCGGCCTGGACACTGACGGCAATCGTCAGCCCGGCGCCGACCAGCATGGCATTGCGCAACAAAGAAAAAATAGGCACGTGGAGGTCCTCTGAAATTAGTTGGGCCCAAGTTGCCCCGCGTTACATGACAACCGTGATTGCCCAGCAACAAAACCGGCGCGCAACTTACCCTCGAAAAACCGTTCCAGCAAAACTTTTATACAGATACCTGTAGGAGCAGCCGGTCGACGCTCGACTGCTCGCGATGAACCTGAGAGCACCGCGGGGTGCCAGGCACCCAGCGTTATCGTTGACGACCATCGCGAGCGGGCTCGCTCCTACAGGGGTTTTACTTATTTACCCGATTTGATCTTGGTCCAGCTGCGGGTCATGATCCGCTGGGTCGCGGCCGGCAAGTCGGCAATCGCGTACAGCTTGGCCAGCACGTCCGCCGGCGGATAAACGCCCGGGTCGCTGGTGATGTCTTTATCGACCAACGGAGTTGCAGCCGCGTTACCGTTCGGGAAACGCACGGCGTTGGTGATTTCAGCCATGATTTCCGGCTTCTGCAGGAAGGTCATGAACTTGTAGGCGCCTTCGACGTTTTCGGCATCTTTAGGGATGGCGACCATGTCGTAGAAGCTGCCGGCACCTTCTTTCGGAATGTTGTAGCTGACTTTCACCTTGTCACCGGCTTCGGCAGCGCGGGATTTGGCCTGGTAAATGTCACCCGAGTAACCCACGGCCACGCAGATGTTGCCGTTGGCGAGGTCCGAGATGTACTTGGACGAGTGGAAGTAGGCGATCGAAGGACGGACCTTCATGATCAGCGCTTCCGCCTTGTCGATGTCTTCTTTCTTCTGGCTGTCGGTTGGCAGGCCCAGGTAGTGCAGCGCCACCGGAATCATCTCGGTTGGCGAGTCCAGCAGGCTGATACCGCACGCTTTCAGCTTGGCGGCGTTTTCAGGCTTGAAGATCAGGTCCCAGGAATCGACCGGTGCGTCGGCACCCAGTGCTGCCTTGACCTTCTCGGCGTTGAAGCCGATACCGATCGAACCCCACATGTACGGGAAGGCGTGCTCGTTGCCCGGGTCGCTCACGGAAACGGCCTTGAGCAGGTCGGTGTTCAGGTTCTTCCAGTTAGGCAGCTTGGACTTGTCCAGCTTCTGGTAGACCCCAGCCTTGATCTGCTTGGCCAGGAAGTTGTTCGACGGCACGACGATATCGTAGCCGGACTTGCCTGCCAGCAACTTGGCTTCCAGGGTTTCGTTGCTGTCGAAGACGTCATAGACAACCTTGATGCCCGACTCGTCTTCAAACTTCTTGACGGTGTCCGGTGCGATGTAGTCGGACCAGTTGTACACGTGCAGTACTTTGTCATCGGCCTGAACCGCGCCCGCCATCAACCCCATCACGGACATGGCAAGCAGAGTCTTGCCAGCGAGCTTTTTACCTAGTGCCTTCATGCGTAATGCTCCAAATTTTTCTTTTTTGAACCACTTGTTCAGCGACCGAACCCGGGCAACTGGAACCGCGGCTAGTCTGGCAAGATCCACATCGGTCTTTCAAGGAAACGGCCACGCTTTCTGACTGTTCTGAGCGAAAGTTCCTACTTCATATGCAGAACTTCGGACTTCCGCTCAGAGCCTAGCACTTAGCCCTGCAATGCACTCAGGGTCAGGTCAAGACACTTGCGAGCCTTGGTCACCAGCTCATCGATTTCCGCCGGTGTAATCACCAGTGGCGGAGCGATGATCATGGTGTCGCCGACGGCGCGCATGATCAGGCCGTTGTCGAAGCAGAACTGGCGGCAGATCATGCCGACACCCTTGCCCTCGTAACGCTTGCGCGTGGCCTTGTCCTGGACCAGTTCGATGGCCCCCAACAAACCGACCCCGCGAACTTCACCCACCAGCGGGTGATCGTTCAGTTCCCGCAGACGCTTTTGCAAATACGGTGCCGTTTCTGCATGGACGCGCTCGATAATTTTCTCGTCGCGCATGATGCGGATGTTTTCCAGCGCCACCGCAGCCGCCACCGGGTGACCGGAGTAAGTGAAGCCGTGGTTGAAATCACCGCCTTCGTTCAGGACTTCCACCACTTCGTCACGTACGATCAGGCCGCCCATCGGGATGTAGCCCGAGGTCAGGCCCTTGGCGATGGTCATCATGTCCGGCTTGAGGCCGTAGAAATCGCTGCCGAACCACTCGCCGGTACGACCGAAACCACAAATCACTTCGTCAGCCACGAACAGGATGTCGTACTTGGCGAGGATTTCCTTGATACGCGGCCAGTAGGTGTCTGGCGGAATGATCACGCCACCGGCGCCCTGGATCGGCTCGGCAATAAAGGCACCGACGTTGTCGACGCCGACTTCCAGAATCTTTTCTTCCAGCTGGTTGGCCGCCCACACACCGAATTCTTCCGGTGTCATGTCGCCGCCTTCGGCGAACCAGTACGGCTGGGCAATGTGGACGATGCCCGGGATCGGCAAGTCGCCCTGTTCATGCATGTACGTCATGCCACCCAGGCTCGCGCCGGCCACGGTGGAACCGTGATAGCCGTTCTTGCGGCTGATGATGACTTTCTTGTTCGGCTGGCCCTTGATTGACCAATAGTGACGAACCATGCGCAGCATGGTGTCGTTGCCTTCAGAGCCGGAACCGGTGAAGAACACATGGTTCATGCCTTGCGGCGCGATGTCGGCGATGGCCTTGGCCAGTTCCAGTACCGGCGGGTGCGCCGTCTGGAAGAACAGGTTGTAGTAAGGCAGCTCACGCATCTGCTTACTGGCGGCATCGGCCAGTTCATCGCGACCATAACCAATCGCGACACACCACAGGCCGGCCATGCCGTCGAGGATCTTGTTGCCTTCGCTGTCCCAGAGGTAAACGCCCTTGGCATTGGTGATGATCCGCGGGCCTTTCTCTTTCAGCTGCTTGAAGTCGCTGAACGGGGCCAGGTGGTGATCGTTGCTCAGGGTTTGCCATTCACGGGTTTGCGGATTGTTGCTGGTCATGTGAATCTCCTAAAAAAATCAGGTGAAGGCGCCGTTAGAGGACAACGGCGCCCGGCGTATCAGACGGCAAAGAGCAGGAATTCCCTTTCCCACGAACTGATCACGCGCTTGAAGTTTTCATGCTCGGCCCGCTTGACCGCGACGTAGCCAGTGATGAAATTTTTGCCAAGGTAACGCTCGATGGTCGCGCTGTTTTCCATGCGTTCCAGCGCGTCTTCGATGGTCAGCGGCAGGCGCAGGTTGCGGCGTTCATAGCCACGCCCTACCACCGGCGCACTCGGATTCAGGCCTTCAACCATGCCGATGTACCCGCAGAGCAGGCTCGCGGCAATCGCCAGGTACGGGTTGGCATCGGCGCCCGGCAGGCGGTTTTCCACCCGACGGTTATTTGGCCCGGCATCCGGGACCCGCAGGCCCACGGTGCGGTTCTCTTCGCCCCACTCCACGTTCACCGGCGCCGAGGTATCGGGCAGGAAGCGGCGGAACGAGTTGACGTTGGGTGCGAACAGCGGCAACAGCTCGGGAATGAGTTTCTGCAAGCCACCGATGTGGTGCAGGAACAACTGGCTCATGGTCCCGTCGTCATTGGAGAAAATGTTCTTGCCGGTCTCGATGTCGATGATGCTCTGGTGCAAGTGCATGGCACTGCCCGGCTCGCCGGTCATCGGCTTGGCCATGAAGGTCGCGGCCACGTCGTGCTTGAGCGCGGCTTCGCGCATGGTGCGTTTGAACACCAGGATCTGGTCGGCCAGGGACAGGGCATCGCCATGACGGAAGTTGATTTCCATCTGCGCCGTGCCGTCCTCGTGGATCAGCGTGTCGAGGTCCAGGTCCTGCAGCTCGCACCAGTCGTAGACGTCTTCGAACAGCGGATCGAATTCGTTCGCTGCTTCAATGGAGAACGACTGGCGACCGATTTCCGGGCGACCGGAGCGGCCGATCGGCGGCTGCAGCGGGTAGTCCGGGTCGTCACTGCGCTTGGTCAGGTAAAACTCCATTTCCGGCGCCACGATGGGCTGCCAGCCTTTGTCGGAATAGAGTTTCAGGACTTTCTTGAGCACGTTGCGCGGCGACAGCTCGATCGGGTTGCCTTGCTTGTCGTAGGTATCGTGGATAACGATGGCGGTCGGCTCGATGGCCCACGGCACCAGGTACACCGCACTCTGGTCGGGACGGCAGATCATGTCGATGTCGGCCGGGTCGAGCAGTTCGTAATAGATGTCGTCTTCGACGTAATCGCCGGTCACGGTCTGCAGCAGAACGCTTTCAGGCAGGCGCATGCCTTTCTCGGCGATGAATTTGTTGGTCGGCGAAATCTTGCCCCGGGTAATCCCGGTCAAGTCGGCGATCATGCATTCGACTTCTGTGATCTTGTGGTTTTTCAACCAATCGGTGAGCTGGTCGAGGTTGTTACTCATAAATGCCTCTAGGCTTGAGTTGTCTGACCCTTTTAAGGTCAGGCGTTGTTTGACGCATCGGCGTCGCGTTGTAGAGCGTTTGCGCGGCAGATTATCGTGTTTGCCAGCACTGCCGCAGAGGCCGGGCGTGCAGAATTACGAGCGTTGCCCCGAACGATGGTCAGGCCGCTATTGTGAATCGGTTCTATATTGAATGGAGTAACCGTAATGGGGGTGCCATCGCGACCGTCCAGAATATCGGACGGGGACGGTTGAACCGTCGCGGATGGGAGGATCACCGCAAGCGCCGAGACCACGGAACGGACGGCCGTGTCATCACTGATGTGATAAACATGCCGACCGAGCTGTCTTGAGCAGTCGGTGACGCCGATTATCGGCAGGCGAGACATGAAGCACCCCGGTATTATTGCTGTTATGGGTTTGATTCGAGCTTAGCCTTGTTCATTTTTTTACACAACACCCCCGTAAAAAATACAACACGGCCCGCTCAAGCCTGCGGGCGCCATAGAGGCCAAGGGCATAAAAACGCCCCAAAGTGCCTCAAAAAAGCCACACGGGTGCTTTTTTAGGGCAAAAAAGGCCTCGCTTGACTTCGGCATGCCGTTCGGGTTGACTGAAACCAGAAAAGATCAATGATTGATATTTTTAACAACAAAGGTGTTGCATCATGTCGGTACCCCCGCGTGCCGTTCAGCTTAACGAAGCGAACGCGTTCCTTAAGGAACATCCTGAGGTTCTGTACGTTGACCTTCTGATTGCGGATATGAATGGTGTGGTGCGCGGCAAGCGCATCGAACGCACCAGCCTCCACAAGGTTTACGAGAAAGGCATCAACCTGCCGGCCTCTCTATTTGCTCTGGATATCAACGGCTCGACGGTGGAAAGCACCGGCCTGGGCCTGGACATCGGTGATGCTGACCGAATCTGCTATCCAATCCCCGATACCCTGTGCAACGAGCCATGGCAGAAGCGCCCGACCGCGCAACTGTTGATGACCATGCACGAACTCGAAGGCGAGCCCTTCTTCGCCGACCCGCGTGAAGTGCTGGCCAATGTGGTGCGCAAGTTCGATGAAATGGGCCTGACCATCTGCGCCGCGTTCGAACTGGAGTTCTACCTGATCGACCAGGAGAACGTGAACGGTCGTCCGCAACCACCTCGCTCGCCGGTTTCCGGCAAACGTCCGCACTCGACCCAGGTCTACCTGATCGACGACCTCGACGAATACGTCGATTGCCTCCAGGACATTCTGGAAGGTGCCAAAGAGCAAGGCATTCCGGCTGACGCCATCGTCAAGGAAAGTGCCCCGGCACAGTTCGAAGTCAACCTGCATCACGTGGCTGACCCGATCAAGGCCTGCGACTACGCGGTCCTGCTCAAGCGCCTGATCAAGAACATCGCCTACGACCATGAAATGGACACCACCTTCATGGCCAAGCCTTACCCAGGCCAGGCGGGTAATGGTCTGCACGTCCACATCTCGATTCTCGACAAAGACGGCAAGAACATTTTTGCCAGCGAGGATCCCGAGCAGAACGCCGCACTGCGTCACGCGATCGGCGGTGTGCTCGAGACCCTACCAGCGCAGATGGCTTTCCTCTGCCCGAACGTCAACTCCTACCGTCGTTTCGGCGCACAGTTCTACGTGCCGAACTCGCCGTGCTGGGGCCTGGACAACCGTACCGTAGCGATTCGCGTGCCGACCGGTTCCGCCGATGCCGTGCGCATCGAACACCGTGTGGCCGGCGCCGATGCCAACCCGTACCTGCTGATGGCTTCGGTCCTGGCAGGCGTGCACCACGGTCTGGTCAACAAGATCGAGCCTGGCGCTCCGGTCGAAGGCAACAGCTACGAGCAGAACGAGCAAAGCCTGCCGAACAACCTGCGTGATGCCCTGCGCGAGCTGGACGACAGCGAAGTCATGGCCAAGTACATCGATCCGAAATACATCGATATCTTCGTGGCCTGTAAAGAGAGCGAGCTGGAGGAGTTCGAACACTCCATCTCCGACCTCGAGTACAACTGGTACCTGCATACCGTGTAAGCGGTTGCGGTAGAGAAAACGCCGCCGGCTTCACAGCCTGCGGCGTTTTTTTATGGCCGCCTGCGGCGGATCGCTGGCAAGCCAGCTCCCACAGGGTTCTTTGTCGACCACAAATCGGGTGTACGAAACCAATCCCTGTGGGAGCGGGCTTGCCCGCGATGGCGTCCGGGCAGACAACACACAACCCGACTCGTACAATGCCCGCTGCCCCGCAGGAGACTCCAATGACACGCGTAGCCACCCCCCGCAAACCCCGCGCACGCAGCCAGGCCCGGATCGATTCGATACTCGATGCGGCCCGCACGCTGTTGGCCGCCGAGGGCGTGGCCAGTCTGTCGATCTACAGTGTCGCCGAGCGCGCGGAGATTCCGCCCTCCTCGGTCTACCATTTCTTCGCCAGCGTGCCGGCATTGCTCGAAGCCTTGACCGCCGACGTCCATGCGGCCTTCCGCGCGTGCCTGCAAGCCCCCATCGATCATCACGCCCTTGGCAGCTGGCGCGATCTGTCGCGCCTGGTGGAACAACGCATGCTCGACATCTACGCAGAGGACGCCGCCGCCCGCCAACTCATTCTGGCCCAGCATGGCCTGACCGAAGTCACCCAGGCCGACCGCCAGCACGACCTCGAACTGGGCGAGTTGATGCACAAGCTGTTCGATCACCACTTCGAGCTACCAACGCTACCGAGTGATGTCGATGTGTTCGCCCTGGCCATGGAACTTGGCGACCGGGTGTATGCGCGCTCGGTGCAGCAGCACGGGCAGATTACGCCGCGCATGGCCGAGGAAGGGATGCGGGTGTTTGATGCTTATGTGGGGCTTTATCTGCCGCCATACCTGCCCAAGCGCGCCGTGCTCTAAAGGATCGCACTGTAGGAGCTGCCGAAGGCTGCGATCTTTTGATCTTAAAAAAAACCCCGAAGGGCTCAAACCCTTCGGGGTTACTTGTGCCGCACGCGATCACAACTTGGCGATCGACACCTCGGTGGATTTCACAAACGCGATCACTTCACTGCCCACCGCCAGTTCCAGCTCTTTCACCGAGCGCGTGGTGATCACCGAGGTGACGATGCCGGAAGCGGTCTGCACGTCGATTTCCGACAGCACGTCGCCGAGGACGATTTCCTTGATGGAGCCTTTGAACTGGTTGCGAACGTTGATGGCCTTGATAGTCATGATGTTGATTCCTGTCGTTGGGTAAGACTTGAGTTATTGAGCCCAGCGCAATTGCGTAGGCAAGGGTGAAACAGGTTCCGGCTCCGGTGGCTGGCCGGGCAGTGCCAGCACGCGATTGAGGACTTCGGTTTCCAGCGCCGCCAGCCGATGGGAGCCGCGCACTCGAGGGCGCGGCAATTCCACGTGCAGGTCGAGGCCGACTTCGCCGTCTTCGATCAGGATCACCCGATCGGCAATCGCCACCGCTTCACTGACGTCATGGGTCACCAACAACACCGTGAAGCCGTGCTGCTGCCAGAGCCGTTCGATCAGTTGCTGCATTTCAATTCGGGTCAGGGCATCCAGCGCACCCAGGGGTTCGTCGAGCAACAGCAGGCGCGGCTGATGAATCAACGCACGGGCCAACGCCACGCGTTGCTTCTGTCCACCGGACAACGCTGCCGGCCATTCATTGGCGCGGTCGGCCAGGCCCACCGCGTCCAAGGCTTCAAGCGCTTGCGGCCGCCAGTTGCCCTTGAGGCCCAGACCGACGTTGTCGATGATCTTTTTCCACGGCAGCAAACGCGCTTCCTGGAACATCAGCCGCGTGTCTTCCCGCGCATCGCTCAATGGGGCGGCACCGGCGAGCAATTCCCCACCGGTGGGCCGGTCAAGGCCGGCGAGCAATCGCAGCAAGGTACTTTTGCCGCAACCGCTACGACCCACCACGGCGACAAACTGGCCCGCCGGAATGTGCAGGTCGATCTCACGCAGCACCTGCCGCGCGCCAAAGGTTTTTTGCAGCTTGCGCACCGCCAGCGGAATGCCGCGCAGCAGGCGTGGAGGTTGTTCCGCGATCATGCCGCACCTCCCTTGGCAACCTGATACGCCGGGTGCCAGCGCAACCACACACGCTCAAGTCCACGGGCCGCGAGGTCGGCCAGTTTGCCGAGCACCGCGTACAGCAGAATCGCCAGCACCACCACGTCGGTCTGCAAGAACTCCCGGGCATTCATCGCCAGATAACCGATACCGGAACTGGCGGAGATGGTTTCCGCGACGATCAACGTCAGCCACATGAAGCCCAGGGCGAAGCGCACGCCAACCAGAATCGAAGGCAGCGCCCCCGGCAGGATCACCTGCCAGAACAGGCTGAAGCCGGTCAGGCCATAGCTGCGCGCCATCTCCACCAGCGCCGGGTCGACGTTGCGGATGCCGTGATAGGTGTTGAGGTAAATCGGGAACAACGTGCCCAGCGCCACCAGGAAAATCTTCGCCGACTCATCGATGCCGAACCACAGGATCACCAGCGGAATCAGCGCCAGGTGTGGCACGTTGCGGATCATCTGCACCGAACTGTCGAGCAGTCGCTCACCCCACTTCGACAGGCCAGTAATGAAACCCAAGGTCAAACCGATGCCACCACCGATGGTGAAGCCCAGCGCGGCACGCCAGCCACTGATCGCCAGGTGCGTCCAGATTTCGCCGCTGCGCACCAGGCTCACGCCAGCTTCGATCACGGCAACCGGCGCCGGCAGAATCCGTGTCGACAACCAGCCCGCCGACACACTCAACTGCCACACCGCCAGCAACAACACCGGCAACGCCCATGGCGCGAGACTGTGGATGATTTTCTTCATGACCGCGCCTCAGCTCTGGGACGCGGCTTTGGGCAGAATGTCGTTGGCGACCATCTCGCCGAACGGACTCACATAACCCGCACTTTTCGGCAGTTCAGGCCGCTCGACATCGAGGTGCGGGAACAGCAGTTCGGCGACTCGGTACGACTCTTCCAGGTGGGGATAACCGGAGAAAATAAAGGTGTCGATGCCGAGGTCCGCGTACTCCTTCACGCGGGCGGCCACAGTCGGGCCATCGCCCACCAGGGCCGTACCGGCACCGCCACGCACCAGGCCGACACCGGCCCACAGGTTCGGGCTGACTTCCAGGTTGTCGCGGCTGCCGCCATGCAATGCGGCCATGCGTTGCTGACCGACCGAATCGAAGCGCGCCAGCGATGCCTGGGCACGAGCGATGGTGTCGTCGTCGAGATGGGAGATCAGTCGATCCGCGGCTTTCCAGGCTTCATCGTTGGTTTCGCGCACAATCACGTGCAGGCGAATGCCAAAGCGCACGGTGCGTCCGAGCTTCGCGGCCTTGGCGCGGACCTGTTCGATTTTTTCCGCCACGGCGGCCGGCGGTTCGCCCCAGGTCAGGACCATTTCCACCTGTTCGGCAGCCAGGTCTTGCGCGGCATCCGAAGAACCGCCGAAGTACAGCGGCGGGCGCGGCTGCTGGATCGGTGGATAGAGCAGTTTCGCGCCCTTCACGCTGATGTGCTGGCCGTCGTAATCAACGGTTTCGCCTTCCAGCACGCGGCGCCAGATACGTGTGAACTCCACGGAAGCCTGATAGCGCTCTTCGTGGCTGAGGAACAGACCGTCGCCGGCCAACTCTTCCGGATCACCGCCGGTCACCAGGTTGAACAGCGCACGACCGCCGGACAGCCGATCCAGGGTCGCGGCCTGACGCGCCGCTACCGTCGGGGAAATGATCCCGGGGCGCAGGGCAACCAGAAACTTCAAGCGCTGGGTCACCGGAATCAGCGACGCGGCCACCAACCAGGAGTCTTCGCAGGAGCGGCCGGTGGGAATCAGCACACCGCCGAAACCCAATCGGTCCGCCGCTTGCGCGACTTGTTGCAGGTAGCCGTGGTCAACGGCGCGTGCGCCTTCGGCGGTGCCAAGGTAATGGCCGTCGCCGTGGGTAGGCAGGAACCAGAAGATATTGAGGCTCATGGAGTGGTCTCCTTGGGGGATCGAATTATTGGGCTTTCGCAACGGCGGCCGGCGGCGTCCAGATCACGTCTTTGATGCTCAATTGCTTTGGAATCAGCTTGAGCTGGTAGAAGGTGTCGGCGATTTTCTGCTGCGCCGCGACCACTTCCGGGGTTAGGAACAACGCGCCGTAGCCCTGGCGTTTCACCGAAGTTCGGGTGATGTCTGGCGACAGGCCGAGCAGTGGCGAGACTTGCTGGGTCACGTCCTCAGGATTGGCCCTGGACCACTCGCCGACCGCGCGCACTTCTTCGACCAGGGTCTTGATCACCTCGGGATTTTTTTGCGCGTAGGGTTTGGTCGCCAGGTAGAACTGATGGTTGTCGACGATGCCCTGGCCATCGCGCAGGGTGCGCGCTTGCAACTGTTGTTCGGCGGCGGCCTGGTACGGGTCCCAGATGACCCAGGCGTCGACACTGCCACGCTCGAACGCAGCACGGGCATCGGCCGGCGGCAGGAAGACGGTCTGGATGTCGGTGTATTTGAGGCCGGCGTCTTCCAGCGCACGCACCAGCAGGTAGTGCACGTTGGAGCCCTTGTTGAGCACGACCTTCTTGCCCTTGAGCTCTGCCACCGACTTGATCGGCGAGTCCTTCGGCACCAGGATCGCCTCACTGTGCGGCGCTGGCGGTTCATAGGCGACGTAAAGCAGATCGGCGCCGGCCGCTTGGGCGAACACGGGAGGGGTTTCGCCGGTAACGCCGAAGTCGATGGAGCCGACGTTCAAGCCTTCAAGCAGTTGCGGGCCACCGGGGAATTCAGTCCATTGCACGTCCACGCCTTGGGCGGCGAGGCGTTTTTCCAGGGTGCCCTTGGCTTTGAGCAGCACCAGGGTGCCGTATTTCTGATAGCCGATCCGTAGCGTCTCGGCCTGAGCTTGAGTAATGGCGCCGAAGGTGACAGCCGCAGCAAACAGAGCGACCAGACCACGACGCAAAATGACAGGGCGCATGGCGCTCTCCTTTTTGCAGTTGGGTTTTGGCTGCACCTGCTTGCCCGTTGGCGGGCGAGTAAGGCCAGTACTTCAATTTTCGGGTGGGGCTAATGTTCAGTGGAGCTCATATGCTCCAGCGAGCACTCAACAAACGTTCATTCAACAGGTTCGGATCGAGCGGCTTGGGCCGTCGTGCCATGGCGCTGAGAAACAGCTCCAGCGATTCATTCAGCCGTTGCTCCAGCTCCGGCGCCAACTGCGCCAGGGCGCTGCCTTCGCCGTAAGCGATCTGGCTGTCGACGGCGAAAATCCCGTGGAGCATTTCCTGGGCTTTCAACGCCGACAGCACCGGCTTGAGCGCGTAGTCCACCGCCAGCATGTGGGCGATGCTGCCGCCGGTTGCCATCGGCAACACCACCTTGTGGCTCAGGGCGCGTTCGGGCAGCAGATCCAGCACGGTTTTCAATGCGCCGGAGAACGAAGCCTTGTACACCGGCGTAGCGATCAGCAGGCCATCGGCATTTTCAATCTGTTGCAGCAGGTCAATGACCTTCGGGCTGTCGAAGCGTGCATGCAGCAAGTCTTCGGCCGGAAAGTCCCGTACCTGATAACTCACCACCTCTACGCCCTGTTCTTGCAACCAACTCCTGGAGCGGTCCAGCAGCACCCCGGAACGGGAGCGCTGACTGGGACTGCCTCCGAGTGAGACGACCAACATTCAGACGATTCCTTGAGCGGTGTTGGCGATTCGCGGTTTGCGATCTCGCTTTGATGGAGTGACCTTAACAGCTGATTCATATATCCATAAATCATATTTATTCATTTGGTTATGCATTATAGAGATATACAAGTCGACTTCATTCGGGCAAAAAAAAAGGCCGTCGAAACGGCCTGAAGTCCCCTGCTCTGTGGGTGCCTTGGAAAGATCGCAGCCTGCGGCAGCGCCTACAGGGATTGGCGGCGATCTTTTGATCTTCAACGGTTCGGCTGTGGCGTCAGGCGCAGGTAAGGCTTGACTGCCCGATAGCCTTTGGGAAAACGCTGTTTGATTTCCTCTTCATCCTTGAGCGACGGCACGATCACCACTTCATCACCGTCCTGCCAGTTGGCCGGCGTGGCCACCTTGTAGTTGTCGGTAAGTTGCAGCGAGTCGATCACCCGCAGGATTTCATTGAAATTGCGCCCGGTGCTCGCCGGGTAGGTAATCGTCAACCGAACCTTTTTGTTCGGATCGATCACGAACAGCGAACGCACGGTCAGGGTGTCGTTGGCGTTGGGATGGATCAGGTCGTAGAGGTCCGAGACCTTGCGGTCGGCGTCATCCAGGATCGGAAAGTTGACCACGGTACTCTGCGTCTCGTTGATGTCCTCGATCCATCTGTGATGCGACTCCACAGGGTCTACGGACAGTGCGATAGCCTTGACACCGCGTGCCGCGAACTCATCCTTGAGCCTGGCGGTAAAACCCAGTTCGGTGGTGCATACCGGCGTGAAATCCGCCGGATGGGAAAACAGCACGCCCCAGCTATCACCCAGCCACTGGTGGAAACGGATGATGCCGGCGCTGGAGTTCTGTTCGAAATCGGGGGCGATATCGCCAAGTCTGAGACCCATGGTGCTGCTCCTTGTGAGTGCTTGATGGGTTCAACTGTGCCTGTGTTTTTTATCTATTAAAAAGAATAAATATCGATTTATTTAGATCATTAAGAAATATTAAAGATCTGTTCACTGGACGTGCACGCGCAACCCGCCGAACATCGGCCCCGAGGTTCGAGAAGGCCTTGAGTTGCTGCAAAGAGGGAACTTCAGGACGGGATTACGGGGGTGAACCCGTCCTGAACATGTAAAAGCCCCGCCCGGTGCAATACCGGGCGGGGCTTTTTTGTTTGCATCGGTTACGCGAGCGCTATTACAACAGCGGGATCGAGTAGCTGACGATCAGGCGGTTTTCGTCCTGCGAACGGGTGTTCGGCAGGTCGGTGCGCCAGGTCGCGTTTTTCCACGCCAGGCCCAGATTCTTCAACGGACCTTCCTGCACCACGTAGGCAACACTCAGGTCACGCTCCCACTCGGAAGCACCGTTGGCCGCCTGGCCACCCTTGGCGTTGACGGTATCGATGTTGTCGCCGTGCAGGTACACCAGACCCGCGGTCAGGCCAGGCACACCGACCTTGGCGAAGTCGAACGAGTAACGTGCTTGCCAGGTTTTCTCGCCGGCACGGCCGAACTTCTGGATTTGCGAATCGGTGATGGTGTAGTTCGACGAACCGTCACCCTGGTTCAGCCAAGGGAAGTCGCTGCTGCCATTGCTGACCTGGTAACCGCCACCGAAGGTATGACCGGCAACCGAATACAGGAACAGGCCGCTGTACAGGTTGTTGTCGACCTTGCCTTTACCGTTTGGCGCGTTGTAATTGCCAGTGGTGTAGTACAGCGGGTCGTGACCGTTGGCACCATCATCAGAGCTGTTGAAATAACGGAAATCCGACTTCAATACGCCCGGGCCGATTGCCCAGTTGTGAACCAGACCCAGGAAGTGCTGCTTGTAGAACTCTTCCAGCTTGCCGTAGTAGTACTGGGCCGTCAGGTCCTTGGTGATCTTGTAGTCGCCACCGGCATAGATGAACTTGTTGCTGTCGCGGAACTTGGTACCGCGAGTGTTCGCACCGGAAATCGACATTTGATCGTTGTTGCTGGAGTTACGGCCTTTAACGGCTTCGATCTGACCACCGACCAGCGACAGGTCCTTGATCTCGGCGGAAGTGATCTGGCCACCCTGCCAGGTTTGCGGCAGCAGGCGACCATCGTTGGTCACGATCACCGGGTTTTTCGGCTGCAGGGTGCCCAGCTTCAGTTCAGTCTGGGAAACCTTGGCTTTGGCGGTGAGGCCCAGGCTGGAGAAATCATCTACCGCCTCGCCATTGGATTTGCTCGGGAAAACCGTGCCACCGTAAGAGGTCGCCGTGGCGCCGTTGGTGCCGCCGCCCGAATCCAGCTTGACGCCCAACAGGCCGATCGCATCGATACCGAAACCGACGGTGCCTTGGGTGTAACCGGAGATGAAACGCAGATCGAAGCCTTGGCCCCACTCTTCGTTTTTGTTGGGACCGGTACCGTCGCGGTAGTCGGTGTTGATATAGAAGTTACGCAGCCCCAACGTTGCCTTGCTGTCTTCAATGAAACCCGCGGCGTTTGCCTGCTGGGCCAATACCCCGACGGCCACAGCCATGGCCAAGGTGGACTTGTTCATGTTTCGCTCCTCTCGTTTCTAGTTCTGATGTTCCTGGTCCCGAATCGATTGCCCGGGATCCTGAATGCATAAATTCGCGGCAAACCGTCTAGGTCGGTCGTTTGGCGGGCCGCAGGATACATGGCCTTAAAGCCAAAAAGAATTTTTTAAACGCTTTTAATAGCATTGTGGAATATGGAATTCCACGGCAGAACCGAGGTATCGGCGGCAAGGCCGATTCCTGAACCTGATCAATTGTCGAGGGACGAAACTGCCAAATCCGATCTCAGGGATGAGTGTCGGACAGGCGCACTTTAGTGTGCGGATTAAAAAACTAAAAAGAATAAAAAAGAAATAGCATCTTTGTTTTTGGAATATAAAGCTCGATACGAAAAAAAGCCCCGCCAACGGACGGGGCTTTTTCTTGCAGCCCTTACATGAAGCTGTAGGTGTAGTTGAAGATCAGACGGGTCTGGTCTTGATCAAGAGTGCTGGTGTTGCCACGGTAGGTACCGTGACGCAGCGTCGTACCAAACCCTTTCAGGGCACCGGTTTGAATCACGTAGTCCACACGCGCGTCAGTCTCGTGCTCGCTCAGGTCTTTACCAACACCGTTGGTAGCCTTGATGTCCTGGCCATTCAAGTAACCAATCGAAGCTTTCAACCCTGGTACACCCAGGGAGGCGAAGTCATAGGAATACTGACCGAAGGTGGTGTTTTCACCGGCACGGATAAAGCTGCCAACCGTGGCATCGGTAAACGAGTAGAAGCTGGCGCCGCCGGCACCTTCTTGACGACCCTTATCATCGATAAGGCTGCCCTGGTTCAAGAACACAAAGCCGCCGTCATCGTTGACACGCTGATGCCCGAGCAGGAACGCGTGGCCACCCAGGGTATAGGTGAACATGGCGCTCCAGGTCTTGTTATCGACCACGCCCTTTTCTTTGGCAAAGCCATTGTTGTTGTTGAATTGATAGCCGGGGTCGCCGTTCTTGCCATCGGAGCTGCTGTCGAAATAACGGATATCGGTCTTGAACGACTGATTGGCCGCGATCGGGTAGACGTGCACCAGGCCGAGGAAGTTCTGCTTGTAGAAGTCTTCCAGGTTCGCATAGTAGTACTGCAGCGTGAGGTCTTTGGTGACCTTCCAGTCAGCACCGCCGTAGAGGAACTTGTTGCTGTCCTGAGTAGCGCCAGCCACAGACAGGCCAGTGGAGTTCGAGGAGGCGCGACCCGACGCGTGCTCCAGCTGACCAAAGTTGAAGGTCACGTTGTCGATTTCTTTGGAGGAGATGGTGCCACCTTCAAAGGTCTGCGGCAGCAGACGGCTGTCGTTCGCGATCAGGATTGGCAGGTTAGGTGCCAGAGCGCCACCCAGGTGGGCTTCAGTCTTCGAGAAGCGAGCCTTGACGTTGCCATCCAGACGGCTCCATTCGTCGGCCGACTTATCGCCATCGCTCGGGAAGAACGAGTTGGCGTTACCGGTCGGGTGATGCCCCTTGCCGCCATCCAGGTGGATACCCACCAGAGCCTGGGCGTCGATACCAAAACCTACCGTACCCTGGGTGAAACCGGACAGGTAATCGAACTTGAGACCCTCGGCGGTTTCGCGCTGACGGTTGGCAGCAGTACTCGGACCTTCACGCATATCGGCGTCGTAATACATGGTGCGAGAGCTGATGGAAGCCTTGCTGTCTTCCAGGAAACCTGCAGCGCCTGCCTGCTGCGCAACTACCCCTACGGCCACGGCCAAAGCCAAGGTGGACTTGTTCATTGTGAAGCTCCTCTCGATTCTAATTCTTGTATTCCTGGTCTCGAGTCGACGCCCGAAATCCTAAGATGCGCGATTAGCGCCAGACCATGACCCATAAGTCAATCGTAACCATATGTGTCTACGACCATAGTCTAACCCCCGGTTTTTTGGTCCCTGCAGGGTCATGAATTCGTCATGAACCTGAAAAGAATTACTCGATTCTTTTCTAATACCGTTTAGGAATTTAGCTCCCCCGACCGCCAATTACCCCAGAATAGAGGGTTTGGACCATAAGCTAATTCCTAATCGGTATTTATTTTTACTTTTTTAGATCGTTTAGTTTTTGACGCAATTCGGAAACAAATCCTTTACCGAAAGGCGGCCCCATGACGATCAAACGCGCACTATCCGGATCAATTGTTACAGTTTGTGTATCGCTCGCATTTTCCTTCACCGCTCAGGCGGCGAACCTCACCGTCGGTTATCAAACCGGAATCGACCCCAGCAAAGTCCCCCAGGCCGATGGTCTTTATGAAAAAACCATCGGCCAGCCCATCGACTGGCGACGCTTCAACAGCGGCCCGGAAGTGGTCACGGCGATTGCGTCGGGCGATGTGCAAATCGGCAATCTCGGCTCCAGTCCGCTGGCCGCTGCGGCTTCGCGCAACCTGCCGATCGTCGCGTTCATCGTCTCGGCCCAGATCAATGCCGCCGAAGCGCTGGTGGTGCGCAACGGCAGCGGCATCGAAAAACCGCAAGATCTGATCGGAAAGACCATCGCCACGCCTTTCGTTTCAACCTCCCACTACAGCCTGCTCGGTGCGCTGAAGCACTGGGGCCTGGACGGCTCGAAAGTCAAAGTGGTGAACCTGCAGCCAGCAGAAATTGCCGCTGCCTGGAAGCGCGGCGATATTGACGGAGCGTTTGTCTGGTCGCCCGCACTGGGGGAAATTCGCAAGACTGGCAAGACCCTGACCGACGCAGCGCAGGTCGGCCAATGGGGCGCGCCAACCTTTGAGGTCTGGGTAGCGCGCAAGGATTACGCAGAGAAGCACCCGGAGGTGGTAGCCAAATTCGCCAAGGTCACCCTCGACTCCTTTGCTGATTACGCAGCGCATAAAGCCAACTGGACGGTCGACTCGGAGCCCGTTCAGAAAATCGCCAAACTGACCGGCGCTAACGCCGCCGACGTGCCGGAGTTACTGGCTGGTTCCGCATTCCCGGATGCCAAGGCGCAACAGAGCACCGCGCTGCTGGACGGCGGCACGGCCAAGGCCATTGGCGAGACGGCGAAATTCCTGAAGGAGCAAGGGAAGGTGGAGACGGTGCTGCCGGATTATTCGCCGTATGTCAGCGCGAAGTTTGTCACCGAGTAACCCACTGAAAACCTGTGGCGAGGGAGCTTGCTCCCGCTGGGCCGCGTAGCGGCCCTAATGGGGAGTCCTTCGGCCTCCAGCGGGAGCAAGCACCCTCGCCACAAAAGCGAAAGCCTCAAAGGGCTTTTTCGAAGATCTTCGAATTACGCTGATAGTTGTACAGCGACGCCCGCGCCGACGGCAGCCGGTCGACGCTGCTGGGTTCGAAACCACGCTCGCGGAACCAGTGCGCGGTGCGGGTGGTGAGGACGAACAAGGTTTTCAATCCCTGAGCCCGCGCGCGGGTTTCAATACGCTCCAGCAGCTCATCACCGCGACCGCCATGGCGGTACTCCGGGTTCACCGCCAGACACGCGAGTTCACCCGCGTCCGAATCGGCGATCTGATACAGCGCCGCACAGGCGATGATCATGCCTTCGCGCTCAACCACACTGAACTGCTCGATTTCGCGCTCCAGCACCTCGCGGGAACGGCGCACCAGGATGCCCTGCTCTTCCAGCGGACTGATCAAATCCAACAAACCACCGACGTCTTCAATGGCCGCTTCACGTACCACTTCGAACTGTTCCTGGGCCACAAGGGTGCCGCCACCGTCGCGAGTGAACAGCTCGGTCAGCAACGCACCGTCTTCGGCGTAACTGACGATATGGCTGCGGGCCACGCCGCCACGGCAAGCTTCGGCAGCGGCATCCAACAATTCTGCCTGATAGTTGCTGCCCAACCGTTGCAGATGCGCCGGCACTTGCTGCGGACGCAGTTCGCGCACCAGGCGCCCGTGTTCGTCGATCAGGCCCAGGTCGGCGCCGAACAGCAGCAACTTGTCCGCGCCCAGGTCGATGGCCGCGCGAGTCGCGACGTCCTCGCAGGCCAGGTTGAAAATTTCACCGGTCGGTGAATAGCCCAGCGGCGACAACAGCACGATGGAGCGCTCGTCCAGCAGACGGTTGATGCCCTTGCGGTCGACCCGGCGCACTTCGCCGGTATGGTGATAGTCGACGCCTTCAAGCACGCCGATCGGCCGTGCCGTCACCAGGTTGCCGCTGGCCACCCGCAGGCGCGAGCCCTGCATGGGCGACGAAGCCATGTCCATCGACAGGCGAGCCTCAATGGCAATGCGCAACTGGCCGACCGCGTCGATCACGCACTCCAGGGTCGCGGCATCGGTGATGCGCATGCCGTGATGGTAATGCGGGGTCAGGCCACGGGCCGCGAGGCGCGCTTCGATTTGCGGCCGGGAGCCGTGGACCAGCACCAGGCGCACGCCCAGGCTGTGCAACAGCACCAGGTCGTGGACGATATTGCCGAAGTTCGGGTGTTCAACGCCGTCGCCGGGCAGCATGACGACAAAGGTGCAATCGCGGTGGGCGTTGATGTAAGGCGAAGCGTGACGAAGCCAATTGACGTATTCGGGCATGAACCTGGGCCTGTAATAAATAGCAGCCGAAAAAAGGGCGAAACTGAAAACGCACAGCGGGCTGATGGTTATCGTCGGAACAGGCTTGGCGACACGCGCGCTCTCCTCATGAATACGGGT
Source organism: Pseudomonas sp. B1(2018) (assembly GCF_003097365.1). NCBI lineage: Bacteria > Pseudomonadati > Pseudomonadota > Gammaproteobacteria > Pseudomonadales > Pseudomonadaceae > Pseudomonas > Pseudomonas sp. B1(2018). Next base: position 189,878 of record NZ_PYUK01000002.1, read on the forward strand.
TTGGAAACTGGCAATTTAATCGCGCCCCCCTGTAGGAGCTGCCGAAGGCTCGGTCCGCGCTCGGGCGATCTTTTGTTCTTGATTCTAAAACCAAAGATCAAAAGATCGCAGCCTTCGGCAGCTCCTACAAGGGTTGCGTGGCCGGTGTCAGGCAATAGTGTTCGATCAGCTGCCTTAATAGATGCACCGTAGGCTGCAAACGTGACATTTCGAGGTATTCCCCCGGCTGATGGGCACAAGCGATATCACCCGGGCCAAGCACCAGCGTTTCACAGCCAAGGCGCTGAAGATAAGGTGCTTCGGTGCCGAACGCCACTGCTTCGGCGCTATGACCGGTAAGCTTTTCGGCAATGCGCACCAGCTCGGCGTCTTCGGCCTGCTCGAACGACGGCACGTCGGGGAACAGCGGCGCGTAATCGATCTTGACCTGATGCCGCTCGGCAACCGGCTTGAGCTTCTGCAGGATCTCGGCGCGCAGGACCTTGGGGTCCATGCCGGGCAACGGCCGCAAATCGAATTCCAGCGAACACTGGCCGCAGATGCGGTTGGGATTGTCGCCGCCATGGATGCAGCCGAAGTTCATCGTTGGGGTCGGCACGCCAAACTGTGGATTGCGGAATTCACGCTGCCATAACAAGCGCAGGCCACGCAGTTCGCCGATGGCATCGTGCATGGCCTCCAGGGCGCTGTGACCCAGGCGCGGGTCTGAAGAGTGACCGCTCTGCCCGAGGATGTCGATGCGCTCCATCATGATGCCTTTGTGCATGCGGATCGGCTTGAGCCCGGTCGGCTCGCCGATCACCGCCGCCCGCCCCAGCGGCCGCCCCGCTTCGGCCAGCGCGCGGGCACCGGACATCGAGCTTTCTTCATCGCAGGTGGCGAGAATCAGCAACGGCTGTTTGAACGGCTGATCGAGCAGCGGTATGACCGCCTCGATCGCCAGGGCGAAAAAGCCCTTCATGTCGCAACTGCCCAGGCCGACCCAACGACCGTCGACTTCCGTCAGTTTCAGCGGGTCGGTTTGCCACAACGCACCATCGAACGGCACGGTATCACTGTGCCCAGCCAGCACCAGGCCGCCGGGGCCGGAACCGAAACTGGCCAGCAGGTTGAACTTGCCGGGGTTGACCTGCTGGATCTCGCAGGTAAAACCCAGCTCTCCGAGCCACGTCGCCAGCAGATCGATGACCGGGCGGTTGCTTTGATCGAGCCTGGGTTGGGTACAACTGACGGACGGCGCGGCGATCAGCGCAGCGAACTGTTCTTTCATCGACGGCAATGGCATCGCTGACTCCCGGCACCCGAATTGAGGTTCATCATAGAACCAACCGATGACAGGAATAAACCGTCTCGGCGCGTACTAACCTTGAGTCCTGTACACTGCACGACCTTGGCAGCCACACATTCCCCCGGCTGCGCTCCCGATCCTGGATTTTCCGGCCATGCAGAAAGAAACCGAAATCAAACTCCGCGTCAGCCGCGAAACCCTCGCCGCCCTGCGCGAGCACCCCTTACTGAAAAAACGCAACAAAAGTGGCTGGGAACGCCGTGAGTTGATGAACCAGTACTTCGACACGCCCGAGCGCGACCTGGCCCAGGCCAAAGTCGCCCTGCGCCTGCGCAAGGATGGCGACGAAGTGATCCAGACCCTCAAGACCCGTGGCCAGAGCGTCGCCGGTTTGTCGGTGCGTAACGAGTACGACTGGAACCTGCCCAAAGCCAAGCTCGACCTGAAGAAACTCGACGGCGAATGCTGGCCCGAGGAACTGGCCGGACTGGACAAAAAAACCCTGAAGCCGATCTTCACCACCGACTTCGTCCGCGAACGCGCGGAAATCGCCTGGGGCCGCGGCAAGACCAAGGTGGTCATCGAAGCCGCCCTGGACCTCGGCCACGTCGTGGTCGGCAAGCAGAAAGAAGAAATCTGCGAGCTGGAACTTGAGCTGCGCGAAGGCGAGCCAGCCGCATTGCTGGAGTTGGCCGCCGAGCTGGCCGAGAAACTGGCGCTGATGCCATGCGATATCAGCAAGGCCGAGCGCGGTTATCGCCTGTACGACGCCCACAGCTATTCATTGAGCCTGCCGGCGCCGCAGATCACGGCCGAAACGCCGCTGGACGACGCATTCGCCGCACTGAGCTGGCACTTGCTCGGCAGCAGCCAGCGCCTGGCCGAGCAGTATCGCTTCAACGGTCACTGGCGCCTGTTGCAGGACTGGGTCGAGTGCCTGGCCGAAATGCGCGCGCTGATCAGCAGCCTGGGTCAAGCCGCACCCCGTCAGTCCACTCACGATCTGCGCATCGCCCTTGATGCCTTGCTGGAAGACTGGCGTCCACTGGTCCAGGCCGGCCTGGACGATGAAGACGTGCGCAAAGCCGCGCCCGAGCAGTTCCTTGAAGAACTCGAAGACCCGCGCTGGGGCCTGTTCTCATTGACCACCTCACGCTGGATGCTGGCCCGCACCTGGGCTGCCGACCGCAACACCCGTGGCAATCGCCAGGGCGCTGCGCAACTGGGCAGCTGGTTGCCACGCCTGCTGGGCGAGGAAGCCAACTCGCTGCAATTGCAACGCTATCAGCAACAACCGGAAGACCTGGCCGAGCAACTGCCGCGCATCGAACGCATCCAGGTCTGGCTGCACCATGCGCGTAACGTGCTGGAGATCCCGGAAATGGATCGCCTGTACGGTGAGCTGAACAAACTGGCGCAACTGGCCAACGAATCGATCACCGATGAAGTCCTGGATGCGCGCAAGCAGCAGGCGATTGCGGTGTATCAGAACCGTGCCTGGAAGATGTTGCTGCGTCTGTAATACCGCCTTCGCGAGCAAGCCCGCTCCCACACTGGATCTGTGATCGACACAAATCCCCTGTGGGAGCGGGCTTGCCCGCGAAGAGGCCCGTACATTCACCACAAAACATCAGACCGGCAAACTGGTAGTCGACTTGATCTCCGACAACGCCACGATCGAGTTGACCTCCTGAATCCCCGGCACCATCGACAGCTTCTCGAAGAAGAAGCGCTCGTACGCCTCGATGTCCGCCGTGACAATCCGCAGCAGAAAATCCACCGCCCCCATCAGCACATAACACTCCAGCACTTCCGGAAAACCGCGAATCGCCTCGGTGAATTCGGTGAAGTTCGAACGCCCGTGGGCATTGAGTTTCACCTCCGCAAAAATCTGCGTGTTCAGGCCGATTTTCTTGCGGTCGAGCAAGGTCACCTGGCCGCGAATGATGCCCTCCTCTTTCATCCGCTGAATACGTCGCCAGCAAGGCGATTGCGAAAGACCTACCTGCTCGGCGATCTGCGCGCTAGAGAGCGAAGCGTCCTCTTGCAGCAAGGCGAGGATCTTGCGGTCGTAGCTGTCCAGTTCGCTCTGCATAAAAAAACCTTTAATCTCTCAATATGTGAATTGATTAAGTCTGCATTCCTACCATTTGGCCAATCATAGAGAAGAAATACCCGACACAGGATGTAAATATTTCTCCAGTATTTCTGGAGCCTGACCATGCCGTATCTCGAAGCCGTGAACACCTCACCTGCCCGTGCCGATGTCTGGAACGTCAGCAATGCCCATTGCCGTGTTCACTATCAAATGCGGGCCGAGGCCGAACCGGACCTGCTGTGTCGCGCCCTCAATCTGTTTGCCTTGCAATTGCTCACGCCGGAACAGGTCAACGTGCAGCGCCAGGAGGACTGGCTGACCATCGAGATCGTCATCGACGGTTTGAGCTGGCACCGCGCGCAAGTGATAGCGGAAAAACTTCGTAACCTGATCTGCGTCTGCTCAGTAGAGCTGCAAGCAGCTGACTCTGCCTGGGCCGAAACGATACAGGCGGCGGGCTGAAAAACGCCGAAACGGCTTCGTCGGGTAGTGGCCCAGCGGTCAGCCGGGCCACGGCTATCCTTTGCGCACTGTCGTTCAAAAGGAGCCCGCATGTCCGTACAACTCGCCTTTCAGGACCGCTGGCTGGATCTCAATGATGTGCTGCGCGAACTGGTCGCGCAGGGCTTTATCAGCCAGGATTCGGCCGAACACGCGCTCAATGCCCGCCGCCGCAACGCTACCCATGGCCAAATGCATCCGCTGGAGTTCATTGCCAGCCAACAGTTGGGCGACCTCAGCCGCCCCGGCAAACTGCTGGACCTGGAAAGCCTGACCCTGTGGCTATCCCGGCAGGCCGGACAGCCTTATCTGCGCATCGATCCGTTGAAAATCAACGTCGCGGCCGTGACCCCGCTGATGTCCTATGCCTTCGCCCAGCGTCACAAGATCCTCGCCGTAGCGATCGACCGTGATGCGGTGACCGTGGCCAGCGCCCAGCCTTATGTCAGCGGCTGGGAGGCAGACCTGACCCACGTGCTCAAATTGCCGATCAAGCGCGTGGTGGCCAACCCGGTGGACATCCAGCGCTTCAGCGTCGAATTTTTCCGCCTGGCCAAATCGGTCACCGGGGCCAACAGCGCCGACCCGCACGTCAGCACCCTCGGCAATTTCGAACAGTTGCTCAACCTCGGCGCCAGCGACCAGGAGCCGGACGCCAACGATGCCCACATCGTCAACATCGTCGACTGGCTGTTCCAGTACGCGTTCCAGCAACGCGCCAGCGACATCCACATCGAGCCCCGTCGCGAGCAAGGCACGGTGCGCTTTCGCATCGACGGCGTGCTGCACAACGTCTATCAATTCCCGCCCCAGGTCACCATGGCCATCGTCAGTCGCCTGAAAACCCTGGGGCGCATGAACGTCGCGGAGAAACGCAAACCCCAGGACGGCCGGGTGAAAACCAAGACCCCGGACGGCGGCGAAGTTGAATTGCGTTTGTCGACACTGCCCACCGCCTTCGGCGAAAAAATGGTCATGCGGATCTTCGACCCGGACGTCCTGCTCAAGGACTTCGACCAACTCGGTTTCTCCACCGACGACCTGCGCCGCTGGCAGGACATGACCCGCCAGCCCCACGGCATCATCCTCGTCACCGGGCCGACGGGGTCGGGCAAGACCACCACCCTCTACACCACCCTGAAAAAACTGGCGACGCCGGAGGTCAACCTCTGCACCATCGAAGACCCGATTGAAATGGTCGAGCCGGCCTTCAACCAGATGCAGGTCCAGCACAATATCGACCTGACCTTCGCCGCCGGCGTGCGTGCGCTGATGCGACAAGACCCGGACATCATCATGATCGGCGAGATCCGCGACCTCGAAACCGCGGAGATGGCGATCCAGGCGGCGCTCACCGGGCACCTGGTGCTGTCGACCCTGCACACCAACGATGCGCCCGGCGCCATCAGCCGTCTGCTGGAACTCGGCGTGCCGCATTACCTGATCAAGGCCACGGTGCTTGGCGTCATGGCCCAGCGACTGGTACGAACCCTGTGCCCGCATTGCAAGGCGCCACTGGCGCTGAGCGAAGACGATTGGCAAACCCTGACCCGCCCCTGGCAGGCCCCGCTGCCAGGCAATGCCCAGCGTGCCGTCGGTTGCGTGGAATGCCGCGATACCGGTTATCGCGGCCGTGCCGGGGTCTACGAAATCATGCAACTCAGCGATGGCATCAAGGCGTTGATCAGTCCCGATACCGATCTGCTGGCCGTGCGACGCCAGGCATTCAAGGAAGGCATGCGCAGCCTGCGGCTGTCGGGGGCACAAAAGGTCGCCGCCGGGCTGACGACCATCGAGGAGGTTCTGCGCGTGACGCCCCAGAGCGAGCAGAACTGAACCCTGCTGTTCTTATCCGCCATCGGCACCGCTACACTCCAGCGATTGCTACTCCACAGATCCACACATCAACAAGGAATCGTTATGCAGATCGGTAGTGTGCTTTTGCTTTTTGTCGGCCTGGTGGTCGCCATTCTGTTCATGGGCTTCAAGGTCGTGCCCCAGGGTTTTGAATGGACCGTCGAACGTTTCGGGCGCTACACCAACACGCTCAAGCCCGGGCTGAACGTCATCGTTCCGGTCATGGACCGCATCGGTCGCAAGATGAATGTGATGGAAAGCGTGCTGGATATTCCGCCACAGGAAGTCATCACCGCCGACAACGCCACGGTGCAAATCGACGCGGTGTGCTTCTTCCAGGTGGTCAACACGGCCCAGGCCGCCTACGAGGTCAACAACCTCGAGCACGCCATCCGTAACCTGTTGCAAACCAACATCCGCACGGTGCTCGGCTCGATGGAACTCGACGCCATGCTCAGCCAGCGCGACGGCATCAACGAAAAACTGCTGCGCACCGTCGATGAAGCGACCGCGCCGTGGGGTATCAAGATCACCCGGATCGAGATCAAGGACATCAGCCCACCCGCCGACCTGATGGCGGCGATGAGTGGGCAGATGAAAGCCGAACGGATCAAACGTGCACAGATCCTCGAGGCCGAAGGCCTGCGTGCCGCAGCGATCCTGACCGCCGAAGGCAAGAAGCAGGCGCAGATCCTCGAAGCCGAAGGCAGCCGACAGGCCGCCTTCCTGGAGTCCGAAGCCCGGGAGCGGCAAGCCGAGGCGGAAGCCCAGGCGACCAAAGTGGTGTCCGAAGCCATCGCCAGTGGCAACGTACAAGCGGTCAATTACTTCGTGGCGCAAAAGTACATCGATGCGCTGGGCAAGTTGGCTTCGGCCAACAACAGCAAAGTGATCCTGATGCCGCTGGAGGCCAGTTCGATGATCGGCGCGGTGGGCGGCATTGGCGAAATCGTCAAAGCCACTTTCGATAACAAGAAAGCCTGAGGCCCGCCATGTGGGCATTTCTGCAGCATCTTTCGTTCTGGGACTGGTTGGCGCTGGGCACGGTGCTGTTGATTCTTGAAGTGTTCGGCGCCGGCGGCTACCTGCTGTGGATCGGTATGGCAGCGGCTGCCGTGGGCGTTCTGACCTTCCTCCTGCCGGGCCTGTCGTGGGAATGGCAGTTCCTGTTGTTCGGCCTGCTGTCGATCGCCACCGCGTTGTACTGGTGGCGGCGTCAGCGCACGGCGACTCGCCTGAGCGATCAGCCGCACCTGAATCTGCGTGGTCAGGAACTGATCGGCAAGACCTTCGTGGTGCATGAAGCAATTGTCGACGGTCGCGGCAAAATCAAGGTGGCCGACGGCGTGTGGATGGCCCGCGGGCCGGACGCTGCCATTGGCAGCCGCGTGCGGGTGGTCGGCCAGCAAGGCGCGATCCTGCTGGTCGAAACGACGGAATAGGCGGCCACGGAACTCGACTGGGGGTTGGCAATCCAACCGCGTAGTCAACCCAGTGGAGTCACCCTGTCATGCGTTTCAAACTTGCTGTCGCTACCGTCGCGCTGTTGTCCCTGCCTGTCGGTTCGGCGATGGCCGATACTTTTTGGCGTAACGTTCTTACGTCCGGTGCAACCACCGGTTCGAGCTATCTGACATCCAAGGATCACAAACTGGTGGTCGCGGCCCAGGACGATGCCAGCAGCTTCGTCGCCAGCGACGGCAGCATCCGTGGTCCGTACCTGGAAGCGGCCATGCAGAAAGTCCGCGCCGAAAACCCGGGCCTGCAAGCCTCGGACATGGAACTGGCGAATGCGATCCTGGCGAAGAATGCCGTGGCGTCTGAATAAGCGTTGCGAATGAAAAATGCCGCTCATTTGAGCGGCATTTTTTTGCCCGGCGAACACAATTCCCATGTTCACCGGGCCCCACCTGTGGGAGCGAGCTTGCTCGCGATAGCGGTGGATCAGTAAAAGCTTCATTGACTGTCACACCGCAATCGCGAGCAAGCTCGCTCCCACAGGGGTTATGTACAGCCGGAAATGTCAGCGGTAATCGTCGACCGGCACACACGCACAAAACAGGTTCCGATCCCCATACACATTGTCCACCCGGTTCACCACCGGCCAGTATTTGTGAGCCTTGGTATGCGCGTCCGGCGTAACGGCTTGCTCGATGCTGTACGGCCGCGCCCACACGCCGGTGATATCGGCCAGCGTATGCGGCGCACCTTTCAACGGGTTTTCCTCCGCCGGCCAATTACCGTTCTGCACCTCGTTGATTTCCGCGCGGATGCTCAGCATTGCGCCGATAAACCTGTCCAGCTCCGCCTTCGATTCACTTTCGGTCGGTTCGACCATCAGCGTCCCCGGCACCGGGAACGACATGGTCGGAGCATGGAAGCCGTAGTCCATCAGGCGCTTGGCGACGTCCTCTTCGGTGATACCGGTCAATGCCTTGAGCGGTCGCAGGTCGAGGATGCATTCGTGAGCCACCCGTTCGTTGCGCCCGGTGTACAGCACCGGAAAGGCACCGGACAAATGTCGCGCCAGGTAATTCGCAGCCAGGATCGCCACTTCGCTGGCGTCCGCCAGTTGCGGCCCCATCATGGCGATGTACATCCAGCTGATCGGCAGAATGCTTGCGCTGCCCCAGGGCGCCGCGCTGACGGCGCCGTTTTGCGGCTGCGGCCCGTCGATCGGCACCACCGGATGGTTGGCCACGAACGGTGCCAGATGTGCCCGAACACCAATCGGCCCCATGCCCGGACCGCCACCACCATGGGGAATGCAGAAGGTCTTGTGCAGGTTCATGTGCGAGACATCGGCGCCAATATCCGCCGGCCGCGCCAGCCCGACCTGGGCGTTGAGGTTGGCGCCATCCATGTACACCTGACCGCCATGATGGTGGATCACTTCGCAAATTTCGCTGATGCCTTCCTCATACACGCCATGAGTCGAAGGATAGGTCGCCATCAGGCAGGCGAGTTTGTCGGCGGCCTGCGCGGCTTTCTCCTTGAGGTCATCCAGGTCGACGTTGCCCGCCTCGTCACACTCGACGATCACCACGCGCATCCCGGCCATTTGCGCCGACGCGGGATTGGTGCCGTGCGCCGACGAAGGAATCAGGCAAATATCGCGGCCGCCCTGTTGCCGGCTCTCATGGTATTTGCGGATCGCCAGCAGCCCGGCGTATTCGCCTTGGGCACCGGAGTTGGGCTGCATGCAGATGGCATCGAAACCGGTGATCGCGCACAACCAGCGCTCCAGCTCCTCGATCATCAGCCCGTACCCGGCGGCCTGCTCTTTCGGCACGAACGGGTGCAGGTTGGCGAACTGCGGCCAGGTGATCGGGATCATCTCGCTGGTGGCGTTGAGCTTCATGGTGCAGGAGCCCAGCGGGATCATCGATTGATTGAGCGCCAAGTCCTTGTTTTCCAGTTGCTTGAGGTAGCGCAGCATCTCGGTTTCGCTGTGATGGGCGCTGAACACCGGATGACGCAGATAAGGTGAAGTTCGCACCAACCCTTCGGGAATTCCGCCAGGCAGGACTTCGGCATCCAGGTCCTCGATACTGAGCCCGTGATCGGCTCCCAGAAACACATCGAACAGCCTCTGCACGGTGGCTTCGTCGCAGGCCTCGTCGAGGCTCAAACCCAGTTGGCCGCGCCCGAGAATGCGCAGGTTGATCTGCGCGGCCCGGGCACTGTCGATGATCGCGGTCTGGGTTCCGCCGACTTCCAGCGTCAGCGTGTCGAAGAAGTGCCGGTTGACCCGGGTGATGCCCTTGCGCTCTAGCCCGGCGGCCAGGATGCAGGTCAGCCGGTGAACCCGCTGGGCGATCCGCTTGAGCCCTTCCGGGCCGTGGTAGACCGCATAGAAGCTGGCGATATTGGCCAGCAGCACCTGGGCCGTGCAGATGTTGGAGTTGGCCTTCTCCCGGCGGATATGTTGCTCGCGGGTTTGCAGGGCCATGCGCAGGGCGGTGTTGCCCCGCGCATCTTTCGAAACACCGATGATCCGTCCGGGAATCGCTCGCTTGTACTCATCGCGGCTGGCAAAAAATGCCGCATGCGGCCCGCCGTAGCCCATGGGCACGCCAAATCGCTGGGACGAGCCGAACACCACATCGGCGCCCAGCTCACCCGGCGGGGTCAGCAACAACAGACTCAGCAAATCCGTGGCGACACTGGCCAGGGCCTGTTGCGCGTGCAGGTGATCGATCAGCGGCCGCAGGTCGTGGATCTCGCCGTGGGTGTCAGGGTATTGGAGCAGCGCACCGAACACCTGGTGCTGCTTCAAGTTATCCACAGCGTCGACGATCAGCTCGAAGCCGAAACCTTCGGCGCGGGTCTGCACCACGGAAATGGTTTGCGGATGGCAGTTTTCGTCGACAAAGAACAGATTGCTTTTGGACTTGGCGACCCGCTTGGCCAGGGCCATGGCTTCCGCCGCGGCGGTGGCCTCATCGAGCAGCGAGGCGTTGGCCAGTTCCAGACCGGTCAGGTCGATGGTCAATTGCTGGAAGTTCAACAGCGCTTCGAGCCGCCCTTGGGCGATCTCCGGTTGATAGGGTGTGTACGCGGTGTACCACCCGGGATTTTCCAGCACGTTACGCAGAATGACCGCCGGTGTGAGGGTACCGTGGTAGCCCATGCCGATCAGGCTGGTCCAGACCTGGTTCTGCTCGGCATAACCGCGCAGCTTGGCCAGGGCGGCCTCTTCATCGAGGGCCGGGGGCAGATCCAGCGCCCGGTTGAGGCGGATGCCCGGCGGCACCGTTTGCTCGATCAATTCGACCCGGCTGCCCAGGCCGAGGCTGTCGAGCATCGCCTGTTGCTCGGCGGCATCGGGTCCCAGGTGGCGGCGCAAAAAGGCATTGGGGTCGTGTAACTGGCTCAGGGACGGCAACTGGGACATGACGGGCTCTCTCTTGACTGGCGCTCAGCGTCGATGCAACACGGTCAAACCAGCATAGCAGTCGATCTCCGCGTGGATGGCGTGGCGTCGTCAGCCAATCCGGCTCATCATGTCCGGCGCCTCTTTAATGTCCGCTGATCGGGTGACCGTATCCATGAGCCAACTGCCGTTCCTGCCGTTTTCCAAACCCACCATCGATGAAGCCACGATCGCCGCTGTCGGTGACGTATTGCGCTCGGGCTGGATTACCAGCGGCCCCAAGGTCCAGGCCTTCGAAGCGCAACTCTCGGAGTATTTGGGCGGGCGCCCGGTGCGCACCTTCAATTCCGGCACCTGCACCATGGAAATCGCCTTGCGTATTGCCGGGGTCGGGCCGGGTGATGAAGTGATCACCACGCCGATTTCCTGGGTGGCCACCGCCAACGTCATCCTGGAGGTCGGTGCCACCCCGGTGTTTGCCGACATCGACCCGGTGACGCGCAATATCGATCTGGATCAACTGGAAGCGGCGATCACTCCGCGCACCAAGGCCATCATTCCGGTGTACCTCGCCGGATTGCCCGTGGACATGACGCGTCTGTACGCACTGGCGAAAAAGCACAGCCTGCGAATCGTCGAGGATGCGGCCCAGGCATTGGGCTCCAGCTGGAACGGCCAGCGCATAGGCTCGACCGGTGATTTCGTGTCCTTCAGTTTCCAGGCGAACAAAAACGTCACCTCTTCCGAAGGCGGTTGCCTGGTGCTGAATACGCCCGAAGAAGTACGACTGGCAGAGAAATACCGGTTGCAGGGCGTTACCCGCAACGGCTTCGATGGCCTGGACGTCGACGTGCTGGGTGGCAAATTCAACATGACCGACGTCGCCGCGGCCATTGGCCTGGGGCAATTTGCTCATATCGAAGCCATCACCGCTCATCGCCGTGAGCTGGCCCGGCACTATTTCGCCTGCTTTGGCGAGGATTTCGAAGCGCAGTACGGTGCGCAACTGCCTCCGGCGGATTTCACCCACAGCAACTGGCATTTGTTCCAGCTGGTATTGCCGGAACGTACGGATGGCAAACCGCCACGGGCGACTTTCATGGAGCAGATGCAGGCTTTGGGTGTTGGGATCGGCTATCACTACCCGCCGATTCACCTGTTGAGCCTTTACCGCGAGCGCGGCTTCAAGGAGGGCATGTTCCCGGTTGCCGAGCGGGTCGGTCGGCTGATTGTCTCGCTGCCGATGTTCACCGCGATGAGCAAAGCCGATGTCGAGCGTTCGGTGGCGGCGGTGAAAGCCGTCTTGCGGTCTTGACTCAGCCTTTGTAGGAGCTGCCGCAGGCTGCGATCTTTTGACTTTGATTGTTTAAAAACAAAAGCAAAAGATCGCAGCCTGCGGCAGCTCCTACAGGGGCGAGCATTACTCGCCGATGGCGGCCTTGTAGCCGGCGGCATCCAGCAGTTTTTCCAGATCGGCGGTGTTGCTTGGCTTGAGCTTGAAGATCCACGCGCCGTACGGATCGGAGTTGAGCAGCTCAGGCTCAGCACTCAGCGCTTCGTTGACCGCGATCACTTCACCGGCAATCGGGGAGTAGATATCAGAAGCGGCTTTAACCGATTCAACGACACCCGACTGATCACCGGCAGCAAACACGTTGCCGACTTCGGTCAGTTCGACGAACACCACATCACCCAGCGCTTCCTGCGCGTGATCGCTGATGCCCACGGTGACGGTGCCATCGGCTTCCAGACGTGCCCATTCGTGACTTTCGGCAAAACGCAGGTCGGCAGGGATATTGCTCATGTTCTGTGTCCTCAGGAAATTGTCAGCGGTCGTTAACCGCTGGAAAAGATTAGATCAAGGTTTTGCCGTGGCGTACGAAGGTCGGTTTGACCACCCGGACCGGGTACCACTTGCCACGAATTTCCACTTCAGCGCGGTCGGCAGTTGCCATCGGCACACGCGCCAGTGCTATCGACTTGCTAAGCGTAGGAGAGAAACTACCACTGGTGATCTCCCCTTCGCCAACATCGGCGATGCGGACCACCTGATGAGCGCGTAAAACACCGCGTTCCTCAAGGACCAGACCGACCAGTTTGTGCTGTACACCAGCGGCTTGCTCGGCTTCCAGGGCCTTGCGCCCGATGAACTGCCGGGTGGCAGGTTCCCAGGCGATGGTCCAGGCCATATTGGAGGCCAAGGGTGAAACATCCTGCTGGATATCCTGGCCGTAAAGGTTCATGCCGGCTTCGACCCGCAAGGTATCCCGCGCGCCAAGACCGATGGGGGAAATCCCGGCGCCGACCAGATCGTTGAAGAACCCGGGCGCCTGATCCGCCGGCAGAATGATTTCCAGGCCATCTTCGCCGGTATACCCGGTGCGCGCGATGAACCAGTCGCCATCGGGCAGGCCTTCGAAGGGCTTGAGGAGCTGGATCAGGTTGCCGCGGGACTGGTTGACCAGCTCGGCAATTTTTTGTCGGGCGTGAGGACCCTGGATGGCCAGCATCGCCAACTCGGAACGCTCGCGAAGCTGCACGTCGAAACCGTCGAGATGCGCTTGCATCCAGGCCATGTCCTGATCGCGGGTGGAGGCGTTGACCACCAGGCGATAGCCCTCGTCGAGACGGTAGACGATCATGTCGTCGACGATACCGCCCTGCTCGTTGAGCATGGTGCTGTACAACGCACGGCCGGGGCTGTGCAGGCGTTCGACATCGTTGGCCAGCAAATGCTGAAGCCAGGCTTTGGCCTGGGAGCCGTCGACGTCGATAACGGTCATGTGGGATACATCGAAGACACCGCAATCGCGGCGCACCTGATGGTGTTCCTCGACCTGCGATCCATAATGCAGAGGCATGTCCCAACCGCCAAAATCGACCATCTTTGCGCCGAGCGCGAGATGAAGGTCATACAGAGGCGTACGCTGTCCCATGGGTTTCTCCTTCCGGGCGTGGCGAAGGTGCGGGCAAGTGCTGCACGGACTGAATGCCTTGAAACAAAGGGCCTTTAGCCGATTTCAGCTACCTGGTCTGTCAGACGGACCGCACCGAATGCCGCGCATTGTAGCCGCAAGGTGTAGGACTGACACCTAGCTGTTTCGATGCGCTGAGCGTCGGATCAATCCGATGACCGGCAGCAGCCCGACCAGCACCAGGGTCAACGCTGGCAAAGATGCCCTCGCCCACTCTCCTTCGCTGGTCATTTCAAAGATCCGCACCGCCAGCGTGTCCCAGCCAAACGGGCGCATCAGCAGGGTCGCGGGCATTTCCTTGAGCACGTCGACGAACACCAGCAGCGCCGCGCTCAAGGTGCCGGGCAACAACAATGGTAGATACACTTTGAAAAACAGTCGTGGCCCACTGACGCCAAGGCTACGTGCCGCTTCGGGCAAAGATGGCCGTATACGCGCCAGGCTGCTTTCCAGCGGTCCGTAGGCCACCGCAATGAAGCGCACCAGATAGGCCAGCAATAACGCTGACAGACTGCCCAGCAGCAGCGGCTTGCCCGTGCCACCGAGCCAACTCGAGAGCGGGATCACCAGTTCGCGATCCAGATAACTGAACGCCAGCATGATCGATACCGCCAGCACCGAGCCCGGCAAGGCGTAACCCAGGTTGGCCAGACTGACCCCGGAACGAATGACTCGGGTGGGCGCCAGCCGTCGGGCAAACGCCAGCAACAAGGCGACGCTGACGGTGATCAACGCCGCCATCGCCCCAAGGTACAAGGTATGGACGATCAACCCGGTGTAGCGCTCATCGAGATCGAAGCGCCCGCGCTGCCAGAACCACACCGCCAATTGCAGCATCGGGATAACAAAAGCGCAGGCAAACACCAGACCGCACCAGGTCGAGGCCGCCAGCGCCTTGAAGCCCCGCAGGTGATACAGCGCCTTGACCCGTGGCCGCTCGTTGCCCGCCCGGTTGGCCCCGCGAGCACGCCGCTCGCCGTAGAGCACGAGCATCACCACCAGCAGCAACAAGCTGGCCAGTTGCGCGGCGGAAGACAGGCTGAAAAAACCGTACCAGGTCTTGTAGATGGCCGTGGTGAAGGTATCGAAGTTGAACACCGACACGGCGCCGAAATCCGCCAGGGTTTCCATCAGCGCCAACGCCACGCCCGCACCGATGGCCGGCCGCGCCATGGGTAATGCCACGCGCCAGAACGCTTGCCAGGGCGATTGACCAAGAACCCGCGCCGCTTCCATCAGGCCTTTGCCCTGGGCGAGGAAGGCCGTGCGGGCCAGCAGATACACATAGGGATAGAAAACCAGCACCAGCACCACAATCACCCCGCCCGTGGAGCGCACGCGCGGCAGCCGCAGACCGCTGCCGAACCATTCGCGCAGCAGGGTTTGCACGGGCCCGGCAAAATCCAGCAGGCCGACGAAGACGAAGGCCAGCACATAGGCCGGGATCGCGAAGGGCAGCATCAGCGCCCAGTCCAGCCAGCGCCGGCCGGGGAATTCGCAAAGGCTGGTCAGCCAGGCAAGGCTGACACCCAGGACTGTCACGCCGACACCGACGCCTAGCACCAGGGTCAGGGTATTGCCCAGCAAGCGCGGCATCTGCGTGTCCCACAAGTGGGACCAGATTTGAACGTCGATGGTTTGCCAGGAAAGCAGCAGGACGCTCAGGGGCAACAGGACCAGCGCAGCGATGGCGAAGACGACGGGATACCAGCGGCGTTGGGCGGGGTGGGCCAAGGAAAAGCTCTCTGGATAAATCAACGAAATGTACGTGAAACGCGAAAAGATCGCAGCCTTCGGCAGCTCCTACAGTGGGTTGGTGATCACCCTGTAGGCGCTGCCGAAGGCTGCGATCTTTTGCTCTTTAAACCAGCAGGTGTCAGTTCCAGCCAGCCTTGTCCATCAGGCGAATCGCCTCAGCCTGGCGCTTGCCGGCAATTTCCACAGGCAAGGTATCGGCGATGAACTTGCCCCATGCGGCGACTTCAGCCGATGGCTGCACGGCCGGGTTGGCCGGGAACTCCTGGTTCACGTCGGCAAAGATCTTCTGCGCTTCAGGGGTGGTCATCCACTCCACCAGGGCCTTGGCCGCTTCCGGGTGTGGCGCGTGTTGGGTCAGGCCGATACCCGACAGGTTGATGTGTACGCCACGGTCGGCCTGGTTCGGCCAGAACAGCTTCACCGGCAGATCCGGCTTCTGCTTGTGCAGGCGGCCGTAGTAGTAGGTGTTGACGATGCCGACATCGCACTGGCCGGCATTGATCGCTTCGAGCACGGCGGTGTCGTCGGAGAACACGTCAGTGGACAGGTTCTTGACCCAGCCCTTGAGGATCTCCTCGGTCTTGTCGGCGCCGTGCACTTCGATCATGGTCGCGGTCAGGGACTGGTTGTAGACCTTCTTCGCCGTACGCAGGCACAGGCGGCCATCCCATTGCTTGTCGGCCAGTGCTTCGTAGGTGGTCAGTTCGCCCGGCTTCACGCGGTCAGTGGAGTAGGCAATGGTCCGCGCCCGCAGGCTCAGGCCGGTCCAGGCGTGGGAGGCGGCCCGGTACTGCAGCGGAATGTTGGCGTCGATGGTTTTCGAGGTGAACGGCTGGAGGATGCCCATCTGCTCGGCTTGCCAGAGGTTGCCGGCATCGACGGTCAGCAGCAGGTCGGCCGGCGTATTCGCGCCCTCGGCCTTGAGCCGCTGCATCAGTGGCGCTTCCTTGTCGGTGATGAACTTCACCTTCACGCCGGTCTTGGCGGTGTAGGCATCGAATACTGGCTTGATCAACTCGTCGATACGCGAGGAGTAGACCACCACCTCGTCAGCGGCCTGGGCGGCGGTACTGCCAATCAGGGTCAGGGCCAGTGCAGTCAGTAGACGCTTCGGTGCCAACATGGGAGCGGTCTCTCGATTGAAAAATGAGGCCAAATGATAAGGACTCACATTTAGCTTCTCAATCGAACCCGTTCGCGGAGGAGTTACCAGATGTTGCGCCGCCTGGAATTTTTGGTGCTTGTGCTGACGCCTTCGCGGGCAAGCCCGCTCCCACAGTGGCCGGTGTCGTTCACAAATCCTGTGCCCAAAGCGATACCTGTGGGAGCGGGCTTGCCCGCGAAGAGGCCAGTAGCCTCCATGCAGAACTCAGGGCCTGGCCAGCGCCGGCAGATCCCCGGTCAACCCCAGCGCTTCACGCACGAACAAGGCTTTGGCTTCCGGCATCTTCTCAACCATTTTCAACCCGGTATTACGCAACCAGCGCACCGGCAACGGATCCGCCTGGAACAAGCGCTCGAAGCCTTCCATCGCCGCCATCAGTGCCAGGTTGTGCGGCATGCGCCGACGCTCGTAGCGGCTGAGGACTTTCACATCCGCCAGGCGTTCGCCTCGTGTTGCCGCTTGCAGCAACACTTCGGCCAGCACGGCGGCATCGAGGAATCCGAGATTCACACCCTGCCCGGCCAACGGGTGAATGGTGTGGGCCGCGTCGCCGATCAACGCCAGGCCTTCCGCCACATAACGCTTGGCATGCCGCTGGCGCAGGGGCACACACAGGCGCGGGTCGGCGCTGAGCACTTCACCAAGTCGCCCCTCGAAGGCTCGCTCCAGAGCCTTGCAAAAACCCTGGTCATCCATCGCCATCAAGCGTTCGGCTTCGCCGGGTGTGGTCGACCAGACGATCGAGCACCAATCCTGTTCGCCGTCGCGCTCCAGCGGCAGAAACGCCAACGGACCGTTGTCGGTGAAGCGCTGCCAGGCCGTCATCTGGTGCGGCTTGGCGCAACGCACGCTGGTGACGATGGCATGGTGCAGATAATCCCATTCGCGGGTCGCGACCCCGGCCAGGCGCCGCACGGCCGAGTTGGCGCCATCCGCTGCGATCACCAACGGCGCGCGCAGGGTGCGGCCATCGGCCAGGGTCAGCAGCCAGTCATCGCCGGAGCGGCGCATCTGTTCCAGCCGTGCATTGGCCAGCAACCCCAGGTCACAGTCGTGCAGGCGCTCGAGCAAGGCATCCTGGACCACTCGGTTTTCGACGATGTGCCCCAGCACCTCGGCATGCACGCTGGTCGCCGAGAAGTGGATTTGCCCGGTGCCGCTGCCATCCCAGACCTGCATGTCGGTGTAGGGGCTGCTGCGCCGCCCGGCGATGCCGTCCCAGACGCCAAGGCGTTCGAGAATCCGCTGGCTGGCAGCCGACAAGGCGCTCACGCGCGGCTCAAATGCGGCCTGAGCGTTGAAGGGTTTGACACTCATGGGGCTGCCGTCCAGCAGCAGGACTTCCAGCCCGCTGTTCTGCAACGCCAGCGCCAGGGCGCTGCCGACCATTCCGGCCCCGACAATCAGCAGATCTGCGCGCATTTCCATGCTTTAAGCCTGTCTCTCTTGCGGCTTGAGCCGCACGTAAAGGGTTTTTATCAATCGTGCCTTGTCAAACCGGCGCATCAGCCTGCTACGCATCCGGTCGTGTCCCCAGCCCCATTGCCTGTCGGGCAAACCAGCGTTTGGCCGGTGGCAGCAGGTCGAGGCCGAGCAAGCCGATGTTGCGACCCAGGGACACCAGCGGCTGGGTACTGCCGAACAGGCGCGTGACCTGATCGGAGAAGCCCACGGTGAGGTCCTGGTCTAGACGCTGACGCTCGCGATAGGCCTGCAAGGTGGCAAAGTCGCCCAAGGGCTTTTCGCTGGCGAGCAGGGCATCGGCCAGGGCCTGGGCATCGCGCAGGGACAGGTTGAACCCCTGGCCGGCAATCGGATGCAGGCTGTGCGCCGCGTTACCGAGAATCGCCAGATGCGGGCGCACCTGTTCCTCGGCCTCGACCAGTGTCAGCGGATACAGGTGTCGCGCACCAACCTGTTTCAATGTACCGAGGCGGTAACCGAAGACGCCCTGCAATTCACTGAGGAAACTGCGCTCGTCAAGGGCTGCCAGGCGTTGCGCGTCCATGCCCAGACGGGTCCAGACCAGTGCACAGCGGTTTTCCGGCAGCGGCAGCAACGCCATCGGGCCTTCGTCGGTGAAACGCTCGAAGGCCATGCCGTTGTGGGCCTCGCTCGGGGTGATGTTGGCGATCAGCGCACTCTGGTTGTACGGACGCTTGCGGATGCCGATCCCCAGTTGCTCGCGCAAGCCGGAGCGGCCACCATCGGCGAGCACCGCAAGGTCGCATTCCAGGGTGGTTTCATCGTTGAGGGTCAGGCGATAGCCATCGGTCAGCGGCTCCATGCGGGTGACTTCCGCCGGGCAGCGCCAGCTGATCACGTCCTTGTCCAGGCCTTGCCACAGGCATTGGCCGAGCCAGGCGTTTTCAACGACATAACCCAGCGCTGGAACACCCTCTTCCATCGCCGACAACCGCGCCGTCGAGAATCGACCACGGTCGGAAACATGAATCTGCTTGATCGGTTCGGCGCGGCGAGAGACTTCCTGCCAGACGCCCAGGCGTTGATAAATCTGCCGCGAGCCAAAGGACAGCGCCGAAGAACGGGCATCGTAACTCGGTTGATACGTATCCCCCGGGGCGAACGGCTCGATCAGCACGATCTTCCAGCCTCGGGCCTTGGCGCCGGCCTGCAAGGCCAGCGCCAGACTCGCACCGACCAGCCCGCCACCGATGATTGCCAGGTTGACTCGACTCATGCCGCTTGTGTCCGTGCTTGCGCCATCAGGGCCTCGATTTCGCTGACAGTTTTAGGGACGCCCCCCGTCAATAATTCACAGCCGGTTCTGGTGACCACTACGTCGTCCTCGATGCGCACGCCAATGCCACGCCATTTCTTCGCCACGCTCTGGTTGTCCGGAGCAATGTAGATCCCCGGCTCCACGGTCAACGCCATGCCGACCTCCAGCACGCGCCACTCGCCGCCGACCTTGTATTCGCCGACATCGTGCACATCCATGCCCAGCCAATGGCCGGCGCGGTGCATGTAGAACGCCTTGTAGGCTTCGCTGGCGATCAGTTCGTCAACCTCACCCTGGAGCAACCCCAGCTTGACCAGCCCGGTCGTGATGACCCGGACCGTGGCCTCGTGCGCCTGGTTCCAGTGTTTGTTCGGGGCGATTTCGGCAAAGGCGGCTTCCTGGGAGGCCAGCACCAATTCGTAAATCGCTTTCTGTTCCGCTGAATATTTACCGCTGACCGGAAAGGTCCGGGTGATGTCGCTGGCGTAGCAGTCGATTTCGCACCCGGCGTCGATCAGCACCAGGTCACCGTCCTTGAGCAGCGCATCATTCTGCTGGTAATGCAGGATGCAGCTGTTGCGCCCCGCCGCGACGATCGACCCGTAGGCCGGCATCTTCGCCCCGCCCTTGCGGAATTCGTAATCGAGCTCGGCTTCCAGGCTGAATTCGTGCAACCCGGCGCGACAGGCCTGCATTGCCCGTACATGCGCCTGGGCGGAAATCCGCGCCGCCTCGCGCATCACCTTCACTTCTGCCGCCGATTTATACAGGCGCATGTCGTGCAGCAGATGATCCAGGGCAACGAATTCGTTCGGCGGCTGGGCACCGAGGTTGGCCTTGGAGCGGATCACGTTGATCCATTCCATCAGGTGGCGGTCGAATTCAGGGTTGCTGCCCATGGCCGAGTACACCCGGTCACGGCCTTCGATCAGGCCCGGCAGGATGTCGTCGATATCGGTGATGGGGAAGGCGTCGTCGGCGCCGAAGTCGCGAATCGCGCCTTCCTGCCCGGCACGCAGGCCATCCCACAATTCGCGCTCGGCGTTGCGCTCGCGGCAGAACAGGATGTATTCGCCATGCACGCGCCCCGGCATCAGCACCAGTACGGCCTGGGGCTCGGGAAAACCGCTGAGGTACTGGAAGTCGCTGTCCTGGCGGTAGACGTGCTCGACGTCGCGGTTACGAATGGCCACCGCGGCGGCGGGCAGGATGGCAATGCTGTTGGGTTCCATCTGCGCCATCAGGGCCTTGCGGCGACGGCTGTATTCCGATTTCGGGATGTGGATCATGGGCAGATGGCGTTCCCTGGCAAACGATTAGTGCAGCGACGGCTTGGCGGCGGCCGGCACGTCTTTCTTGGTCTCGGAGAACAGCAGCAGCGGCGCGACGCGCAGGTACTCCATGACTTCCATATAGTCGTTTTCGCCGTCGTCGGATTCTTCCAGCGCGTCTTGCACCTGGGAAATGGCCGCCAGATCCTGCAGCACCTCGGTAGCCTCGGTACTCAGGGCACTGCTGTCACGGCAGTTCAGGCCGAAACCGCTGAGGAAACCCTGGCACCATTGGCCCAGGGCGGCGGCACGCTCGGTGAGCGGAGCGTCGTCGGTTGGCAACAGCAGAACGACGGTCACGTCATCGCCGGTGAGCTCGCCCTTTACCATCTCTTGCAGGCCGATCAGGGCGTTGCGAACGTTGTCCTGCGGCTCGCTTTCAAGCAGTTCGGCGGCGTCGATCAGCCAGCCTTCGGCGTCGAAACCGGCACCGGCGCAGCTGCGGCCGAGCAGCAGGCCGTGCAGTTCGGCAGGCGAGACGTTGTGGCCGCTGGAAGTCAGCAGGGTGGCGAAGCCTTGGTACGGGGAATTCTGAATGGTCATGGGCAGCTAGGCGCCAGACGGCGCTATGTCTAGAATGAAGGCCTTGTATCCTACATCGACTACCCCTGTAGGAGCGAGCTTGCTCGCGATGAACCCGAGAACGCCGCGGATTGTCAGGGACCCAGCGTTATCGTTGGCGACCATCGCGAGCAAGCTCGCTCCTACAGTCCATCACCCATCAGACAGTGAAGACAATGGAAGACACCGACCTGCAAGCGCTGATGGCCAGACTCGAACTGCTGATTACCCGAGTCGAGCAACTTAAGAGTCAAAACGGACTCTTACTAGCTCAGGAAAAGACCTGGCGCGAGGAACGCGCGCATCTCATTGAAAAAAACGAAATCGCCCGGCGTAAGGTCGAGTCGATGATTTCGCGCCTCAAGGCCCTGGAGCAAGACTCATGAGTTCAAGCAATAGCGTCACCGTGCAGATTCTCGACAAAGAGTATTCGATCATCTGCCCTCAGGAAGAGCGCAGTAACCTGGTCAGCGCCGCCCGTTATCTGGACGGCAAGATGCGCGAGATCCGCAGCAGCGGCAAAGTCATCGGCGCCGACCGTATCGCCGTGATGGCTGCGCTGAACATCACCCACGACCTGCTGCACAAGGAAGATCGCCCGGATGTTCAGGTCAGCGGCTCGACCCGTGAGCAGGTTCGCGACCTGCTCGATCGCGTCGATCTGGTCCTCGCGACCGATCCGGACGTCACCAAAGGCTGATTCGCGTCGCCGCTTGCGGTATACTGCCATCACTCCCTGGGGTGTTTGCCAGTTGGCGATGTCCCTGAGCCGATTTGCTATACCCTGGAGGTTGCACGTTGGGCTGGTGTGCATGTCCGCTAGACGGAAAGCCTTAAAGCCTACTGCATCTTCCACCTTGAACTTTCGGGTTCAAGGGCTAAGTCGACAGCGACACATTCGGGGAGCCTGATTCCAGTCCAATGCCGGTTCAAATACCGGCATTGGCGTTTTTGTAGATCTGCTTTTTACAGTTACGCTTCATGTATCCGTCCTGCCGAAGTCCGAATCCATGACCGAACCTGCGCTGCTTCCCCGCCCGCAACTTCGACGCATGCTGCGCAAGGCCCGTCGCGCACTGACACCCAGTCAGCAGCGCCAGGCCGCTCGCGGGCTGTACAAGCAATTGGCCCAGCAACCGCTGTTCCGCCGCGCCCGACATATCTCGCTCTATCTGCCGACCGACGGTGAAATTGATCCGCGCCTGTTGCTGCGTGCCGCACAGCGCCGGGGCAAGGCCACCTATCTGCCGGTGCTGAGTGCCTGGCCGCGAACCAAAATGGTGTTCCAGCGCATCCGGCCAGGGGAGAAACTCAAACCCAACCGCTTCCGCATTCTCGAACCACGGGCCAACCTCGCCCGGCAGCGCAGGATCTGGGCACTGGACCTGGTGCTGTTGCCATTGGTGGGGTTTGACGATGTTGGCGGACGCCTGGGGATGGGCGGCGGCTTCTATGATCGAAGCCTGGCTTACCTGGCGCGCCGCAATGACTGGCGCAAGCCGACGCTGTTGGGGCTGGCCCATGAGTGTCAAAAGGTGGAGCGATTGGCTCAGGCGAGCTGGGATGTGCCGCTGCAAGGAACGGTGACAGACAAGGCCTGGTATTACGCAGGCTAGACGCCACTTCGATCAGCGACGCCGGGACAACAGGGTCAGCGCTTGAAGGCTGTCGACTGTTGCTGCAATTGGGCGAGTTCGACCGGCGCATCGGTCTTGCTGGCCCACAGGCTTTGGGCATAGCCGGTGGTCACGACGCCAAGGCCAAACAAAATGACCAAAATCCATAGTAAATCCGGTTTGCGTTTCATCGATTGCCCCCCAAAGGCAGATCTACACGATGACAGCAGCGGTTTCCGTTTGTAGGCCGTGCAGCAGCGTCAAGCTTTAAAGGCCGGCATTTTGCGACAACGTGAACCGCTGCGCAAATGCTGACGTCAACCGACTGTCGGTTTGTCATAAAATTGCCGAAAAGCGGCTCAATCACCCCGCAAGGAGCAAAAGACATGGCCTATTGGCTGATGAAATCCGAGCCCGACGAACTCTCGATCAAGGGGCTGGAAAAGCTCGGCAAAGCGCGCTGGGACGGGGTTCGAAACTACCAGGCACGCAACTTCCTGCGGGCCATGGCCGTGGGGGATGAGTTCTTTTTCTATCATTCCAGCTGCCCGGAGCCGGGCATCGCCGGCATCGGCAAAATTGTCGAAGCCGCGTATCCGGACCCGACGGCGCTGGAACCTGAAAGTCATTACTACGACCCAAAGGCAACGGCGGAGAAAAACGCCTGGAGCGCGATCGATGTCGCCCATGTCGAGACGTTTGCCCGGGTGCTGAAGCTGGATTACCTGAAGCAGCAGACGGCGCTGGCAGAGTTGCCGCTGGTGCAGAAAGGTTCGCGGCTGTCGGTGATGCCGGTGACGCCGGAGCAGTGGGCGGCGGTGATATCGCTCAAGCCGTAAGGTTCTCGGTGCCCATCCAAATGCCATCGCGGGCAAGCCCGCTCCCACAAGGATTAGCGGTGAACACAAATTTTGTGAGCACCAGAAGCCACTGTGGGAGCGGGCTTGCCCGCGATAGGGCCGGCCCAGGCAACAGAGTTTTTACTGGATAATGAGGTTGTTGAACAAAAGATCCTCAACCACCGGCTTGCCGGTTTCGTCGTTCATCACTTGCTGAGTCTGTTTCAGGGCTTCCTGACGCAGCTTTTCCTTGGCCTCGACATTGTTCATCGTCTCGGTGGTCTGCTGGGCGAACAGCGCGACCAATTGATTGCGGATCAGGGGTTCATTGGCCTTCACCGCCTTGGCAGCCTCGTCACCGGTCACCCGCAACGCCACATCGGCCTTGTAGACTTTCAGTTTCGGCGTGCCGTCCAGGCCGTAGTTACCCACGAACGGTGGACTCAGGGTGATGTAACTGACCTTCGGAGCTGTATCTTCTTTGGCTTCTTCGGCCATCGCTGCCACAGGCAGGGACAGGGCCAGCAACAACATGATCCACGCTTTCACAATTCACTCCTTATCCGGTTTGCGGCTTAGCATAACGACCCGCCATGCAAGCACAAGCTTATGGCTGACTATCAGGGCCGGGCATGCTCGTTGACCCTTCGACCCACACACCTACACTTATCGGCCATCACTCCCAAAGGAATAGCCCTGATGAAAGCCGTGCTGTGCAAAGCCTTCGGCCCTGCCGAATCGCTGGTGCTGGAAGACGTCGCCAGTCCTGTCGCGAAGAAGAATGAAATCCTGCTGGACGTGCACGCCGCCGGGGTCAATTTCCCCGACACGCTGATCATCGAGGGCAAGTACCAGTTCAAGCCGCCCTTCCCGTTTTCCCCGGGTGGGGAAGCGGCCGGCGTGGTCCGCGAAGTCGGCGAGAAGGTCAGCCATCTGAAAGTCGGTGACCGGGTCATGGCCCTGACCGGCTGGGGCAGCTTTGCCGAACAGGTCGCCGTACCGGGCTACAACGTGTTGCCGATTCCGCCCTCCATGGACTTCAACACCGCCGCCGCCTTCAGCATGACCTACGGCACCTCGATGCACGCCCTCAAGCAGCGTGGCAACCTGCAACCGGGCGAAACCCTGCTGGTGCTGGGGGCTTCCGGTGGTGTCGGCCTGGCGGCAGTGGAAATCGGCAAAGCCATGGGTGCCCGGGTGATTGCCGCAGCCAGCAGCGCGGAAAAGCTCGCCGTAGCCAAGGCCGCCGGCGCCGATGAACTGATCAACTACAGCGAAACCAGCCTCAAGGACGAAATCAAGCGCCTGACCGACGGCCAGGGCGCCGACGTGATCTACGACCCGGTGGGCGGCGATCTGTTCGACCAGGCCATCCGCGCCATCGCCTGGAACGGCCGCCTGCTGGTGGTCGGCTTCGCCAGCGGGCGCATCCCCGAACTGCCGGTCAACCTGGCGCTGCTCAAAGGCGCGGCGGTGCTCGGCGTATTCTGGGGCTCCTTCGCCCAACGCCAACCGCAGGATAACGCGGCGAACTTCCAGCAACTGTTTGGCTGGTTTGCCGAAGGCAAGCTGAAGCCGCTGGTGTCGCAGGTGTATCCACTGGGTAATGCGGCGCAGGCGATCAATGATCTTGGCCAGCGTAAAGCAGTCGGGAAAGTGGTGGTGCAGGTTCGCTGAACCCGGCAAAGGGCCCGGACCTCTGCTAACGGGTCCAGGCTCTTTTTCTACAGTAACTGGCGGATATCTTCCGGCAAAAACCTTACATACCTGGAACCCGGGTTGTTCGAGCATTGCCTGATAATGATCGGCACCTTCCTGTTCATGTCGGCGATCAATGACAGACGCCGCTCGGTCGGCAGTGTTGCCGTGGAAAACGCGTTCGACAGATAAGCCCGGACGTAATGGAACGCGGCGGAATCGATCCACTCGTGCTCCGGGGCATGCGCCAGCGCCTCATTCAGATCGCGGCATCTCAATGCCTTGAGCCACTGGTTCAGATGCAGCGGTAGATGCACATCGAACCCGAATATCATCGGCGCAATGACTTCCTGCTCCTCAGGCTTGTCGCCCTCAACGGTCCATGGCTTGAACCGCCACTGCGCTATGGCAACCCGGACCGCCTCGGCGAAATCAGGGTGATCGCTTTGCAAAATGCTCACCTTGCTGACCGAGCCATTGGCATGTGCCATGAACCTGACCCGGACATTACCGGTGATTCCGGACCGCTGCAGCGCCGTTGGGTAAATCGGCTTGGGGTTGTTTTCCGGTATCAGGAACACCTCTCCTGCGCGGCTTTCAACAGACACAACAAACAACAGCACCACGAACACAACCCACCGCATCCTCCTCTCCCCCGCACCTTAAACGCCACAATCGGCTGTACGGCCAAGGTTAAAGCTCAAGGGTGCGGCACTGAAGGTCACGGCTTCCGGTAACAGAGCAGGACATTTCCCAAAGGATTGCCCTACCCGGGACAGATCAGTCGCGTAAAACATGGGTGGGTAAAGCTTCCTACAACGCCCTTCACTTACACCTGAGCGACATGTTCATAAAGGAACACGCGATATCCAACATTTCCGCTTTTTTGCCGATGAGAACCAGTGCTATTTTCGGTAACGAAACTGTAACATTCGCATCCGCAGTCAAAACAAGAAATTTGGAGCTCTTGAATGTTTGCTTTCTTTCGTCCTGCCGCACATCAGGCTCCATTGCCTGAAGAAAAAATAGACAGCACCTATCGACGCCTGCGCTGGCAGATCTTCGCCGGCATCTTCATTGGCTATGCCGGTTACTACCTGCTGCGCAAGAACTTCTCCCTGGCCATGCCCTACCTGATCGACGAGGGTTACTCCCGCGGTCAACTGGGTCTGGCGATGTCCGCCATCGCGATTGCCTATGGCCTGTCGAAGTTCCTCATGGGCCTGGTGTCCGACCGTTCCAACCCGCGTTTCTTCCTGCCGTTCGGCCTGTTGGTGTCGGCCGGGGTGATGTTCATTTTCGGTTTCGCGCCCTGGGCGACGTCCAGCGTGACCATGATGTTCATTCTGCTGTTCATAAACGGCTGGGCGCAGGGCATGGGTTGGCCGCCGAGTGGCCGGACCATGGTGCACTGGTGGTCGCAGAAGGAGCGTGGCGGCGTGGTGTCGGTGTGGAACGTGGCGCACAACGTCGGCGGCGGCCTGATCGGCCCACTGTTCCTGATCGGCATGGGCCTGTTCAATGACTGGCATGCGGCGTTCTACGTGCCGGCAGCGGTGGCACTGGCGGTAGCGGTGTTTGCCTTTGTGACCATGCGCGACACCCCGCAATCGGTTGGCCTGCCGCCGATCGAGCAGTACAAGAACGACTATCCGGAGGGCTACGATGCCAGCCACGAAGAGGAATTCAGCGCCAAGGAAATCTTCGTCAAATACGTGCTGCGCAACAAAATGCTCTGGTACATCGCCATGGCCAACGTCTTTGTCTATCTGCTGCGCTACGGCGTGCTGGACTGGGCACCGACCTACCTCAAGGAAGCCAAGGGCTTCACCGTGGATAAAACCTCGTGGGCGTATTTCTTCTACGAGTGGGCAGGTATCCCGGGCACGCTGCTGTGCGGCTGGATGTCGGACAAGATCTTCCGTGGCAACCGCGGCCTGACCGGCATGGTGTTCATGGCGCTGGTGACGGTCGCGACGCTGGTTTACTGGCTCAACCCGGCCGGCAACCCGATGATCGACATGATCGCGCTACTTTCCATCGGCTTCCTGATCTACGGCCCGGTCATGCTGATCGGCCTGCAGGCGCTGGAGTTGGCACCGAAGAAGGCGGCCGGTACGGCGGCGGGCTTTACCGGCCTGTTCGGTTACCTGGGCGGTTCGGTCGCGGCCAGTGCAGCGATGGGCTACACCGTGGACCATTTCGGTTGGGACGGCGGTTTCGTGCTGCTGGTGGGCGCCTGCCTGCTGGCAATGGCCTTCCTCGCCCCGACGCTACGACACAAACAAGTCGCCAGTCAGGGCCGCGAAACACTCGCTTGATCGGCCTTTGATTTACAGCGCTTGAGCCGCGCCTCCAGATTCCGGTCTGGCATGGCGTGGCTACGCAGGGCGTGTGCGGTCTGCTCGACATAATCGCGAGTGGTGCCGTAACGCCCGCAAGCGTTTTCGAACACATGGCTCAGCACATGGTCCGGCAGGTTGCCGGCATAGCTGGGCAGATGTCGCTCCAGCACAAACCCCAAGGCCTGAACCTGGCTGCCATCTTCGAGTCGGCAGTTGAGCCAGTGCGGGCGGTAGGAAGGAAATGGCATCTCTCGCTGCCAAAGTGCGTACAGCGACGCTTCGAGTTGCTCTTCGGGCAAGCGATAGGCGAAACCGCTGCAAGAGCCACCGCGATCCAGGCCGAACACCAGGCCGGGCATTTCCGGGGTACCGCGATGTTCGTGGGACCACAGGTACAACCCGCGATGGTAGCCATGCACCCGGCCGCGAACCCGTTCAACCGCCGTGCATTCAGGCCGCCAGATCAGCGAGCCATAGGCAAACAGCCACACCGGCCCACCCTTGTGACGGGCCATGGTCGACTGCATCGAGCTGAGCAATTGTTCGTGAGTGAGCTGCGGCCCCAGATCGAGCCGCGGAGGGTAAGCCAGATTCAAAAAAGCAGATTCGATGGCGCTCATGGCGAATAGCGTTCAGCTCCCCGCGGGTGAAGAATTACTTAATAGAACGCACGGATGTAACAATAAGGCACATAAGTTTTAAGGCAATTTGAATGCCATGGCACAGTTCTTAATTAATTGCCTGACTGGAATATAACCTACCGGCATTTATATAAATTTATAAATACCAATAGGCTATATAGGCAGGAATAAGGATACAAACCGTAGGAGCTGCCGCAGGCTGCGATCTTTTGATTTTCAAGACAAAGTCAAAAGATCGCAGCCTGCGGCAGCTCCTACAAGGGCAGGATCAGGAGCGAGGGGCGTAGGCAAATACGTCGGCGCGCATCTGGTGGGCGTCCATTCCCGCATCGACCAGCGCATCCAAGGTGCCGTAGACCATGGCCGGCGAGCCACTGGCGTAGACATGCAGGGCCTTGAGATCGGGAAAGTCTTCACAGACCGCTTCATGCAACATGCCGCAGCGCCCTTCCCAACCGCATTGATCGCTGACGACCTTGTGCAGGAACAGGTTGGGCAATTTCAGCCATTCGTTCCAATGCTCGACTTGATAAAAGTCCTCTGGACGACGCACGCCCCAATACAAATGCACCGGATGCTTGAAACCCGTGGCCCGGCAATGTTCGATCAGGCCGTGGATCTGGCCCATGCCGGTGCCGGCGGCGATCAGCACGAGAGGGCCGTCCGGCAACTCCTCCAGGTGGGTATCGCCAAACGGCAACTCGACCCGCACCATGCTGTTGCGCTGAAGCTGCTCGATCAGGCTCAGCGCACTGGATTCGCGCGCCAGTACGTGGATTTCCAGGTCGCGCCCCGCATGCGGTGCCGAGGCGAGGGAGAAGGCGGATTTTTCGCCATTCTCGCGTTCGATCATCAGGTACTGCCCGGCGTGATAACGCGGCGGTTTGCCGGCCGGAGCCCGCAGACGCACGCGCCAGGTGTCGCCGCCCACGTCCTTGCACTCAATGACCTGACACGACACGCTGCGCACCGGCAGTTCTCCCAAGGCGAGCACGCCATCCCACAGCACGATGCAGTCTTCCAGCGGCTCCGCTATGCAAGTGTAGAACTCGCCATGATCACGCACATTGCCGGCCTGCTCGACCCGACCTTCCACCAGCAGCGCCGCGCACACGTGGCAATTGCCGTTGCGGCAACTTTGCGGGCATTCGTAGCCCAGTCGTCGCGCGCCATCGAGAATCCGCTCGCCGGGCAATATCTCAAGCACTGCTCCGGAGGGCTGCAAGGTTACACGCATCAATCTATTCCTAACTGATTCCAGATGGCATCGATCCGCTGGGTTACCGCATCGTCCTTGACGATGACTCGGCCCCACTCACGGGTGGTTTCGCCCGGCCATTTATGCGTGGCATCAAGGCCCATTTTCGACCCCAGGCCGGACACCGGCGAAGCGAAGTCCAGGTAGTCGATCGGCGTGTTCTCGATCATCACCGTGTCGCGCTTGGGGTCCATGCGCGTGGTGATGGCCCAGATCACGTCGTTCCAGTCCCGGGCGTTGATATCGTCGTCGGTGACGATAACGAACTTGGTGTACATGAACTGTCGCAAAAACGACCAGACACCCAGCATTACCCGCTTGGCATGGCCCGGGTACGACTTTTTCATGGTCACGACGGCCATGCGGTACGAGCAACCTTCGGGTGGCAGGTAGAAATCGGTGATCTCCGGGAACTGCTTCTGCAGGATCGGCACGAACACTTCGTTCAGCGCGACGCCGAGAATCGCCGGCTCATCCGGCGGACGGCCGGTGTAGGTGCTGTGGTAGATCGGCTTGATCCGGTGGGTAATGCGCTCGACGGTGAATACCGGGAAGCTGTCGACTTCGTTGTAGTAACCGGTGTGGTCGCCGTACGGGCCTTCATCGGCCATCTCGCCCGGATGGATCACGCCTTCAAGGATGATTTCGGCGGTGGCCGGCACTTGCAGGTCGTTGCCGCGGCACTTCACCAGCTCGGTGCGGTTACCGCGCAACAGGCCGGCGAAGGCGTATTCGGAAAGGCTGTCGGGCACCGGGGTCACGGCGCCGAGGATGGTTGCCGGGTCTGCGCCCAATGCAACGGCAACAGGAAAGGGCTGACCCGGATGCTTTTCGCACCACTCGCGATAATCCAGCGCACCGCCACGGTGGCTCAGCCAGCGCATGATGACTTTATTGCGGCCAATCACCTGCTGACGATAGATACCGAGGTTCTGTCGGTCCTTGTTCGGCCCCTTGGTGACGGTCAGGCCCCAGGTGATCAGCGGAGCGACGTCGCCTGGCCAGCAGGTCTGCACCGGCAACTTCGCGAGGTCAACATCGTCGCCTTCGATGACCACTTCCTGGCAGATCGCGTCTTTGACCACCTTGGGCGCCATCGAGATGATCTTGCGGAAGATCGGCAGCTTGGACCAGGCGTCCTTCAGGCCTTTCGGCGGCTCGGGCTCCTTGAGGAACGCCAGCAGCTTGCCGATCTCGCGCAGTTCGCTGACCGCTTCGGCGCCCATGCCCAGTGCTACGCGCTCAGGCGTACCGAACAGGTTGCCGAGCACCGGAATGTCAAAACCCGTGGGCTTTTCGAAAAGCAGGGCCGGGCCTTTGGCGCGCAAGGTGCGGTCGCAGACCTCGGTCATTTCCAGTACTGGGGACACCGGAACCTGAATGCGCTTGAGTTCGCCGCGCTGTTCCAGCCCGCTGATAAAGTCGCGCAAGTCGCGATACTGCATGCGTAAGCCTCGTGTTTGGCCGTGGCGTTCGGGGCAGGCAGTTTAGCGCCGAACCCTTCGGTTCAGAACCACGAACTGCCACCTGATCAAAAATCGGATAGCAAAAAGCCGGGTTTCCCCGGCTTTTTGTGCCTGCTCGACTTACTTGCGTTTCATCGACAGGAAGAACTCATCGTTGGTCTTGGTCGTTTTCAGCTTATCGACCAGGAACTCGATGGCAGCCACTTCATCCATCGGATGCAGCAGCTTGCGCAGGATCCACATGCGCTGCAGCTCGTCGTCGGCGGTCAGCAACTCTTCGCGGCGGGTGCCGGAACGGTTGATGTTGATGGCCGGGAATACGCGCTTTTCAGCGATGCGGCGATCCAGAGGCAGCTCCATGTTGCCGGTGCCTTTGAATTCCTCGTAGATCACTTCGTCCATCTTCGAGCCGGTTTCAACCAGCGCGGTGGCGATGATGGTCAGCGAGCCGCCTTCTTCGATGTTCCGCGCGGCGCCGAAGAAACGTTTCGGCTTCTCCAGGGCGTGGGCATCGACACCACCGGTCAGCACCTTGCCGGAGCTCGGGATCACGGTGTTGTAGGCACGGGCCAGACGGGTGATGGAGTCGAGCAGGATCACCACGTCTTTCTTGTGTTCGACCAGGCGCTTGGCCTTCTCGATCACCATTTCGGCAACCTGCACGTGGCGGGTTGGCGGCTCGTCGAACGTCGAGGCAACCACTTCGCCGCGCACGGTGCGCTGCATTTCGGTTACTTCTTCCGGACGTTCGTCGATCAGCAGCACGATCAGGTGAACTTCAGGGTTGTTACGCGCGATGTTCGCGGCAATGTTCTGCAGCATGATCGTCTTGCCCGCTTTCGGCGGAGCAACGATCAGACCGCGCTGGCCTTTGCCGATCGGGGCGCACAGGTCGATGACACGACCGGTCAGGTCTTCGGTGGAACCGTTACCGGCTTCCATCTTCATGCGTACGGTCGGGAACAGCGGGGTCAGGTTCTCGAAGAGAATCTTGTTTTTCGCGTTTTCCGGACGGTCGAAGTTGATCGTGTCGACCTTGAGCAGCGCGAAATAACGCTCGCCTTCCTTTGGAGGGCGGATCTTGCCAACGATGGTGTCACCGGTGCGCAAGTTGAAACGACGGATCTGGCTCGGCGAGACGTAGATATCGTCTGGACCGGCGAGATAGGAAGCGTCAGCGGAGCGCAGGAAGCCGAAGCCGTCCTGGAGAATCTCCAGCACGCCATCACCGGAGATTTCCTCACCGCTTTTCGCGTGCTTCTTGAGCAGGGAGAAAATCACGTCCTGCTTGCGCGAACGGGCCATATTTTCTATGCCCATCTGTTCGGCCAATTCGAGCAGTTCGGTAATCGGCTTTTGCTTGAGTTCAGTCAGATTCATATAGGAATGACGTAATCATTTATGGAGGGGGGAAATTAAGCTTTTGGCTTAATGAGGCCGCGCCGCAGAGAAGGCGACAGGATCGCGTACTTATTCGAAAAGGAGTGCGTCGGCGACGGCTAGCAGGGGGCAATGGAGAAACCAGTGCGGGGCCGAATGTACCACCTGAGTTTAGGAGCGTCTAGCCCTGAATACGCAAAAAGCCCCGCTATTTGCGAGGCTTTTTCAGGACACTTTGCAGCGACGCTTAGATGTTGGCGTCGAGGAAAGCAGCCAGTTGCGACTTCGACAGTGCGCCGACCTTGGTCGCTTCAACGTTGCCATTCTTGAACAGCATCAGGGTCGGGATACCACGCACGCCATGCTTGGCCGGGGTTTCCTGGTTTTCGTCGATGTTCAGCTTGGCGACGGTCAGCTTGCCTTTGTAGGTCTCGGCAATTTCGTCCAGAACAGGAGCGATCATTTTGCAAGGGCCGCACCACTCAGCCCAGTAATCGACCAGTACAGCGCCTTCAGCCTTGAGTACGTCGGCCTCGAAGCTAGCGTCGCTAACGTGTTTGATAAGATCGCTGCTCATGGAATTCTCCAGGGTTGTAAGCAAAAAAACGTGGCCCATCATAGCTGCCCTTCCCTCGTTCAGGAAGGTGCAGTTGATTGAGTCTCGCTATGGTGTTCCATGAGTTTGGGTATAGCCCGGGTCACGCCGTGGCGGGAGCGACGAAGGCGATTCCGGTGCGCAACGCCGCGTTGCGCACGTGCTCGTGCATGGCTTTTTGCGCGGCGCCAGAGGCTCGGCGAGCCAGCGCGCGAAGGATCTTGCGGTGCTCCTGCCAGGTTTCCATGGCCCGCTCGGCCCGGATGAACGGTAGTTTCTGGCTTTCCAGGAAGATATCGGCGCTGGCGGTGAGGATACTCAACATTGCCTGATTGCCGCTGGCCAGCAGGATGCGCCGGTGGAATTCGAAGTCCAGGCGCGCCGCCGCTTCGAAATCAGCGGCCTTGAGTTCGTTGCGCATGGCGGCGACGTTGTCTTCCAGGGCATCGAGCTCCTCGGTGCTCAAGGTCACGGCCGCCAACCCCGCGGCAAACCCCTCCAGCGCGTAGCGCAACTGGAAGATATCCAGCGGCGAAGCCTGTGCCGCAAACGGCCAGCCCGCTGCGACCTCGCCTCGCGGCAGCTCCACCGGCGCCTGCACGAACACGCCTTTGCCCGGCTGGATGCTGATGACGCCCAGCGCACTCAGGGACGACAACGCCTCGCGCAAAGAAGCCCGGCTTACGCCCAACTGGACCGCCAGGTCCCGTTGCGAGGGCAAGGCATCCCCCGGCCCGAAGCCCTGCTCGGTAATCAGTTTGCGGATGGCTTGCAGCGCCACTTCGGGTACGGCGCGGGAGATCGAGTTCATGGTTTTCCAGACGAACCAGGCCAATGTGCGCTCAGTTGTAAAGCTATTCGCGACGCCCGGCAAGTCGTGCCCCATGGGGGTTCGGTGATTTTCCCGGTTGCGCCATCGGGGTGCGAAACACAACCTGACTGTTCAGACCAGTAAGACCGTTCGACGCCAGCAAAACCGCGCTCTGGCGCCCCCGAGACCGCATGTTGGCATGGCCCATGCTCTGTCGATCGGCAGAAATCACTTCTTGCCGATTCGGAGATTTGCCATGACCCAGCGTTTCAGCGCCCTCCTCGCCGCCCTGTTTGCCAGCCTGATGCTGACCCAGGCACCCGCCCACGCCGACGGTCTGGAGGATGTGGTCAAGCGCGGCGTCCTCAAGGTCGCCGTGCCCCAGGACTTCCCGCCCTTCGGCTCGGTCGGTCCGGACATGAAACCCCGTGGCCTCGATATCGACACCGCGAAACTGCTGGCCGACCAACTCAAGGTCAAACTCGAACTGACCCCGGTCAACAGCACCAACCGCATCCCGTTCCTCACCACCGGCAAGGTCGACCTGGTGATCTCCAGCCTCGGCAAGAACCCGGAGCGCGAGAAGGTCATCGACTTCTCCCGCGCCTATGCGCCCTTCTACCTCGCCGTGTTCGGTCCGCCAGACGCCGACATCAAGACCCTGGACGACCTCAAGGGCAAGACCATCAGCGTCACCCGCGGTGCCATCGAAGACATCGAGCTGACCAAGGTCGCCCCCGAAGGCGTGACCATCAAGCGCTTCGAAGACAACAACTCGACCATCGCCGCGTACCTGGCGGGTCAGGTCGACCTGATCGCCAGCGGCAACGTGGTGATGGTCGCGATCAGCGAGAAGAGTCCGAAACGCGTGCCGGCGCTGAAAGTGAAGCTCAAGGATTCGCCGGTCTACGTCGGTGTGAACAAGAACGAGCCGGCGCTGCTGGACAAGGTCAACCAGATCCTCGTGACCGCCAAGAGCGACGGAGCGCTGGAGAAAAACGCCCTGACCTGGCTGAAAGAACCACTGCCGGCCGACCTCTGATCTCGCGCGCAGGAGAGACGTTATGGCTTATCAGTTCGACTTCTTGCCGGTGGTGAACAACACCGATCTGTTGCTGCGCGGTGCGTTGTTCACCCTTGAGCTGACCGCCATCGGCGCGGTGCTCGGCGTAGGGCTGGGCATCGTCGGGGCGTTGGTGCGGGCGTGGAACATCCGGCCTTTCGCGGGGATTTTCGCGGTCTACGTCGAGTTGATCCGCAACACGCCCTTCCTGGTGCAGCTGTTTTTCATCTTCTTCGGCTTGCCGTCCCTGGGCGTGCAGATTTCCGAATGGCAGGCGGCGGTGCTGGCGATGGTGATCAACCTCGGCGCCTATTCGACCGAGATCATCCGCGCCGGCATCCAGGCGATCCCCCGAGGTCAACTGGAAGCCGCGGCGGCACTGGCGATGACGCGCTTCGAAGCGTTCCGCCATGTGGTGCTGCTGCCGGCACTGGGCAAAGTCTGGCCGGCCCTGAGCAGCCAGATCATCATCGTCATGCTCGGCTCGGCGGTGTGTTCGCAGATCGCCACCGAAGAGTTGAGTTTCGCTGCCAACTTCATTCAGTCGCGCAACTTCCGCGCCTTTGAAACCTACGCCCTGACGACCTTGCTCTATCTGTGCATGGCGCTGCTGATCCGCCAGTTGCTGAACTGGATCGGCCACCGCTTCATCGCAAGGAGCAGCCGATGAGCGATTTCACTTTCTGGGACATCGTGCGCAACCTGCTCACCGGCCTGCAATGGACGCTGGCGCTGTCGCTGGTGGCGTTCGTTGGCGGCGGGCTGATCGGCTTGCTGATCATGGTCATGCGCATCTCGGGCAAATCCCTGCCGCGCAGCTTTGCGCGCACCTACATCGAACTGTTCCAGGGTACGCCGCTGCTGATGCAGCTGTTCCTGGTGTTTTTCGGCGTGGCCCTGGCCGGACTGGAAATTTCGCCGTGGATGGCGGCGGCGATTGCCCTGACGCTGTTCACCAGCGCCTACCTGGCGGAGATCTGGCGTGGTTGCGTCGAATCGATCCCCAACGGCCAGTGGGAAGCCTCGGCGAGCCTGGCGCTGAACCCGCTGGAACAATTGCGCCATGTGATCCTGCCCCAGGCGCTGCGCATCGCCGTGGCGCCGACCGTGGGCTTCTCGGTGCAAGTGGTCAAAGGCACCGCCGTCACCTCGATCATCGGCTTCACCGAGCTGACCAAGACCGGCGGCATGCTCGCCAACGCGACTTTCGAACCCTTCATGGTCTATGGCCTCGTCGCCCTCGGCTATTTCCTGCTCTGCTACCCCCTGTCGCTCAGTGCGCGCTACCTGGAAAGGAGACTGCATGCCTCTGCTTAGAATTTCCGCCCTGCATAAATACTACGGCGACCATCATGTGCTCAAAGGCATCGACCTGAGCATCGAGGAAGGCCAGGTGGTGGCGATCATCGGCCGCAGTGGCTCGGGCAAATCCACCTTGCTGCGCACCCTCAACGGCCTGGAGTCGATCAATGACGGCGTGATCGAAGTCGACGGCGAATACCTCGACGCCGCCCGCGCGGACCTGCGCAGCCTACGACAGAAAGTCGGCATGGTGTTCCAGCAGTTCAACCTGTTCCCGCACCTGACCGTGGGTGAGAACGTCATGCTGGCGCCGCAAGTTGTGCAGAAGGTGCCAAAGGCCAAGGCCGCCGAACTGGCGCGACAGATGCTGGAACGGGTCGGGCTGGGGGAAAAGTTCGATGCCTTTCCGGATCGACTGTCCGGCGGTCAGCAACAGCGGGTGGCGATTGCCCGTGCCCTGGCGATGTCTCCGAAAGTGTTGCTGTGCGATGAAATCACCTCGGCCCTGGACCCGGAGTTGGTCAACGAAGTGCTGAGCGTGGTCCGGCAACTGGCCAGGGAAGGCATGACACTGATTATGGTCACCCACGAAATGCGCTTCGCCCGGGAGGTTGGGGACAAGTTGGTGTTCATGCACCAGGGCAAGGTGCATGAGGTGGGGGATCCGAAAGTAGTGTTCGCCAATCCGCAGACGGCGGAGCTGGCGAATTTCATCGGGACCGTGGAAGCAACCGCCTGAACCCTGGTAGGAGCTGCCGAAGGCTGCGATCTTTTGATCTTGCTTTTAAAAGATCAAGATCAAAAGATCGCAGCCTTCGGCAGCTCCTACACAAGCTCGAGCAGTGAGTCGGATCAATGCATTGGATCGTGCGCGTTGGCGGCAGCCTTTGATCGTGGCACGATGTCGAGGTTATCGACCGAGACCCCCGACCATGCCGCAATCCCAAGCCAAGAATCTGTCCCTGATCGCCGCAATCGACCTGGGCTCCAACAGCTTTCACATGGTCGTGGCCAAGGCCCAGAACGGCGAAATCCGTATTCTCGAGCGTCTCGGGGAGAAGGTTCAGCTGGCCGCCGGCATCGACGAAGAGCGCCATCTCAACGAAGAATCCATGCAGCGCGGGCTCGATTGCCTCAAGCGCTTTGCCCAACTGATCAACGGTATGCCCACGGGTGCCGTGCGCATCGTTGGCACCAACGCCTTGCGTGAAGCCCGCAACCGCGCCGAATTCATCCGTCGCGCCGAAGAAATTCTCGGCCACCCGGTGGAGGTCATTTCCGGTCGAGAAGAGGCGCGCCTGATCTACCTCGGCGTGTCCCACACCCTCGCCGACACCCCGGGCAAGCGTCTGGTGGCCGACATCGGCGGCGGCAGCACCGAATTCATCATTGGCCAGCGCTTCGAACCCCTGCTGCGCGAAAGCCTGCAGATGGGTTGCGTCAGCTACACCCAGCGCTATTTCAAGGACGGCAAGATCACCCCGGCCCGCTACGCCCAGGCGTACACGGCGGCGCGGCTGGAGATCATGAGCATCGAGCACGCCCTGCACCGCCTGACCTGGGATGAAGCCATCGGCTCCTCGGGCACCATCCGCGCCATCGGTCTGGCGCTGAAGGCTGGCGGCCACGGCACCGGCGAGGTCAACGCCGAAGGCCTGGCCTGGCTCAAGCGCAAACTGATGAAGCTGGGCGACGTCGAAAAAATCGACTTCGAAGGTATCAAGCCGGATCGCCGGGCAATCTTCCCGGCGGGCCTGGCGATTCTCGAGGCGATCTTCGACTCCCTCGAACTGCAACGCATGGATCACTGCGAAGGCGCCCTGCGCGAAGGCGTGCTCTATGACTTGCTCGGCCGCCATCATCACGAGGACGTGCGCGAACGCACCCTCACCTCGCTGATGGAGCGCTACCACGTCGATCAGGAACAGGCGGCACGGGTCGAGCGCAAGGCGCTGCATGCGTTTGACCAGGTGGCTGAAGACTGGGACCTGGAAGACGGCGTCTGGCGCGAACTGCTCGGCTGGGCGGCCAAGGTCCATGAAGTGGGCCTGGACATCGCTCACTACCAGTACCACAAGCACGGCGCCTACCTGATCGAGCACTCGGACCTCGCCGGGTTCTCCCGCGAAGACCAGTTGATGCTCGCGCTGCTGGTACGTGGCCACCGGCGCAACATTCCCAAGGACAAGTTCGCCGATTTCGGCGACGACGGCATCAAGCTGATTCGCCTGTGCGTGCTACTGCGCTTTGCGATTCTGTTCCACCACATCCGCGGCACCCAGCAAATGCCCCAGGTGGAACTGAACGCCCATGGCAACCACCTGGAGGTGGTGTTCCCGGAGAACTGGCTGGACGAAAACCAGCTGACCCAGGCCGACTTTGAAATTGAAGCGCAATGGCTGACCCGGGTCGACATCGTATTGACCGCCCGCTAAGTCACTGCCCCTTGTAGGAGCTGCCGCAGGCTGCGATCTTTTGATCTTGATCTTTTAAAAGCAAAATCAAAAGATCGCAGCCTGCGGCAGCTCCTACAGGGGATGGGTCGGGTGCAAATGAAAATGGCGATCCCAGGGGATCGCCATTTTTTTGTCTCAGCGGACCGTGAGGATCGGACTGCCCAAACGCTCCAGCAATGTCGCCTGGGCGCTGCGCGGGTTCTGATTGCCGGTCGGTGTGTTGCGAATGTAACGACCGTCCGGCTGCAGGCTCCAGCTGTGGGTGTTATCGGTCAGATACAGCTCCAGCTCTTTCTTGACCCGCATGATCAGCTTCTTGCCTTCCACCGGGAAGCAAGTCTCGACGCGCTTGTCGAGGTTGCGTTCCATCCAGTCGGCACTGGACAGGAACATCTGCTCGTCGCCGCCGTTGAGGAAGTAGAAAACCCGGGTGTGCTCCAGGAAACGACCGATGATCGAACGCACATGGATGTTGTGGGAAACCCCGGCGATGCCCGGCCGCAGGCAGCACATGCCACGCACCACCAGATCGATGCGCACGCCTGACTGGCTGGCCTTGTACAGCGCGCGGATGATCTTCGGATCGGTCAGCGAGTTGAACTTGGCGATGATGTGCGCCGGTTTGCCGTCGAGGGCGAACTGGGTTTCCCGGGCAATCATGTCGAGCATGCCCTTTTTCAGGGTGAACGGCGCGTGCAGCAGCTTCTTCATGCGCAGCGTCTTACCCATGCCGATCAACTGGCTGAACAGTTTGCCGACGTCTTCGCACAAGGCGTCGTCGGAGGTCAGCAGGCTGTAGTCGGTATACAGGCGGGCGTTGCCGGCGTGGTAGTTGCCCGTGCCGAGGTGCGCATAACGCACGATCTCGCCTGCTTCGCGCCGCAGGATCAGCATCATCTTGGCGTGGGTCTTGAAGCCGACCACACCGTAGATCACCACCGCACCGGCCGCTTGCAGTCGGCTGGCCAGTTGCAGGTTGGATTCTTCGTCGAACCGCGCACGCAATTCGATCACCGCCGTGACTTCCTTGCCGTTACGCGCCGCATCCACCAGCGCATCGACGATTTCCGAGTTGGCGCCGGAACGGTACAGCGTCTGGCGCACCGCCAGCACGTGTGGATCCTTGGCGGCCTGGCGCAGCAGGTCGACCACCGGGGTGAACGACTCGAACGGGTGCAGCAGCAGGATGTCCTGCTTGCTGATCACACTGAAAATGTTCTCGCTGTTCTGCAGCAGTTTCGGGATCTGCGGGGTGAACGGCAGGTATTGCAGCTCGCGCTGGCTGTCCAGGCCGGTGATGCTGAACAGCCGCGTCAGGTTCACCGGACCGTTGACCTGGTACAACTCGGTCTCGCTCAGGTTGAACTGCTTGAGCAGGTAGTCAGACAGGTGTTTCGGGCAAGTGTCGGCCACTTCCAGGCGCACTGCGTCACCGTAGCGGCGGGAGAACAGCTCGCCGCGCAAGGCGCGGGCCAGGTCTTCGACGTCTTCGGAGTCCAGCGCGAGGTCGGCGTTGCGGGTCAGGCGGAACTGGTAGCAACCCTTGACCTTCATGCCCTGGAACAGGTCATCGGCGTGAGCGTGGATCATCGACGACAGGAATACATAGTTGTCGCCGGCGCCGCCGACTTCTTCCGGCACCTTGATGATGCGCGGCAGCAGGCGTGGCGCCGGGATGATCGCCAGACCGGAGTCGCGACCGAAGGCGTCGATGCCTTCGAGCTCGACGATGAAGTTCAGGCTCTTGTTCACCAGCAAAGGGAACGGGTGCGTAGGGTCGAGACCGATGGGGGTGATGATCGGTGCGATCTCGTCGCGGAAATAGCGGCGCACCCAGGTCTTGAGCTTGGTCGTCCAATTGCGGCGACGGATGAAGCGGACCTGATGTTTCTCCAGCTCCGGCAACAGAATGTCGTTGAGGATCGCGTACTGACGGTCGACGTGACCGTGTACCAGTTCGCTGATGCGTGCCAGCGCCTGATGCGGTTGCAGGCCATCGGCGCCCGCCTGTTCACGGGCGAAGGTGAT
The DNA here is from genome assembly GCF_003097365.1 of Pseudomonas sp. B1(2018). NCBI lineage: Bacteria > Pseudomonadati > Pseudomonadota > Gammaproteobacteria > Pseudomonadales > Pseudomonadaceae > Pseudomonas > Pseudomonas sp. B1(2018). The sequence continues at coordinate 230,529 of NZ_PYUK01000002.1, forward strand.
CTGCTTCTTCAGGCCGGCGACGCGAATTTCGAAGAACTCGTCCAGGTTGCTGGAGAAGATCAGCAGAAACTTCAGCCGCTCCAGCAATGGGTAGGACTCGTCCAGCGCCTGCTCCAGCACGCGGATGTTGAACTGCAGTTGCGACAGTTCGCGGTGGATGTACAGGCTGCTGTCATCCAGACCGGGAATGGCCACCGCCGGTGCTGTCGCAGCGGGTTCGACGACCGCCGCGGGCGGAGCTGGCTCCAGCTCCGGCGGGGTCTCGTCGACTTGCTCCACCACAGGTTGAGCGTCTTTTACGGCAACTTCAGTGAGTACTTCGGTATTCATCGAATGTTCCTGGGAGGGCTATTTCTGCTCTCGTAACAATTGAGCGGCACGAACGGCAAAGTACGTCAGGATGCCATCGGCGCCTGCACGTTTGAAAGCGGTCAGCGACTCGAGGATAACCCCTTCGCTCAACCAGCCATTCTGGATCGCCGCCATGTGCATGGCGTATTCGCCGCTGACTTGATAGACAAACGTCGGCACTTTGAATTCTTCTTTGACCCGGCACAGGATGTCGAGGTACGGCATGCCTGGCTTGACCATGACCATGTCCGCACCTTCTGACAAGTCCGCCGCGACTTCGTGCAGGGCTTCGTTGCTGTTGGCCGGGTCCATCTGATAGGAGGCCTTGTTGGCCTTGCCCAGGTTCAGCGCCGAACCGACTGCATCACGGAACGGGCCGTAATAGGCACTGGCGTACTTGGCCGAGTAGGCCATGATCCGCACGTTGACGTGACCGGCCACTTCAAGGGCTTCGCGAATCGCCTGGATGCGACCGTCCATCATGTCCGATGGCGCCACGACCTGAGCGCCGGCTTCGGCGTGGGACAGGGCTTGCCTGACCAGTGCGTCGACGGTGATGTCGTTCTGCACGTAGCCTTCTTCATCAAGAATGCCGTCCTGGCCGTGGGTGGTGAACGGATCCAGGGCCACGTCGGTGATCACGCCCAGCTCTGGGAATTGCGCACGCAGCGCACGGGTGGCGCGCTGGGCGATGCCCTCCGGGTTCCAGGCCTCCTCAGCATCCAGAGACTTGAGTTCCGAAGGCGTCACCGGGAACAGCGCCAGCGCCGGAATCCCCAGCTCGACCCACTTGGCCGCTTCCTCCAGCAACAAGTCGATGGTCAGGCGTTCGACGCCCGGCATCGAAGCCACCGCTTCGCGACGGTTTTCACCGTCCAGAACGAATACCGGCAGGATCAGGTCATCGACGGTCAGGACGTTTTCGCGGACCAGTCGACGCGAGAAGTCGTCACGACGGTTGCGGCGCAGGCGGGTTGCGGGGAACAGACGGTTGGCGGGGGTAAAGCTCACGGCAGACTCCTGAGCCCGCGCAGACGGGCGAGCGTGACAGTTATAAGTGCCCATTATGACGAACGTATGACAGTTATGTGCACCCTGCGACGTGTAGCCGCATTCCATTGTCGTTGTAGGAAATGTTCACGTCGAGACACATTTGGACACTTTCCTGAATGTGTCCGAAGGGTTAGGCTGCGCGTTCATTTCGCCAGCACCCAGACAATGCTCCAACAATTTCTGCATGACTTCGGCTACTTTGCCCTTTTTCTAGGCACGTTCTTCGAAGGCGAAACCATCCTGGTACTCGCGGGCTTCCTCGCGTTCCGTGGATACATGGACATCAACCTGGTGGTGGTCGTGGCCTTCTTCGGCAGCTATGCCGGCGACCAACTGTGGTATTTCCTGGGACGCAAGCACGGTCGAAAACTGCTGGCGCGCAAGCCGCGCTGGCAGATGATGGGTGACCGGGCGCTGGAACACATTCGCAAGCATCCGGACATCTGGGTACTGAGCTTCCGCTTCGTTTACGGTTTGCGTACGGTCATGCCGGTGGCCATCGGGCTGTCGGGCTATCCGCCGGGGCGTTACCTGTTGCTCAACGGCATTGGCGCGGCGATCTGGGCCGCAGCCCTGGCGGCGGCCGCGTACCATTTCGGCGCAGTGCTCGAAGGCATGCTCGGCAGTGTGAAGAAGTACGAACTTTGGGTGCTCGGCGCCCTGCTGGTCCTGGGCCTCGTGCTGTGGCTGCGCCGGCGCTTCAAGAATGCCCGCCTGGCCAAGCAGGTCTATGCCGACGAGCAGGCCCTGAAAGCTGCGCGGACCAATACCGAAGACCCTACGACGCCAACCGAGTGATGCGGTTTCTGCAACAGTAGAGACCGATGCCGCTCAACAGGCTGTAACTGAGCAGGCCGACCCAGCCCACGGCGCTGGCCGGCCACAGCCCCACCATCGGGGCCAGCCATGCCAAGGGCAGATTCGACGCCAGCCGCACCAGCTCCAGCTTCAACGCCCACGGGCGATTCTCCAGGGCCACGCCCAGCACAAACAGACCGAACGCCACCGTTCCCCAACCCAGCACCAGGGCGGCGACTGACAGTTTCGGCTCGAGATTCATCAAGTAGCTGCCCAGTGCGATATAGACGCAGAACTGCAACAAGACGTAGCGCTGCTGACGCCCGTCCAGCGGCACCTCGAATTTGCGGAACTGGCTCAAGTCCGGCTTGTTCATCGGGTACCTGGCCGCCACGTCCGCCGGGCGCCAGCCCGTGCGCATGAACCAGATCCGCAGCTTGTCCCAGGTGCTTTCGGCACGCCGCGCATCGGCCCACAACTGCGCGTAGTACTGCACGTTCGCCCACAGGGGATTCCAGCTCGCCAGCGGCGTGGTCACGCCGAAGACCACCGGCTCGTTGTCGTCTTCTTCCTGGAACGAACCGAACAGACGATCCCAAATAATGAACACGCCGCCGTAGTTGCGATCCATGTAGAGAGCGTTCTGTGCATGGTGAGCCCGATGATTGGATGGCGTGACAAAAAACCATTCGAACCAGCCAAGCTTGGGAATGTGCCGCGTATGCACCCAGAACTGATACAGCAGGTTCAGCGCCGCGACACTGACGAACACCAGCAGCGGCACGCCAAACACCGCCATCGGCAGATAGAAGATCCAGCCCAGGAGGAATCCGGTACTGGTCTGGCGCAACGCCGTGGACAGGTTGTAGTCCTCGCTCTGGTGATGCACCGAATGCGCGGCCCAGAGAATGTTGCGCTCGTGGCCCAGGCGATGCAGCCAGTAGTAGCAGAAATCGTAGAGGACGAAGGCAAACACCCAGGTCCAGACGCTGTCGGCCGACCACTCGAACAGCGCCAGATGCTTGAAGGCGAACGCGTAGGTCACCAATCCAATGCCTTTGGTCAGCAATCCCGTGGTGGTCGACAGCACGCCGGTGCTGATGCTGTTGATCGCGTCAGCCACCCGATAGTTGCTCACCCCGCGCCTGCGGTCGGCCAGCAGCTCGAGGGCAATCAGCACAAAGAAGAACGGCACCGCGTACAGAATGAAGTCCATGACGCGCCCTGATCGGAATCCTGAGGGCAAATGCTATGTGTAACCGCGAATTAACCCTATGGCAACGAGTGACAAATTAGTGGACATTTAACGCCATGAATCTGGAGAAAAGCCCATGAGCAAAAAAGTTGCAGTGATCCTTTCCGGTTGTGGCGTGTACGACGGCGCCGAGCTCCACGAGAGCGTCATCACCCTGCTGCGCCTGGATCAACGCGGGGCGCAGGTGCAGTGCTTCGCACCGAACATCGCGCAGTTGCATGTCATCAATCACCTGACCGGCGAAGAAATGCCCGAATCGCGCAACGTGTTGGTCGAGTCGGCGCGAATTGCCCGGGGCAACATCCAGGACATCCGTGACGCGAACGTCGATGACTTCGACGCGTTGATCGTGCCCGGCGGCTTCGGCTCGGCCAAGAACCTGTCCAACTTCGCCATTGAAGGCGCCGGCTGCACCGTTCAACCGGATGTCCTGGCCCTGACCGAAGCCTTTGCCGAGGCCGGCAAGCCGGTGGGGTTGATGTGCATTTCCCCTGCCCTGGCGGCCAAGATCTACGGTCCCGGCGTCACCTGCACCATTGGCAATGACACCGACACCGCTGCCGCGATGAACAAGATGGGCGCGACCCATACCGATTGCGCGGTCAGTGACATAGTCGAAGACAAGGCACGCAAACTGGTGAGCACCCCGGCCTACATGCTGGCGCAATCGATCAGTGAAGTGGCGTCGGGGATCAACAAGCTGGTAGACCGCGTACTGGAACTGACCCACGAAAACGACGCGTAAAAACAAGATCAAAAGATCGCAGCCTGCGGCAGCTCCTACAAGGGGCGGTGTGCAGCTGTAGGAGCTGCCGCAGGCTGCGATCTTTTCAGGCCTTGCGGGACAACCTGGTCAAGATCCGGTCCAGCGCATTGGCAAACGCCTGTTTCTCACGCTCGCCAAACGGCGCTGGCCCGCCCCCCATCTGCCCCTGTTCGCGCAAATCGGTGAACAGGTTGCGCACCGCCAGCCGCTCGCCCATGTTCTGCGCGTCAAATTCCTTGCCCCGAGGGTCGAGCGCGGCCACGCCCTTCTTCACCAGACGATCGGCCAGCGGCACATCGCTGCAGATCACCAGCTCACCGGGCACCGCGTGCTCCACCAGGTAGTCATCCGCCGCATCCGGGCCGCTCGGCACTACGATCAGCTTGACCAGCGCCAGCCCCGGCTTGGTCTGCGGCTGCCCGGCCACCAGCACCACTTCGAACTGGCGCTTGAGGGCGAACTTCACCACCAGATCCTTGGCCGCCCGCGGACAGGCATCGGCATCGATCCACACACGCATTGTATATTCCTCTGTTGAGAAGCATCGCGGGCAAGCCCGCTCCCACAGGTTAGCGCTAAACCTGTGGGAGCGGGCTTGCCCGCGAATGTGAGCGCAGCGAATGCTGTTGTTTAAGAAGCCTGCACCCGCTGCCTCTCAACCACCCGGCTACGACCATACAACACGACAATCGCAATGATCGCCACGGCCTGAGCACTCAGCGAGTAGGCATCGGCGTGGATCCCCAGCCAGTCAAAGTCAAAGAATGGCACCGGCCGCGTGCCGAAAATCCCGGCTTCCTGCAGCGCTTTCACACCATGCCCGGCAAACACCACCGACAAGGCGCACAGCAGACCCGCGTTGATGCTGAAGAACAGCGCCAGCGGCAACTTCGCCGAACCGCGCAAAATCACCCAGGCCAGGCCGACCAGCAGCAACACCGCCGTGGCCCCACCGGCCAACACGGCGTTGTGCCCTGCGGGACCTGCCTGCAGCCACAGGGTTTCGTAGAACAGAATCACTTCGAACAGTTCGCGATACACCGAGAAAAACGCCAGTGTCGCAAAGCCGAAACGCCCACCGCCACCCACCAGGCTGGTCTTGATGTAATCCTGCCAGGCCGCCGCGTGACGACGGTCATGCATCCACACGCCCAGCCACAGCACCATGACACTGGCAAACAACGCCGTCGCGCCTTCCAGCAACTCGCGCTGCGAACCGCTGACATCAATCACATAGGCTGCCAGCGCCCAGGTGCCTAACCCGGCCAGAAATGCCAGGCCCCAACCGACGTTGACGCTGCGCACCGCCGCCTGTTGGCCCGTGTTACGCAAGAAGGCCAGGATCGCCGCCAGCACCAGGATCGCTTCCAGACCTTCGCGCAGCAGAATCAGCAAGCCGGAAATGTAACTCAGCGACCAGCTCAAACCGTCGCTACCCAGCAAGTCGGCCGATGCTTTCAACTTGTCCTTGGCCACGTCCAGGCGCTGCTCGACCTCGCTCACCGACAAGCCGTCCTGCAACGACTGACGGTAGGCCATCAGGGATTTTTCCGTGTCTTTACGCACGTTGGCGTCAATGTTATCCAGCGAGCTCTCGACCAGCTCGAAGCCTTCCAGATACGCTGCTACCGATAAGTCATAAGCCTGATCATGCTCGCCGGCACGATACGCCGCGATGCTCTTGTCCAGGGTGGCCGCCGTGTAGTCAAGCAGTTGTGCCGGGGCACGCTTGACCTGGGGCGGTTGCGCCCGCTGGGCACGGAAGGTCGCGGCGGCTTGCGGACCTTCGACGGCCTGTACTTCGGCCGGGGTCTGACGAGCGAGGTCGGCGATGTTGTAGGTCTTTTCAGCCTTGGCCGTCGCCGGGTCAACACTGAAGCTGGCGATATAGGTGGCCAGGTCCCAACGCTGACGATCATCCAGCTGGTCGGCGAAGGCCGGCATGTCGGTGCCTTCAATGCCTTGACCAAGGGTACTGTAGATCGCGTAGAGGCTCAGACGGTCCAGCCGTGAGGCATCACGCAGATCGGTCGGCGCTGGGGTCATGCCGACGCCCGCCGGGCCGTCGCCGGCCCCTGTATCGCCATGGCAGACCGAGCAATGCTGAGCGTACAGCGGCGCGCCCCGTACCGGGTCCGGAGTAATGACCGGGGCCTGGCTGACTTCATAGGCCACGGCCAGCTTCGCCCCCAATTGCCGGGCCTGGCGCGCGACGTCGGCACCATCCTGATGGGCGTCGATGGAATTTCCCAGCGCGGCCACGCTTTGCTCCAGCGCGGCTTTTTCCGGCTTGGCCGGCATGGCTGCAATCAGACTTCCCAGGGTCCTGACCGACTCTTGCTGCGCGCGAAATCCGGACGGGTCCGTGATGCTGCCCGCCTGCACCGTGCCTGGGTAATCCGCGCCGATGTAGTCGAGCAAGTGCAGCGCCTGCGGCGTACCTTCGGTGGTGGCGGCCAGCAGTTGAAAGCTGCACGCAGCCAACAGCGGCAGCAACAGCCCGGCCAGGAAACGGGAGGGGGAAATCATGAATGAATCTCAATTTGAAAAACGAAGTTACATATTGTTATCGCCCAACGGGTTTCGCTCAAGCTTTGTTGATACTTCTTCGTAATTGCATCGGTTTCGGGAAAGGCTCCCCCAAACGAAAAAGGCGACCACCAGGGCCGCCTTTTTTTGTCAGTCGCCGTTTTACACGGCGGCCCTGCGCAACGTCGCCATAAACGCCGCCGCGCCGATGAACAGCCCGGCAAAGGTCCGGTTCATGCGTTTTTGCTGTTTCGGTGTGCGCAGCAGGCGCAGCACTTTGGACGCCAGACCGGTGTAGCCGGCCATGACGATCAGGTCCACGCAGACCATGGTCACGCCGATCACCAGGTACTGGATCAGCAGCGGAGCATGGGGGTCGATGAACTGCGGCAGCACCGCCAGCATGAACACCAGCGCCTTGGGGTTGCTGATGTTCACCAGAAAACCACGGAACACCAGGGCCATCGGCTTGCCGATCTGGCGCACCGCCGCGTCATCGCTCATGTCGCTGGGCAGCGCACGCCATTGCTTGATCGCGAGGTAGACCAGGTACGCCACGCCAAACCATTTGATGGCGTAGAAGGCCGTGGCCGAAGCCGTGAGGATGGCGCCGACACCGGCACCGACGATGGCGATCTGCAAAGCCAGGCCCAGTTGCAGGCCCAGGGCATTCCAGTAGCCGCGCCAGAAGCCGTATTGCAGACCGCTGGACATCGACGCAATGGCGCCGGCACCGGGGGAAAGGCTGATCACCCAGCAGGCGGCAAAAAACGCCAGCCATGTTTGAAGCTCCATTGCACACCTCGACTCGGACTCGTGACAGATGTCTAAGCTAATGCGGCTTTGGTTGGATGACTACCGATTTTTTGCAGGACGGCCAAAAGCAAAAGATCGCAGCCTTCGGCAGCTCCTACATTGGAATGCATTTCCCTGTAGGAGCTGCCGAAGGCTGCGATCTTTTTCGCAAGCCTGCTTACTTTTCGAACCCGCTGGAAGGAAACACATCCGTCCCGCGCCAACGCCGTACCGAACGCTGGAAGAACAGGCTGTTGGGCACTTGCACCATGGCGCTGCCGGTGCCGGCTTCTTCAGCCTCTATCAAGGTGGTGTAAAGCAGATTGATCGCCACCACCCGACCTTTGACGCCGGGCTTGTCGGTGGTGTCCACCAACTCGACCACGTCACCTATGCGGAACGGGCCGACGGTAAAGATCAGGATCGCGCACAGCAGGTTCGAGAGCACGCTCCACATGGCAAAAAACGCCACCGCCGCGACGGCGACGAAACCGGACAACGCGGTCCAGAGCACCGTGGCCGATACACCGAGTCGCTCGAGGACGAAAATCAGCGCGCTGCCCATGATCAGCCAGCGCAAGCCGCCCCGCAGCGGCATCATCAATTGCGGCGGAAACGGGTAACGCTCGCCGAGACGGGTCAGGCCTTTGGCGACGAAGCGCTGGGTGAAGTAGCCGGCGAGCAGGATCAGCAGGATTTGCACGCCGAGCCAGATCGGCTCGACCCACACCGCCGGCAACGGCAGCTTGAAGGCGTCCATCAGGACAGTGCCTCCAACTCCGCCTGCATGCTTTCCAGCAATTCCAGGGCTTCCATCCACGCTTCTTCCAGCTCCGCTTCACGCACTTTCAGCTTGGCCTGTTCGGCCAGCAGGTCACGCAATTCGTTCTTGCGCGCCGGCTCGTAGATGTCGCTGTCGCCGAGGCTGGTATCGACCTTCGCCAGTTTTTCGTGGAGCTTGCCCAGTTCGGCTTCGAGCTTGTCAGCCTCACGCTTGTGTGGGGCCAGTTGCTGACGCAACGCCGCTGCGGCCTGGCGCTGGGCTTTCTTGTCGGTCTTGTCCGGATTGACCGGGGTGCTGCTGACCGGGGCATTGCGCTGGCGATACTCCACCAGCCAGCGGGTGTAGTCCTCCAGGTCGCCGTCGAACTCTTCGACCTTGCCATCCGCCACCAGATAAAAATTGTCGGTGGTGCTTTTGAGCAAATGACGATCGTGAGAGACCACCAGTACCGCACCACTGAACTCCTGCAAGGCCATGGTCAGCGCCAGGCGCATTTCCAGGTCCAGGTGGTTGGTCGGTTCGTCGAGCAACAACAGGTTCGGCCGGTCCCAGGCAATCAAGGCCAGGGCCAGGCGCGCCTTTTCACCACCGGAAAAATTCAGCACCGGCTCGTCGATCCGCGCGCCACGGAAGTCGAAACCGCCGAGGAAGTCGCGCAGGGTCTGTTCACGCTCGGTCGGTGCCAGGCGCTGCAAGTGCAGCAACGGGCTGGCTTTGGAGTCCAGAGAGTCGAGCTGATGCTGGGCGAAGTAACCGACCACGGTATTCTCGCCACGGGTCAGGCGACCGGCCAATGGCGAGAGTTCACCGGCGAGGTTCTTGATCAGGGTCGATTTACCGGCACCGTTAGGGCCGAGCAGACCGATGCGCGCACCCGGGGTCAGTTGCAGCTTGACCTTCTCCAGCACGGTTTTGTCACCGTAACCCAGGCGGGCATCGGACAGGTCGATCAGCGGGCTGGAAATTTTCTGCGATTCGCGGAAGACAAAGTCGAACGGCGAATCGACGTGGGCAGCGGTCAGCTCTTCCATCCGCTCCAGGGCCTTGATCCGGCTCTGGGCCTGACGGGCCTTGGTGGCCTGGGCCTTGAAGCGGGCGATGTAGCTTTCCATGTGCGCACGTTGCGCCTGCTGCTTCTCGTAGGCTTGCTGTTGCTGGGCCAGGCGTTCGGCACGGGCGCGCTCGAAGGCGCTGTAGCCACCGCGGTACAGAGTGATCTTGCGCTGATCGACGTGGGCCACGTGGTCGACCACGGCATCGAGGAAGTCCCGATCGTGGGAGATCAGCATCAGGGTGCCCGGATAGCTCTTGAGCCATTCTTCAAGCCAGATAATGGCGTCGAGGTCCAGGTGGTTGGTCGGTTCGTCGAGCAGCAGCAGGTCCGACGGGCACATCAAAGCCTGCGCCAGGTTCAGACGCATTCGCCAGCCACCGGAGAAATCCCCGACCTGACGATCCATCTGCTCGTTGGTGAACCCAAGACCGGCCAGCAACTTGCGTGCCCGGGCGTCGGCGGTGTAACCGTCGGCGCTATCGAGTTCCGAATGCAGGCGGGCCTGTGCGGCACCGTCATGGGCCGCTTCGGCTGCCGCCAGGTCGCGTTGCACCTGGCGCAGGCGCAGGTCGCCATCGAGCACGTAGTCGACCGCCAGGCGTTCGAGGGTGTCGACCTCCTGGCGCATGTGGGCGATACGCCAGTCGGCCGGCAGGAAGCAGTCACCCGAGTCCGGGTGCAGTTCGCCCCGAAGCAAGGCGAACAGGCTCGATTTGCCGGCGCCGTTGGCACCGATGAGGCCGGCTTTCTGGCCGGCGTGCAGGGTCAGCTCGGCGTCTTCTAGCAGACGTTGCGGGCCACGCTGTAAAGTCAGGTTCTGAAGTCGAATCATAATGGCGGCGGAGTCTACCAGCTTCGCTCGCAACTGGCGCGAGTAGCACTATGTCCTCTGACCTGTGGAGCTTTTCCCTGACCACTTACGCCCGTCCCGGTGTTGAGCAGGCATGCCTGCAATTGCAGTCGGCGGGGGTCAATGTGTGTCTGCTGCTGTGTGGTGCGTGGCTGGGACAACGAGGCGTGACCTGCAATGAACAGCGCTTGCAGCAACTGCGCAGTGTGGCCCTGGCGTGGGACACCGATGTCGTACGGCCGTTACGTACCTTGCGCACACAATGGAAGGTCGGGGCTGCGCAAGACGCAGATCTGCATGCTCTGCGTGAACAAGTGAAGGCACTCGAGCTGGAAGCCGAACGGCATCTGTTGTTGCGGCTGGAGAGTGCGGCGCAGAGTTGGCCGCAAAGTGCCGAGACCGATCTGGCGGCCTGGCTGGAAGGTGCGGCGGCCGAGGCCGCCCACCTGCACCGCGACGCGCTGCATCAGCTGCGCGTCGCGGTAACCGGCACTTAGGAAGCGCTGGTTGGGGTGGTTGCTGCGATCGACGCGGCGGCCGGCGTTGGCGCTGGCGTGGCTGTCGAGGTGGCTGCTGCCAAAGCAGACGTTGCTGCCGGAGCCGGGTTGGCTGGCTTGGCAACTGGTGCGGTGGCTGGTTTGGCAACCGGTGCGGTGGCTGGCTTGGCGGCAACCGGCTTCTTCACTGCAGGTTTGGCTGCGGGTTTTGCAGCAGGTTTTGCAGCAGCTGGTTTCGCAGCAGCTGGTTTGGCGGCAACTGGCTTGGCAGCGGCTGGCTTGGCTGCGGGTTTTGCTGCAGCTGGTTTTGCGGCTGGTTTAGCTGCAGGTTTGGCAGCCGTTTTTACAGCAGGTTTTGCCGCTGGCTTGGCTGCTGGTTTAGCGGCCGGTTTTGCAGCGACAGGTTTGGCAGCCGGCTTGGCAGCAGGTTTCGCAGCAGCGGTGCGGGCAGCTGGTTTAGCGGCCGGTTTTGCAGCTGGTTTTGCAGCTGGTTTTGCAGCGGTTTTTGCAGCTGGTTTAGCAGCGGCGGTTTTAGCCACGGCTGGTTTGGCAGCAGCGGTTTTTGCAGCAGCAGGACGTGCAGCGGCAGGTTTGGCAGCCGTGGTTTTAGCAGCCGGTTTTGCGGCGCTGGCAGCGGCCGGTTTTCTCGCTGCAGGTTTTGCAGCAGGTTTGGCTGCGGCGGTTTTAGCTACCGGTTTGGCAGCGGCCGGTTTTGCAGCAGCAGGCTTGGCCGGTGCTTTTGCAGCAGCCGGTTTGGCAGCGGCTTTCTTCGCAGGTGCCGCAGCAGGCTTGGCCGCGCGCAGGGACAACACCTTGCCGACAGCCTCTTGTACACGACCGACACCCTGGGCCAGTTTCAGGCTTTCCTGGGCATCGCGCTTGAGTTGCAGAATGTAGCCGCGGGTTTCCGATTGACGATCCTTGAGGGCATCGAGCAGCTCCTCAAGATCGGTCACTGCGCCCTTGGCCTTGGCTTGCGCCTTGGCTTTTCCGGCCGCCGCAGCGTCCTGCAATTTGGTGCGGGACTTGTGCAGTTTTTCTTGCGCTTTTCCGCGCTGCTTTTCCAGTTTGGCGAGCAGTTTTTCAGCATCAGCCAAGGCTTCGGAACAAGCGGTTTCCAGATGCTCGAGCAGGCTGCCCGAGAGTTGTTGGAGCAGGTGCAATGGAGTGCTTACTGGCTTCTTGGTGGCCGACATGGTTTACCTCCTGGCTGAAGTGAGTGCGGCTCATACTAGACCTCTGCAGCAACCGCCGCTAGGGCATGTTGACACTATCGAAAGCGTTGTGTTGCAAAGGACTGAAAAACTTCTGCGTCGACGCGAAAGCAGTTCACCGTTGCGCGCATTCTCGCTGGCATAATCGCCCGCAATTCAGGTCGGAGAGTGCCCATGTCGCGCTGCCTTTTTTTATCGCTGTGCGTGTTTTTTTCGGTGGCTCATGCCGCCGAAAAAACACCGGAAAATGAAGCCCACGATCTCGCTTACAGCCTGGGTGCAAGCCTTGGCGAACGCTTGCGCCAGGAGGCTCCCGACCTGCAACTCCAGGCACTGATCGAGGGATTGCAACAAGCCTATCAGGGCAAGCCGCTGGCGCTGAAAGACGAGCAGATCCAGCAGATATTGACCGAGCATGAAGCGCGGATCGCCATGCAGTCAGCCGAGCCGCAAAGTGAATTGGCACTGGAAAAGGAACAGCGTTTTCTCGCCGCCGAGAAAGCCAGACCCGGCGTGCGCGAACTGGCTGACGGCGTGCTGCTGACCGAGTTGACGCCGGGCGCTGGCGCCAAGGCAGGACCCAACGGCAAGGTGCAGGTGCTGTACATCGGTCGCTTGCCCGACGGCACGGTGTTCGATCAGAACAGTCAGCCTCAATGGTTCAGTCTCGACAGCGTGATCGCCGGATGGCGCAGCGCATTGCAAAACATGCCGGTCGGGGCGAAATGGCGACTGGTGATTCCCTCGGCCCAGGCCTATGGCGCCGAGGGTGCCGGTGACGTGATCGCACCGTTCACACCACTGGTGTTTGAAATCGAATTGCGCGGTGCCAATGGCTGACGACACAAACGAAAAACGGCGTGCCTTGGCACGCCGTTTCGGGATCTTGCAGAAAGCGCTTCAGGCCTGAACCGAATCGGCTTCCTTGTGGGCCGTGTGCAGCACTTCGATCAGGCAGTCTTCCAGCTCGAAGCGTTCATGCAATAGTCCGCCGAGTGTTTTGAACTCTTCGGCGACACACTTTCCTGCATCACACAGGTCATTGAACGCGAGCAGCTTTTCGGTGATGACGTCGATGCGCGGGTAGATCGTCTCGGCGAGCTCCAGGCCACGCTTGTCGTTGAAGGCCTTGGCCTCCCCCGTCAGTTGCTCGTAGATCTCGAAGTGCCCGGCCGATACATAATCGACCAGCACGCCGCAGAATTCCTGCAAAGGCTTGCGGTTTTCACCCAACGCCTCAGGCTTTGCGCCAAGAGCGTCATAGGCCCCGATCAGTTCGTGTCGTTCCTGCAACCAGCGATCGATCAGCAGGTGCACTCCACCCCAGCGTTCCTGAGCATTCTGACAACTTTCGAGCATGGTGATCTCTCTTCCCTTGTGGGTCAGCTGCTCTATGCCCGCTCGCCTCTTGTAACATCGGTGGGCGGTCAGGCAGAGCGTCATCGAGCAACATAATTCCAATGACACGTGCGGGCCAGATTATGCCCGCACGACACTGGCTTCAAGGTACGCAGGCGATAAAGTTCATACAAGTGTTTAATCGCCGGCAAAGGCCCGGTGCGACGACTCGTCGCTGAGCGGTCGCTGATAGCTGATCCAGACCAGTCGCAACGACTGGTAAACGGCCAGAATCATCATCGCGACGAAGAACAGCAGGCTCCACTCCGTGAGACTCAGGTCGAACAGCGTCCAGGAAATTTCCACACAATCGACAGCGCCCTTGAACACTTGCTGCAGGACGGAGAGCAGCGCAGAACCGGCGAACAGATCCGCCAGATGGGTCGAGCACGCCGCTGCCTGTTCCATCGGAAGGCTTTGCAGCAGAACCTGTCGCCACGCCGTGACAGTACCGGCCAGGCTGCAACCAAAACTGAGCAGCCAATACAGAACGGTTCCGATGCGACCTGGACCATGGACCGAAGCCATCAGGCAGACACCGGTCAGGAGCGCCAGACAAAACCGCTGCACCAGACACAAGCCGCAAGGCCGCAGGCCGACCGCATATTCCAGGTAGTAGGAAACGCCCAACGCCAGGGCACCCGCAATGAAAGCCATGAAAAACAAGGAGCGTGAGCAGGCCAAAGACATGGCTTATCCGTAAAAGTAGTGACAGGCCGTTACGGTAGAGGAAAGCGCGGCGGCCTTTCAAGGCAGGCGCCCACGGAGACTTCAGCAGAAGTGTAGGGAAATCCCGACGCAGACGAGAGGATAAAAAGTAGTCCTCTGTAGGACTTTGCCTGCGACGAGAATGGGTAACCGTGTTTCAGCGAATCATCTCACTGCGACGAGGACGATTGCTTCCTCGTCGCAGCTCATCACACAGGCGCCGGAGCCTGGCGCCAGTGAATGGGTCAAGCGCGGACTGCCACGGGTAGAGGGGCCGCGAGCAAGCGTTCATCCAGCAATCCCAGGCCTTCCTGAAACAGCTGGTTGCTGCGCTCGGTATCGCCCATTTGCGCCAACAGCCGCGCCAGCTCCGCACAGGCTTCCGGATTGCGTTGTACACGCAGGCTGCTTTCCAGATAGTCCCGAGCCTTGCCCCACAAACTGTTTTGCAGGCACAGACGACCCAGTGTCAGCAGCAGCCCAGGATCGGCCGGATGGTCCTTGAGCCAGCCTTCAGCAGCCTGCAACTGGCGGGCCGGATCATTGCCGCGCACCAGCCCGTAGAGACGAGCCAGATGACTGTCGTAGCTGCGTTTGAGTGCGGTGCGCAGGACTTCCTCGGCTTCGACCTGAGCCCCCAATTGCCGCAGTTGCTCGGCATAGGCGAGCACCAGTTGCGGCTCCTGGCGTTGCGCCGAGGTCAGTTGCTGCCAGGCACGTTCAAGCGCTTGTTGCCCCACCGCTCCGTTCTCTTCCCGTTGCGCCGCCAGGGACAGGTTCGCCCCCCAGGCCCGACGCTCCAGTTCTGCGAGTTCGGCCGCCGGCAGGACTTTGTCCTTGCGCAGCTCCGGCAGCAGGCGAATCACGGCCGACCAGTCACCACGTTGTTGGAGCAGGCGCTGCAACTGACGCAAGGTCTGTGCGTTATGAGGATGGCGCTCACGCATGGCTTGCAGGGTGGCGAGGGCGCCGTCGGTATCACCGCGATCGGTCTGCAACTGGGCGTGGTTCAAGGCGATCGCCAACTCGGCCTGAGGCTGACGCTCCAGGGCGCGCTCCAGCAAGTTGTCGCTTTCTTCGTAATTGCCTTGTTCGTTTGCGGCACGGGCCGCACCGAGGTAGTAAAGCAACGGTTGGCGCTCAGCCTCGGCAGCACGATGCAAGTGACGTTGCGCGCTGGCCCAGCGCCCCTCGGCCAGGTCCAGTTGACCGTGCTCGATCGCCACCTGCACCCGACGGCTGCGGTTACGCCGGGACCACGGGTTGACCACCCCGCTGGAAGCCATCACCAGCTCGACCAGCGCCTTGATACCCCAGATCACCAACCACAGCACAGCCACCAGCGCCAAAGTAGCCCACAGGCTCGACTCATAGCGGAAGGTCTTGTAGGCAATCAGCACGTAACCGGAATGTTCGGCAATCGCCAGCCCCAGTGCAGCGGTAGCGGCAATCGCGAGGAACACGATCACATAGAGGCGCTTCATGGCGTGGCCTCCAGCGCGTTGTTCGCGGCAGGCCTTGCCATTGGCTTGACCGACTCTTCGGCGTTGACGTTACGCCGTTCCAAATACCCCTGCACTGCGCTCAGAGTGCCAGTCATGTCCGGGGTGACTACGGTGACAGGTTGCCTGCTCAGCTCGGCGACCTGCTCAAGCATGACTTTGCTTTGCGAGTTGTCCGGGTTGAAGTTGCCCTTGAGAATGTCCCGCGCTTCGTCCAGCACCTGGGAGTACACCGCGGCCTGACCATTGAGTGCGGCCCACTGTGCCTGCTCCAGCGCCAGGCTCAAGGCCAGGCGTACCTGACTCAGGCTCTGGCCGGCCAGCAACGGACGAACGTTTTTATCGGCATTGAAATCGATACGGATGTAGCGCGAAATCTGATCCCACCATTGCGCCCAGCGACTGGCACCGTCGCCATCGGCAGTCAGGCCAAGCAGCGAATCGCCACGGTCCTTGTACTCCGGTGCCAACTCGGTGAGGCTGGCCACTTGATCGCGCAGCGCGCCCAGACGCAGAAACAGCCCGGTGCGATCCGGTTGTTCGGTACTGCGCAAGGCAATCAGGGTCTTGGCCACCTGCTCGCGCGCGGCAAAGGAGCCCGGATCGTTCTGCTCACGCAGTATCTCGTCGGCACCCTGGACCAGTGCCTGGGCACTGCTGATGTCCTGCAAGGCCGACAGTCGCAGACTGGCCAGACGCAGCAAGTGCTCGGCCTCGGCCAGACGCCAGTCCTTGCGACTGGCGCCGAGTACGGTTTCCAGACGCTGGTTCAAACGCTGCTGATCACCTTGCAGCTGGATCACCAGGCGACTGCGTGCTTCCAGCTCATCGGCAGGAGGCAATTGTGCCAGGCGTGCGCTCAGGCGCTCCTCATTGAGCTTGAGGTTCTGCGCCTGGTCATTCAGCGCCTGCACCTGACTCAACTGCTGCTGATTGTTGGCCTGCAGGTGACGCACCTGCCAGACACCCCAGCCGCCCACCGCGACACCGGCCGCGCCCAGCAGCAGCGCGAGGATGGCCAGACCATTGCCTCGACGCTGCTCGGCAGCTGGTGACGGCGGCGGCATTTCTTCTTGAGGAGCATCAACAGGTGCATCAAGCACCGGTCGCGAGTCATCTTTAGGCAAGGCTGTTTCGCTCACGTATCCATCCTTTGCATCAGAAAACGGGTACGGGTTGCTCCCGTAACGCCGTCAGCAAGGCCGCGGCACTCGCGCCGCGACAATCCACAACTGTTTTGGCCCCGGCGGCAAGCGCCAGCTCGGCAACCCTCGGGCTTGGTACAAACAACGGCAACCGCGCCAACTGCGGCCAGGCATCGCCGGCCAATTGATGCAGATGCTCAAAACCTTGTCCACTGCTGACCACCAGCCCGTTCAGGCGTTCCGCCTGGATCCGTTGCGGCAGCACTTGCGGCGGGTAAATCGGCATTGCCCGGCGGTACAGCTCCAGATACTCGACACTAGCACCAAGCTCACGCAAACGCTCAGCCAGCAATTCGCGCCCACCCTCCCCACGCAGGATCAGCACCCGCGCATCGGGTGGTGCGATAGCCTCGCGCAGACGGGAAAGTTCGAGCAGGGCTTCACTGTCATCGCCTTCTACCGGGAAGCTCACATCCAATCCGTGAGACTGGAGGATCTGCGCTGTCGCCGCGCCGACGCTGAACCACTTCACAGCGGGCGGCGCCGGCCGAAACCGCTCGAGCAGTTCGACGCCGATCCGGGCGGCCGGCTTGCTGACTACGATGATTGCGCAGAACGTTTCCAGTGTCTGAATCACTTGGCGCATTGTGTCAGTCGCCGCAATCGGCACTATGTCCAAAAGCGGCAGACTGCTGCTGAAAATCCCCTGTCCGGCCAAAAAGCTGCCCAGCGCCGCCGCCTCATCGGCAGGACGTGTCAGCAGCAAGCGCCAGCCGATCACTCGTGACCTGCCTCGCCATAGACCGCTTTGAGAATGGCGTCGGCACCCTGGCTCAGAAGGTCTTCAGCGACACGCACACCCAGTGCCTCGGCATCGCCGCGAGGGGCACGGGCTTGTGCGCTGAGCAGCAGGCCACCCGCTGGATCGCCCACCAGTCCGCGCAACCAGAGCTGTTCCCCCTCCAGCACGGCGTAGCAGGCAATCGGTACCTGGCAACCGCCATTGAGGTGCTTGTTGAGGGCACGCTCGGCGGTCACGCGGGTGGCGGTGTCCTGGTGATGCAGGGGCGCCAGCAGCGCATGGATTTCACTATCGGCGCTTCGGCATTCGATACCCACCGCGCCCTGGCCACCGGCCGGAAGGCTGTCGTCGACACTGATGGCCGAAGTGATGCGATCTTCAAAGCCCAGCCGGATCAAGCCGGCAGCGGCAAGGATGATGGCGTCGTATTCACCGGCATCGAGCTTGGCCAGGCGCGTGTTGACGTTGCCGCGCAGGAAGCGGATTTCCAGATCAGGGCGACGGGTCAGCAATTGCGCCTGCCGGCGCAGGCTGGAGGTGCCGACGATGCTGCCCTGAGGCAACTCGTCCAGGCTGGTGAAGGTGTTGGAAACGAAGGCGTCGCGCGGGTCTTCCCGTTCGCAAATGCAGTACAGGCCGAGACCTTCGGGGAAGTCCATCGGCACGTCCTTCATGGAGTGCACGGCGATGTCGGCTTCATTGTCCAACAGCGCGGTTTCGAGCTCCTT
Source organism: Pseudomonas sp. B1(2018) (assembly GCF_003097365.1). Lineage (NCBI taxonomy): Bacteria > Pseudomonadati > Pseudomonadota > Gammaproteobacteria > Pseudomonadales > Pseudomonadaceae > Pseudomonas > Pseudomonas sp. B1(2018). The sequence continues at coordinate 248,758 of NZ_PYUK01000002.1, forward strand.
GACGAACAGGCCCTTGCCGCCGATTTTCGACAGCGGCGAGTCAAGCAGCTTGTCACCACGGCTGACCATGGGAACGAGGGTCACCAGCAGGCCCGGATGAGCCGCTTCAAGGCGGGCTTTGACGTATTCGGCCTGCCACAGGGCGAGAGCGCTTTTGCGGGTGGCGATGCGGATCTGGCGAGAGGACATGGATCAATCCGTACTGAATAGATACGACGGATAATAACAGCTCAGCCAAATCCACTTTGACTTGTATCAGATACTACTCGGCCTCCCTGGCCCCGGATGTCCGGCAATCGGGTGTGAAATTCGCCTGCGCACAGCTGTTTAGAGCTGTTGCATCATCTTGCGCACGCCAGCCACATGGCGCCGGCTGACGATCAGCGCATCACCATTGAGGCCTTTGAGGAACAGCTGGAAATGCCCCAGGGGTGTGCGTTGCAGTCGCTCGATACGTTCACGGGCGACCAGTGCGTTGCGATGGATACGCACGAAACGGTCACCGAATTCGTCCTCGAGGGCCTTGAGTGGCTCATCGAGCAGTACTTCACCGTTTTCGTGACGCAAGGTTACGTATTTGTGGTCGGCAATGAAGTACACCACCTGATCCAGCGGGATCAGCTCGATCCCTTTACGGGTTCGGGCGCTGATATGGCTGCGCGGTCCGCTGCCGCTTTCGGCAGCAGGACGGGTCAGGGCGGCGAGCTGGGCACGATTTGGGCGCTCGGCTCTCTTTAATGCGTCATGTAACTGTTCAGTTCTCACAGGTTTCACCAGATAGCCTACGGCGCTGGCCTGTAAGGCTTCCACGGCAAATTCATCGGGCCCGGCGCAGAACACCACGGCGGGCGGAGTTTCGCGTTCGCATAACCGTGCAGCCACTTGCAGGCCATCGAGGCCGGGCATGCGGATATCAAGCAGCACGATATCCGGCTTGTGGCTGTCGATCAGTGCCAACGCCTCTTCGCCATTCGTGGCACTAGGCTCCAGGACACTGTATCCCTCGAGTTCGCCAACCATTCGGCACAGGCGCTCGCGGGCCAAGGGTTCGTCATCAACGATCAGGACATTCATATTGCGCTGGATTCCTGCGTGAGTCTCGCACAAGGATAGCGTAGACAGGTGAAGTGACGTCCGTCACCGCGATCCACGCTAAGACTAGCCCGAGCGTCAAAAAGTGCCGCTGGTCCGGCGGCTAAATTTTCATCTGCCGGGCGATTGGCGGCCCAGGCCCGCATTGGCGACACATCGCCACAGGGTTTGCTGATATGCAATATGAACACCCCCCTCTTCTTATGGGTCAGCGGCTGCACCGAGAAGTGCGCTGATCCTACTGTCCAACTGTAGACGGTTGCCGGGACGTTATTGCTCAATTGAAAAATATCGTTGCTCTAATGCAGGAGCGAGCTTGCTCGCGATGGGCGTTAACGATAACGCGTGCCTCCTGGATAAACGCGTCGACTTCAGGCCCATCGCGAGCAAGCTCGCTCCTACACAAAAAAACGTATCGACCAGTGTCAGCGACAGGGTTGGCAACCCTGTTATTATCCGCGCCAGCGTTCCACGCCTTCTTTCTTCAAGCCGATACGAGCGAATTCATGAGCACTGACAAGACCAATCAGTCCTGGGGCGGCCGCTTCAGTGAACCCGTCGACGCCTTCGTCGCCCGCTTCACCGCCTCCGTCACTTTCGACCAGCGCCTGTATCGCCACGACATCATGGGTTCGATCGCCCACGCCACCATGCTGGCCAAGGTCGGCGTGCTGACCGATGCCGAGCGCGACAGCATCATCGATGGCCTGAAGACCATCCAGGGTGAAATCGAGGCCGGCCAGTTCGACTGGCGCATCGACCTTGAAGACGTCCACATGAACATCGAGGCGCGGCTGACCGACCGCATCGGCGTGACCGGTAAAAAACTGCACACCGGTCGCAGCCGTAACGATCAGGTCGCCACCGATATCCGCCTGTGGTTGCGTGACGAAATCGACCTGATCCTGGCCGAAATCACTCGCCTGCAAAAAGGCTTGCTGGAACAGGCCGAGCGCGAAGCCGCCAGCATCATGCCGGGGTTCACCCACCTGCAGACCGCCCAGCCAGTGACCTTCGGGCACCACATGCTGGCCTGGTTCGAGATGCTCAGCCGCGACTACGAGCGCCTGGTCGACTGCCGCAAGCGTACCAACCGCATGCCGCTGGGCAGCGCGGCACTGGCCGGCACCACCTACCCGATCGATCGTGAATACACCGCCCAACTGCTGGGTTTCGACGCGGTTGGCGGCAATTCGCTGGATAACGTCTCCGATCGCGATTTCGCCATCGAATTCTGCTCGGCCGCCAGCATCGCGATGATGCACCTGTCGCGCTTCTCCGAAGAGCTGGTGCTGTGGACCAGCGCGCAATTCCAGTTCATCGACCTGCCCGACCGTTTCTGCACCGGCAGCTCGATCATGCCGCAAAAGAAAAACCCTGACGTGCCGGAGCTGGTGCGCGGCAAGGCCGGTCGCGTATTCGGCGCGCTGATGGGCCTGCTGACCCTGATGAAAGGCCAGCCCCTGGCCTACAACAAGGACAACCAGGAAGACAAGGAGCCGCTGTTCGACGCCGCCGACACTCTGCGCGACTCGCTGCGAGCCTTTGCCGACATGGTGCCGGCGATCAAGCCCAAGCACGCGATGATGCGCGAAGCGGCCCTGCGCGGCTTCTCCACCGCCACCGACCTGGCCGACTACCTGGTGCGTCGCGGCCTGCCATTCCGTGATTGCCACGAAATCGTCGGTCATGCCGTCAAGTACGGCGTGGACAGCGGCAAGGACCTGGCGGAAATGAGCCTGGAAGAACTGCGCAAGTTCAGCGACCAGATCGATCAGGACGTGTTCGCCGTGCTGACCCTCGAAGGCTCGGTCAATGCCCGTAACCACATCGGCGGCACCGCGCCGGCGCAGGTGAAGGCTGCTGTCGCTCGCGGTCAGGCGCTGCTGGCCAGCCGTTAGATAAAAGCTTCGCGGGCAAGCCCGCTCCCACAGGGTTGTGTGTCGTTCGCGAGTCTGCGGCACGACACGAATCCTGTGGGAGCGGGCTTGCCCGCGATGACTGACTTCAGAACGCTACAAAACCTACCTCTTGGCTGCAATCATCGCCATGAACGCCGGCATCGCCGCCTCCTTGTCCGCCGCGATCCGCTTCACATTCGGATTCTGTTCCAGACGCTCCAGCAACGCCTTGGCCTTCGGCATTTCAGCCAACAGATCAATGCCGAACAACTTGTGCGCCACGCCACACGCCAGCGGCACGCTGAACAGGAAATACAGATCAGCCACGCTCAAGCTGTCACCCGCCACGTACGGGCTGAATTTGCCGTGCCGGCCCAGCGCAGCCACCCCCAGCAACAGTTCGGCCTTGGTTTTTTCCTTGATCGCATCCGGCAGGGTCATGCCGAAAAACGCTTCGGCGTAGCAGGCTCGCGCCGGCAGCTCGATATACAGTTCGATTTCCCTGGCCAGTGCCAGCACCTGCGCGCGCTCGAACGGGTCGCTCGGCAGCAGCGGCGTACCGTTTTGATTTTGCTCGAGGTACTCGAGGATTATGCTGGTTTCATTGATGAACCCCTGCTCTACGTGCAGCACCGGGACCTTTCCTCGCGGGCTGATGGCCAGTGCTTCGGGGGTGGTTCCACCGTAAAACGGCACTTCTTCGAAAGGCAGTCCTTTTTCCAGCAGCGCCAGTTTGACCATGTTGTAGTAGTTACTGACGGAGAATCCATAAAGCTTGATCATCACAAAGCCTCCAGGCCGTGCGGGGTGGGCAGTGCCTGTTTATAGAACGCTCGAGGGTTTCTTGCCAGCAGCATCACGCCAATGAATACGGGTAAACTGGCCGCCTTTCCCTGAGGAGCCTGCCATGAGCGAGCCAATCGACATCGAAGACGACGAAGAAGAATTCGCCGAAAATACCTTGATCGAAGCTATCGAAAATCAGATCGAAAGCGACAACCCGCCAGCGGCCAAGGCGACCTTCAACAAGTTGACCCTGGTGGGCTACGAGCGGGAAGAGATTCTCAACCTGATGGCTCACGTTTTGGCGGTAGAAATCGACGCGATCCTCGAAGAAGACCGCGCGTTCAATACCGAATGGTACGAAGCCGCGCTGCGCGCATTGCCCGAGTTGCCGCCGCAAAAGCAGTAAGATCAAAAGATCGCAGCCTGCGGCAGCTCCTACCTGGAATGCGATCCATGCAGGAGCTGCCGCAGGCTGCGATCTTTTTTATGCGAGCCGAAAAATCTCTGTCGCCAGCACTGGACATGCCGGACAAGCGGGTTCACCTTAGGAGCGCTGTCGTCCAATTCCTAGAAAGTCTGGAGTCCTTATGTCGCTTACCCCTGAGCTGGTTGCCGAACTGGAAGTCCTCGCACTCTTCAACCTGGACAGTTCCCAGGAAGGTCTGAAAATTCATCAGACCGCTGCCCCGAAACACATTGCCGCCGCCAAACGTCTCTTTGAAAAAGAACTGACCGATCAGCCTGATGGTGGCTACCTGACCAGCCTGGGTCGTGATGCCGCGCAAAATGTGCAAAGCGTGCTGACAATTCTTAACGCCGAAGTAACAGCCTGAATTCTGCCGCATCGCCCACGGAGACCCCGATCCAGGGATTTCCGCGGGCACATCCCTCCCTGATTCCTGTCCCCACCGCTAGAAATCTGACGCCAGAAAAATAAATCAGCTTAAAAGTCCTCGCCTCAAGGCGCTAAACTGCCCCCACCTGAGACTCCCACGTCCGTGCCCTGCGAGCCGGTTTGAGCTGACATGACCCGCACCCATGAAATCCGCCCCGATCTGGACGAGGGAATCGACCGCAAGGTTCTCAGCCAGCTGCGCGCACGCTTTCTGAAACTCAACGAAGGGCGCATGGCGCGCGCCATGGAAGGTTTGTCGACCCGCCAGCAAGGAGTCCTGACCTTGCTGCCGCTGTTTTTCCACGTTAATCATCCGCTATTGCCCGGCTACGTTTCCGGCAGTACGCCGGCGGGGCTGTCGAATTTCGAACCGGACGCCAATGTCCTCGCAGAAGCCCAGCGCCTGACCCGCTCGTTTTCCTACAAGCCTCGCCACGGCAGCAACCCACCGAGGCCGATTCACGGACTGTTCCTGATGGGCAGCCTCGGCACCCTGGCCCAGGCCGACCAGAGCGACATGGATGTTTGGGTCTGCCATGGACCGGACCTGACCGAGAACGAACTCGCCGAACTGCGCAAAAAATGCCAGCTGCTGGAAGCCTGGGCCGCCAGCCAGGGCGCCGAAGCGCACTTTTTCCTGATCGAACCGACCCGTTTCGTCCGTGGCGAGCGCGACACCCAGTTGAGCTCGGAGGATTGCGGCACCACCCAGCACTACCTGCTGCTGGACGAGTTTTACCGCACCGCGATCTGGCTGGCCGGGCGTACGCCGATCTGGTGGCTGGTGCCGGTCTACGAAGAATCGAACTACGACCGCTACACCCATACCTTGATCTCCAAACGCTTTATCCGCGCCGATGAAACCCTCGACCTCGGCAACCTGGCCTTTATCCCGCCCGGCGAATTTATCGGCGCCGGGCTCTGGCAGCTGTTCAAGGGCATCGAGTCGCCCTACAAGTCGGTACTCAAGCTGCTGCTGACCGAGGTCTATGCCAGCGAACACCCCAGGGTCCATTGCCTGAGCCTGCGCTTCAAGCAAGCGGTGTTCGCCAACCGGCTCGACCTCGACGAACTGGACCCGTACGTCGTGGTGTACCGGCGCATCGAGGAATACCTGATCGCCCGCAACGAACCGGAACGGCTGGAACTGGTGCGCCGCGCGTTGTACCTGAAGGTCAATCGCAAACTCACCGGCAATAGCCGCACCCAGAGCTGGCAACGCTCTTTGCTCGAGCGCCTGGCCCATGAATGGCGCTGGGACCAGCGCCAACTGGCCCTGCTCGATAGCCGCAGCCAGTGGAAAGTCCGCCAGGTCGGCTCCGAGCGGCGGGCGCTGGTCAATGAACTGAACTACAGCTACCGCTTCCTCACCCAGTTTGCCCGACAGGAGCAAACGGTCAGCCGCATCAACAAGCGCGACCTGAGCGTGCTCGGGCGTCGGCTATACGCCGCGTTCGAGCGCAAGGCCGGCAAAGTCGAATTCATCAACCCCGGGATCGCCCCGGACCTGGCTGAAGACACGCTGACGCTGGTGCACGCGCCGAACAGGAAAGAACCGGGGCAAAGCCAGTGGGGCTTGTACAACGGCAGCCTGACGGCGCTGGAGTGGGAACATTTCGCGCCGATCAAACGCAGCCGTCACTTGCTCGAGCTGCTGACCTGGTGCCACCGCAATGGCGTAATCGACAGCAGCACCCGCCTGGCCCTGCACCCTGGCACCAGCGACTTGAGCGAGTTCGAGCTGTTCAACCTGCTCGGCAGCCTGCAACAGACCATCGCCCTGCCCTTGCCCACCGTCGCCGAAGAACCTCTGCTGCGCGCCAGCGTGCCGAGTGAAGTGCTGATTCTGGTGAATGTCGGCATCGATCCGCTCAAGCACCATCGTGACCTGAACATCCTGATGACCACCGAGCGCACCGATTCCCTGAGCTACGCCGGGGTTCGGGAAAACCTGGTGCTGACGCTGGACCAGGTCACGCTCAATAGCTGGAACGAAGTGCTGGTGGCTCGCTACGACGGCCCCCACGCCCTGCTCGACTGCATTCGCGATTACCTCAACAACCTGCCAGCCGGGCCGCAACAGCCGAAGCTGAAGGTGCGCTGTTTCTGCCATAACCGCGCGCAGTTCATCGCACAACGGGTGGAAGACATCCTCGACACTGCGCAGAACCTGCTGCTGAGCCGGCTCAATCACCGCTACCTGATCCAGGTCCAGCAGCACTACCACGTGCTGGAGCTGGTACCGGGACAGGTTCAGCACATCGCACTGGACACCCTGCCGGCGTTGATCGATTACCTGGGTGAAGAAATGGCGAGCTACAGCCCGCTTCACCTGGACCCAAACGCACTGGAGGAGCACGACCTCGCGCTGTTCCTGCCAACGGGTCAGCCGGACTGCATCCAAGTGTTCTACCGGGTCAACGAAGATCAGGCTGATCTGTACGTGCTCGATGAGTTCAATGCCCTGTGGCAGCAACGCCTGCCCTGGCACGACGAGCAAAGCCTGCTGGTGCCGTTGCAGCGTTTCCTGCAATCGATCCAGTACCGTCGCGATGCCCTGTTGCCAATGGACGCTGTCCCGCCCTTGAACCTCGACACCCGGTATTGCCAGTTGCTGCCGTCAGGCCCTGGCCGGGCGCGCCGCATTGAAGCCCGGCCGGCGCCGCAGACGCCAGTGAACAAACCGTTTTACGACGTGCAGGCGATCGTCGGCAAAGCCGCACCGGGTCAGGTACAGGTGACGTTGTATTGCAATCAACGGGAGTTTTCCGAGCTGGAGCATGGCGACCAGCTGTTCAGCGTGGTCGCCCGGGAAATCGTCGGGCAACGCCGGGAAACCGAACGCTACCGCTGCTACATCACCGACCTCGACCTGTCAGGCCTGCTCGGCGAAGGGCAGAGTTCCACCCATCTGTATCTGCGCTACAAAGCAGACCTGGAGCAGGCATTGAACGAGGCGCTCGATCAGGTCTGAAGGGGATGTCACTCCGGGAACGCGCCGCCATTGGCCGGCTGCGATTCGACTTCCAGCAGTGTCAGCTTCAGGGTCTTGCCGCCCGGAGCCGGCCAATCGATATGCTGACCAACCTTCAGGCCGAGCAGCGCGCTGCCCACCGGTGCCAGGATCGAGACCTTGCCTTCGTCGGCATTCGCATCCTTGGGGTACACCAGGGTCAGGTGGTAGTCCTTGCCACTGCCTTCTTCCCGGCAATGCACACGGGAATTCATGGTCACGACATCCGCCGGCACTTCATCGTGGCCGACCACGGTATCGGCGCGATCCAGTTCGGTTTGCAACGCAATAACGCCCGGCAGCGTGTCGTCCAGGCTGTCGATCAGACGCTCCAGACGCTGGACGTCCAGACGGGTAAGGGTGATGGAAGGTGCGGTCATGATCTGGGCAGACTCCTTTCTTCTGCACGAAAAAAGCAAAACCCCGCCAGAAAAAGGCGGGGTTTTCACAAGCCTCGATGGGTTGAGGCGTATCTGGACACTATCACAGCTCAAAAAATATACAAGCTGGGCGATCCAGCTTCCGCGCGGCCATTGTGGCGAGGGAGCTGGCTCCCGCTGGGGCGCGAAGCGGCCCTAAAAGCTTGCGGTTGCTTCGCAACCGAACGGGAGCCAGCTCCCTCGCCACAAAAGCCTTTATCCCAAGGATTTACGGTGAGAAGCCTCGGCGCAAATCACCCGTCTGCGCTCGTCATCGGCCGAGCGCCATTCGCGGATGTCTTCGACATGGCGGAAGCAGCCGAGGCAGACTTTCTGCTCGTCCAGCCGACACACACCGCTGCATGGCGACGGCACCGCCGGGCTGACATTGCTGTAGAGCGGTTTCGGTGGGCGGACAGACGCAGGCTGGGTCACGATCTCACAGGCCTTCGAAATCGAGCTCGACACCGGCCTGCTGCTGGACGATACGCTCAAGCATTTCACCCAACTGCTCTTCACTCTTGTCGCACATCCAGCGCTCGCTTTCTTCGTCGTAGTCGAAGTGGAAACCACCGGACACCGCCGCCAGCCACAGCTGACGCAGCGGCTCCTGACGACTGAAGATCAACTGGCTGCCGTTCTCGAACTTGACGGTCAGCACACCGGCCGAGCTTTCGAGGTCGATATCCAGGTCGCTGTCGTCAAAGATGTCCTCCAGGGTTTGCTGGGTGGCATCGACCAGGTCGTGGAAACGCGCTTCGGACAAACTCATTACGGCAACCTCAAAAAGTGTCTGATCAGGCTCAAGCGCCGCAAGATACGACCGAGCCCCGTCGATTGCAAAGGATAATGACCAAGCGGCCGTCTGTGGGAGCGGGCTTGCTCGCGAAAGCGGTGGTTCAGTCAACAAAGAGGTTGAATGTGCTGGCCCCTTCGCGGGCAAGCCCGCTCCCACAGGGATTGCGTGATACCAACCGGTATCGGCCCAACCCCCGCCGGACGGGCGGTCCGTTGCATAGGCAAGCTGCCGGGTGGCCGGTATACTCCGGCGCAATTAATGCATTTTCAAGGATTTCGCCATGAAGCGCCTGATCTCTTCCCTTGCTGCGCTCCTCGCGGTTGCCTGCCTTGTGTCGGCCTGCGGTCAAAAAGGCCCGCTGTACCTGCCCGATGAAGACCAGGACCCTGTCGAGCAAGCCAAGTCGTCGCAGCAGCAGCCTGCCTCCAAAGCACACAAGCACGACGTCTACCAATAATAAGGGAACCTCATGGACGCTTTTAACTACCGTGACGGTGAACTGTTCGCGGAAGGTGTTGCCCTGTCTGCCATCGCCGAGCGCTTTGGAACACCGACCTACGTTTACTCGCGCGCGCACATCGAAGCCCAGTACCTGGCTTATGCCGATGCGCTGGCTGGCACGCCGCACCTGGTGTGCTTCGCAGTCAAGGCCAACTCCAACCTGGGCGTCCTGAATGTCCTGGCGCGTCTGGGCGCCGGTTTCGACATCGTCTCCCGTGGTGAACTGGAGCGTGTACTGGCCGCTGGCGGCAGCGCCGACAAGATCGTGTTCTCCGGCGTCGGCAAGACCCGTGACGACATGCGTCGCGCCCTGGAAGTCGGCGTGCATTGCTTCAACGTCGAATCCACCGACGAGCTCGAACGCCTGCAAGTGGTCGCTGCCGAACTGGGCGTTCGTGCGCCGATTTCGTTGCGCGTCAACCCGGACGTCGATGCCGGCACCCACCCGTACATTTCCACCGGTCTGAAAGAGAACAAGTTCGGCATCGCCATTGCCGACGCCGAAGACGTGTACGTGCGTGCCGCGCAGCTGCCGAACCTGGAAGTGGTCGGCGTCGATTGCCACATCGGCTCGCAACTGACCACCCTGCCGCCGTTCATCGACGCTCTCGACCGCCTGCTGGGCCTGGTCGACCGCCTCGGCGATTGCGGCATCTACCTGCGCCACATCGATCTCGGTGGTGGCCTGGGCGTGCGCTACAAGGACGAGGAGCCGCCACTGGCTGGCGACTACATCAAGGCCGTGCGTGAACGCCTCGACGGTCGCGACCTGGCGCTGGTGTTCGAGCCGGGCCGCTTCATCGTCGCCAACGCCGGTGTATTGCTGACCCAGGTCGAATACCTCAAGCACACCGAGTACAAAGACTTCGCCATCGTCGACGCCGCCATGAACGACCTGATCCGTCCGGCGCTGTACCAGGCCTGGATGGACGTCACGGCCGTGCGCCCGCGTCAATCGGCAGCCCGCGCCTACGACATCGTCGGCCCGATCTGCGAGACCGGCGACTTCCTGGCCAAGGATCGTCAGCTGGCCCTGGAAGAAGGCGACCTGCTGGCCGTGCATTCGGCCGGTGCCTACGGGTTTGTCATGAGTTCCAACTACAACACCCGCGGCCGTACCGCTGAAGTGTTGGTGGACGGTGATCAGGCATTTGAAGTGCGTCGCCGTGAAACGGTAGCCGAGTTGTTTGCTGGCGAAAGCCTGCTGCCGGAGTAAAACCATGCTGCTGCGTTTTACCAAGATGCACGGCCTGGGCAATGACTTCATGGTCCTCGACCTGGTCAGCCAGCACGCGCACATCCTGCCCAAGCATGCCAAGCAATGGGGCGACCGGCACACCGGCATCGGTTTCGACCAGTTGCTGATCGTCGAGGCACCGAGCAATCCGGACGTGGATTTCCGCTACCGGATCTTCAACGCCGACGGTTCCGAAGTGGAACAGTGCGGCAACGGTGCGCGCTGCTTCGCCCGTTTCGTGCTCGACAAGCGCCTGACCGCAAAACGGCTGATTCGCGTCGAGACCAAAAGCGGCATCATCGAACTGGACGTGCGTAACGACGGCCAGATCAGCGTGAACATGGGCGCCCCGCGCCTGGTGCCGGCGGATATTCCGTTCCAGGCACCGGAGCAGGCCCAGAGTTATCAGGTCGACGTCGACGGCACCCCGGTCGATCTGGCCGCCGTGTCCATGGGCAACCCCCATGCCGTGCTGCGAGTCACCGATATCAACAACGCGCCGGTGCATGAACTGGGACCGAAAATCGAACATCACCCGCGCTTCCCGGCACGGGTCAATGTCGGTTTTCTCCAGGTCATCGACCGGAGCCGCGCGCAGTTGCGCGTCTGGGAGCGTGGAGCCGGGGAAACCCAGGCTTGCGGAACCGGCGCCTGTGCCGCCGCAGTGGCCGCGATCAGCCAGGGGTGGATGGATTCGCCGCTATTGATCGACCTGCCTGGCGGGCGCTTGTCCATCGAATGGGCAGGCCCTGGCCAGCCGGTGATGATGACCGGACCGGCAGTGCGCGTATACGAAGGACAAGTGCGTCTTTGAGTGAGCGAAACCTATGACAGACAAGCCTCAGGTACCCGCACGACAAGCTGACGAATCACCGTCCGAAAGCCTGGAGGCGGCGGCTGTTGCCGCGTACCTGGAGGCTCATCCGGACTTCTTCGTCGAGCACGAAGAACTGCTCCCGTCATTGCGTATTCCCCATCGACGCGGCGATACGGTGTCGCTGGTGGAGCGTCAGATGACCATTCTGCGCGACCGCAACATTGAACTGCGTCATCGCCTGTCGCATTTGATGGACGTGGCCCGGGACAACGACCGGCTGTTCGAAAAGACCCGTCGCCTGATCCTCGCGCTGATGGACGCCGCCAGCCTGGAAGACGTGGTGATGTGCGTCGAAGACAGCCTGCGCCAGGAATTCCAGGTGCCCTTCGTCAGCCTCATCCTGCTCGGCGACAACGCCATGCCGGTGGGCCGCTGGGCCACTCACGCCGAAGCGCAAGTGGCCATCGGCGGCTTGCTCTCGGAAGACAAAAGCGTCAGCGGCAGCCTGCGCGAACATGAACTGGACTTCCTGTTCGGCGAAGAACAGCGCAAGCAGATCGGCTCCACCGCGGTCGTCGCCATCAGCCACCAGGGCATCCACGGCATCCTGGCCATCGCCAGCCGTGATCCGCAGCACTACAAAAGCTCGGTGGGCACCTTGTTCCTGAGCTACATCGCTGAAGTCATGGGTCGCGTGCTGCCACGGGTCAACAATTCCCTGCGCTCGGTACGCTGAACATGGAACGACAACTGGACGCTTACTGCGAACACCTGCGCAGTGAGCGGCAGGTGTCGCCGCACACGCTGTCGGCCTACCGCCGCGATCTCGATAAAGTGCTGGGCTGGTGCGTCAAACAGAACATCGGCAGTTGGGCGGCGCTGGACATCCAGCGCCTGCGCAGCCTGATTGCCCGCCTGCACGCCCAAGGGCAATCATCCCGCAGCCTGGCGCGATTGCTGTCGGCCGTTCGCGGGCTCTATCACTACCTCAATCGCGAAGGCCTGTGCGACCACGATCCGGCCAATGGCCTGGCGCCGCCGAAAGGTGAACGCCGCCTGCCGAAAACCCTCGACACCGACCGCGCCCTGCAACTGCTGGAGGGTGGTGTGGAGGATGACTTCCTGGCACGTCGGGACCAGGCGATTCTGGAGTTGTTCTACTCTTCCGGGCTGCGGCTGTCGGAGCTGACAGGGCTCAATCTCGATCAACTCGACCTCGCCGACGGCATGGTCCAGGTGCTCGGCAAAGGCAGCAAGACCCGCCTGCTGCCGGTGGGACAAAAAGCCCGCGAAGCGCTGGAGCAGTGGCTGCCACTGCGGGCCATGGCCAACCCGGCGGACGGTGCGGTGTTCGTCAGCCAACAGGGTCGACGTCTCGGTCCCCGAGCGATCCAGGTGCGGGTCAAGGCAGCCGGTGAGCGCGAACTGGGGCAGAACCTGCATCCGCACATGCTGCGGCACTCCTTCGCCAGCCATCTGCTGGAATCCTCCCAGGACCTGCGCGCGGTGCAGGAACTGCTCGGGCACTCGGACATCAAGACCACGCAGATCTACACCCACCTGGACTTCCAGCACCTGGCCACGGTCTACGACAGCGCCCACCCAAGGGCCAAACGCATTAAGGGCGACGATTCATGAGCATTCAGTTGATCACCTTCGACCTCGACGACACCCTGTGGGACACCGCACCCGTCATCGTCAGCGCCGAAGCCATATTGCGTGCATGGCTGACCGAACATGCGCCCAACCTGGGGGCGGTGCCGGTGGAACATTTGTGGGCCATACGCGAACGCATCCTGAGCATCGAGCCGAACCTCAAGCACCGTATCAGCGCCTTGCGCCGGCGCGTGTTGTTCCAGGCCCTGGAAGAAGCCGGATATCCCCACGCCGAAGCGTCGGACCTGGCCGATCAGAGTTTCGAAGTGTTCCTTCATGCCCGGCATCAGCTGGAAATATTTCCGGAGGTGCAACCGACCCTGGAGTTGCTGGCCAACCATTACGCCCTCGGCGTGGTCACCAATGGCAACGCCGATGTGCGTCGGCTGGGGCTGGCGGACTACTTCAAGTTTGCGTTGTGCGCCGAAGACATCGGCATCGCCAAACCCGATGCGCGGCTGTTCCATGAAGCCCTGCAACGCGGCGGCGCGACGGCTGATACGGCGGTGCATATTGGCGATCATCCGGGCGATGACATTGCCGGTGCGCAGCAGGCGGGGTTGCGCGCAATCTGGTTCAACCCGGCGGGCAAGACCTGGGAAGCGGAACGGTTGCCGGATGCCGAAATTTGCAGCCTGACCGAATTGCCGGGGTTGTTGGCGCGGTGGAATACCGTTTAGTTTCAGGTGATGTTGAAAAGATCGCAGCCTGCGGCAGCTCCTACAAGGTTATGTGTACCCCTGTAGGAGCTGCCGCAGGCTGCGATCTTTTGCTTTTCCATCACCCATGAAAAAGCCCGCAGCGACGGCGGGCTTTTTCAGCAAGCGGGTAGCAGGCTCAGATAGGCCGGCTGCCGTACTTGTTATCCGGCTTCTTGGGAGGATCGGCGACCACATTGGCCTCCACTTCCTGCACCTTGCCACCACGCGCAAGGAACTCTTCCATGGCCTTGGCCAGGGCATCGCGTTCCTTGTTCTTGGCTTCGACACTCGGCAGCTCATCGACCGATACCGCTGCCTTGGCCTTGCCTTTGGCGGTCGGAACCGGCGCATCACCGCCGTCGTCTTCAGCGACGTCTTCCGCCGCTGCTTCCAGACCTTCTTCGGTTTCGTCGTCGTCGCCTACTTCGAGGTCGTCGTTTTCCAGATCATCGTCGCTCATGTTCTACCTCATGACTTGCGAAAAGCAGATTAGTTATAGCCCAGCTTTGCCCTCTGTCGAAGGCTGCCGGAAAAAAATCAACAACCGCTGCTGACCAGCGGTTATGCCTCTTCACCGTGCACGGTGGCGAGGACTTTACGGGCACCGCCATGATCGCGGTGCTCGCCCAGATAAACGCCTTGCCAGGTTCCCAACGCCAGCCGGCCTGCCGAAATCGGCAAACAGAGCTGACAGCCAAGCACGCTGGCCTTGAAGTGCGCCGGGAGGTCGTCCTGGCCTTCGTCGTTATGCTCATAGCCGTCTGCTCCTTGTGGGATCAGACGATTGAAAAACCGTTCGAAGTCGCGACGTACCGCCGGATCGGCGTTCTCGTTGATGGTCAACGACGCCGAGGTATGCTGCAGCCACAAATGCAACAGACCGACCCGACACGCCTTGAGTTCAGGCAGGCCAGCGAGTAACTCGTCCGTTACCAGGTGAAAGCCCCGGGGCCTCGCCCGCAAGGTAATCAGAGTCTGTTGCCACATACAGTTCTCCGCACGTTCGGGGCGCATTCTAGCGCGCTCTGGGAAAAAACAAAGGCCCTAATATTCCTTCAATCATGTAAGCCTTCGACCGCACAAAAACACCCGACGTAAACATCTTAAAACCTGTAGGAAAAAACCTTTCAGCGCACCCTTCAATGACAAATTTCAGACAAAAAAATGCCCGGCAAGCCGGGCAAGTTTTTTATGCGCGTGCTTACAAGTTGTAGCCGCGTTCGTTGTGAAGCGCCAGATCGATACCGACTGCCTCTTCTTCTTCGTTGATGCGCAGACCCATGACCGCATCCAGCACCTTGAGGATGATGTACGTGGCGATCGCGGTGTAGATCACCGTGAAACCTACGCCTTTGCACTGAATCCACACTTGTGCGGCGATGTCGGTCACGGTGCCGAAGCCACCCAGGGACGGCGCGGCGAACACACCGGTCAGGATTGCGCCGAGGATACCGCCGATACCGTGTACGCCGAAGGCATCCAGGGAGTCGTCATAGCCGAGTTTGCGTTTCAGGGTAGTCGCGCAGAAGAAGCACACCACGCCAGCCGCCAGACCGATGACCAGCGCGCCCATCGGGCCAACGGTGCCGGCAGCCGGGGTAATTGCCACCAGGCCGGCAACCACGCCCGAAGCGATGCCCAGTGCGCTAGGTTTGCCATGGGTGACCCACTCGGCAAACATCCAGCCCAGCGCAGCAGCGGCAGTCGCGATTTGCGTGACCAGCATCGCCATACCGGCGGTACCGTTGGCCGCAGCGGCGGAACCGGCGTTGAAACCGAACCAGCCGACCCACAGCATGGCCGCGCCCATCAAGGTATAACCGAGGTTGTGCGGTGCCATCGGTGTGGTCGGGAAGCCTTTGCGCTTGCCCAGCACCAGGCAGGCAATCAGACCGGCCACACCGGCGTTGATATGCACCACGGTGCCGCCGGCGAAGTCCAGAACGCCCCAGTCCCACATCAGGCCGCCGTTGCCGGACCAGACCATGTGCGCAATCGGCGCGTAAACCAGGGTGAACCAGATGCCCATGAAGACCAGCATCGCGGAGAACTTCATCCGCTCGGCGAAGGCACCGACGATCAGCGCCGGCGTGATGATGGCGAAGGTCATCTGGAAGGTGATGAACACCGCTTCAGGGAACAGCGCCGCAGGACCGGTCAGGCTGGCTGGCGTGACACCGGCAAGGAATGCCTTGCCCATGCCGCCGAAGAACGAGTTGAAGTTGACGACGCCCTGCTCCATGCCGGTGGTGTCGAACGCGATGCTATAGCCATAGATGACCCACAGGATGCTGATCAGACCGGTAATGGCGAAGCACTGCATCATCACGGAAAGAATGTTTTTCGACCGGACCATGCCGCCGTAGAACAGCGCGAGGCCGGGAATGGTCATGAACAGCACCAAGGCTGTAGAGGTCAACATCCAGGCGGTGTCGCCGGAGTTGAGGACCGGGGCCGCCACTTCGTCTGCCGCCAAAGCAAGGCTGGGCATTACGATAGACAACAGGGCTCCTAGCCCTGCGAATTTACGCAGAGTCATATTGTTTTCTCCTGGGGCGTTGGGTTTGTGGCGGCTTAGATAGCGTCGGTATCGGTTTCGCCGGTACGGATGCGAATCGCCTGTTCCAGATTGACCACGAAGATCTTGCCGTCACCGATCTTGCCGGTGTTGGCAGCCTTGGTGATGGCCTCGATTACCCGGTCCAGATCCTTGTCGTCGATGGCGACGTCGATCTTCACCTTGGGCAGGAAATCGACCACGTATTCCGCGCCGCGATACAGCTCGGTGTGACCCTTCTGCCGACCAAAGCCTTTGACTTCAGTGACGGTAATGCCCTGCACGCCGATCTCGGACAGCGACTCGCGTACGTCGTCCAGCTTGAACGGCTTGATGATGGCAGTGACTAGCTTCATGAAAACTCTCTCCCGAATTGGTGGACTTGCCCCAGGAAAACAAACCCGTCTCAAGTCTAAGCGCAGTGCCTGGCTTTGTAACGCATCGTCGGCCTTACCTGCCCGTCCGACGCCAGCTAACCGCTCCTTGCGAAGCACTCCCCGTGATTCGCCTGGCGCACTGCATTCGTCACAGCGACTGCATCAGTGCATGGGTCACCAGCATCTAAGCAGAAAGCTTGCCATCTCCACAAAACTGACTGTTTTCAAGTCTTTACCGGCGGATGGCAGATACTTCGCGACAACACCCGGCACGTTACGCACAACAACGGTGCGACGCCGTCCGTCCCGATGCGCGAAAATCGTGCACCCCTTGCCCGCGCAAATGACTATAGACACTGCGTGATACACTGGCCGTCATTGTTTCCAGGACATTGCCCATGCTCGCGCCAAAAGACTTCCTCGACGCCCTGACCGGCACCGCCTCCCGCCTCTTCAGCGGTGACACGCCGCTGCCGAAAGCCGAAATCGAAAGCCAGTTCAAAATGTTGCTGCAGAGCGGCTTCAGCAAACTGGATCTGGTGAGCCGGGAAGAGTTCGATAGCCAGATGGTTGTACTGGCACGCACGCGGGCGCGGCTGGAGGCTCTTGAAACGAAGGTCGCGGAGATGGAAGCGAAGCTCAATCCGCCAACCGAGTAACCCATCAATCCCTCTTTGAAACACAGCCCCCTGTAGGAGCTGCCGAAGGCTGCGATCTTCTGATCCCAAGCCCCGCAAAAATCCCGGCAACGTCCTACAAACATCACACCGCCGTCCGATTGCGTCGCCAGGTATCCGGTCTCTAAGCTCATTCCCGCTGAATGTTCAGCACTGGGTTTGGCGACCTGGAAAAACCCCGACGCACTACGACCACATTCGAAATAGGGAGTTTCTCCTCATCTTGAGTTATGGCAGCTGTGCGTGGGAGACCTTAAGGTCTGCCGGTTTTTCGGGCGTCACCGGTTCGCCAACCCGCGCATGGCTGCCACCCTTTTCGTTTGGCGACGATCAGAGGCAGTTTCTCTTCATTCGACCCCGAGAACTGCACGATGGAAGAAAACTACCTAACCCCCCACATCTTCACCCGCCACAAACTCCACCTCCACGCCCTCCTAATACAAAACCAACCCTGGTTCAGCGCCCGCGACCTAGGCCGACTACTACGCATCCACCTCAACGACCGCCAACTCCGAAAACTCGATCCCGACCAATACCAAACCACCAAAACCCTCATCCACGGTCACATCGAAAACACCCTGCTGATCAGCGAATCCGGTGTCTACGCCATGCTCGTCTACCACTACTGCCCCGAATACCGAGCCTTGCGTGAATGGCTCACCCACGAAGTCGTCCCCGCCCTGCGAGACACCCAACACCCCACCACAACCGAACGCCCACAACTGAGCCTGCTCAACTGGCCGGAAATGTCGTTGAGCCTGCTGCACTGGAATAACCAGCCGTGGATTCGGTTGCAGGATGTTCCGCAGATGATGACAGAGCGTGAGCTGGCCAGACGCCCGGCAAAACCGTGGTGGAAGCGGGCTTCACATGTCCTGCAGTCGCTTTGAGTATTTAACGTTCAACCACGCTCGATCCGGGCTGAGCGCAACTCGTAGGTCGATTGCAGATTCAGCCAGAAATCGGGTGTGGTGTTCAGGTGGATGGATAGCTTTTGCGCCAGACCAATACTGACACCGCTCAGCTGATTCACAACATCACTTATTTCAGCCTCTGGCTCGTTCAGCGAGCGAGCCAGAGCATCGGCTGTAACGCCCAGCGGCTTCAAAAACTCCTCACTGAGAATTTCACCAGGATGAATCGGGCGCATCCCATTCCTGCTCATTCACACCTCCTACGACTGCATTCAGCGAGATCATAAGCAGCAGCCTTCATCCGGCAAGACCATCCAGGCTCTTTCACCGATGTCCTTCATCTGTCTCGGCAGGGTCCTACAAAAAGCAGCTCTCCGGCCTGATTTATTCCCCGGACCCGTTCCCCTACGCTTTTCACCTTGATATTCCATAGACGTTAGCAATGAGAAGAAATGGGAAAGGCACGCAGGAGGTGCGTATGAGCCCAAAAAAGCGAAAGGCGAAGCTGTTACAAGTTGTTGAGCTTCACGCCGAAGCACGTCGTTTGGCTGGAAATTTATCGGCCAATCAACGACGCATTCTTGAAGTCGCCATCGCGCGCGGTAAAGAACTTGAGCCTGGTGGTTGGTTGGCCGGTGGACGAAGCTGAACTTCTTTCGTGAAAGAAACCGTCTAAATGGCGGTTTTTTTGTACCTCGCCAATGCCCTGGTTCGTAACCGCAATATCCCGTGAAATTTTGCCCACGTAACCACCCCACCAATTCCCTCTCCCCCGTCTACCCTTCAAAAACCCGCAGGAAGCGGCCCCCGTTTAGCTCAAGGAACGCCCATGTCCCTCTCCATCGTCCACAGCCGCGCCCAGATCGGCGTGGAGGCACCCGCCGTCACCGTAGAAGTTCATCTGGCCAACGGCCTGCCATCCCTGACCATGGTCGGCCTGCCCGAGGCGGCGGTGAAGGAAAGCAAGGATCGGGTGCGCAGTGCGATCATCAATTCGGGGCTGCAATTTCCGGCGCGGCGGATCACGCTGAATCTGGCGCCCGCTGATTTGCCCAAGGATGGCGGGCGCTTCGATCTGGCGATTGCCCTGGGGATTCTCTCGGCCAGCGTGCAGGTGCCGACGCTGACACTGGATGACGTGGAGTGTTTGGGGGAGTTGGCCCTGTCTGGTGCGGTACGGGCAGTTCGAGGGGTGTTGCCAGCGGCGTTGGCGGCGCGCAAGGCCGGGCGCTGGCTGATGGTGCCACGGGCGAACGCTGAGGAAGCGTGCCTGGCGTCGGGACTGAAGGTGATTGCTGTTGACCATTTGCTGGAGGCCGTCGCGCACTTCAACGGTCATACACCGATCGAGCCTTATGCTTCCGATGGGCTGCTCTGCGCCAGCAAACCTTATCCCGACCTGAATGAAGTGCAAGGGCAGCTGGCGGCCAAGCGTGCACTGCTGATTGCGGCGGCAGGCGCTCACAACCTGCTACTCAGTGGCCCCCCGGGGACCGGAAAAACCTTGCTGGCGAGTCGCTTGCCTGGGCTGCTGCCACCGCTGACCGAAAGCGAGGCGCTGGAAGTCGCGGCGATTCAATCGGTCACCAGTTGTGTGCCCTTGCGTCACTGGCCACAGCGCCCCTTTCGCCAGCCCCATCACTCCGCCTCTGGCCCCGCTTTGGTGGGTGGCGGCTCGAAACCACAGCCGGGTGAAATTACCCTCGCCCACCACGGCGTCTTGTTTCTTGATGAGCTTCCCGAGTTTGAACGCAGAGTATTGGAAGTCCTGAGGGAGCCGATGGAATCCGGGCATATCGTCATCTCGCGGGCGAAAGATCGCGTGCGCTTTCCGGCACGCTTTCAGTTGGTGGCGGCGATGAATCCGTGTCCCTGTGGATATCTTGGCGAGCCAAGCGGGCGCTGCTCCTGCACGCCGGACATGGTGCAGCGTTATCGCAACAAGCTGTCGGGGCCGCTGCTCGATCGCATCGACCTGCATCTGACTGTCGCCCGGGAAGCCACGGCGTTGAATCCCAAAGTGAAGCCAGGCGAGAACAGCGCCAGTGCTGCGGTGCTTGTCGCCGAGGCTCGTGAGCGCCAGCAGAACCGCCAGGGTTGTGCCAATGCGTTTCTCGATCTGCCGGGCCTGCGCCGGCACTGCAAGTTATCCACAGCCGATGAGCACTGGCTCGAATCCGCCTGTGAACGACTGACCCTGTCACTGCGTTCGGCGCACCGTTTGCTCAAGGTGGCACGGACGCTGGCGGATCTGGAACAGGTTGATGCGATCAGCCGTGAGCATCTGGCGGAGGCGTTGCAGTATCGGCCGGCCACGCAGTAAGTATCGAAACCGAGTCGCTCCATTCGCGGGCAAGCCCGCTCCCACAGGTTCGGCGTCGTTTCCTGTGGGAGCGGGCTTGCTCGCGAAGACTAATTCAGCCGCACCTCAACGAAAGCGGTCAACCCCGGAGCGCAAAACCGCCGCCAGCCTCTCCTGCGGCTTCCCCGTTTCAGCTCAAGTGCACGACATCCGGCAACTCCATGGACCGGACTTCGTTTTGCAGAAAGTCGCTGAGCCGGCGCATGCGTTCGCCGCCGGGACGGGTTTTCGGCCACACGAGGTAGTAACACAAGCCGCTGGCCACCGCTGTCGGCCACGGCAGACTCAAGCGTCCCTGAGCCACGTCCTCCGCGACCATCAGCAGATCGCCCATGGACACGCCATAGCCTCGCGCAGCGGCGATCATGCCCAGTTCCAGGGTATCGAACACCTGCCCGCCCTTGAGCGACACCTGTTCGGCCAGGCCCATGCGCTCCAGCCAGTTGCGCCAATCGCGGCGGTCCGGCGTCGGGTGCAGTAGCTCGGTGCTGCTCAGGCGCTCGACATCCCAGGGTTGGTCGCCCCGCAGGTTGGCCGCGCCGACCGGGATCAACTCCTCGGGGAACAGGTAACTCGCCTCCCAGTCCGGAGGGAAATGTCCGTTGCTTAACAGCACCGCACAGTCGAACGGCTCGTCGTTGAAATCCACGGAATCGACGTCCATCCACGCACTGGTCAGTTGCACTTCGTTGCCCGGTTGCAGATGGCGGAAGCGACTGAGGCGCGCCAGCAACCAGCGCATGGTCAGGGTCGACGGGGCTTTCATGCGCAGGATGTCGTCTTCGGCGCGCAAGGTATTGCAGGCGCGCTCCAGGGCGGTGAAGCCCTCGCGAATACCCGGCAACAACAAACGGGCCGACTCGGTCAGTTGCAGGTTGCGGCCACTGCGATGAAACAAGCGGCAGGCAAAATGCTCTTCAAGCGTACGAATATGTCGGCTGACCGCACTTTGGGTAATCGACAGTTCTTCCGCGGCCCGGGTAAACGACGTGTGTCGCGCCGCCGCTTCAAATGCGCGCAGGGCATATAAGGGAGGAAGACGACGCGACATCAGGAAAGCTCCTACAGCGGTTTTTGGATACCCTAGCAGAAACTATCCAGCATGAGTTTGAATCATGCTACCCATCCTTTTTATCCCTTTGTGCAAACGCCGCAGAGCGCCGAGAATCGACGCTTTCCTGTCCACTTCCAGAATCGAGCGTGATGACCATGCAGCATCCAGCACGTACTGAACTCTGGGCCATCCTGCGGCTGGCGGGGCCGCTGATTGCCTCGCAGTTGGCGCACATGCTGATGGTCCTCACCGACACCCTGATGATGGCGCGCCTGAGTCCCGAGGCGCTGGCCGGTGGCGGGCTCGGCGCGGCGACCTATTCGTTCGTGTCGATCTTCTGCATCGGCGTGATTGCTGCCGTCGGCACTCTGGTGGCGATACGTCAGGGAGCCGGTGACATTCTCGGGGCGACCCGGCTGACCCAGGCCGGGTTGTGGCTGGCATGGCTGATGGCGCTGGTCGCCGGTTTGCTGCTGTGGAACCTCAAACCGGTGCTGCTGCTGTTCGGCCAGACCGAAAGCAATGTCCAGATGGCCGGGCAGTTCTTGATCTTCCTGCCGTTCGCCCTGCCCGGCTACCTGAGCTTCATGGCCCTGCGCGGGTTCACCAGCGCCATTGGCCGTGCGACACCGGTGATGGTCATCAGCCTGGGCGGGACCGTGGCCAACTTCCTGCTCAACTATGCGCTGATTACCGGCATGTTCGGCCTGCCGAAGCTGGGGCTGATGGGCATCGGGCTGGTCACGGCGATTGTCGCCAACCTGATGGCCCTGGCGCTGGCGTGGCACATTCGTCGGCATCCGGCTTATGAGGCCTATCCGCTGCGTCAGGGCCTGTCACGCCTGAACCGCCAGTACCTGAAGGAGTTGTGGCGTCTGGGCCTGCCGATTGGCGGCACCTACGCGGTGGAAGTCGGGCTGTTTGCCTTCGCCGCGCTGTGCATGGGCACCATGGGCAGCACGCAACTGGGCGCACACCAGATCGCCCTGCAGATCGTTTCGGTGGCGTTCATGGTGCCGGCGGGGATTTCCTATGCGATCACCATGCGCATCGGTCAGCACTATGGCGCCGGGCAACTGCTGGATGCGCGGCTGGCCGGGCGGGTCGGCATTGCGTTCGGGGCGGCGGCGATGCTGGGTTTCGCCATGGTCTTCTGGCTGTTGCCGAATCAGTTGGTCGGTCTGTTTCTCGACCACAACGACCCGGCGTTCCGCGATGTCATCAACCTCGCTGTGAGCCTGCTGGCGGTGGCGGCATGGTTCGAGCTGTTCGACGGCACGCAAACCATCGCCATGGGCTGCATTCGCGGGCTCAAGGATGCCAAGACCACGTTCCTGGTGGGCCTGGGTTGCTATTGGTTGATCGGCGCTCCGGCGGCGTGGTGGATGGCGTTCCACCTGGACTGGGGGCCAACGGGTGTCTGGTGGGGCCTGGCGCTGGGCCTGGCGTGTGCGGCGGTGAGCTTGACACTGGGGTTTGAGTGGAAGATGAAGCGGATGATTCGGCGCGAGCCTTCGGTACAAGGCAGTTTTCAGGTAATTCAATCGGATTAGGGTCAAAAGATCGCAGCCTTCGGCAGCTCCTACAGGGCTGCGATCTTTTAAATGGCCTCGACGATGCTCTGTTGGTCAGAGCCAAACATCAGATATTCCACCAACTCGGCCAGCGGCAATGGCTTGCTGATCAAATACCCCTGCACCTGATCGCACTCGAACCCACGCAGCAGATCCAGTTGCTCCGGTGTTTCCACACCTTCGGCGACCACCTCAAGGTTGAGGTTGTGCGCCAGGTTGATCATCGCGTGAACCAGTTTGCGGTTTTCCTCACGCTGCTCCATACCACCAACAAAGCTCTTGTCGATCTTCAGCAAAGTGATCGGCAGGCTGTTGAGGTGCACGAACGACGAGAACCCGGTGCCAAAGTCGTCGAGAGAGAAGCGCACACCGAGGCGCCCGAGGGCATCCATGGTCTGCTTGACCAGGTCGCTGCGGCGCATGACCGCCGTTTCGGTCAGTTCGAACTCCAGCCACTGCGCCTCGACACCGCGCTCGGCAATCAGGCGACTCAGGGTCGAGAGCAACTGACTGTCCTGGAACTGCCGGAACGACAGGTTGATCGCCATGTGCAACGGCGGCAAACCCAGCTCAAGCAGCGCCTGCATGTCGCGCAGGGCCCGGGAAATCACCCAGTAGCCCAGCGGCACGATCAGGCCGCTTTGCTCGGCCAGCGGCACGAATTCGCTCGGTGGCAGCAAGCCGCGCTCGGCATGGCGCCAGCGCACCAACGCTTCGAGGCCGACGATCTGTCCGTCTTCAAGGTTCAGGCGTGGCTGGTAGTGCAATTCCAGCTCATCGCGGCGCAGTGCCCGGCGCAGTTCGGTTTCGAGGTCGGCGATGCTGCGGGCATTGCGATTGATGCGCTCGTTGAAAATGTGAAAGGTGCAACCTTGCGTGCTTTTGGCCTGCTGCATGGCGATGTGCGCGTGCCACATCAGCGGGTCCGCGCCGGCCTGGGCCCGGGCGTGGGCAATGCCCAGGCTGGAGCCGATCAACAAGCTTTCGCCGTCGATCCAATAGGGCTCGGCCAGCGCCTCGCTGATGCGCTCGGCCATCCACTCGGCACGCTGGGGAGCGCGACGGGTGTCGATCAGCAGCGCGAATTCATCGCTGCCCAGGCGTGCCAGTTGATCGCCGGCTTCAAGCTGGCTCTTGAGCCGCGCCACCACTTGCAGGATCAGGCGGTCACCGGCCTGATGGCCGAGGGCGTCATTGGCATAACGAAAGTTGTCGAGGTCGAGATGACCGAGGGCCAGGCCGCGACCGTCGTTTTCCGCCAGCCGCGCCGTCAACAGGGTCTGAAAGCCCTGACGATTGGCGATGCCGGTGAGCGGATCTTGCTCGGCCAGGCGTTGCAGGGTGTTTTCCAGCACGCCACGTTCGCGCACATGGCGCAGGCAACGGCGCAACATGCCCGGATCGAGATGATCGCGCACCAGCCAGTCACTTACACCGTCGGGCGGGGTCAGCGGCTCATGGTCGAGCAGCAACACCGTCGGCAGGCTGCAACGGCCCGGCGCCGGTTGAAGTTGCGGGATGGTCAATAACACCGCGCTGCGGTTGTCATCGAACAGGCTGCTGACCGACTCCCAACTCGGCGCGCTGATGAGCACGGCCGAGCTCCCCATCGGAGCCAGACACTCGCGCAACAACGCTGCCCACGCTGGCTCTTCGGCCAGTAGCAGCAAACGCAAGGGTTCGACAGGCGTAGACAAGCTAGCTCCCTAGACTCTGCAAAGATGTAGGCGACGGGCATTATGCCGTCCCGATGACCAATGACAATGACATCAGTTATCAAAACGAGCCCTTTGTATCCGGAATTACGAACATTAGCCGCAAATTCGTTGCGCATCCTGCGTGAAAGTAACAAAACCGGCAATTACAGATAGCGCGGTACGTCACAAGTCGGACAGAGCAGCACAATTCGCTGAGCCTGTTAAAATGCCGGCCCATTTCGTGACTGACTCCTGAATTTACCTATGTCCCGACTCAATCCCCGGCAGCAAGAAGCCGTGAGCTACGTCGGCGGCCCTCTTTTGGTGCTCGCCGGTGCAGGCTCCGGCAAGACCAGTGTGATCACGCGCAAAATCGCGCACCTGATCCAGAACTGCGGCATCCGCGCCCAGTACATCGTCGCCATGACCTTTACCAACAAGGCCGCCCGCGAGATGAAGGAACGGGTCGGCACCCTGCTGCGTGCCGGTGAAGGTCGCGGGCTGACGGTCTGCACCTTCCACAACCTGGGCCTGAACATCATCCGCAAGGAACACGTGCGGCTGGGCTACAAACCGGGCTTCTCGATCTTCGACGAGACCGACGTCAAAGCCCTGATGACCGACATCATGCAGAAGGAATACTCGGGCGACGACGGTGTCGACGAGATCAAGAACATGATCGGCGCCTGGAAAAACGACCTGATCCTGCCGGCCCAGGCCCTGGAAAACGCGCGCAATCCCAAGGAGCAGACCGCCGCCATCGTCTACACCCACTACCAGCGCACGCTCAAGGCGTTCAACGCAGTGGACTTCGACGACCTGATCCTGCTGCCGGTGAAGCTGTTCGAAGAACACGCCGACATCCTGGAAAAGTGGCAGAACAAGGTGCGCTACCTGCTGGTCGACGAATACCAGGACACCAACGCCAGCCAGTACCTGCTGGTGAAAATGCTCATCGGCAAACGCAACCAGTTCACCGTGGTGGGCGACGACGACCAGTCGATCTACGCCTGGCGCGGTGCCCGCCCGGAAAACCTGATGCTGCTCAAGGAAGACTACCCGTCCTTGAAAGTGGTGATGCTGGAGCAGAACTACCGCTCCACCAGCCGCATCCTGCGCTGCGCCAACGTGCTGATCTCGAACAACCCCCACGAATTCGAAAAGCAGCTGTGGAGTGAAATGGGCCACGGCGACGAGATCCGCGTGATCCGCTGCCGCAACGAGGACGCCGAGGCCGAGCGTGTGGCCATGGAAATCCTCAGCCTGCACTTGCGCACCGACCGCCCGTACAGCGATTTCGCGATCCTCTATCGCGGCAACTACCAGGCCAAGCTGATCGAGCTGAAATTGCAGCACCACCAGGTGCCGTATCGCCTGTCCGGCGGCAACAGCTTTTTCGGCCGTCAGGAAGTGAAAGACCTGATGGCCTATTTCCGCCTGATCGTGAACCCGGATGACGACAACGCCTTCCTGCGGGTGATCAACGTGCCGCGCCGCGAGATCGGCTCGACCACGCTGGAGAAGCTCGGCAACTATGCCACCGAGCGCAAGATCTCGATGTACGCCGCCACCGACGAAATCGGCCTGGGCGAGCATCTGGACAGCCGCTTCACCGATCGCCTGTCGCGCTTCAAGCGCTTCATGGACAGGGTTCGCGAGCAGTGCGCCGGCGAAGACCCGATCTCCGCCCTGCGCAGCATGGTCATGGACATCGACTACGAGAACTGGCTGCGCACCAACAGCTCCAGCGACAAGGCCGCCGACTACCGCATGGGTAACGTGTGGTTCCTGATCGAGGCGCTGAAGAACACCCTGGAAAAAGACGAAGAAGGCGAAATGACCGTCGAGGACGCCATCGGCAAACTCGTCCTGCGTGACATGCTCGAGCGTCAGCAGGAAGAGGAAGACGGTGCCGAAGGCGTGCAGATGATGACCTTGCATGCGTCCAAGGGCCTGGAATTCCCCTACGTGTTCATCATGGGCATGGAGGAGGAAATCCTCCCGCACCGTTCCAGCATCGAAGCCGACACCATCGAAGAAGAACGTCGCCTGGCCTACGTGGGCATTACTCGCGCGCGCCAGACCCTGGCCTTCACCTTCGCCGCCAAGCGAAAGCAGTACGGCGAGATCATCGATTGCGCACCAAGCCGCTTCCTCGATGAGTTGCCACCGGACGATCTGGCCTGGGAAGGCAACGACGACACACCGACCGAAGTCAAAGCCGTGCGGGGCAACAACGCATTGGCGGATATACGCGCGATGTTAAAGCGCTAGAATTGACCACTTTTATATGACCTTCGGCGCACAGGCGCCAAAAGAGGACAGCTTCATGGAAGCCCTGCACCAGAAAATTCGCGAACAAGGCATTGTGCTTTCCGACCAGGTCCTGAAGGTCGACGCCTTTCTGAACCACCAGATCGACCCGGCCCTGATGAAGCTGATCGGCGACGAATTTGCCACGCTGTTCAAGGACTCGGGCATCACCAAGATCGTCACCATCGAAGCCTCGGGCATCGCCCCGGCGATCATGACCGGCCTGAACCTCGGTGTGCCGGTGATCTTCGCCCGCAAGCACCAGTCCCTGACCCTCA
The DNA here is from genome assembly GCF_003097365.1 of Pseudomonas sp. B1(2018). Classification (NCBI taxonomy): domain Bacteria; kingdom Pseudomonadati; phylum Pseudomonadota; class Gammaproteobacteria; order Pseudomonadales; family Pseudomonadaceae; genus Pseudomonas; species Pseudomonas sp. B1(2018). Next base: position 276,378 of record NZ_PYUK01000002.1, read on the forward strand.
CCGAAAACCTGCTGTCGGCGACCGTTTACTCGTTCACCAAGCAGACCGAAAGCACCGTGGCCATCTCCCCGCGCCACCTGACCAGCAGCGACCGCGTGCTGATCATCGATGACTTTTTGGCCAACGGTAAGGCGTCCCAGGCGCTGATTTCGATCATCAAGCAGGCCGGCGCGACCGTGGCGGGCCTGGGCATCGTGATCGAGAAGTCGTTCCAGGGCGGCCGTGCGGAGCTGGATTCGCAGGGTTATCGCGTGGAGTCGTTGGCTCGCGTGAAGTCGCTGGCCGATGGTGTCGTGACCTTTATCGAGTAAGTCGGGACACAGTAATACCTTGTGGGAGCGAGCTTGCTCGCGATTGCATAGTGTCAGTCGACATCTCGTTGACTGACACACCGCTATCGCGAGCAAGCTCGCTCCCACAGTTGATTTTGGGTGGGCAGTTATTGCGCGGTGGCCTTGAGGCCGGTGAGCAGCAACCGCTGATACAACTCCTCCTTCAGCCCCTCCGGGTTGGCCAGCTGCATGCGTTCCAGATGCTCCGGGAACGCTGCTGCCTCCGGCGCATCCAGCGCTGCCTTGCCCAGCTCCAGCACCTCGCTCAGCTTGAACTTGCTCTTGAGCCAGTTCAGCGCCCGCAACACATCTCGCTCGACCTCGGTGAAATCACAGCCCAGCGGATACTCCGGAAAAAGCCGCGAATGCCGCGCCTGGATCTCCTGCAAACGCTGCGGAGTGTTATCGGCAAAGCGTGGATCGAGACAGAAGTCCTTGGGCAATTTGCCGACCTTCTGCGCCTGTTCAATCAACCCCGACTGAAAACGCGAGTCGCTGATATTGAGCAAGGCTTCGATCACCGCCGCATCGGTTTTGCCACGAAGATCGGCGATGCCATATTCGGTGACCACCATGTCCCGCAAGTGCCGGGGAATCGTGCAGTGGCCATACTCCCAGACGATGTTCGAGCTGACGTCGCCGCCGGACTCACGCCAGCTGCGCAGCAGCAACACCGAGCGCGCGCCCTGTAGCGCATGCCCCTGAACCACGAAGTTGTATTGCCCGCCTACGCCGCTGAGCACACGTCCGTCTTCGAGCTGATCCGCCACCGCGGCACCGAGCAAGGTCACGGTGAACGCGGTGTTGATGAACCGCGCATCCAGGCGCTGCAAGCGCTTGAGTTCTTCCTGGCCGTAGAGCTCGTTGATGTAGCTGATGCGGGTCATGTTGAATTCGAGCCGTTTGTTTTGTGGCAACTCGCGCAAGCGTTCGTAGTAGCTGCGCGGACCGAGGAAGAAACCGCCGTGCACCGAGATGCCATCGGTTTGACCAGTCTCGTCGAGGGTGCCGGCATTCGCCTGTTGCTGGGTCGCCACGTCCGGATAAACCTTGCGCCGCACAATTCCCGCATCGGCCAGCACCAACAAGCCGTTGACGAACATTTCGCTACAGCCATACAGGCCTTTGGCGAAGGGTTCGGCGCCGCCCTCGCGTTCGATCAGTTGCGCCCAGTGGCTGAGGTTTACGTCGGCCAGCAACGCCTTGTAAGCGTCGTTGTCCGCTTGCCGCGCCAGCAGCGCCGCCGTCAGCGCATCGCCCATGGAGCCGATGCCGATCTGCAAGGTGCCACCGTCACGCACCAGAGTGCTGGCATGCAAGCCGATGAAATGGTCCTGGCACCCCACCGGCATGTTCGGCGTGGAAAACAGCGTGGTGTGGTCTTTCTCATCGATCAGCAGGTCGAAGGTGTCGATGCCGAGCTCCGCATCGCCGGGCATGTAAGGCAGATCGTTGTGCACCTGGCCGACCATCAGGATGGTTTCTCCGGCGGCGCGGCGCTTGGCGATCATCGGCAACAGGTCGAGGGTGATGTCGGGGTTGCAGCTCAGGCTCAAGCGGTCGGGATGCTCGGCATGGCTGGCCACCAGTTGCGCCACCAGATTCAAACCGGCGGCATTGATGTCCCGCGCCGCATGGCTGTAGTTGCTGCTGACGTAATCCTGCTGCGCCGTGGCACTGTTGAGCAGGCTGCCGGGCTGCATGAAAAACTGCTGGATGTGGATGTTGCCCGGGAGCTGATCGCGACGAAGGTCGGTGAGGAAATCCAGCTCCGGATAATCGCCGAACACCCGCTCGACAAAGGGTTCGAGGAAGCGCTTTTGCAATCCGTCGCCCAAGGGCGGGCGGCCCAGGCACAACGCGGTGTAGATCGTCAGCCGCCGCTCGGGCAACTGTGCGACTCGTCGATACAGCGCGTTGACGAAGTGATTGGGTTTGCCCAACCCCAGAGGCAGGCCCATGTGGATATGCGCCGGCAACCGCGCCAAGACGTCATCGACTGCCTGTTCGATAGAGCACAGCTGAACCATCGGATCCTCCCTCACGTTCCATGACTTGGGTTTGGACCGAGATTGCCGGGTCTTTGCTGCAATGAACAGCCTGTACCGGCCAACCGCCCGACACAAATACCTTTGTAGGAGCTGCCGCAGGCTGCGATCTTTAGATGTTGATCATAAAAAAGATCGCAGCCTGCGGCAGCTCCTACAGGGAACCGACAGGCACAAAAAAGCCGCTCGAAAGCGGCTTTTCGGCAGCAAGATGAAGGCTTATTTCAGGCCGGACATCTTCTGGATGGCGCCTTTGAGTTCGGCATCGGAGCAGTCGGCGCAGGTGCCTTTAGGCGGCATCGAGTTGATACCGGTAATGGCCTTGGCCAGGATGCCGTCGAGGCCGCCCTGGTGATCGGCACGTTCTTTCCAGGCGGCGGCATCACCGATTTTCGGCGAGCCCATCAGGCCTGTACCGTGGCAAGCGTTGCAATGTTTAGCAATCACTTCATCCGGGGTTTTTGCACCGCCACCGCCGCCGGAGGCAGCGGCCACTTCCATGCCCTTGCACTCTTTACCCTGAACACAAACCTGGCCGACTGGCTCAAGGCGTTTGGCAATATCGTCATTGGTCGCAGCTTGAGCGCTGACACTGACAGCCCATAGGGCCAATACGGTTGCTGGTGCAGCCAGCATTTTCATAATTAGGTTCACGCGTTCACCCTCAATGGTGGCTAGTCACGCCTACGGCCACGGTTCGCAGGCGGGCGCAAGTATAGCGGTAAGCCCGTCGCACTGAAACAACCCCAAAGTCGCAAGGGTCTTAGGCTGCGGCGGAAAAACGGCCCGGGCGCCTCTGCGATGCTGGCAGGACGCCTCTTTTCTTAGAAATTCGCCGGCGTTGCTGCGCTGATTAGTCGCGCAGGTGCATCGAACGGATTCCGGAAACGGTGTGGCTTGGTACTTTCAAAGTAGTAGCTATCACCGGCTTCGAGTACAAAAGTTTCGAGGCCGACCACCAGTTCCAGTTTTCCTTCGACCAGGATGCCGGTTTCCTCACCCTCATGGGTAAGCATCTCGTCACCGGTGTCGGCGCCTGGCGGATAGATTTCATTGAGGAATGCGATAGCCCGGCTCGGGTGCGCCCGGCCGACCAGTTTCATGGTCACGGCGCCATCGGAAATATCGATCAGCTCGTTGGCCTTGTAGACGATCTGGGTCGGCTTTTCCTGCAGGATTTCTTCGGAAAAGAACTCGACCATGGACATGGGAATCCCGCCCAACACCTTGCGCAACGAACTGATCGAAGGGCTCACGCTGTTCTTTTCGATCATCGAAATGGTGCTGTTGGTGACGCCCGCCCGTTTGGCGAGCTCACGCTGGGAAAGGCCTTTGAGCCTACGGATGGATTGCAGTCGTTCACCGACGTCCAAAGCTTGCGCCTCCAGGATTCAAGATTATTGGAATAGTGGACGTTATCATGGCGACAGCGTTCAGTATTTACAACACCTTGACCTGAATCCTGCTCAGCGAGGCGACTTCCGGTCTGGAGCCTTGCGCACTAAGCCCCGGAATAGAGCAGTGGCACTCGGCGCAGGTTGCAGAAAATCTGGTAAGGAATCGTCCCGGCTGCCATGGCTACATCGCTGGCAAGGATGTTTTTGCCCCACAACTCGACGGTCGAACCGAGACCGGCCTGCGGTACATCGGTCAGGTCGATGCAGAGCATGTCCATCGACACCCGGCCGATCAACTGGCTGCGTTGCCCGGCAACCAGCACGGGGGTGCCGGTCGGTGCCAGACGCGGGTAGCCGTCGGCGTAACCCAAGGCCACCACACCAATGCGCATCGGTTTGGGCGTGATGAATCTGGCGCCGTAACCGACTGGCTCGCCAGCCGGCAGTTCGCGGACACTGATGACTTTCGACTCAAGGGTCATCACGGGTTGCAGGCGTGAGGCAACTTCGTTGGCCTCTTCGAACGGCGTGGCGCCATAGAGCATGATGCCGGGACGTACCCAATCGCTCGGAATCTGTGGCCAACCGAGCACCGCCGGCGAGTTGCGCAGGCTGACCTCGGCGGACAAGCCCTTGCGCACCGCTTCAAATACCGCCACCTGATCGGCACTGGCTTGTTCGTGCAGTTCATCGGCACGCGCAAAGTGGCTCATCAGCACTACTTTCGCGACCTTGCCGCTGGCCAGCAGCCGTTGATAGGCCGCCTGATAATCCGCCGGGTGCAGCCCCACGCGGTGCATGCCCGAATCGAGTTTCAGCCACACGGTGATCGGCTTGCTCAACGCCGCTTTCTCGATGGCTTCGAGTTGCCACAGCGAATGCACCACGCACCAGAAATCATGCTCGACGATCAGCGCCAGCTCATCGGCTTCGAAAAAACCTTCCAGCAGCAGGACCGGTGCACGAATGCCCGCCGCCCGCAGCTCCAGCGCCTCTTCGATACAGGCCACGGCAAACCCGTCCGCCTCGGCTTCCAGCGCCTGGGCGCAACGCACCGCGCCATGGCCATAGGCATCGGCCTTGATCACTGCGAGGGCTTTGGCCCCCGTGAGCTCACGGGCGATTCGGTAGTTGTTGCGCAGGGCTTGAAGGTCGATCAGGGCACGGGCAGGACGCATGGCGGCAGACTTCTGGTCGGGTTATCGGGAAGAAAAACCGGCGCTGGCTGACAGCATGAACCACCAACAGCACCGGGAGAGGGATCTTTTCTTACAGGCTTATGGCAGAGCGGCTACAACCGACAGCTCGACCAGGATTTCCGGTTCGCACAATTTCGCTTCAACGGTGGCACGGGCCGGGGCGACGCCTTTTGGCAGCCAGTTGTCCCACACCGCGTTCATGCCTTCGAAGTGCGCATCGATGTCTTTCAGGTAAATCGTCACCGACAGCAGGTTGTGCTTGTCGGTGCCGGCCAGATCGAGCAAACGCTCGATGTTGGCGAGGGTTTCACGGGTCTGCTGTTCAATCCCGGCGTTCATGTCGTCGCCTACCTGTCCGGCCAGATAAACCGTGCCGTTATGGGTGACGATCTGACTCATGCGCTCATTGGTGAGCTGGCGCTGGACTGACATGCTTTGCAGACTCCTGGGTTTTGTTGCCATAACGGGAAATATCGAGGCCTTCGGCGCTGATCTGCGGCTTTTTCTTCGCCATCAGGTCAGCCAGCAAACGGCCGGAGCCACAGGCCATGGTCCAGCCAAGCGTGCCGTGACCGGTGTTGAGGAACAGGTTCTTGAACGGGGTGGCGCCAACGATCGGCGTGCCATCCGGAGTGGTCGGACGCAGGCCGGTCCAGAAATCGGCTTGGGCCAGATCACCGCCCTGAGGATAAAGATCGTTGACGATCATCTCCAGGGTTTCGCGGCGACGCGGGTTCAGCGACAGGTCAAAACCGGCGATTTCAGCCATGCCGCCGACGCGGATGCGGTTGTCGAAACGGGTGATCGCGACCTTGTAGGTCTCGTCGAGAATGGTCGAGGTCGGGGCCATCGCCGAGTTGGTGATCGGCACGGTCAGGGAGTAGCCCTTGAGCGGGTACACCGGCGCCTTGATCCCCAGCGGCTTGAGCAGTTGCGGCGAATAGCTGCCCAGGGCCAGCACGTAGCGGTCGGCGGTTTCCAGCTTGCCGTCGATCCATACGCCGTTGATGCGGTCACCGGCGAAGTCGAGGCGCTGAATGTCCTGGCCGAAACGGAATTGCACACCGAGGTTCGCAGCCATTTCTGCGAGCTTGGTGGTGAACATCTGGCAGTCACCAGTCTGATCGTTCGGCAGGCGCAGGGCACCGGCGAGGATGTCAGTCACGCTGGCCAGCGCTGGCTCGACGCGAGCGATGCCTTCACGGTCGAGCAGCTCGAACGGCACGCCGGACTCTTTCAGCACGGCGATGTCTTTCGCGGCGCCGTCCAGTTGAGCCTGGGTGCGGAACAATTGGGTCGTACCCAGGCTGCGGCCTTCGTAGGCGATGCCGGTTTCGGCACGCAGTTCATCGAGGCAGTCACGGCTGTACTCGGACAGACGGACCATGCGCTCCTTGTTCACCGCGTAACGGCTGGCGGTGCAGTTGCGCAGCATCTGTGCCATCCACAGGTACTGGTCGATGTCGGCAGTGGCCTTGATTGCCAAGGGCGCGTGGCGCTGCAACAGCCACTTGATGGCCTTGAGCGGCACGCCCGGTGCGGCCCACGGCGAGGCATAACCCGGCGAGACCTGCCCGGCGTTGGCGAAACTGGTCTCCATGGCAGCAGCCGGCTGCCGGTCGACGACCACCACTTCAAACCCGGCACGGGCCAGATAATAAGCACTGGTGGTACCGATGACGCCGCTGCCCAAGACCATGACGCGCATTTTCATATCCCTCATCGCGGCTAACCGCTGACGTTTGTTGTTCAGAGCTTTAGATGCGCGCAGTGTAAAAAAGATTTGCCAGTGCATTTCACTATATAAGCGCCTATATTTGGCGACAATTCTCGGCAAAAACCCTTTTCACGGAGGCGCATCCCCTATGCGTACCAACACTCAGACCAAACGTGAGCTGGACAAGATCGACCGCAACATCCTGCGGATCCTGCAAGCGGACGGGCGGATTTCCTTTACCGAGCTTGGGGAAAAGGTCGGGCTCTCGACCACGCCCTGTACTGAGCGGGTCCGGCGTCTGGAGCGCGAGGGGATCATCATGGGCTACAACGCCAGGCTGAATCCGCAACACCTGAAGGGGAGTCTGCTGGTGTTCGTCGAGATCAGCCTGGATTACAAGTCCGGCGATACGTTCGAAGAGTTCCGACGCGCGGTGCTGAAATTGCCCCATGTACTGGAGTGTCATCTGGTGTCAGGGGATTTCGACTACCTGGTGAAGGCGCGGATTTCCGAGATGGCCTCGTACCGCAAGTTGCTGGGCGACATCCTGCTCAAGCTGCCCCATGTGCGGGAATCCAAGAGCTATATCGTGATGGAAGAGGTGAAGGAGAGCCTGACCCTGCCGATTCCCGATTGAGATTGGCGGTGTCTGTTCAGCCGCTTTCGCGAGCAAGCCCGCTCCCACAGTTAATCCGTGTCGAACATAAACTTTGTGTTCACTGAAGATCCAATGTGGGAGCGGGCTTGCTCGCGAAGGCAGCGACTCGATCTATCTAGACCAACACCTGCCGTGTACTGGCCATGTACTCGAACACCTGCTTCTCCACCCGCGGATGAATCAACTCCACCGGCCCGCGCCCATTGGGGCACGGCAAGGTCTTGGTGGTACCGAACAACCGGCAGATCAGCGGCCGCTCGTCATACACCGTGCAGCCATTGGGCCCCAGATGCACACAGTTGAGTGCTTCCATGGCGGCATCCTGCTCGGCGCGCGTCTTGCGCGGCAGGCGCGACATTTCTTCCGGCGAGGTGGTCACCGGCCCGCAGCAGTCATGGCAGCCGGGCACGCACTCGAACGAGGGAATCTGTTGGCGCAATGTGCGGATTGTCTGACTGTTGCAGCTCATTGCAGCGGTGACCCAAAGCGGAATAGAGCGCGATTCTGACGCAAAAGCCGCGATCCAGACAGCACCCCCCGACCAATGTTGCCCGTCCGGGAAGGTCCGACTTATGCTCCGTCAAATTTTCTAAACGCAAGAATCAGGAACACGCACATGACCCCCCGTGCTCAACAGCCTGCTCTGAACCACACCGCGTCCTACTACGCCGCCACCAGCCTGCCGCAACCCGAACTTCCGGTGCTCAAAGGCGAATTGCTGGCCGATGTCTGCGTGGTGGGCGGCGGGTTTTCGGGGTTGAACACGGCGCTTGAGCTGGCCGAACGCGGCCTCAGCGTGGTGTTGCTTGAGGCCTACAGAATCGGTTGGGGCGCCAGTGGACGCAATGGCGGACAGCTGATTCGCGGCGTCGGCCACGGCCTCGATCAATTCACCAACGTCATCGGCGCCGAAGGCGTGCGGCAAATGAAACTCATGGGTCTGGAAGCCGTGGAAATCGTCCGGCAACGGGTCGAGCGCTTCCAGATCCCCTGCGACCTGACCTGGGGTTACTGCGACCTCGCCAACAAGCCACGCGACCTTGAAGGGTTCGCCGAGGATGCCGAAGAACTGCGCAGCCTCGGATATCGCTACGAGACTCGCTTGCTGCAAGCCAACGAGATGCACACCGTGGTCGGCTCCACGCGTTATGTCGGCGGCCTGATCGACATGGGCTCGGGGCACCTGCATCCACTGAACCTGGTCTTGGGTGAAGCGGCGGCGGCGCAACGACTGGGGGTCCGACTGTTCGAACAGTCGGCCGTGACCCGCATCGACTATGGCTCCGAGGTCAAGGTCCATACCGCCGAGGGCTCGGTGCGCGCCAAGACCCTGGTGCTGGGCTGCAACGCCTACCTCAACAACCTCAACCCGGAACTCAGCGGTAAGGTCCTGCCCGCCGGCAGCTACATCATCGCCACCGAACCACTGAGCGAGGAGCAGGCCCACGCCCTGCTGCCGCAGAACATGGCGGTCTGTGACCAACGGGTGGCGCTGGACTACTACCGGCTTTCGGCGGACCGGCGCCTACTGTTTGGCGGCGCCTGCCATTACTCCGGCCGCGACCCGAAAGACATCGCCGCGTACATGCGTCCGAAAATGCTCGAGGTTTTCCCGCAGTTGAGCGCAGTGAAGATCGAGTACCAATGGGGCGGCATGATCGGCATCGGCGCCAACCGCCTGCCGCAGATCGGGCGGCTCAAGGATCAGCCGAATGTGTATTACGCCCAGGCCTATTCCGGTCATGGCGTGAATGCCACGCACCTGGCCGGCAAGCTGCTGGCCGAAGCCATCAGCGGCCAGCACAGCGGCGGCTTCGATCTGTTCGCCCGGGTGCCGCACATCACCTTCCCCGGCGGCAAGCATTTGCGCTCGCCGTTGCTGGCGCTGGGGATGTTGTGGCATCGGCTTAAAGAATTGGTCTAATCGCACTGTGTAGGAGCTGCCGCAGGCTGCGATCCTTTGACTTTGCCTTTTTAAAGAACAAGATCAAAAGATCGCAGCCTGCGGCAGCTCCTACAGGGGATGGTTACTGTCTCCAGAAGGGTTTTAGCCCCTCCTCCCGCGCCTGCTCCCGTGTCAGTCCGATATCCTTGAGCTGGTCGGGGGTCAGCGACAGCAACGCCTTGCGCGTGTGCAGCCGGCGCCAGAACTGATCCCAACGACTCTGGCCGGACGACGCATTGTGCATGCCCGCCTCCCGCGCGCCGTTGTTCTGCCCTGTCGCCAGTTCCTGACTGTGTAATGTCAGCCGCACATCGCTCAAACCGTTCATCTTGGATGCTCCTGTTTACTTGGGTAGCCAGAGGTTCCATGATGCGTGGGCGCACAAAAGCATTACAGATTCAAAGCAACTGTATTAACTCCATACAGTTTTGCCGATTCCGCCACTGAATCCCGATTTTTCGTCTGATCTGTACTGGTTGACCGAACCACCCCTATCGAGGCTGCACCATGACCCTTTACGTCAACCTGGCCGAACTGCTCGGCACGCGTATCGAACAGGGCTTCTATCGCCCCGGTGACCGGCTGCCCTCGGTACGGGCGCTGAGCGTCGAGCACGGCGTCAGCCTGAGCACGGTGCAGCAGGCCTATCGGGTGCTGGAAGACAGCGGGCTGGCCACGCCGCGTCCCAAGTCCGGGTACTTCGTCCCGGCCAGCCGCGAACTGCCGGATCTGCCGGCAGTCGGCCGCCCGGCCCAACGGCCGGTGGACATCTCCCAATGGGATCAGGTGCTGGAGTTGATTCGCGCTGTACCGCGCAAAGACGTGGTGCAACTGGGTCGCGGCATGCCGGACATCACCAGTCCAACCATGAAGCCACTGTTGCGCGACCTGGCGCGGATCAGCCGGCGGCAGGACATGCCCGGTCTGTATTACGACAACATCCACGGCAACCTCGAACTGCGCGAACAGATCGCCCGCCTGATGCTCGATTCCGGCTGCCAGTTGGGCGCCAGCGACCTGGTAGTGACCACCGGTTGCCACGAAGCGCTGTCTACCAGCATTCGGGCGATCTGCGAACCGGGAGACATTGTGGCGGTGGACTCGCCGAGCTTTCACGGTGCGATGCAGACCCTCAAGGGCCTGGGCATGAAGGCACTGGAAATCCCCACCGATCCACTGACCGGCATCAGCCTCGAAGCGCTGGAACTGGCCCTGGAGCAGTGGCCGATCAAGGTCATACAGCTGACCCCCAACTGCAACAACCCGCTGGGCTACATCATGCCCGAGTCGCGAAAACGCGCGTTGTTGACGCTTGCGCAGCGGTTTGACGTGGCGATCATCGAGGACGATGTGTATGGCGAACTGGCTTACACCTATCCGCGCCCGCGCACGATCAAGTCCTTCGACGAGGACGGTCGCGTCCTGTTGTGCAGTTCGTTTTCCAAGACCCTGGCGCCGGGTCTGCGCATCGGCTGGGTCGCGCCCGGCCGCTATCTGGAGCGGGTGCTGCACATGAAATACATCAGCACCGGCTCTACCGCGCCACAACCGCAGATCGCCATCGCCGAATTTCTCAAGGGCGGCCACTTCGAACCGCATTTGCGGCGGATGCGCACGCAATACCAGCGCAATCGCGACATGATGATCGACTGGGTAACCCACTATTTCCCGACCGGCACCCGCGCCAGTCGCCCACAAGGCAGCTTCATGCTGTGGGTCGAACTGCCGGAAGGCTTCGACACCCTGAAACTGAATCGCGCCTTGCACGACCAGGGCGTACAGATTGCCGTGGGCAGTATTTTTTCCGCCTCCGGCAAATACCGCAATTGCCTGCGCATGAACTACGCTGCCAAGCCAACACCGCAGATCGAAGAGGCGGTGCGCAAGGTCGGTGCGACAGCGATCAAACTGCTGGCGGAAACCGATCAGCTCAGCGACTGACTTTTATTCTGGATTCAGCGTCCATATGCCTGACTATGCCGCCAAACGGAACGACCCTACGTGAGAGTCAGACAGCCCCTGCTTGCTCTTGTGCTCCTCGCCGCGTTCCTGGGCGGTTGCGCCAGCCTCGATGTACAGCGTGTACCGAGCCAGGCGCTGCCGGCTTCAGACTCCGCCTTCGGCCGCTCGGTCCAGGCGCAGGCCGCGCCTTACAAGGGCCAGTCGGGCTTTCGCCTGCTATCGGACAGCACCGAGGCCTTCACCGCCCGTGCCGAACTGATCCGCAACGCCCAAAGCAGCCTCGACTTGCAGTATTACATCGTGCACGACGGCATCAGCACGCGCATGTTGATCGAAGAATTGCTCAAGGCCGCCGACCGGGGCGTGCGGGTGCGGGTACTGCTTGATGACACGACCAGCGACGGCCTGGACCGCGTCATTGCCACCCTCGCCGCGCACCCGCAGATTCAGATCCGCGTGTTCAATCCGCTGAACCTTGGCCGCAGTACGGGGGTGACACGTACCGTTGGCCGACTGCTCAACCTGTCGCAACAGCATCGACGCATGCATAACAAGTTGTGGCTGGCGGACAACTGCATGGCTATCGTCGGCGGGCGAAACCTGGGGGATGAGTATTACGATGCCGAGCCCAACATGAATTTCACTGACATCGACCTGCTCGGTGTCGGCCCGGTTGCCGAGCAACTCGGGCACAGTTTCGACCAATACTGGAACAGCGCCCTGAGCAAGCCGATCGACGAATTCCTGTCGAGCAAACCCACCCCTCGAGACCTGGAAAACACCCGCACCCGACTGGAAGAGTCCCTGGCGGAAACGCGCAAACAGAATCATGCGCTCTACAAACACTTGATGACCTTCACCACCCATCCGCGCCTGGACATCTGGCGCCGCGAACTGATCTGGGCCTGGAACCAGGCATTGTGGGATGCGCCGAGCAAGGTACTGGCCAAGGGCGAGCCCGATCCGCAGTTGCTGCTGACCACGCAATTGGCACCTGAACTCGACGGCGTCCACAAAGAGCTGATCATGATTTCGGCTTACTTCGTGCCTGGCCAACCGGGGCTGGTGTACCTGACCGGGCGCGCCGATGCCGGCGTTTCGGTGAGGTTGCTGACCAATTCACTGGAAGCCACGGACGTTCCCGCGGTTCACGGCGGTTACGCGCCCTATCGCAGGGCATTGCTGGAACACGGCGTGAAGCTGTACGAATTGCGTCGTCAACCCGGCGAGGGAGGCGGCAGCGGTAGCGGGCCGCACCTGTTTTCCAGCAGCTCTTATCGCGGCTCTGATTCCAGCCTGCACAGCAAGGCGATGATCTTCGACCAGCAAAAATCCTTTATCGGCTCGTTCAATTTCGATCCGCGCTCAGTGCTGTGGAACACCGAGGTCGGCGTGCTGGTGGACAGCCCGGAATTGGCTGCACGGGTCCGCGAACTGGCGCTGCAGGGCATGGCGCCAGCCTTGAGCTATCAAGTGGAGCTGGAAAACGGTCAGATTGTCTGGAGCACGGAAGACGACGGAAAAATGCACACCCTGACCAAAGAGCCAGGGAGCTGGTGGCGTCGTTTCAATGCGTGGCTGAGCAACACGGTTGGGCTGGAGCGGATGTTGTAGCCCCTTCAAAAGATCGCACCCTGTAGGAGCTGCCGAAGGCTGCGATCTTTTGATCTTTTGAGCTATGCCGGTTGCACTACACCAAACGCCCCCTGCCGCGACACCACGATCAACACGCCCAAGGCCCCGACCGCCATCAGCAACGGCAACGCATGCCCGCTGATCCACTGGCTGCCGGCGCCCGCCAGCAGCGGCCCGACCAGGCAACCGATGCCCCACAGCTGGGCGATGTGCGCGTTGGCCCGCACCAGCGCATCGTCGCGATAACGCTCGCCGATCAGGATCAGTGACAAGGTGAACAAACCCCCGGCACTGGCGCCAAACAAGACCCACAGCGGCCAGATCAGCAGCGTATCGATCAGCATCGGAATCGCCAGGCTCGACACCAGCAAGACGACGGCGCAGCCGGTAAACAACGCCCGGCGCGACAAGCGATCGGCCAGCGCACCAATGGGCAATTGCAGCACCGCATCGCCGACCACCACCGTACTGACCATCGCCAGGGCAATCTCCGTGGTGAAGCCCTGGCGCAGGCAATAAACCGGCAACAGGGTCAGAATCATCGCCTCGAACGCGGCGAACAGCGACACCGCCCAGGCAATCGCCGGCAGGCCACGACAGAAAGCGAGCAAATCACTCAAGGTCACGCTGCTGGCTTCGCTGCTCGGTGCACCACTGCGGCCCAGCAACAGGAACGGAGCCGCCATCAGCAAACTGACGCCCACCCAAAAGCCATAATCGTGTTCGGTACCGATAAAGCCCAGCAACACCGGGCCTGCCAGCTGACTCAGCGCATAGCTGCTGCCATACAGCGCCACCAGCCGCCCGCGCCACTCCTCGACCACCAATTGATTGATCCAGCTTTCACCGATGATGAAGACGAGGGTCAGGATCACCCCGATCATCAACCGCAGCACCAACCAGACCGGATAACTCGGCAACAGCGCCAGCAATCCGATCGAAACCGCCCCGGCCCACAGGCACAGGCGCATCAGATTGGCCGTGCCGAATCGCGCCGCCAGATGGCTGGAGATTTTCGCGCCCACCAGGACGCCGATGGCCGGCATCGCAGCCATGACGCCAATGGCAAACGAGCCGTAGCCCCAGCTCTCCAGGCGAAACGACACCAGCGGCATGCTGACGCCCAGGGCCAGGCCGACACTCAGGACAGATGCCAATACGGCGAAATAAGTCGCCCAACGCATGTTCCACGCTCCTGTGGATTTATTGTTTTTACAGACAACACAAAACACTGTGGGAGCGAGCCTTTTTGGCGAGGGGGCTTGCCCCCGCTGGGTCGCGAAGCGGCCCCAAAACCTACTGCCTCGGTGTATCAAGTACACCGCGTGCAATGGTTTTGCGACTGCTCCGCAGCCGAACGGGGGCAAGCCCCCTCGCCACAAAAGCTCGCTCCCACAAGGGATCTGCGTCGTTTCGGGAGGCCGGTTCTACAACAGGCCTCCCTTAAAGACTTACAGCTTGATCCAGGTCGCCTTCAGCTCGGTGTACTTGTCGAACGCGTGCAGGGACTTGTCGCGACCGTTGCCGGACTGCTTGAAGCCACCGAACGGAGCGGTCATGTCGCCGCCATCGTACTGGTTGACCCACACGCTACCGGCACGCAGTGCGCGGGCGGTGAGGTGCGCCTTGGAAATGTCGGCAGTCCAGACCGCAGCAGCCAGGCCGTACGGCGTGTCGTTGGCGATCGCGATGGCCTCTTCGGCGCTGTCGAAAGCGATGACCGACAGTACCGGGCCGAAGATTTCTTCCTGAGCGATTTTCATCGCATTGCTCACGCCGTCGAAAATCGTCGGCTCAACGTAAGTGCCGCCAGTTTCCTGGAGGGTACGTTTGCCACCGGCCACCAGCTTGGCGCCGTCGGCATGGCCGGACTCGATGTAGGACAACACGGTGTTCATCTGCTGGGTATCGACCAGCGCGCCAACATTGGTCTCTGGATCCAGCGGGTTACCCGGCTTCCAGGTTTTCAGCGCCTCGATCACCAGCGGCAGGAATTTATCCTTGATCGAACGCTCCACCAGCAGACGCGAACCGGCGGTGCAGACTTCGCCCTGGTTGAAGGCGATGGCGCCAGCAGCGGCTTCGGCAGCTTCCTGCAGGTTCGGCGCATCGGCGAAGACGATGTTCGGGCTCTTGCCGCCGGCTTCGAGCCAGACGCGCTTCATGTTCGACTCGCCGGAGTAGATCAGCAGTTGCTTGGCGATTTTGGTAGAACCGGTGAACACCAGGGTGTCGACGTCGTTGTGCAGGGCCAGAGCCTTGCCGACGGTGTGGCCGTAACCTGGCAGCACGTTCAGCACGCCTTTCGGAATGCCGGCTTCGACGGCCAGGGCAGCGATGCGGATGGCAGTCAGTGGCGATTTTTCCGACGGCTTGAGGATCACCGAGTTACCGGTGGACAGCGCCGGACCCAGTTTCCAGCACGCCATCATCAGCGGGAAGTTCCACGGCACGATGGCCCCGACCACGCCGACCGGCTCACGGGTCACCAGACCCAACTGATCGTGCGGGGTGGCGGCGACTTCGTCGTAGATCTTGTCGATGGCTTCGCCGCTCCAGCTCAGGGCTTGCGCCGCGCCAGGGACGTCGATGTACAGGGAGTCGCTGATCGGCTTGCCCATGTCCAGGGTTTCAAGCAACGCCAGCTCTTCGGCGTGCTGCTTGAGCAGGCCGGCGAAACGGATCATGGTGGCTTTGCGCTTGGTCGGCGCCAGGCGCGACCAGGCACCGGAGTTGAAGGTGGCGCGAGCGTTTTCCACGGCGCGCTGGGCATCGGCGGCGTCACAGCTGGCAATCCTGCCCAGCAGACGGCCATCGACCGGGCTGATGCACTCGAAGGTCTCGGCGGAAACGGCATCGGTGTATTCGCCATTGATATAGGCGCGGCCTTCGATTTTCAGATCGCGGGCACGTTGTTCCCAGTCGGCACGGGTCAGGGTGGTCATGCGAGTGTCCTCCTCTTATTGATACGACACCCGCGTTCTTCGCGGGCGCTGTCAGGAATTCTGCCCGGCCAGCCTGCTTTTCGGCCGAAGGCATCCACCACCCTAAACCAGCCGCACATGAAGTTTCAATATATTTGACATAACGCCGGCAAACGGCCTTGCGATGTTCATTTTAATAAACATAGACTTTGGGCTCATCAACCAAACGCGCCGCAATCACGGGGAGATAACAACAATGAACATCCAGAACGTCGTCGACTTCAGCCAGGCCACCACCGCCGCCGAGCGCTACCGCCCGGATCCGGCCAAAGTGCTCAAGGGCGACCCGGAACAAGCGGTGTACAACCACTACAACAGCCCTTGCGGTCAGTTGAATGCTGGCGTGTGGGAAGGTGAAGTCGGACAGTGGACGGTGAATTTCACCGAGCACGAGTACTGCGAGATCCAACAGGGAGTTTCGGTGCTGCGTGACAGCGACGGCAATGCCAAGACCCTGCGCGCAGGCGATCGCTTTGTGATCCCGGCAGGTTTTCGCGGCACCTGGGAAGTGCTGGAGCCGTGCCGCAAGATCTACGTAGCGTTTGAACAGAAGGCTTGAGCCCACCTCGAAACAGTCGCTGACATTCTGCCGCTGGCCCCAGGCAGCGGCACCGGGTAAGACTTGCTGACAGGTGTCCCGTATTTCATTGTCGAGCCGGTAGCGCACAGGACGTGCAGCTTCCGACGACGTGGGCACTCAACCAACAGCCATGCAAGGAGGCAACATGCCAGTCTTACCCGATCAATGCGATCTCGCCATCGCCCAATACACCATCGGCCAGAAATGCACCCCGGAACTGCTTGAAGAAGTTCGCGCCCTGGCCAATGGCGCACCAGTGCGAGCCACCGGACCGAAGTACCCTTCGAGCTGGGACCTGCGCCCGCAACGCATCAACCTGCACACCAATGCCGACAGGATAATCGTCAGCATCAACTGTGGCTGATCCGTTTCGGCGCTGACGAAACAACCTGATTCACGCGCAACAAAAAAGGCCCGTATCTCGCGATACGGGCCTTTTTCGTAAGAGAGAAAAATCAATTACTTGATTTTGCCTTCTTTGTAGATCACGTGCTTGCGAACAACCGGATCATATTTCTTGATCTCGATTTTGTCCGGGGTAGTACGCTTGTTCTTGTCGGTAGTGTAGAAGTGACCAGTACCGGCGCTCGAAATCAAACGAATCAATTCACGCATGATTAGCTCCCTTAAACCTTGCCATCGCGGCGAAGTTCGGCCAGCACGACAGTGATGCCACGCTTGTCGATGATACGCATGCCTTTGGCAGATACGCGCAGACGCACAAAACGTTTCTCTTCTTCAACCCAGAAGCGGTGATGCTGCAGGTTCGGCAGGAAACGACGACGGGTTTTGTTGTTTGCGTGGGAAATGTTATTCCCGGTTACCGGACCCTTACCGGTAACTTGACATACTCTAGACATGCCTCAGCCCTCTAAAACCACATGCCCAACCCGGCATGGGTTGGCCGCTTAATCTCTCAGTCATTTGGCGCCAGGCGCCGCGTTTCTTTAGAGGTCTTACCGGCTACACCTACAGTGAAGGAACCGGGCCCCTAGAAAAGAGCGCTGCTTTATACCAGAAAGACTGGAGAGCAACAACATTCAGTGTGCGTTGAATTCACAAAATCCCCGTTTTCCGAGCTCCGAGCGCTTTGGACAAAGGCTATCGCCGATGGCGACCGCTCGTCGCAGAGAATCGGGCATTGGGCCAATCAAGGGGGTTTCTCAACCGCTGCACAGCAAAACAGTCGCCTATAGTCCTCTCAAAATGAAAAAGGGGATAGTCATTTGCAAAAGAGCCCACTAGGGTAAGGCTTTTCCAGACTGCACTTGCAGATGGGCCTTCGATCTGTAAAGGAAGCCGACCATGCGCCTCGCTGCCCTACCGCTATTGCTCGCCCCGCTTCTGCTGAGTCCACAAGCCTTTGCCGCCGCCCTGAGCGTCTGCACCGAGGCCAGCCCTGAAGGGTTCGACGTGGTGCAATACAACTCGCTGACCACCACCAACGCCTCGGCCGACGTGCTGATGAACCGTCTGGTGGACTTCGACACGGCCAGTGGCAAAGTGGTCGCCAGCCTGGCGGACAGCTGGGAAGTTACGCCCGACGGCCTGACGTACGTGTTCAAACTGCGTCCGGACGTAAAATTCCACAATACTGAATACTTCAGCCCGACGCGCGAACTGACCGCTGAAGACGTAATTTTCAGCTTTGAGCGCATGCTCGACCCGGCCAATCCGTGGCACAAAGTCGCCCAGAGCGGCTTCCCGCACGCGCAATCGATGCAATTGCCGACGCTGATCAAGAAGATCGACGCGCTGGACCCGCTGACCGTGCGTTTCACCCTCGACCACCCGGACTCGACATTCCTCGCCACCCTGAGCATGGGCTTCGCCTCGATCTATTCCGCCGAGTACGCCGACAAACTGATGAAGGCCGGCGCCGCGGAGAAGCTCAACAGCCAGCCCATCGGCACCGGGCCGTTCGTGTTCACGCGCTTTCAGAAAGACGCTTCGATTCGCTACAAGGCCAACCCGGACTACTTCCGCGGCAAGCCTTCGGTGGACCCGCTGATCTTCGCGATCACCCCGGATGCCAACGTCCGCCTGCAGAAACTGCGTCGCAATGAATGCCAGATCGCCCTGTCGCCCAAGCCCCTGGACGTACAGGAAGCGCTGAAAGAGCCGACCCTGAAAGTCGAAAAGACTGACGCGTTCATGACCGCATTCGTCGGCATCAACAGCCAGCATCCACCACTGGACAAGCCAGAAGTGCGTCAGGCCATCAACCTTGCCTTCGACAAGGCCAATTACATCAAAGCCGTGTTCGAAGACACCGCCGAAGCGGCCAATGGTCCGTATCCGCCGAACACCTGGAGCTATGCGAAAAACCTTCCGGGGTATCCGCATGACGTCGAGAAGGCCAAGGCGCTGATGGCCAAGGCCGGGCTCAAGGAAGGCTTCCAGACCACCATCTGGACCCGTCCTTCCGGCAGCCTCCTCAACCCCAACCCGAGCCTCGGCGCTCAACTGCTGCAATCCGATCTGGCGGAAATCGGTATTCAGGCCGAAATCCGCGTGATCGAATGGGGCGAGTTGATCCGCCGCGCCAAGGCCGGTGAACACGACTTGCTGTTCATGGGCTGGGCCGGTGACAACGGCGACCCGGACAACTTCCTCACGCCGCAGTTTTCCTGCGCCGCGGTCAAGTCCGGCACCAACTTCGCCCGCTATTGCAATGCGGACCTGGACAAGCTGATCAGCGCCGGCAAGACCACCGGCGAGCAAGGCGTGCGCACCAAGCTTTACGAACAGGCGCAGACGCAGATCCAGCAACAGGCGCTGTGGTTGCCCCTGGCCCACCCGACGGCCTTCGCGCTGACGCGCAAGGATGTCGAGGGGTATTCGGTCAGCCCGTTCGGGCGGCAGGATTACTCCAAGGTCAACCTCAAATAATCAGACACAACACAAAATCTGTGTGGGCTTGCCCGCGATAGCGGACTTTCAGTCAACATTTGTGCTGAATGTACCGCCGTCATCGCGGGCAAGCCCGCTCCCACAGGGTTTTGCATTCTCCTGCCGGATCTACATCCACCCATACTCAGCCATCGACAGCGGATCGCCATCGCCAATGATGAAATGGTCGAGCACCCGCACATCAATCAACTCCAGCGCCTCCTGCAGACGCTTGGTCAGCACCCGGTCGGACTGACTGGGGGTACTGTTGCCCGAAGGATGGTTATGACACAGGATCAATGCCGCAGCGTTGTTGGCCAAGGCGCGCCTGACCACCTCTCGCGGATGAACGCTGGTGTTGTCAATGGAGCCGCGAAACAGCGTCTCAAACGCCAGTACCTGATGCCTGGAATCAAGAAACAGGCAACCAAACACCTCGTGTGGCTCGTGGCGCAGCATTGATTTCAGGTAGTCGCGAACCGCCTGCGGGCTCTCAAGTGCCGGTTTCTGACGCGCCCGCTCGGCCAGGTGGCGCCTGCTCATTTCTTGCGCAGCCTGCAACTGTGCGAATTTCGCCGGCCCCAGCCCCAACTGCTTGCTGAACGCTTCCTGATCGGCCTCAAGCAGCAAACGCAGGCTGCCAAACTGATTCAACAGATGTCGTGCCAAATCCACGGCGCTTTTACCGACCACGCCTGTCCGTAAAAATATCGCCAGCAATTCGGCGTCCGAAAGGCTTCCCGAGCCCTGTTCAAGCAACCTCTCCCGCGGCCGTTCCGCCGCCGGCCAATCGCGAATACTCATAACACCTCCCTGTCTGTGGGCGCCGCTGTTCCGTAGCGGTCGCTGTGATATCGTAGCCCATCTTTTTTGCGGGCGAATTCACCCTGGGGAGGGGGTTTCGCCACGTATGTCACCAACGAATTGAAAGGCAGGCCTATGCAGCGGCTGTATCGGAAACGCATTGTTCTGGGCGTCGGCGGCGGTATCGCTGCCTACAAGAGCGCCGACCTGGTTCGCCGCCTGATCGACCAGGGCGCCGAAGTGCGCGTGGTCATGACCCGTGGCGGCGCAGAGTTCATCACCCCGTTGACCATGCAGGCCCTGTCCGGGCACCCGGTCCATCTGGACCTGCTGGACCCTGCGGCCGAAGCGGCCATGGGCCACATCGAACTGGCGAAATGGGCCGACCTGGTGCTGATCGCCCCCGCCACGGCGGATCTGATTGCCCGCCTGGCCCAAGGCATTGCCGATGACCTGCTGACCACGCTGGTGCTGGCCACCGACGCGGTAGTCGCCGTTGCCCCCGCCATGAACCAGGCCATGTGGCGCGATCCGGCGACCCAGGCCAACCTGCAAACCCTCGAGAGCCGCGACATCAAGGTCTTCGGCCCGGCCTCCGGCAGCCAGGCCTGCGGCGACGTCGGCCTGGGGCGCATGCTCGAAGCCCTTGAACTGGCCCAGTGCACGGCTGACTGCTTCCAGCGTCAGGCCCTGACCGGCAAGCACGTACTGATCACCGCCGGCCCGACCCAGGAAAACATCGACCCGGTGCGCTACATCACCAACCACAGCTCCGGGAAAATGGGCTTTGCCCTGGCCGAAGCCGCCGTGGAAGCCGGTGCCCGCGTAACCCTGATCACCGGCCCGGTGCACTTGCCGACCCCGGATCGCGTCACCCGCATCGACGTGGTCAGTGCCCGCGACATGCTCGCCGCCTGCGAAGCAGCCATCCCTTGCGACCTGTTCATCGCCTCGGCAGCTGTCGCGGACTACCGCCCGGAAGTCGTCGCCCCACAGAAACTCAAGAAAGATCCTACGAACGGCGACGGCTTGTTGCTACAGATGGTGCGTAACCCGGACATCCTGGCCACCATCGCCACCCGCCCCGACCGCCCTTTCAGTGTCGGCTTCGCCGCCGAGACCGAACACCTGCTCGATTACGCTGCGCGCAAGTTGAAAGACAAGAACCTCGATTTGATCGTCGCCAACGACGTCGCCAACCCGAGCATTGGCTTCAACAGCGAAGAAAACGCCTGCAGCGTCATCGATCGTGAGCTTCACGCCACACTTTTCGCCCAGACCAGCAAGAGCAAGATTGCTCGCCAGCTGATCACTTTTATCGCCGAACGTCTGAACCAGGTTTAATTTACATGCACGCTTTGCAAGCCAAGATCCTCGACCCCCGCATCGGTACCGAATTCCCGCTGCCGCAATACGCCACACCTGGCTCCGCCGGCCTCGACCTGCGCGCCATGCTGGAGCAGGACACCGTGATCAAGCCGGGTGAAACCGTGCTGATCCCTACCGGCCTGTCGGTCTACATCGGTGACCCGAACCTGGCGGCGCTGATTCTGCCGCGCTCGGGGATGGGCCATAAGCACGGCATCGTGCTGGGCAATCTGGTCGGCCTGATCGATTCCGACTACCAGGGCCCGCTGATGGTTTCCTGCTGGAACCGTGGCCAAACCGAATTCACCATGCCGGTCGGTGAGCGCCTGGCGCAACTGGTGCTGGTGCCGGTGGTGCAGGCTCACTTCGAGATGGTTGAAGAGTTTGTTGAAACCGAGCGCGGCACTGGCGGTTTCGGCCATACCGGTACCCGTTGATACAGATCCATCGTGGCGAGGGGGGCTTGCTCCCTCGCCACAAAATTCAAATTGTCATCTGCAACGTTTAGCACCGAAAATCAAGGCATTGCCCGGCCAAACCCCTGCCATCAGGGGCGTCATGGCCCTTTCACACCACGAACTCTCTGTGGAAAACGCCGTCATACCCTTCAGTTTGAACCTGTCGCCGAATGACTCGGCGGCCTGTCCAGCCACTTTCGAGATGGAGCATTTCCACAGATGAACACCCCGGCCAAAATTGCACCCAAGTTCCCTGACAGCATCTTCCGCGCCTACGATATCCGCGGCACCGTCCCGGAATTCCTGAACGCCGAGACCGCTTACTGGATTGGCCGCGCCGTCGGCTCCCAAAGCCTGGCCCAGGGCGAGCCAAATGTGTCCGTCGGTCGCGACGGTCGCTTGTCCGGTCCGGAGCTGGTCGCGCAATTGATCAAAGGCATCGCCGACAGCGGCTGCCGCGTCAGCGATGTCGGCCTGGTCCCGACGCCGGCGCTGTACTACGCCGCCAACGTGCTGGCCGGCAAATCCGGTGTGATGCTCACCGGCAGCCACAACCCGTCGAACTACAACGGCTTCAAGATCGTCATTGCCGGCGATACCCTGGCCAACGAACAGATCCAGGCCCTGCACGACCGCCTCAAGACCAATGACCTGAGCAGCGGCCAGGGCACCATCACCCGGGTCGAAATCCTCGAGCGCTACACCACCGAAATCGTCCAGGACATCAAGCTGGCCCGTCGCCTGAAAGTGGTTGTCGACTGCGGCAACGGCGCGGCCGGCGTGATTGCCCCGCAGCTGATCGAAGCGCTGAACTGCGAAGTCATCCCGCTGTTCTGCGAAGTCGACGGCAACTTCCCGAACCACCACCCGGACCCGGGCAAGCCTGAAAACCTCGTCGACCTGATCGCCAAGGTGAAGGAAACCAACGCCGACATCGGCCTGGCCTTCGACGGCGACGGCGACCGCGTCGGCGTGGTGACCAACACCGGCAGCATCGTCTATCCGGACCGCCTGCTGATGCTGTTCGCCCGCGACGTCGTGGCGCGCAACCCGGGCGCCGAGATCATCTTCGACGTCAAATGCACCCGGCGCCTGATCCCGCTGATCAAGGAGTACGGCGGTCGGTCGTTAATGTGGAAGACCGGTCACTCGTTGATCAAGAAGAAAATGAAACAATCCGGCGCCCTGCTGGCTGGCGAAATGAGCGGGCACATCTTCTTCAAGGAGCGCTGGTTCGGTTTCGACGACGGCATCTACAGCGCCGCGCGGTTGCTGGAGATCCTCAGCAAGGAAAAATCCTCGGCGGAAGAGCTGTTCGCAACCTTCCCGAACGATATTTCTACGCCGGAAATCAATATCCATGTGACCGAAGAGAGCAAATTCAGCATCATTGATGCACTGCACGACGCACAGTGGGGCGCAGGCGCCGACCTGACCACCATTGACGGCGTGCGAGTCGACTACGCCAAAGGCTGGGGCCTGGTACGCGCATCCAACACCACACCGGTGCTGGTGCTGCGTTTCGAGGCCGATGACGAGGCTGAATTGCAGCGCATCAAGGACGTTTTCAAAGTCCAGTTGAAGCGCGTTGCACCTGATCTCCAACTACCGTTCTGATTCACCCGGAGCCCTGAATGACCCTCGAACGCGAAGCCGCCGCCAACACCGCCAAGGTCCTGTCCGAAGCGTTGCCTTATATCCGCCGATACGTCGGCAAGACACTGGTGATCAAATACGGCGGCAACGCGATGGAAAGCGAGGAGCTGAAAACCGGCTTCGCCCGCGACATCGTGCTGATGAAGGCCGTGGGCATCAACCCGGTGGTGGTTCACGGCGGCGGCCCGCAAATCGGTGACCTGCTCAAGCGCCTGTCGATCGAGAGTCATTTCGTCGACGGCATGCGCGTCACCGACGCCGCGACCATGGACGTGGTGGAAATGGTCCTCGGCGGCCAGGTCAACAAGGACATCGTCAACCTGATCAACCGCCACGGCGGCAGCGCCATCGGCCTGACCGGTAAAGACGCCGAGCTGATTCGTGCGAAGAAGCTCACCGTCACCCGCCAGACCCCGGAGATGACCACCCCGGAAATCATCGACATCGGCCATGTGGGCGAAGTGGTCGGGATCAATACCGACTTGCTGAACCTGCTGGTCAAGGGCGATTTCATTCCGGTGATCGCGCCAATCGGCGTCGGCGCCAACGGTGAGTCGTACAACATCAACGCTGACCTGGTGGCCGGTAAAGTCGCCGAGGCGTTGAAGGCCGAGAAGCTGATGCTGCTGACCAACATCGCCGGCCTGATGGACAAGTCGGGCAAGGTCCTGACTGGCCTGACGACTCAACAGGTCGACGAACTGATCGCCGACGGCACTATCTACGGCGGCATGCTGCCGAAGATCCGCTGCGCACTGGAAGCGGTCCAGGGCGGCGTGGGCAGCTCGCTGATCATCGACGGTCGTGTGCCGAACGCGATCCTGCTGGAAATCTTCACCGATACCGGTGTGGGTACTTTGATCAGCAATCGCAAGCGTCCTTAAGCGATAACGCAAACAAAAAGACCCCGCTCGGCCTGGCTGAGCGGGGTCTTTTTTTGCCTGCAATCCCTGCGATCCACCCCCTGTAGGAGCTGCCGCAGGCTGCGATCTTTTGATTTTGCTTTTAAAAACAAGATCAAAAGATCGCAGCCTGCGGCAGCTCCTACAGGGGTTTGTCGTTATACGCCGAACTGGGCGCGGTAGGCTTCGACGGCTGGCAGGTGCTGCTTGAGCTGCGGATCATCCGCCAGGAATTCCAGCACCTGGTTCAGCGAAACGATGCTGATGACAGGGATGCCGAAGTCGCGCTCGACTTCCTGGATCGCCGACAACTCGCCATTGCCGCGCTCCTGACGGTTGAGGGCGATCAGCACGCCGGCGGCCTTGGCGCCGTCCTGGGAAGCGATGATCTGCATCACTTCACGGATGGCTGTACCGGCGGTGATCACGTCGTCGATGATCAGCACTTCGCCGGTCAAGGGTGCGCCAACCAGGCTGCCACCTTCGCCGTGGGCCTTGGCTTCCTTGCGGTTGAAGCACCATGGCAGGTCACGGTTGTGATGCTCGGCCAGGGCCACGGCCGTAGTCGCCGCCAACGGGATGCCTTTGTAGGCCGGGCCAAACAGCACGTCGAACGGAATGCCGCTCTCGGCAATGGCAGCGGCGTAGAAACGACCCAGCTGCGCCAGGGCCGAACCCGAGTTGAATAGCCCGGCATTGAAGAAGTAAGGACTGGTGCGCCCGGACTTCAGGGTGAACTCACCGAAGCGCAAAACGCCGCGATCGATGGCAAAACGGATGAAATCGCGCTGATACGCTTGCATGAAAAAACCCCAAATACCACGGATTTAGCTAATTAGCTTGACGCCGTGTATCATACACGCACGCGATTTTTGGGGCCATTTATGCGGATCATCAGTGTGAACGTCAATGGTATTCAGGCTGCAGTCGAGCGTGGTTTGCTCAGTTGGCTGCAGGCACAGAATGCCGACGTCATCTGCCTGCAGGACACCCGCGCCTCCGCCTTTGAACTGGACGATCCAGCCTTCCAACTGGATGGATACTTCCTTTATGCCTGCGATGCCGAAGTCCCCGCCCAAGGTGGCGTGGCTTTGTATTCGCGGCTGCAACCGAAGGCTGTCATCAGCGGTCTCGGTTTCGAGACGGCCGACCGCTACGGGCGCTACCTGCAAGCCGATTTCGACAAGGTCAGCATCGCGACCTTGCTGCTCCCTTCGGGGCAGAACGGCGATGAAGACTTGAACCAGAAGTTCAAGCTAATGGACGACTTCGCCCGTTATCTTGATAAACAGCGGCGCAAACGTCGCGAGTACATCTATTGTGGCTCGCTGTACGTGGCGCAACAGAAGCTGGATATCAAGAACTGGCGCGACAGCCAGCAATCTCCGGGTTTCCTGGCGCCTGAACGTGCCTGGATGGACGAGATTGTCGGCAACATGGGTTATGTCGACGCCCTGCGCGAAGTCAGCCGCGAAGGCGACCAGTACAGCTGGTGGCCAGATAACGAACAGGCGGAGATGCTCAACCTCGGTTGGCGCTTCGACTATCAACTGCTGACCCCGGGTCTGCGCCGCTTCGTACGCAGTGCACGCCTGCCACGCCAGCCGCGGTTCTCGCAACACGCGCCGCTGATCGTGGACTACGACTGGACGCTGACCATCTGAGGCGTCGTTTCGCAGACGCCCAGGACGGTCAAAAAAAATGCCCGTATCGCAAGATACGGGCATTTTTTATGGGGCAAGCCGGCTGAACTTCAGACAGCGACGAAAAATGGCAGCGCCAGGAACAACTTGATCACGATGACGTTAATGATATCGATGAAGAAAGCGCCCACCATTGGCACCACCAGAAACGCAATCTGTGAAGGTCCGTAGCGTTGTGTCACGGCCTGCATATTAGCAATGGCTGTTGGCGTGGCACCCAGCCCGAAACCGCAATGTCCTGCCGCCAGTACTGCCGCATCGTAGTTGCTCCCCATTATTCTGAACGTCACGAATATCGCAAACAGCGCCATGACGACTGTTTGCACAGCCAGAATGATAAAGATCGGCAAAGCCAGCGATGCCAGGTCCCATAGTTTGAGGGACATCAGGGCAATTGCCAGGAACAGCGACAAGCTTACATTCCCCAGTACCGAGACTTCGCGCTCAAACACCTGATACAAGCCAAGTGCCGAAAGCCCGTTGCGCAGAACAACACCAACGAACAACACACAAACGAAAGTCGGCAACTCGAATGCACTGCCGAGCAACAGCCCATTGAGAAGATTACCTGCCAGCAAGCTGACGGCGATCAGCGCGAGTGTCTCGATAAACGAGAAAGGCGTGATCGAGCGCTCCTTGTTCGGTTGCTCAAAGCCCTTTGGCGCGCGCGGCTTCGCTTGCTCAACGCAACCGGGTACCTGTACACGCTTGATCAGCAAGCGGGCGACCGGCCCACCAATCAGACCGCCCAGCACCAGGCCGAATGTCGCAGAGGCCATCGCAAGCTCGGAAGCCGAAGCCAGGCCGTATTTCTCGCTGAATGTCGCGCTCCAGGCAGCGCCTGTGCCATGACCGCCCGCCAGGGTCACCGAGCCTGTCAGCAGGCCCATCAGAGGATCAAGCCCCAGCAGGCTGGCAAGACCGATGCCCATGGCATTCTGGACCAGCAGAAGCCCGGTGACCGCAAGAATGAAAATCCCCACGACGCGCCCGCCCTTCTTCAGGCTGGCGAAGTCGGCGCTCAAGCCAATGGTGGCGAAAAACGCCAGCATCAAGGGAGTCTGCAACGAAGTGTCGAACCGGACTTGAACATCGAAGCTGCGCAAGGCCAGGAGAACCAAGGCAACCACCAGGCCACCCGCTACAGGTTCGGGGATATTGTAGGCGCGTAAAAAACCGACACGTGTGACAAGCCCGCGACCCAATAACAGCACCAGGGAGGCGGCGACTAATGTTCCATAAAAATCGAGCTGAATCATTTTGCACTTATTCTTGGATATATATTCAGGGGCGAACTTTTTACCTGGACACGCCTCTTGAACAGGTTGAATTTCTCAACACTGATTGATGGTGAATTCAAGGACCTTCAATGGTCTGAATATATCAAAATATTTCTTGAAATATTTCGTGGGGGCAACTTTATCAATCACCCTGACTTATTGCCAAGCATAAGGGCAATATCGACACTTTACAGTTGTGACTAAAAATGTATTAACTCGACAATACTTGCCATAACAATTGTTACAACTAGCAAATATAAATTACAACTTGAAACATTTATTTGATATGACAAACGAAAATGCCCCGAGCTATCGGGGCATTTTCTTATTACCTTGGCTGACGCTGCTTCTGTTTTGCTTCTGTGGGTGCCCGCAGGCTCGTTCCTGCAAATGAAGATTGATCGTTATTTGATCAGTCGCCAGGTAAACGGGTACCGGTAAGGAAAACCCTCGTTGGCCTTCACGCCAGCAATGATGGTCAGGACCAGCGCGCCGATAGCGATCAGCCCAAACAGAAAGAAGCCGACAATCACCACCATCAGCAGGAAGCAGATGGCCGAGGCAATGGCGACGGTGATCTGGAAGTTCAAAGCCTCCTTGCCCTGGGCATCGATGAACGGGTCCATCTCGCGCTTCATTTGCCAGAGAATCAGCGGGCCGATCAGCGTGCCGAACGGAATCCAGATTCCCAGCAAGGCGGACAGGTGACAGAACATCGCCCACTGGCGCACCTCCTGGCTCGGCGTGGGCAGCGGCAGTTGTTCGTCACTCATGGTGTCCTCCTTGTCTGGAGCGTCCGGTCAGTCGGCCAATGCAGCCTTTTGCAGTTCGAAGATCTCGTTCATGCCTTTCTTCGCCAGCTCCAGCATCGCGTTCAGCTCTTCAGGCTGGAACGGCGCGCCTTCGGCAGTACCCTGGACTTCGATGAAACCACCGGCACTGGTCATCACCACGTTCAGGTCGGTTTCGGCCGCCGAGTCTTCCAGGTAGTCGAGGTCGAGCACAGGCTCGCCCTTGTACATGCCCACGGAAACAGCAGCGATCATCTGCTTGACCGGGTCGCCGCCTTTCAGGCCGCCACGCTTCTTGATCACTTTCAAGGCATCGATCAGCGCGACCATGGAGCCGGTGATCGACGCCGTACGGGTGCCACCGTCTGCCTGGATCACGTCGCAGTCGACGTACAGGGTGACGTCGCCCAGTTTGGTCATGTCCAGCGCAGCGCGCAGGGAGCGGCCGATCAGACGCTGGATTTCCAGGGTACGGCCGCCTTGCTTGCCACGGCTGGCTTCACGCTGGTTACGCTCGCCGGTGGCACGTGGCAGCATGCCGTACTCGGCGGTCAGCCAGCCCTGGCCCTGGCCTTTCAGGAAACGCGGTACGCCCGGTTCAACGCTGACGGTGCAGATGACCTTGGTATCACCGAACTCGACCAGCACAGAACCCTCGGCGTGTTTGGTGTAGTTGCGGGTGATGCGGATCGAGCGGAGCTGATCGGCAGCGCGACCACTTGGACGTATCATAGGGAATACCTGTACTGGGGACGGAAAACTGCGGAGCATTATAGAGCCGACGGCCGCACCTGGGCACTTCTAAAAAAATCCGCCGACGACCGAAGGCTCTGCACTGCACGCCGGCGCAGGCCTGCCGCTCTTTGTCACACCCTGTGTTTGGGCGCATCCGCGCCACTGCGCTACAATCCTGCGCCTTTGCTGCCAGTCGGCTTTAATTCATTGATATCGGATTCCCGGAACCAAGGTTCTGCGCCGATCTGCCTTGCGAGGTACCGCCATGGTGCACAGCATGACCGCCTTCGCCCGCGTCGAAAAAGCCGGCGTCCAGGGCACCCTGAGCTGGGAACTGCGGTCGGTCAACAGCCGCTACCTGGAACCCCACCTGCGCCTGCCGGAGTCCTTTCGCGACCTCGAAGGCGCGGTACGTGAAGCCCTGCGCCAAGGCGTATCGCGGGGCAAGCTCGAATGCACCCTGCGCTTCACCGAAGAAAACACCGGCAAGGCGCTGCAGATCGATCAGGAGCGCGCCGCGCAACTCGTCGCCGCCGCCGAGACCATCGCCGGCCTGATCAAGAACCCGGCCGCGCTGAACCCGCTGGAAGTCCTGGCCTGGCCCGGCGTACTGGTGGGCGACGCCACCGACCCGCAAGCCTTGAACGCCGAAGCGCTGGCACTGTTCAACCAGGGCCTCAAGGAACTCAAGGCCGGCCGCGAGCGCGAAGGTGCAGAGCTGGCACGGTTGATCAACGAGCGCCTGACCTCCATCGAAGAAGACGTGGTGACCCTGCGCGAACTGGTCCCGCAGATGCTCGCCACCCAGCGCCAGAAAGTCCTCGACCGTTTCGCCGACATGAAGGCCGAGATGGACCCGCAGCGCCTGGAGCAGGAAATGGTCATGCTCGCGCAAAAAAGCGACGTCGCCGAAGAACTGGATCGCCTGAGCACTCACATCATCGAAGTTCGCCGGGTACTCAAATCCGGCGGCGCTGCCGGTCGGCGCCTGGACTTCCTGATGCAGGAACTCAACCGCGAAGCCAACACACTGGGCTCCAAAGCCTTCGACCCGCGCAGCACCCAGGCTGCGGTCAACCTCAAGGTGTTGATCGAGCAGATGCGCGAACAAGTGCAGAATATTGAGTAAGGCTACCCCGACATGACCCACAGCACTGGCACCCTTTACATCATTTCCGCCCCTTCGGGCGCGGGCAAGAGCAGCCTGGTCAAGGCTTTGACCGACGCCAATCCGGAGATCCGCGTGTCGGTCTCCCACACCACCCGTGCCATGCGCCCGGGCGAAGTGGACGGCGTGAACTACAACTTCGTCTCGCGCGAAGAGTTCGTGAAGATGATCGAACACGGGGACTTCCTCGAGCGCGCCGAAGTGTTCGGCAATCTCTATGGCACCTCGCAAAGCCACCTGCAGCAGACCCTGGACGAAGGCCACGACCTGATCCTGGAAATCGACTGGCAAGGTGCCGAGCAAGTGCGCAAGCTGATGCCGCAGGCTCGCTCGATCTTCATCCTGCCGCCGTCACTGCAGGCCTTGCACCAGCGCCTGACCAACCGCGGCCAGGACAGCGACGAGATCATTGACGGCCGGATGCGCGAAGCCGTCAGCGAAATGAGCCATTACGTCGACTACGATTACCTGATCATCAACGACGATTTCGCCCACGCTCTGCACGACCTGAAGGCGATTTTCCGCGCCAATCAGCTGATCCAGAAGCGTCAGCAGCAGCGTCACGGCAAATTGCTGGCTGAATTGCTCGGTTAATCAGCTCTTCCCAAAACCGCTGCAAGGGCTTTACATTGGCACTTGCAGCGCGTTGAAGGGCTTGGTCAAAAAATCAGCGCTTCCCTAATCGCTGGTGATTTTTTAAACTGTTGAGTCCGCTCGCCCATCCGGGCAGCGCGCATATTGCATTTGCTACGAGGAAGACCATGGCCCGCGTAACCGTTGAAGACTGCCTAGAACACGTGGATAACCGCTTTGAGCTGGTCATGCTCTCTACCAAGCGTGCCCGTCAACTGGCCACCGGCGGCAAAGAGCCGAAAGTAGCATGGGAAAACGACAAACCTACCGTCGTCGCCCTGCGCGAAATCGCTGAAGGCCTGATCGACTACGCAGCTATCGCCGAAGCCGAAATCGTTGAAGATGAACCGCTTTTTGCTGCATTCGAGGACGAGTCCAACGAGGCCGTCTAAGCCTATGCCTGGTCGACGTAGCACGGCGCGGGAACACAGCTTACGGCAGGAGACATCATGCCGAGCATAGACGCCCTCGCCGATCGCTTATCGACCTACCTCGGCAAGGACCAGGTCAACCTGGTCCGCCGAGCGTATTTCTACGCCGAACAAGCCCACGACGGCCAACGCCGCCGTAGCGGCGAGGCGTACGTCACGCACCCACTCGCGGTGGCGAATATTCTTGCCGACATGCACATGGACCATCAGAGCCTGATGGCCGCCATGCTGCATGACGTGATCGAAGACACCGGTATTGCCAAGGAAGCGCTGCAAGCGCAGTTCGGCGAAACCGTGGCCGAACTGGTCGACGGGGTCAGCAAACTGACCCAGATGAACTTCGAGACCAAGGCCGAGGCCCAGGCCGAAAACTTCCAGAAAATGGCCATGGCCATGGCCCGCGACATTCGCGTGATCCTGGTCAAGCTGGCCGACCGCCTGCACAACATGCGCACACTGGAAGTGCTGTCCGGTGAAAAACGCCGGCGCATCGCCAAGGAAACCCTGGAAATCTATGCACCCATCGCCAACCGGCTGGGCATGCACGCCATCCGCATAGAATTCGAAGACCTCGGCTTCAAGGCCATGCACCCGATGCGTTCCGCGCGGATCTACCAGGCCGTCAAGCGCGCCCGGGGCAACCGCAAGGAAATCGTCAACAAGATCGAAGAATCCTTAAGCCACTGCCTGGCCATCGACGGCATCCAGGGCGAGGTCAGCGGTCGCCAGAAACACCTCTACGGCATCTACAAGAAAATGCGCGGCAAGCGTCGGGCCTTCAACGAAATCATGGACGTCTACGCGTTCCGGATCATCGTCGACAAGGTCGATACCTGCTACCGCGTGCTGGGTGCTGTACATAACTTGTACAAACCACTGCCGGGGCGCTTCAAGGATTACATCGCGATCCCCAAGGCCAACGGCTACCAGTCGCTGCACACCACACTGTTCGGCATGCACGGTGTTCCGATCGAGATCCAGATCCGCACCCGTGAAATGGAAGAGATGGCCAACAATGGCATCGCCGCCCATTGGCTGTACAAATCCAGCGGCGACGAGCAGCCAAAAGGCACCCATGCCCGCGCCCGCCAGTGGGTCAAGGGCGTGCTGGAAATGCAGCAACGTGCCGGCAACTCGCTGGAATTCATCGAAAGCGTGAAGATCGACCTGTTCCCGGACGAGGTCTACGTGTTCACGCCCAAAGGCCGGATCATGGAGCTGCCCAAGGGCTCCACGGCGGTCGACTTCGCTTACGCCGTGCATACCGACGTGGGCAACAGCTGCATTGCCTGCCGGATCAACCGTCGCCTCGCACCGCTGTCCGAACCGCTGCAAAGCGGCTCCACGGTCGAAATCGTCAGCGCTCCTGGCGCACGGCCGAACCCGGCGTGGCTCAACTTCGTGGTCACCGGCAAGGCGCGCACGCACATCCGCCATGCCCTGAAGCTGCAACGCCGCTCCGAATCCATCAGCCTCGGCGAACGCCTGCTGAACAAGGTCCTCAACGGATTCGACAGCGCGCTGGAGAAAATCCCGGCCGAACGCGTCAAGGCGATGCTCGCCGAGTACCGCCTCGAACTGATCGAGGATTTGCTCGAAGACATCGGCCTGGGCAATCGCATGGCCTATGTGGTGGCTCGCCGACTGCTCGGCGAAGGCGAACAGCTGCCAAGCCCGGAAGGCCCGCTGGCGATTCGCGGCACCGAAGGCCTGGTACTCAGCTACGCCAAGTGCTGCACGCCGATCCCGGGCGACCCGATTGTCGGCCACCTGTCCGCGGGCAAAGGCATGGTCGTGCACCTGGACAACTGCCGCAACATCAGCGAAATCCGCCACAACCCGGAAAAATGCATCCAGCTCTCGTGGGCCAAGGATGTCACCGGCGAATTCAACGTCGAACTGCGCGTCGAACTGGAACACCAGCGCGGCCTGATTGCCCTGCTGGCCAGTAGTGTCAACGCCGCCGACGGCAACATCGAGAAAATCAGCATGGACGAACGCGATGGTCGCATCAGCGTGGTCCAGTTGGTGGTCAGCGTGCACGACCGCGTGCACCTGGCCCGCGTGATCAAGAAACTGCGCGCCTTGACCGGGGTGATCCGCATCACCCGCATGCGCGCTTAAGCCCACTTACAAGGAGTCATTCATGACCAAGACTGTTATCACCAGCGACAAGGCCCCGGCCGCCATCGGTACTTACTCCCAGGCGATCAAGGCTGGCAACACCGTTTACATGTCGGGTCAGATTCCCCTGGACCCGAAAACCATGGAACTGGTCGAAGGCTTCGAAGCCCAGACCGTCCAGGTGTTCGAGAACCTCAAGGCTGTAGCCGAAGCAGCCGGCGGTTCGTTCAAGGACATCGTCAAGCTGAACATCTTCCTCACCGACCTGAGCCACTTCGCCAAGGTCAACGAGATCATGGGCAAGTACTTCGACCAGCCTTACCCTGCCCGCGCCGCCATCGGCGTTGCAGCCCTGCCAAAGGGTTCGCAGGTTGAAATGGATGCCATCCTGGTCATCGAGTAATGTGCACGGCGCAGCCTGGGGCTGCGCCGACTGCTCTGCTGTAAAGAAAGCTTGAAAGGATTCCACCATGCGCAATGCGCTTGTTCTCTCGCTGCTCGCCCTACTCCTGGGCGGATGTGCCAGCAACCCTGCCGATCGTGATATCAGCGGCACCTGGATCAATCAGGTGGCGATCGATGCCGCCGCCAAAGGCGTCCCCCTGCGTGAAGCGCTCCAGGCCTATGGCCCGAACCTGGAATGGGACATCAACACCAAGGCCGGCCAGGCCCGCTACACCAACGGCTTTGAAAACGTCGAAGGCAAGCTGCAGGGTGAAGAATCCGGCCTCTGGAAAGTCGATTTTTATGGCAGCTCCGGCAGTGAGCTGAAGCGCGACGGCAAACAATTGAGCCAGACCGCGACCGAAAACGAATCGGCCCAGGTCTTCGACCGGGCATTGATCCCGGTTCCGGATGGCGCACCGCTGGGCGCCAGCTTCGAACGCGCGCTGTATTCGGCCTACATGGGCGGTAGCTGGAAAGTCGTCAGCGGCCCCGGCGAAGGCGACACCGTGCAATTCCAGGCCGACGGCCAGGTGACCGGCCTGCCGGGTACTGACCGTTATGCGCTGTGCCTGGCCGGCGACTGCGCCTCGATGAGTGGCGGCAACGACAACATGTGGCTGCAGCTCAATGGGCAAGGAAACGCCTGGATCTTTGCGCGCAAGGGCAAGGAACTGGAGATTTTCCAGACCGTGAACACGGCGCAGGCGGACGAGATGCCTCAGTACACGCCCGGAGATCGGAAGTGGCTGCTGGAAAAACAGTAACCATCTGAAAAGATCGCAGCCTTCGGCAGCTCCTACAGGGTCATGCAAACACCTGTAGGAGCTGCCGAAGGCTGCGATCTTTTTTGTTGTTCAGCGCCCTTCAAGAATCGCCGCATACCCCTCACGGAAGCTCGGATACTTCGGCGTCCAGCCCAAAGCCTTGGCCCGCGCATTACTGCAGCGCTTGCTACCGGTGCGCCGCACGCTTGAATCCTCGTCCCATTCGGTCACGCCCAGATACTCGCGAAGCCAGCCCACCACATCGGCCAGCGCTGCCGGCTCGTCATCGACGCCGATGTAGACATCCTCCAGCGCCACGCCTCGCCGGTCCGCCTCAAGCAGGCAGGCCATCAACCCTGCGGCATCGTCCGCATGGATCCGGTTGGCATACAACGGTGGTTCGACCGCCACGCGATAACCCCGGCGGACCTGAGTCAGCAACCACTCACGCCCCGGGCCGTAGATGCCGGTCAGTCGCACGACACTAGCGGGGATACCGCTCTTGAGCGCGATCTGCTCGGCCTCAAGCATCACACGTCCAGAATAACCTGACGCCACCGTAGACGAACGCTCATCGACCCACTCGCCATCCTGCTGCCCGTAAACACTGCTGCTGGACACAAACAACAAGCGATTGGGCACCTGACCGTAGTCGTTCAGCCACTCCAGCACATGCTCCAGCCCCTGGACATAGGCAGCACGGTAGCCGGCCTCGTCGTGATCGGTGGCTGCCGCGCAATACACCAGGTAATCCACGGCACCGATCGGCCAAGTGGCCGGGCAGTCCTTGTTGAACAAATCACCGGCAACGCCGATGACGCCCGCGGGCAGGCGTGAAACATCCCGCCGCAGGCCATGAACCTCCCACCCCGCTGCCAGCAATTGTGTGGCCAGGCGGCTGCCAACATCACCGCAGCCGGCGATCAAAACAGTAGGCGCAGACATCAGAAAACTCCCATCGCAAAGCCACAGACTAGCGCCGGCAACAGACAGGCGGCTAGCAACGCAGGAAAAAAAGAGACGCTATTACTTCTGTTAACAAGAATTAATTGCAATAATACGCCCCACTTTTGTTCTCGGCCCTTCGAGGCCTGGAAGAACATCACCCGTTTTTTCTCTCAGGTCCGGCCAGCATGACACGTAATCAACTCTCCGCTTCGCCAACCAAACGACCTCGCGCCTGGAGCGCGGTGGCCGCCCTGTTCCTCAGCCTGATGCTCGCGCCAGTCGCGGCTTTCGCCGATGCCCAGCCGCCAGCGACTCCGGCCGCCGCCGCAGCCCCTGCACCGGCTGATCACGCCGCCCCGGCCGTTGCTCCCGTCGCGACGGATCCTGCCCAGGCAGCGCCGACAGATAATCTGGGTGAAGACGTTCCTGAAGTCCTTGAAGCCGACAACACTCTGGGCATGGCCCATGACCTGTCGCCGTGGGGCATGTACAAGAATGCCGACATCATCGTGAAAATCGTGATGATCGGCCTGGCCATCGCCTCGATCATCACCTGGACCATCTGGATCGCCAAGGGTCTTGAGCTGATGGGCGCCAAGCGTCGCCTGCGCGGCGAAATCGCTCAACTGAAAAAATCCACCTCCCTCAAGGAAGCCAGCGCCACGGCGGCGAAGGAAGGCACCCTCGCCAACCTGCTGGTGCACGATGCTCTCGAAGAGATGCGCCTGTCGGTCAACAGCCGCGAGAAAGAAGGCATCAAGGAGCGTGTCAGCTTCCGCCTTGAGCGCCTGGTCGCGGCCTGCGGTCGCAACATGAGCAGCGGCACCGGCGTGCTGGCGACCATCGGTTCCACCGCGCCCTTCGTCGGCCTGTTCGGTACCGTGTGGGGCATCATGAACAGCTTCATCGGCATCGCCAAAACCCAGACCACCAACCTCGCCGTCGTCGCTCCCGGCATCGCCGAAGCCCTGCTGGCCACCGCACTGGGCCTGGTTGCAGCGATCCCTGCGGTCGTGATCTACAACGTCTTCGCCCGCTCCATCGCCGGTTACAAAGCTCAGGTGTCCGACGCGTCGGCACAGGTCCTGCTGCTGGTCAGCCGCGACCTCGACCACCAGCCTGAGCGCAGCTCGCAACCGCACATGGTGAAAGTGGGGTAATCGGCCATGGGCCTGCATTTGAAAGAAGGGGCAGACGACGATCTGTCCGAA
Organism: Pseudomonas sp. B1(2018); assembly: GCF_003097365.1. NCBI lineage: Bacteria > Pseudomonadati > Pseudomonadota > Gammaproteobacteria > Pseudomonadales > Pseudomonadaceae > Pseudomonas > Pseudomonas sp. B1(2018). The sequence goes on from NZ_PYUK01000002.1 coordinate 313,150, forward strand.
AACCACGAAATCAACGTCACGCCGTTCATCGACGTGATGCTGGTGCTGTTGATCATCTTCATGGTGGCGGCCCCGCTGGCCACCGTGGACATCAAGGTCGACCTGCCCGCTTCCACCGCCAAACCGGCGCCGCGGCCAGAGAAACCGGTGTTCCTCAGCGTCAAGGCTGACCAGCGCCTGTTCCTCGGTGAAGACGAAGTGAAGGCCGAAGCACTCGGCGCCACCCTCGACGCCAGGACCCAGGGCAAAAAAGACACGACGATCTTCTTCCAGGCCGACAAAGGCGTGGATTACGGCGACCTGATGAGCGTGATGGACAACCTGCGATCGGCCGGTTACCTGAAGGTAGGTCTGGTCGGACTCGAGACGGCAGCCAAGAAATGATCACGACGCGCCATAAGCTGACGCGTTACAGCGGTAGCCTGGCTGTGGTGCTGGGCGTTCACGCGCTGGCCATCGCGCTGGCGCTGAACTGGTCCGCCCGCCCGCCCATCGAATTGCCGCCCCAGGCAATGATGGTCGAACTGGCACCGGTCCCTGCCCCGCCACCGCCTGCTCCGCCGAAGGTCGTCACCCCACCGCAGCCACCGGCTCCGGTTGAAGAACTGCCGATCCCCAAGCTCGCCGAAGCGCCGAAAGCTGAAATTGCCGTGCCCAAACCCGTCAAGTCAAAGCCGAAGCCACAGCCGCCCAAGCCGGTAGAGAAGAAACCCGAACCGCCGAAGGAAAAACCGGCCGAAGAAAAGCCTGCCGAAACGCAACAGACTCAGGCGCCAACGGAGAAATCCGCTCAGCCTGCACCGGGCCCTTCACCCGCTCAACTGGCGGCCAAGGCCAGTTGGCAAGGCACGCTGCTGGCGCACCTGCAGAAGTACAAAAAGTACCCGGCCAGTGCACAGGCACGGGGCAAGGAAGGCATGAACCGCCTGCGTTTCGTCGTGGATGCCGAAGGCAATGTGTTGTCGTTTGAGCTGGTAGGCGCCTCGGGCACCGCCGATCTGGACCGGGCCACCCTGGAAATGATCCGCCGCGCTCAACCGCTGCCCAAGCCGCCGGCCGACATGCTGACCAATGGCTCCATCGAAATCGTTGCACCTTTTGTGTATTCGCTGGAAAAACGCCGCCGGTAACAATCAAAAGATCGCAGCCTGCGGCAACTCCTACAGGGATCACATTGACCTGTGTAGGAGCTGCCGCAGGCTGCGATCTTTTTTGCCTTTCGCATTGCCCGGTGTCACCCGACACGTTCAGTCTGATAACGTGCGTCTATCGATTGCAGCCGGTATGCTTGGCACGCAAATTCATGGACGCTTGCTATGACCCTCACAGAATTACGCTACATCGTTACCCTCGCCCAAGAGCAGCACTTCGGCCACGCGGCCGAGCGTTGCCACGTCAGCCAGCCGACCCTTTCGGTGGGCGTGAAAAAGCTTGAAGACGAACTCGGTGTGCTGATTTTCGAGCGCAGCAAAAGCGCCGTGCGCCTGACGCCGGTCGGCGAAGGCATCGTGGCCCAGGCGCAAAAGGTGCTGGAACAGGCCCAGGGCATCCGCGAACTGGCCCAGGCCGGCAAGAACCAGTTGACCGCACCGCTTAAAGTCGGCGCGATCTACACCGTCGGGCCGTACCTGTTCCCGCACCTGATTCCACAACTGCACCGGGTCGCCCCGCAGATGCCGTTGTACATCGAAGAAAACTTCACCCACGTGCTGCGCGACAAACTGCGCAATGGCGAACTCGACGCGATCATCATCGCCCTGCCGTTCAGCGAAGCCGATGTGCTGACCCTGCAGCTCTACGACGAGCCGTTCTACGTGCTGATGCCGGCCCAGCACCCGTGGACGCAAAAAGAGTCCATCGACGCCAACCTGCTCAACGACAAGAGCCTGCTGCTGCTCGGCGAAGGCCACTGCTTCCGCGATCAGGTACTGGAAGCCTGCCCGACCCTGACCAAAGGCAACGACGGCGCCAAGCACACCACGGTGGAATCCAGCTCCCTGGAAACCATTCGCCACATGGTCGCATCCGGCCTGGGGATTTCGATCCTGCCGTTGTCGGCAGTCGACAGCCATCACTACGCCCCAGGCGTGATCGAGGTGCGTCCGTTGTCGGCACCCGTGCCGTTCCGCACCGTGGCCATTGCCTGGCGCGCCAGTTTCCCGCGTCCGAAGGCGATTGAAATCCTCGCCGACTCCATTCGCCTGTGCTCGGTGGCCAAGCCAGCGGCGCAGGTCGCTGCGGGCTAAGCGACGGTCATGAGCGAGTTGTCGCAAGTGTCGGTGACGGCACTCAAGGGTGTCGGTGAAGCCATGGCCGAGAAACTGGCCAAGGTCGGCCTGGAAAACCTCCAGGACGTGTTGTTTCACTTGCCCCTGCGCTATCAGGATCGCACCCGTGTGGTCCCGATCGGCGCGCTGCGACCCGGGCAGGATGCAGTCATCGAAGGCACGGTCAGCGGCGCCGATGTGGTCATGGGCCGTCGGCGCAGCCTCGTGGTGCGCTTGCAGGACGGCACTGGCGGACTCAGCCTGCGCTTCTACCATTTCAGCAATGCGCAGAAAGAAGGCCTCAAACGCGGCACGCGGATTCGCTGCTACGGCGAGGCACGGCCCGGTGCTTCGGGGCTGGAAATCTACCACCCGGAATATCGCGCCATCACTGGCGACGAACCACCGCCGGTGGATGAAACCCTGACTCCGGTCTACCCCCTCACCGAAGGTCTGACCCAACAGCGCCTGCGCCAGTTGTGCATGCAGACCCTCACCCTGCTCGGCCCCAGCAGCCTGCCCGACTGGCTGCCGAACGAGCTGGCCCGCGACTACCAACTGGCACCACTGGCCGATGCAATCCGCTACCTGCACAACCCGCCCGCCGATGCCGACGTCGATGAACTCGCTCTCGGTCACCACTGGGCGCAGCACCGCCTGGCTTTCGAAGAACTGCTGACCCATCAACTGTCGCAACAGCGCCTGCGCGAAAGCATGCGCTCCCTGCGTGCGCCCGCGATGCCCAAAGCCACGCGACTGCCGGCCAAATACCTGGCCAACCTCGGCTTCAGCCCGACCGGCGCCCAGCAACGGGTCGGTAACGAAATCGCCTACGACCTCAGCCAGCACGAGCCCATGCTACGGCTGATCCAGGGCGACGTCGGCGCCGGCAAAACCGTGGTCGCCGCCCTTGCCGCGCTGCAAGCGCTGGAGGCCGGTTATCAGGTCGCACTGATGGCGCCCACCGAGATTCTCGCCGAGCAGCACTTCATCACCTTCAAGCGCTGGCTCGAACCGCTGGGCATCGAAGTCGCGTGGCTCGCCGGCAAGCTCAAGGGCAAGAACCGCATCGCCGCGCTGGAGCAGATCGCCAGCGGCACGCCCATGGTGGTCGGCACTCACGCGCTGTTCCAGGACGAAGTGCAATTCAAGAACCTGGCGCTGGTGATCATCGACGAACAGCACCGATTCGGCGTGCAGCAGCGTCTGGCCCTGCGCCAGAAAGGCGTCGGCGGACGCATGTGTCCGCACCAGTTGATCATGACCGCCACGCCGATTCCGCGCACGCTGGCCATGAGCGCCTACGCCGACCTCGACACCTCGATCCTCGACGAACTGCCCCCCGGCCGAACCCCGGTCAACACTGTGCTGATCACCGACACCCGGCGGGTCGAAGTCATCGAGCGGGTGCGCAGCGCTTGCGCCGAAGGGCGTCAAGCCTATTGGGTGTGCACGCTGATCGAAGAGTCGGAAGAGCTGACCTGCCAGGCCGCCGAAACTACCTTCGAGGACCTGACCGCCGCCCTCGGCGAGCTGAAGGTCGGGCTGATCCACGGCCGCATGAAACCTGCGGAAAAAGCCGCGGTGATGGCCGAGTTCAAGGCTGGCAACCTGCAACTGCTGGTCGCGACCACGGTGATCGAAGTGGGCGTGGACGTGCCCAACGCCAGTCTGATGATCATCGAAAACCCCGAGCGCCTGGGCCTGGCGCAATTGCATCAGTTGCGCGGCCGCGTCGGCCGCGGCAGCGCCGTCAGCCATTGCGTGCTGCTCTACCATCCGCCGCTGTCGCAGATCGGCCGCCAGCGCTTGGGCATCATGCGCGAAACCAACGATGGTTTTGTCATCGCCGAAAAGGACCTGGAATTGCGCGGCCCCGGCGAAATGCTCGGCACCCGCCAAACCGGGCTGCTTCAATTCAAGGTCGCCGATCTGATGCGCGATGCCGATTTGCTGCCCGCCGTGCGGGATGCGGCCCAGGCATTGCTCGAACGCTGGCCGACCCATGTCAGCCCGCTACTCGACCGCTGGCTGCGTCATGGCCAACAATACGGCCAAGTGTGACAACCGTCACAGTTTCTGAGGCGTGGCCTTAGGCAAGCTGGTTATACTTCTGCAATTGTTTAATCACGGATACAGACCATGACCGACGTTGCCTTCGCACCCGATACCCCGCACGCTCCGTCGGTTATTCGGCTGATGCTGGGCAAGTTGGGCATTGCCTACGAAGAAGTGCTGGACCATCACGGCCTCAATGCCGCGCGCAAAGTGCAGGCTGTTCTGCTCGATGACAGCGTCGGCGCGTTGATGGTGCTGTTCCCGCAGAGCCAGTTGCTGGACCTCAATCGCCTGACCGAACTCACCGGTCGCCGCCTCACTGCCGTACCCACCGAGCGCCTGAAAAAAATGCTCGGCAAGCACAACCTCAGCTTGCTGCCGGGCCTGCCGGCGCTGACCAGTTCACCCTGCCTGTACGACGAAAGCCTGCTGCGTGAGCCGAAGTTGCTGGTCAACTCTGGTGAGCCGGGCGTGCTGCTGGAAGTCTCCAGCGAAGACTTCAAGACCATGCTGACCAAAGCCAGCGCCGCCAACTTCGGCGAAAACCTGAGCAGCATCCGTCCGAACCTCGACCGCCCCGATGACGACCGCAAGGAAATCACCCAGGCCGTCCAGGCGTTTACCGCGCGGCGCATCCAGCAGCGCCTGGAAGAGACCATCGAGATTCCGCCGCTGGCCGAAACCGCGCAAAAGATCATCAAGCTGCGTGTCGACCCCAACGCCACCATCGACGACATCACCGGCGTGGTCGAAACCGACCCAGCGCTGGCCGCGCAAGTCGTGAGCTGGGCGGCGTCACCGTACTACGCCTCGCCGGGCAAGATCCGTTCCGTGGAAGACGCCATCGTGCGCGTGCTGGGCTTCGACCTGGTGATCAACCTGGCGCTGGGCCTGGCCCTGGGTAAAACCCTGAGCCTGCCCAAGGACCACCCGCAACAAACCACGCCGTACTGGCAGCAATCCATCTACACCGCCGCCGTCATCGAAGGCCTGACCCGCGCCATGCCGCGCACGCAGCGCCCGGAAGCCGGCCTGACCTACCTGGCCGGCCTGCTGCACAACTTCGGCTATCTGCTGCTGGCCCACGTGTTCCCGCCACACTTCTCGCTGATCTGCCGCCACCTGGAGGTCAACCCGCATCTGTGCCACAGCTTCGTGGAACAACACCTGCTGGGCATCAGCCGTGAGCAGATCGGCTCGTGGCTGATGCGCTACTGGGACATGCCCGAAGAGCTGTCCACCGCCCTGCGCTTCCAGCACGACCCGGCCTACGACGGCACCTACGCCGAATACCCGAACCTTGTCTGCCTGTCGGTGCGCCTGCTACGCAGCCGAGGCATCGGCTCCGGCCCCGACGAAGGCATCCCGGACGCACTATTGGAACGCCTCGGCCTGAGCCGCGCCAAGGCCGAAGACGTGGTCAGCAAAGTGCTGGAAGCTGAAGTGCTGCTGCGTGAACTGGCGTCGCAATTCAGCCAGGGCTGAACAGCATCGCGGACAAACCCGCTCCCACAGGGATCGCTTAAATCCTGTGGGAGCGGGCTTGCCCGCGATGAATATCACTCGGTCTAACTGAAAGACCTCAAGCCTTGGGCTTCGCCTTCTTCGGCTTCAAATACTTGGTCAGCCCCTGGAACCAGATCACCAGCGCCGGGTTGCCCTTGATCTGGATCGACTTGTCCTGAATCCCCGTCATGAACGCCAATTGCTTGTTCTTCGCCTGCATCGTGGCAAAGCCATACGCGGCGTCCTTGAAGGCAATCGCAAACGCCGGCTCGGCATGCACACCCGATTGGCTGGTGATGCGCTGGTCCTTCACGCGGAATTGCCGCGCCACTTTCCCGTCCAGGGTCTGCAGCTGGAACACCAGGTCCTTGTCACCCAACTGCTGCTGAAACGCCGGATTGGTCCGGCTGGCCTTGCCCATCAAAAAACCCAGCATCCACAGCAGAAAACGAAATTTCATGCGCACAGCCTCAGAAGGAAAATGAACGGCCGGGGCAGTTTAGCGACTTAAAACAAGAACGCCACCATCTAGATGCGTTAGAAGAAGATAAGCCATATTTCCCGCATGATGACTACCAAGTCACGCTTTTACATCATCTCGTCATTCGCCCCATGCTCCATAGCGGGAATGCATACTGCGACGCCCTTACACCTGCAGAAACACATTCCTGTAGGAGCTGCCGCAGGCTGCGATCTTTTGATCTTGCACCCCGCAGACTTCTCGGACATTTCCTTCGCAACGCCGAGCCATGCGTGAACTAGGCGATTTTGACCGGTACCGATAACCTCTTTAAGTCACCGCAAAATCGGTGATTCGGACGTGCAAGTCCGGAATCGGCACACAATCGGTAATGGCTATTGATTGAGCGTTTTTCTATGCTCGCGGATCATTATGGCGGCTGTGTGTGGGAGATCTTTCGATCTGCCGGTTTACCGATTCCGGTCTTGCACACCTATACACAGCTGCCACCTCTTTCGAAGTGCAAGCGAAATGGTGTTAGCTCTCAAATCGGTACAACACCAATGATCAAGCCAACACCAAATCCCCCAGAAAACGAAGCCCTTGATACCAAAGAGCTCCAAGAAGCCGCAGAACGCGCCCCCGATCACCACACCACCCAAACGGAACAGAAACAACCGAAACGTAACAGCCAACTTTTCAGCGTCTGCCCAGGCATCAATACCGAAGCACTCCTGGCCAACGCCTCGGAAGATCTGCTGTCCATCAGCGCCATCGCCGCTGACCTTGCCGATGATGTAAACGGCTCCCGCCGTTCAGTAGCCCTGGCGATCAGTCGCATGGCTGACGGGGTGCATTTGCTAGTTGAGCAAGCACTGGATCATCTGGACGAACCGGAAATGGCAGCGATTATCACCCAGCAAAAAAACAGAATCATCTGACTCGCAAAGCAGAAAAAACAAACCCGTTTGTTGTCACCAGCAATCGGGGGTTTCTTTGGCTCCGTATCACGTTGTTCGCCATCAAATTCACCCGCGCCACGCCTCCAGGAAACAATCCAGGTGCCAGCTTGGATCGTTCCGCTTTAAGACATGCAACATTCTGAAACGCAGGAAGTTTCCGACCGCTGAAGGAGAGTCTTCCTACATCACCTCCTCCAAGTTCTTGTTAGCGTATTTCGGTCATGGACACCGGAATTACTAGTCCACGAACGGGCGAACTGTCAGGGAGACACTCGAATGTTTTTATGGCAAATCGTGCCCACGTGGCACGAGATTGAAAAACGTATAACCCATGAAATGGGTTACCAGGGAGGAGCCAGCTTTCGCACGCATTTCAACGAACCTGCCCCCTCCCTTTCTCTGAACATCCGACGGATCAAGAGTGTCCGCTACGCATTCAACCAAGCCGAGTGGGAAGCCGGCCGCCTATTGAGGCAACGGTTCTCTGACCTCGACATCTCCAGCATCCTCAACGAGTTGATCGAAGTCGTTACTCAAATGGCAATGATCGTCGCCGGCAGTGTGCTGACCGGAGGGGCAATTGGCGCGGGAGTGGGCGCATTCCTCGGAGGGGCAGGTGCCATTCCCATGGGTGCCGCTGGCGCCGCAATGGGATTGCACGTCAGCACCTGGATATTAGGGATACTTGGTCTGACGTCCATCGCTGAGTTTTTCGTCGAGGGATTGCCGCGCATTGGCGAGTATTACCTGACGGGCATCAACATCGCGTGGAGTGGCCCTCGTGGCGAGAGAGGGTTGAACCCGTTCAACCGGGACGATTCTTTTGCTCAAGGCAGGGCAGCCCATCAGATCGCATTGGGGCATGTGGAGGTTGTCGTCCTGCTGCTGGGAGCCATCGTCGCTTACATTACGCGTGGTCGAGGTAATGTAAACGTCCTCGCCCAGGAAATGCGAGCAAGCCCCAAAGGGGCACGGCTTGGCGAATGGATGCTCAAGCATGAAGAGGCACTGAAAAAACGACCAGACCTGCAAACCGCAGAGCCCCGCAGAGGTGCACTTGGCCCGCAGGAAACTGCGTCACCCGCAAATCGCCCACGCGGAAAAGACAAAGACTCGCCCCGTGACAAACCGAACGCCATGCCGCTTCATAAAGTCGAATGCTTCAAAGCGGACAAGATGCCGGCGTCTAAAATCGGAGAGTTCGAGCGGCAGTTGAAGGGGCAAGAGGACGGGCTGAATCGGCTGACGATTGATGAATATCTGGAGAATATTGCCAATCCGGTGAAGCGTAGTCGGGCGGCAGCTACGTTGGCCCGAAAGGATTTACGAGATAAATTGCAAGAGCGCTTTCAAAGGGAATATCAAAAAAACATGAGCCCGCTTGAAGCAGAAGAGCTTGCTATCACAAAAGCCAAGGAAACAATGTCAAGTCTTGCAGGGCTGCATAATCCTGATCTAAGTGCTGGCGGCAAGGACATCATTGCGGACTTTGGTGATCGACAAGTGAATTCCAGTATCGGCCCTCAGTGGGGACCGAAAATCGCAAATTTGAAGGCTGCTGCTGAGGCCATACCCCAATCAATGCGAGAGTCAACTTTTCTCAATGTAAAACTACATAAGTGCTAATAAGGAGCCATCACATGGACAAGATATTTGCCCGGTTTTTAGAGAAATTTGGCGGACCTGTTGATCGGCAGGAAGTCCCAGCATCAAGTATTGAGCGCTATAGAGGCAAGTTACCCAATCAGTTATTGGAATACTGGGCCGAACACGGCTGGTGCGGATACGGTGACGGCATTTTTTGGATAGTGAATCCCCAAGAGTACGATGGGGTAGTGACGTCTTGGCTTGAAGGGACGAAATATGAAGAACGTGATGCTTACCACCTGATTGCTCGTAGCGCCTTCGGTGACTTGTACCTGTGGGGCGAAAAAACGGGTGCCTCTCTCAAAATAACCAGTGTGCTTTCTCGATGTGTTTTTGATGATTTCGAAATTACGAGTGACGAGATGGACAGAGAACTACAAGGTTTTCTGCTTTCCAGGAATGTGGACTCCAACGATTATGGCGACCTATTCAAACCCGCGAAGAAAAAGCTCGGCACCCTGCGTCACGACGAGATGTACGGCTTTGTTCCAGCGCTGATGTTCGGCGGCCCGGACACCCTCGATCATCTAGAGAAGGTGAAGGCGGTGGAGCATCTGATTCTGCTGTCTCAGATCACCGAGCTTCAGCCCTATAGTTTTTCAGACCTTTAAACCAGATTTCAGGGGACGGATTTCAACAATCTCTGTTAACCCCACAAAAAATGGGCACCCAACCCTGGTTGGCGTGCCCATTTTTTATTCCACCCCCCGCTACGCAAGAGGCGAAAACGGCTTACGGATTGACGCTGTCTTTCAACGACTTGCCTGGCTTGAACGCAACGGTGTTGCTGGCCTTGATTTTGACGGGCTCACCGGTTTGCGGGTTTTTGCCGGTGCGGGCACCGCGATGGCGTTGCAGGAAGGTGCCAAAGCCCACCAGCGTCACGCTGTCTTTGCGGTGCAGGGCACCGGTGATTTCTTCAAGAACGGCGTTGAGAACGCGGTTGGCTTGTTCTTTGGTGAGGTCTGCTTTTTCAGCAATGGCTGCAGCGAGGTCTGGTTTACGCATGTGAGTGAAGCCCCTTTGACGGTTTGTTGTTGTTATGTCCGTGCTGCTCTCTGCGGAGCAGCGCCAAAAGCGCCGCAGGTGCTCTACTCTGCGGCAGACGGGAGTGAGGATGGCACGCAGTGAGGCCCCGCGCCAGTATCGGCGCGGCCATTGTTAGGGCAAAAGGGGGGTGATTCCGACAGAACGACCGGTATTTATGCCAACAGGGCTGGAAGCTCTTTGTTCAGGGCCAGTTTTTCCATCACGGCGGCGCCTGTGAGGGCATAACCGAGCAGTTTGCCTGCGGCATCGCGGCATAAAACCTTGATGTCGGCGCCCTGCCCTTCGACGGTCCAGATGCCTTCCGCGCCCCGTGGCGGCGGGGACACCACCAGCGGGCACACCGGTGTTTTGACGGTGATCGGCATCGGGCCATAGGTGACGGCGGTCGGGTTTCCGGAGAGGGTTTGCGCCAGCGCTCGTGCACAGCTCATCAGGGGCATTACGTACAGCAGGTTCAACCCATCGACCTCGGCACAATCGCCCAGGGCGTAGATGTTGGCGTGGGAGGTCTTCAGGTGCCGGTCGACCATGATGCCGCGGTTGACCTGCAAACCGGCCGCTGCCGCCAGGTCGACGCGCGGGCGCAGGCCAATGGCCGAGACCACCACGTCGCACGGGATCACCTGGCCATCTGACAGGTGCGCTTCCAGACCGTCCGCCACGCGTTGCAGACGATTGAGCACCGGCCCGAGGTGGAAACGTGCGCCGAGGCTTTCCAGGCCAGCCTGCACCGCTGCCGCAGCCGCCGGGTGCAACAGGGTCGGCATGACTTGCTCGCACGGCGCAACCAGTTGCACCTCGTAGCCGCCCAAGGTCAGGTCGTTGGCGAACTCGCAGCCGATCAGGCCGGCGCCGAGCAGCAGCACGCGGCGCTTGCCAGCGGCTGCCGCACGGAAGCGTGCGTAATCTTCCAGGTCGTTGATCGGGAATACGCAATCCGCCGCATCGCCTTCAATGGGCACGCGCACGGTTTCGGCGCCCCAGGCCAGGATCAGGTCGCGGTACATCACCGCCTCTTCCCCGATCCACAGGCGCTTGTGGCCCGGGTCAATGCCGCTGATGCGCGTGTGGGTGCGTATTTCGGCCTTGAGTTGTTCGGCCATGGCGCCGGGTTCGGCCATGCTCAGGCCGTCGGCGTCCTTGTTTTTGCCGAAGCCGGTGGAGAGCATCGGCTTGGAGTAAGAGCGCCCGTCATCGGCGGTAATCAAAAGCAGCGGGGTTTCGCTGTCGAGCTTGCGAAACTCACGGGCGACGTTGTAGCCAGCCAGACCGGTGCCAATGATAACGACAGGTGCGTTCATTCCTTACTCCTCAATTATTCAGGCAGCGATTTCGATCATTTCAAAATCCATTTTGCCCACACCGCAGTCCGGGCACAGCCAGTCTTCCGGCACGTCTTCCCAACGGGTGCCCGGCGCAATGCCGTCATCCGGCCAACCGTCGGCTTCGTTGTAGATCAGGCCGCAGACGATACATTGCCACTTTTTCATCAGGTACTTCCTCAGGGTTCAGGCGTTTTGCCGGCCGGACGGTCGATGGTTGTAGCACTGCCGTCCAGCTCAGCGCGTTTTGTACTGATCGATGCCGCCGGATGCAAGCCTGTTCGGCGCAACGGCAGGCCAATTCAATCGATATCGGTGGCTGACATGTTAAGCTCGCCGCCTCATTTGCTGCCAATAATGACTCATTGTGCAACACACAGAATCCCCCTCTCCAGCTCCCCTCTGGCTCTCGCGCAGCGAACTGGCGCCCCTCCCCGATGCCTCCATCCTGGACTGGCTGTTCGACGAAGGCTCACTTACTCGACGCCTGATTCATCTGTCGAATGATGCCTTCAGCGTCTCGCCAATGTTCGAAGGCTGGCAAACCCTGCGCGCCGACGAATGCGCAGCACTGAACCTGGCCGACGGCAGTGAAGGTTGGGTGCGCGAGGTGTATCTGCGCGGTCATGGTGAAGCCTGGGTGTTCGCCCGCAGCGTCGCGGCACGCAGTGCATTGCAAGGCGACGGTTTGCACATGGACGAATTGGGCAGCCGCTCCCTGGGGGAATTGCTGTTCTGCGACCAAGCCTTTCAGCGTCGGGCCATCGAGGTTTGTCATTATCCTCAAGAATGGCTGCCGAGCGAGGTGCGGGCGCCAGAACTATGGGGTCGCCGTTCACGCTTTGACCGCGGCGCGTTGAGTGTCCTGGTCGCCGAAATTTTCCTGCCTTCCCTGTGGGACGCCGCACGCGCCCAATCGGAGAATCTCTGATGTACCAAAGCCTGCTCAAGTCCTTGAACCGCTTGAACCCTCGGGCCTGGGACTTCATTCAGCTGACGCGGATGGACAAGCCGATCGGCATTTACCTGCTGCTTTGGCCGACACTGTGGGCGCTGTGGATTGCCGGCAAGGGTTCGCCGTCCCTGGCCAACATCGTGATTTTCGTCCTGGGCGTAGTGCTGACCCGCGCCGGTGGCTGCGTGATCAACGACTGGGCGGACCGCAAGGTCGATGGTCATGTGAAACGTACCGAGCAGCGCCCGCTGGTGAGCGGCAAGATCAGCTCGAAAGAGGCGCTGGTGTTCTTCGCCTTGCTGATGGGCGTGAGCTTCCTGCTGGTACTTTGCACCAACGCCGCGACCGTCTGGCTGTCTTTGGGCGGCCTGGCGTTGGCGTTCAGTTACCCCTTCATGAAGCGCTACACCTATTACCCGCAAGTGGTGCTGGGTGCCGCATTTTCGTGGGGGATGCCGATGGCGTTCACCGCAGAAACCGGTGAATTGCCGGCTGCGGCATGGCTGCTGTGGATCGCCAACCTGATGTGGACCGTGGGCTACGACACGTATTACGCGATGACCGACCGCGATGACGACCTCAAGATCGGCGTGAAGTCCACGGCAATCCTGTTCGGTGATGCAGACCGGGTGATCATCCTGACCCTGCAAGGGCTGGCGCTCGGTTGCCTGTTGCTGGCGGGTTCGAAGTTCGACCTGGGTGGCTGGTTCCACCTCGGATTACTGGTGGCGGCGGGCTGCTTTGCGTGGGAGTTCTGGTACACCCGCGACAAGGACCGGATGCGTTGCTTCAAGGCGTTTTTGCACAATCACTGGGCGGGCTTGGCGATTTTCGTCGGAATTGTGCTGGATTACGCACTGCGTTGACCGTTGAAAAGATCGCAGCCTTGGGCAGTTCCTACCCGAAGGCTGCGATCTTTTGGCGGTGTTACATATGCTCGCGAACGACGTGCCAGACATCTTTTTTCTTGTCACCCGTCATGTCTCCGGGTTTTTTGTCGTCCTCGTAGTAGTACAGCGGCTTGCCGTCATAGGCCCATTGCATCTTGCCATCGTCACGCTTGATGACTGTCCATTTACCTTCGGCCTTGGCACCCGCCGGCGCCATCATTGGCGGCCAGTATTTGGCGCAGTCGCCGTTGCACATCGACTTGCCACCCGCGTCCTTGTCGAATGTGTAGACCGTCATGCCTTTGTGATCGACCATCATGCCGTCTTTCATCATCGCCGGGTCGGCGGCAAAGGCCAGTGTCGGCAGCGTTAACGCAGCAGTGACCAGCAAAACCTTCCAGGATTGAGCAATGTAGTTCATGGAAACCTTCCTCTTGTGGTTGTCAGGATCCGGACTTAGAGCTTAGCCCAGGATCCAGCCAATCGCTGGACGACTAAAATACTGTCACACGACTGCAATAATTCCGTTATCTAATGCGGCGCAAGACAGTTAAATGACAAGAGGATTAAGGGCATGGTTGGCAGGAGCATTCTGATCGTCGACGACGAAGCGCCTATTCGCGAAATGATCGCCGTTGCATTGGAAATGGCCGGCTATGACTGCCTGGAGGCTGAAAACTCCCAGCAGGCCCACGCCATTATCGTCGACCGCAAACCGGACCTGATCCTGCTCGACTGGATGCTGCCCGGCACGTCCGGCATCGAGCTGGCCCGTCGCCTCAAGCGTGATGAGCTGACCGGGGACATCCCGATCATCATGCTCACCGCCAAGGGTGAAGAGGACAACAAGATCCAGGGCCTGGAAGTCGGCGCCGACGACTACATCACCAAACCGTTTTCCCCCCGTGAGCTGGTGGCGCGCCTGAAAGCCGTACTGCGCCGTGCCGGCCCGACCGATGGCGAGGCGCCCATCGAAGTCGGCGGCTTGCTGCTGGACCCAATCAGCCACCGCGTGACCATCGACGGCCGTCCCGCCGAGATGGGCCCGACCGAATACCGCCTGCTGCAGTTCTTCATGACCCACCAGGAACGCGCCTACACCCGTGGCCAGTTGCTGGATCAGGTCTGGGGCGGCAACGTCTATGTCGAAGAGCGTACGGTCGACGTGCACATTCGACGCCTGCGCAAAGCCCTCGGCGATGCTTACGAAAATCTGGTACAAACCGTGCGCGGCACCGGTTACCGCTTTTCCACCAAAGCCTGATAACAGCAGCTGCAAGCTTTAAGCTACAAGCGGCAAGTTAAGGCCGCTGTGGCTTGAAGCATGCGGCTTGAAACTTGAAGCTGAGTTAAGGACGCTCCGTGAACCAAAACTGGCATGGCACCCTGATTCGCCACATGCTGCTACTGGTCACCGCCTGCCTGGTGATCGGCCTGATCACCGGCTATTACGGCTGGAGCCTCGCCGCAGGCCTGGGTCTTTACCTGGCCTGGACCCTCAAGCAATTGCTGCGTCTGCACGAGTGGCTGCGCCTGCACAAACCCGATGAAGCGCCGCCTGACGGCTACGGCCTGTGGGGCGAGGTGTTCGACAGCATCTACCACCTGCAGCGCCGCGACCAGCGGGTACGCGGGCGCCTGCAAGCGGTGATCGACCGGGTTCAGGAATCCACCGCCGCGCTGAAAGACGCGGTGATCATGCTCGACACCGACGGCAACCTGGAATGGTGGAACCGCGCCGCCGAAACCCTGCTGGGCCTCAAGACCCCTCAGGACAGCGGCCAACCGGTGACCAACCTGGTGCGCCATCCGCGCTTCAAGGAATACTTCGAGCAAGACAGCTACGCCGAGCCGCTGGAAATTCCTTCGCCGACCAACGACCGCGTGCGCATTCAGCTGTACATCACCCGTTACGGCAACAACGAACACTTGATGCTGGTGCGCGATGTGACGCGCATCCATCAGCTTGAGCAAATGCGCAAAGATTTCATTGCCAACGTGTCCCATGAACTTCGCACGCCGTTGACTGTGATCTGCGGTTACCTTGAAACCCTGCTCGATAACGTCGACGAGGTGAACCCGCGCTGGGGCCGTGCCTTGCAGCAGATGCAGCAACAAGGCGGTCGCATGCAGACCCTGCTCAACGACCTGTTGTTGCTGGCCAAGCTGGAAGCCACCGATTATCCATCGGACAACCAGCCGGTGCCGATCGACGGCTTGCTGCAATCGATCAAGAGCGATGCGCAGCAGTTGTCCGGCCAGAAAAACCAGAAAATCACCCTGGAAGCCGACCCGACGATTCTGCTCAAGGGCAGCGAAGCGGAGTTGCGTAGCGCGTTTTCCAACCTGGTGTTCAACGCCGTGAAATACACCCCGGCCGAAGGCAACATCCGCATTCGCTGGTGGGGCGATGACCAGGGGGCGCACCTGAGCGTGCAGGATTCCGGGATCGGCATCGATGCCAAGCACCTGCCGCGCCTGACCGAACGCTTCTATCGCGTCGACTCCAGCCGCAACTCCAACACCGGAGGCACCGGCCTGGGGCTGGCGATCGTCAAACACGTTTTGTTACGTCATCGGGCACGGATGGAAATCAGCAGCGTACCGGGCCACGGCAGTACCTTTACCTGCCACTTTGCGCCGGCTCAGGTCACCCAATCACGGGTTATCAGCACCGCCGACTGATACCGGCCAGCACGCGCCACTAGGCAACCGCCCAGTCAGCCGCTACATTGGCTGACTTGCGTCTGCCTTTCAGGCGCGATTCTTACTTCCCTTTCGAATACACGGAACCCGCAAAACTCCATCATGGACCCTTCCCCTGGCTTGACCCTCGCTACAATTTTCGCCGACTTCGGCATGATTCTTTTTGCTCTGATCCTGGTTTTGCTCAACGGCTTTTTCGTTGCGGCGGAATTTGCCATGGTCAAGCTGCGCTCGACCCGGGTCGAGGCCATCGCTGATAAAAACGGCTGGCGCGGGCACATCCTGCGCACCGTGCACAGTCAGCTCGATGCGTACCTGTCGGCCTGCCAATTGGGTATCACCCTCGCCTCCCTCGGGCTGGGTTGGGTCGGTGAGCCCGCGTTTGCCCACATTCTTGAGCCGGTGTTGAGCGCTGTCGGCGTTGAATCGGCCGAAGTGGTCAAAGGCATCTCGTTCTTCACCGCGTTCTTCATCATTTCGTACCTGCACATCGTGGTCGGTGAGCTCGCCCCCAAATCCTGGGCGATTCGCAAACCCGAATTGCTGTCGCTGTGGACCGCCGTGCCGCTGTACCTGTTCTATTGGGCCATGTACCCGGCCATCTACCTGCTCAACGCCAGCGCCAACACCATCCTGCGCATTGCAGGGCAAGGTGAACCCGGCCCGCATCACGAGCATCACTACAGCCGTGAAGAACTGAAACTGATCCTGCACTCCAGCCGTGGCCAGGACCCGAGCGACCAAGGCATGCGCGTGCTGGCCTCGGCGGTGGAGATGGGCGAACTGGAAGTGGTCGACTGGGCCAACTCCCGCGAAGACCTGGTGACCCTGGAGTTCAACGCACCGCTCAAGCAGATCCTGGCGATGTTCCGTCGCCACAAGTTCAGCCGCTATCCGGTGTACGACAGCGAACGCCAGGAGTTCGTCGGCCTGCTGCACATCAAGGATCTGCTGCTGGAACTGGCGGCGCTGGACCACATTCCCGAGTCGTTCAACCTCGCCGAACTGACCCGTCCGCTGGAGCGCGTGTCGCGGCACATGCCGCTGTCGCAGTTGCTGGAGCAGTTCCGCAAGGGCGGTTCGCACTTCGCCGTAGTCGAAGAGGCCGACGGCAACATCATCGGCTACCTGACCATGGAAGACGTGCTGGAAGTGCTGGTAGGCGACATCCAGGACGAACACCGCAAGGCCGAGCGCGGGATCCTCGCGTACCAGCCGGGCAAGCTGCTGGTACGGGGCGATACGCCGCTGTTCAAGGTTGAACGACTGCTGGGCATCGACCTCGATCACGTCGAAGCCGAAACCCTTGCCGGGCTGGTCTATGAGAGCCTCAAGCGCGTTCCGGAAGAGGAAGAGGTGCTGGAAGTCGAAGGCCTGCGGATCATCATCAAGAAGATGAAAGGGCCGAAGATCGTCCTGGCCAAGGTGTTGATGCTCGATTGACCTGAAAGATCGCAGCCTTCGGCAGCTCCTACAGGGCAATTTGAACACCGCGATCTTTTATTGCTTGCCCAACGCAAAGTTGGGCAAGGCACCCACCGGCTGGTTGAACTGATACGGAATCGACACCAGCCCCAGCCCGGTATTGCGCTGCACCACGAAGTGCAAATGCGGCCCGGTGCTGTTGCCGGTGTTGCCGGACAACGCCAAAGCACTACCTACCGTTACCCGCTGACCTTCCCGAACGCAGACCGAACCTTTCTTCAGATGCAGGTAAACGCCCATGGTCCCGTCATCGTGCAGCACCCGCACGAAATTACCGGAGGCATCGGTGCCGCGCCCGCTCTGTCTGTTCTCGGTCTTCACCACCACCCCGCCTCGCGCGGCAATGATCGGCGTGCCCTCAGGCATCGCGATGTCCATGGCGTAACGGCTCTTGGGGCCAAAGTGGCTGTAGGGCCCATTGGCACCCTGACTGATCCGGAACGGACCGCCACGCCAGGGCAACGGGTACCGATAGCCCACCGTAGGGCCCGAGGGGTCGCCCAGGGAATACTTGAACTTCGGGACGTACGCCAAAGGCATTCCACCTTTGGCTGCCGTGAGCTGCGCCAGGCGAACGCTGCTGCGCATCGGTATCACGCGCCGAATCGTCTTGCCCGGCACACCGCTGGCGTTCTTCACCCCGGCAAAACTCAATTCGACCTCTACCGGTGCATACAGGTCATTGCGCACATAGACACTGTGCACGCCGTTTTTCTTCATGATGATCAGGCGCACCTGACGCTCAAGGTGCTCGACCATTCCATCGCGGAAAACGAACACATGGGCGCCTTTGCTGGGGCGGTCGCTGTAGGAAACCACGCCATTGGCGTCTTTGGACTTGTAGATGGTCATGGCCACGGCCGAGGTGGCGACCATGAACAGGCCACAGAAAAACAGCAGGCGCGTGAACATGGGCAAGGATTCTGTCGAGTGGGAACTGAGATGGAGCCTAGCAGCTGCTATGGACCCGGCTAGTCGGCAGATGTTTCAAGAGACAAAATCAAAAGATCGCAGCCTTCGCCAGCCTGTAGGAGCTGCCGAAGGCTGCGATCTTTCACAGGCGACGAAAGATCACGCGCCAGGAATGAAGTGCTTCTGCGCCGTCCCCCGCGCAATCAGGCGCGAGATGTAATCGAGCTTCTGCGCATCCTGATCGACAAAGCGGAAGGTCAGTTGCAGCCAGTCGCTATCAGGCTTCGGTTCGTGGGCCACGACGGCATGCAGATAGCCGTTGAGGCGGGCGATTTCGGCATTGTCGCCCTGCTCCAGGTCCAGCACGGCGCTGTCGAGGATCTGCGGCAGGGTCTCGGTGCGCTTGACCACCAACAGGGCTTCCTTGAGGCTCAGGGCCTTGATCACGCACTGCTGGATGCCGTTCGGCAAACGCAGTTGACCCTGGCCACGGCCGCTGGCGGGTGCTGAAGAGGCCGCAGGCGCCTTGACCGGCGGGCTGTTGAGCAAGCCTTTGGACGGTGCAGGCGGGGCCGTTGGCGTGGTGACGGGGGCCTTGCCAACGGTCAGGGCTGCCAGGGAGTCGTTGGCGAATGCGGGGCTGGTTTTGGTCGCGGCTACGTTGATCAAGGCATCGAGTTTGCCGACCTTGTGCAGCGCCTGCTTGACCTTGGTGATCAGCTGTTCGTTGGTGAACGGCTTGCTGACATAACCGGATACTCCGGCCTGGATCGCCTGGACGACGTTCTCCTTGTCGCCACGGCTGGTCACCATCACGAAGGGCATGGCTTTGAGGTTGTCTTGCTCACGGCACCAGGTCAGCAGTTCCAGGCCGGACATTTCCGGCATTTCCCAGTCGCACAGGACCAGGTCGAATGCTTCCTTGGCCAGCATGGCCTGGGCCTTTCTGCCGTTGATCGCGTCTTCGATCCGCATGCCCGGGAAATAATTGCGCAGGCACTTTTTCACCAAGTCACGAATGAACGACGCGTCGTCCACGACCAACACACTGACCTTACTCATCCACCACCCCTTTTAAAAATCCCGGCCAGCATACCGCCTTGCTGATGGCACATTGCCAAAAAACCTTCAGTCACGCCGGACTTTTCGTTCACGGGTGCTGCTTTCGAATGCGTAGGCCACAAACAAAAACGCCCGGCCAACAGGCCGGGCGCTTTACTTGGGCAACCTTACTTATCGTCAGTTTTGCCCGGAACATTAGCGGTTTCGCCGGTTGTTCCTTCGACTTCTTCCTTCATGCGCTTGAGACCCATGTGCCGCACGTCGGTGCCGCGTACCAGGTAGATCACCAGCTCCGAGATATTGCGCGCGTGGTCGCCGATACGCTCCAGCGAACGCAGTACCCAGATAATGCTCAGAACCCGCGAGATAGAACGCGGATCTTCCATCATGTAGGTCGCCAGCTCACGCAGGGCGGTCTTGTATTCGCGGTCGATGATCTTGTCGTACTGCGCCACCGACAAGGCCAGCTCGGCATCGAAACGGGCAAAGGCGTCCAGTGCATCACGGACCATGTTGCGCACCTGGTCACCGATGTGGCGCACTTCGACGTAACCGCGCGGCGCCTCGCCTTCTTCGCACAGCTGAATGGCGCGACGGGCGATCTTGGTCGCTTCGTCACCGATGCGCTCCAGGTCGATTACCGATTTGGAAATGCTGATGATCAGTCGCAGGTCGGACGCTGCCGGCTGGCGACGGGCGAGAATGCGCAGGCATTCTTCGTCGATGTTGCGTTCCATCTGGTTGATCTGGTCGTCGATCTCGCGCACTTGCTGGGCCAGGCCGGAGTCGGCCTCGATCAGCGCGGTGACCGCGTCGTTGACCTGCTTCTCGACCAGCCCGCCCATGGCCAGGAGGTGGCTGCGCACTTCCTCCAGTTCGGCGTTGAACTGGGCAGAGATGTGGTGGGTTAAGCCTTCCTTCGAAATCATCTTTTGCTCCGCGATAGCTGTGAGCTGCAAGCTACAAGCTGCAAGCTGTGTTGTGTCGTACTCGGACCGCTCTTACTTGCCGCTTGAAGCTTGCGGCTTGCAGCTGTTCCTAGCCATACCGGCCCGTGATGTAGTCTTCGGTCTGCTTCTTCGCCGGGTTGGTGAACAGGGTGTCGGTATCGCCAAATTCCACCAGTTTGCCCATGTACATGAACGCGGTGTAGTCGGAAACCCGCGCCGCCTGCTGCATGTTGTGGGTCACGATGACGATGGTGAACTTGGATTTCAGTTCGTAGATCAGCTCTTCGACTTTCAGCGTGGAGATCGGGTCGAGTGCCGAGCAGGGTTCATCGAGCAACAACACTTCCGGTTCAACGGCGATGGTGCGGGCGATCACCAGACGCTGCTGCTGACCACCGGACAGGCCCAGTGCCGACTCGTGCAGGCGGTCCTTGACCTCATCCCACAGTGCCGCGCCCTTGAGTGCCCACTCGACAGCTTCGTCGAGCACGCGCTTCTTGTTGATGCCCTGGATGCGCAGGCCGTAAACCACGTTTTCGTAGATGGTTTTCGGAAACGGGTTGGGCTTCTGAAACACCATGCCGACGCGACGACGCAGTTCGGCCACGTCTTCGCCCTTGCGGTAGATGTTATTGCCGTACAGGTTGATCTCGCCTTCGACGCGGCAGCCATCCACCAGGTCGTTCATGCGGTTGAAAGTTCGCAGCAGTGTTGACTTGCCACAGCCGGACGGGCCGATGAAGGCGGTCACGCGCTGCTTCGGGATGTTCATGCTGACGTCGTACAGCGCTTGTTTTTCGCCGTAGAACAGGCTCAGGCCCGGCACTTCGATGGCTACGGTTTCCTGCTCGAGGTTCAGGCTCTGTTTGTCGCGACCCAGTGCCGACATGTTGATGCCGTGGGTATGTGCTTCGTGCTGCATGGGAGGCTCCCTGTGCTAACAAATTCGGTTCGTTTAACCGCTGGTCCAGCCAGCGGGTTACTCAAAATTCATGTCTGGCTGCGGCCCCTGTGGGAGCTGGCTTGCCAGCGATGGCATCACTGCGGTGTTACCGATAAACCGCATCGTCTGCATCGCTGGCAAGCCAGCTCCCACAGGATTCGTATTAACTATCCAGCGCCTTGTACTTCTCGCGCAGGTGGTTACGGATGTACACCGCCGACAGGTTCAGCGTCGCGATCACCAGCACCAGCAGCAGCGCCGTGGCGTACACCAGCGGTCGTGCGGCTTCGACGTTCGGGCTCTGGAAGCCGACGTCATAGATGTGGAAGCCCAGGTGCATGATCTTCTGGTCCAGGTGCAGGTACGGGTAGTTACCGTCCACCGGCAACGACGGCGCCAGTTTCACCACACCCACCAGCATCAGCGGCGCCACTTCACCCGCGGCACGAGCCACGGCGAGGATCATGCCGGTCATCATCGCCGGGCTGGCCATCGGCAATACGATCTTCCACAAGGTTTCAGCCTTGGTCGCGCCGAGGGCCAACGAGCCTTCACGCACGGTGCGAGGAATCCGCGCCAGGCCTTCTTCAGTGGCCACGATCACCACCGGCACTGCCAGCAGCGCCAGGGTCAGCGAAGCCCAGAGCAGGCCCGGCGTGCCGAAGGTCGGCGCCGGCAAGGCTTCCGGGAAGAACAGACGGTCGAGCGAGCCACCCAGCACATAGACGAAGAAGCCCAGGCCGAACACCCCGTAAACGATGGCCGGAACACCTGCCAGGTTGTTCACCGCGATGCGGATTACCCGGGTCAGCGCGTTCTGCTTGGCGTATTCACGCAGGTACACCGCCGCCAACACGCCGAACGGGGTCACGATCATCGCCATGATCAGGGTCATCATCACGGTGCCGAAAATGGCCGGGAAGATACCGCCCTCGGTGTTCGCTTCACGCGGGTCGTCGCTCAGGAACTCCCAGACCTTGCTGAAGTAGAAACCGATCTTGGTGGTCGTGCTCATGGCGTTCGGCTGGTAGGCGTGAACCACTTTGCCAATACCGATTTCGATTTCCTTACCGTTCGCATCGCGGGCGGTCAGGCTGTCGCGGTTGAACTGCGCATGCAGATCGTTCAGGCGCGCTTCAACATCCTGATAGCGGGCATTGAGTTCGGCGCGCTCCGATTCCATGTCCGCTTGTGCGGTGGCGTCGAGCTTGCCATCCAGCTCCAGCTTGCGACCGTGCAAGCGGACGCGCTCGAGACCGGCGTTGATCGCGCCGATGTCGGTTTTTTCGAGGCTCTTGAGCTGTGCCGCCAGCTTGTTCACGCGGTCGACACGGGCTTGCAACTCAGGCCATGCGGCTTCGCCTTCAGCGACAACCTTGCCGTCCTGTTTGACGTTGACCAGGTAACCGTAGAAGTTGCCCCACTCACGCCGTTCGATCGCCATCAGCTCCGGCGGTGTCGTCTGGTTGGTCAGCCACTCGCCGACGACCCAGGTGAAGTCGTTGCCGTTCAGGTCACGGTTGCCGACCTTGATCAGCTCGCGGGTCATGAACTCCGGGCCCTGCTCAGGCACCGGCAGGCCGGCGCTCTTCAAGCGGGCACGGGGGACTTCTTCCTTCTGTACCACTTCACCAATGACCAGGTGCTGGCCCTGGCCCGGTACGTCGTAGCTGGCGTGGATCAGGTCCGCCGGCCAGAAGTGACCCAGGCCGCGCACGGCAATCACTGCCAGCAGGCCAATGGTCATGATGACCGCGATGGACACCGCGCCACCGCTGATCCAGACGCCGGGGGCGCCGCTCTTGAACCATCCTTTCAGGGAGTTCTGTTTCACAGACTTCTACCTTTCTTAAAGCGACGAGTATTTCTTGCGCAGACGCTGACGAATCAGTTCTGCGAGGGTGTTCATGACGAAGGTGAACAACAGCAGCACCAGCGCCGAGAGGAACAGCACGCGGTAGTGGCTGCCGCCGACTTCCGACTCGGGCATTTCCACCGCAACGTTGGCCGCCAGGGTGCGCAGGCCTTCGAACAGGTTCATTTCCATGACCGGGGTGTTACCGGTGGCCATCAGCACGATCATGGTTTCCCCGACCGCACGGCCCATGCCGATCATCAGCGCCGAGAAGATGCCCGGGCTCGCGGTGAGGATCACCACGCGGGTCATGGTCTGCCACGGCGTGGCACCGAGGGCCAGGGAGCCCAGGGTCAGGCCACGCGGCACGCTGAACACGGCGTCTTCGGCGATGGAGTAAATGTTCGGGATGACCGCGAAGCCCATGGCCAGGCCGACCACCAGAGCGTTGCGCTGGTCGTAGGTAATGCCCAGGTCGTGGGAGATCCACATGCGCATGTCGCCGCCGAAGAACCAGTTCTCCATGAACGGGCTCATGTACAGCGACAGCCAGCCCACAAACAGGATCACCGGAATCAGCAGCGCGCTTTCCCAACCGTCCGGGACTTTCAGGCGGATCGACTCAGGCAGGCGACTGAAGGTGAAACCAGCGACCAGGATGCCGATCGGCAGCAGCATCAGCAGGCTGAAGATGCCCGGCAGGTGCCCTTCCACATACGGCGCGAGGAACAGACCGGCGAAGAAGCCGAGGATCACCGTCGGCATCGCTTCCATCAATTCGATCACCGGCTTGACCTTGCGGCGCATGCCCGGGGCCATGAAGTACGCGGTGTAGATCGCAGCGGCAACGGCCAGTGGAGCGGCCAGCAGCATGGCGTAGAACGCGGCTTTCAGGGTACCGAAAGTCAACGGCGACAGGCTCAGCTTGGGTTCGAAGTCGGTGTTGGCGGCGGTCGATTGCCAGACGTATTTAGGCTCGTCGTAGTTCTCGTACCAGACCTTGCTCCACAGTGCGCTCCACGAGACTTCCGGGTGCGGGTTGTCCAGCAGCAGCGGGTGCAGCTTGCCGCCCGCTTCCACGATCACGCGGTTGGCGCGAGGCGACAGACCGAAAATGCCCTGGCCTTCGGCAACCGGCTCAACCAGCAAAGTGCGGTGGGCAGTACTGTGGAACACGCCGAGCTTGCCGGCAGCGTCAAGGGCAATGAAGCCCTTGCGGCGTTCTTCGGCAGTGATTTCAACGATAGGCGTGTTGCCCATCTGGAAGGTGCGGATCTGCTTCAGGCGTTGTTCGCCATCCGGGTCCCGGGCCATGAACCACTGGGCCAGGCCACCCTTGGAATCGCCGATGATCAGCGAGATACCGCCTACCAGCTGGGTGCTGGCGGTGACTTGCGCTTCACCGTCTTCAAGCAGTTTGTAGCGACCGTTGAGGCTCTTGTCGCGCAGGCTGAACACGTCGGCCTGGGCACGCCCGTTGATCACGTACAGCCACTGCTGACGCGGGTCGACGAAGATGTTCTTCACCGGCTCGTTCATCTGCGGCAGGTCGATACGCTTCTGCTCGTTGGTGACTTCACCGGTCATCATGTTCTCTTCGCTGGTCAGCGACAGAACATTCAGTTGCGAACCGGTGGCGCCAACCAGCATCAGGGTCGAATCGTTGGCGTTGAGGCTGACGTGCTCCAGCGCACCGCCGGCTTCGTTCACCGCGATTGGCGCTTCGCCATACGGGTACTCGACGGCCGGGGTGATGGTTTTCTTGCCTTCCGGGTAGCTGACTTTATAGGTGTGACGGAACACCAGTGCCTGACCGTTCGACAGACCCACCGCCACCAGAGGGTGGCCTGGCTGGTCTTCACCGATGGAGGTCACGGTGGTGCCGGCCGGAATCGGCAAATCGACGCGCTTGAGTTCGGCGCCACTGTCGATGTCGAAGAACAATGCCTGGCCCTTGTCGGAAACCCGCATCGCCACCTGATTCTGCTCTTCCAGGGAGATCATCAGCGGCTTGCCGGAATCCTGCATCCAGGCCGGAACGATCGCATCTTTCGCAGTCAGGCTGGCACCCTGGAACAACGGCGCAACCACGTAGGCGAGGAAGAAGAAGATCAGTGTGATGGCTGCCAGCACCGCCAGACCGCCGATGAGGACGTACCAACGGGTGAAGCGATCCTTGAGCGCGCGGATGCGACGCTTGCGTTGTAGTTCAGGCGTATTGAAGTCAATTCGCTTGGGGGGATTAGTAGTCATTGTGGAATTGGCCAGATCATTCATTCGCACACCCTAGCGATCCTGTATGACAGAAAGATGACAGTGCAGTGACGCAACAAATCCGCCGCTGGTGGTAGCCAGCAGTGGATCGGGAATTTGGGGGTTGTGTAGGAGCTGTCGAGGGAACCGAGGCTGCGATCTTTTGATCTTGCCGTTGAGAAAAGCCAGATCAAAAGATCGCAGCCTCGCTCCGCTCGACAGCTCCTGCACAGGAATCCGGGATTACCCCGGATTCAGGGTTTTACTTTTTTGCGACTTCAGCGCCGCCTTCCGCGAGACCCAGGTCAGCCAGAGCTTTGGCAGCAACCTTGGCCGGCAGTGGGATGTAGCCGTCTTTCACTACAACTTCCTGACCCTGTTTCGACAGAACCAGTTTCACGAACTCGGCTTCCAGCGGGGCCAGAGGCTTGTTCGGGGCTTTGTTGACGTATACGTAGAGGAAGCGGGACAGCGGGTACTTGCCGTTCAGGGCGTTTTCTTCGGTGTCTTCGATGAAGTCCTGGCTGCCTTTCTTGGCCAGGGCCACAGTCTTCACGCTAGCGGTCTTGTAACCGATGCCCGAGTAACCGATACCGTTCAGCGAGGAGCTGATCGACTGCACGACCGAAGCCGAACCTGGCTGCTCGTTCACGTTAGGCTTGTAGTCGCCTTTGCACAGGGCTTCTTCCTTGAAGTAGCCGTAGGTGCCGGATACCGAGTTACGACCGAACAGCTGAACCGGCTTGTTGGCCAGGTCGCCGGTCACGCCCAGGTCGCCCCAGGTTTTCACGTCGGTTTTAGCGCCGCACAGACGAGTGGACGAGAAGATCGCGTCGACTTGTTCCATGGTCAGGTGCTGGATCGGGTTGTCCTTGTGTACGAATACCGCCAGGGCGTCCACGGCAACCGGGATTGCGGTTGGCTTGTAGCCGTACTTCTGTTCGAAGGCAGCCAGTTCGGTGTCCTTCATCTTGCGGCTCATCGGGCCCAGGTTGGAGGTGCCTTCAGTCAGCGCAGGTGGCGCGGTGGCGGAACCAGCGGCCTGAATCTGGATGTTTACGTTCGGGTATTCTTTCTTGTAGTTCTCAGCCCAGAGGGTCATGAGGTTGGCCAGGGTATCGGAGCCGACGCTGGACAGGTTGCCCGACACACCAGTGGTCTTGGTGTAGCTCGGGATAGCAGGGTCAACAGCGGCAACCGCGTTGGCAGTCGCAACGCCAGCAGCGACAAAAGTCATTGCCGCCATCAAACGCTTCAGTTTCATGCCTTACTCCTAGCAGATAGGGTGTGTTAAGTCGGGGCCAAGTATCAGCAGGCCGTGTGAACACTCTATGGCTGAAATATGACAATTGGATGAAAGGCCAGTATTCCATCAGGAAGCCTGGCCTTTGGTGTGTAACTTCAGATGTATGTGATGCACAGATTGCCAAGATCGCAGCCTACGGCAGCTCCTACAAAAGCACGCATTCTCTGTAGGAGCTGCCGCAGGCTGCGATCTTCTGGCGCCAGCCGATACCTGTGGTTAGCGACCCTTCTTCCAGAGATACGCCCCCACCACAATCCCGACCCCGCACAGCACCGCCACGTAGTAGGCCGGCCCCATCGGGCTTTCCTTGAGCAACAGACTGACGATCATCGGCGTCAGACCACCGAAAATGGCGTAGGCCACGTTATAGGAGAACGACAGGCCGCTGAAGCGCACTACCGGCGGGAACGCCTTGACCATCACGTACGGCACCGCACCGATGGTGCCGACCAACAGACCGGTCAGCGCATACATGGGGAACAGCCAGTCCGGATGGTCAGCCAGGCTGTGATAGAAGGTCCAGGAGCTGGCCAGCAACGCGGCGCAGCCCAGGACGAAGACTCGCCCCGCACCAAAGCGATCCGCCAGCGCGCCGGCGATAATGCAGCCAAAGCTCAAAAAGACGATGGCCACGCTGTTGGATTGCAGAGCCGTGGTCGGTGAGAAATGGTAGACCTTCTGCAGCACGGTCGGCGTCATCAGAATCAGTACCACGATCGCAGCAGAGAGCAGCCAGGTCAGCAGCATCGAAATGGCGATGGCACCGCGATGGTCACGCAACACCGCTCGCAATGGCACTTCTTCGGCCAGCGCCTTGCGTTGTTGCAGTTCGGCAAATACCGGCGTTTCGTGCAGCCAACGACGCAGATACACCGAAAACAGGCCGAACACGCCACCCAGCAGGAACGGAATCCGCCAGGCGTAGTCCGCGACTTCCTCTGGGGTATAAATGCTGTTGATTGCCGTGGCAACCAGCGAGCCAAGCAGGATGCCTGCCGTCAGACCGCTGGTCAGGGTGCCGCAGGCGTAGCCGATATGACGCTGCGGCACGTGCTCGGAAACGAAAACCCACGCCCCCGGCACCTCACCGCCAATGGCCGCGCCCTGGATCACCCGCATCAACAGCAGCAGGATCGGTGCCCACAGGCCAATCTGCGCGTAGGTCGGCAACAAGCCCATGATCAGGGTCGGCACGGCCATCATGAAGATACTCAAGGTGAACATCTTCTTGCGGCCCAGCAGGTCACCAAAGTGCGCCATCACGATGCCGCCCAGCGGCCGCGCCAGGTAGCCGGCGGCGAAAATGCCGAACGTTTGCATCATACGCAGCCACTCGGGCATGTCCGCCGGGAAGAACAGGTCGCCCACCACCGTGGCGAAGAAGACGAAGATGATGAAGTCGTAGAACTCCAGCGCACCACCCAGGGCAGACAGCGATAGAGTCTTGTAGTCGTTGCGGGTCAGCGGACGTGCGGGTTGTTCTGGCTGCGCGATGCTCGAGGGCGCTGTGGTCATGGCAAGGGCTTCTCTTATAGTCGGATCTGCAACCTCAACAACGCTGGTTGAGGCCTGGGCAGGTCCGGCACGATAGCAAATTGTTCGAAAAAGCACATAGAGGTGCGTTTTTGACGGTCAAAATGAGAACCGGACGGTCGTCGCGGAGTCTACCGACCGATATACTCGCAGCCTTGCTCCGGTTTTTGAGGGTTGCTGTGCGAAAGCGCCTGTCAGGTTCATAGGCGATTTCGCAGAGTTTCCCTTTAGGCGCCTTATGGAAAACGTGACGAACGTAGTATGTTCGGTGCTGAATCGTTTTTCCCGAAGACGGCTACCACCAGCAATACCAACGAAGAGTCACGGGTCAGAGGCACCCCCGGCATGATAGAGCTCGAACAAGAAGATCCGATCCCGCAAGGCGACCTGGCCCTGCAAATCACTGCACTCCCTCGCGAAACCAACGGCTTTGGCGACATTTTCGGCGGCTGGCTGGTGGCGCAGATGGATTTGGCGGGCACTGCGATGGCCAGCAAGGTCGCCGGCGGGCGCGTTGCCACCGTTGCCATCGACCGCATGGCATTTCTGGTTCCGGTGGCGGTGGGCGCTCAGCTTTCCTTTTATACCCAGGCCCTGGAAATCGGCCGCAGCTCGATCAAGATGATGGTCGAGGTCTGGAGCGACGATCCACTGTCCAGCGAGTGGCGTAAAGTAACCGAAGCGGTGTTTGTGTTCGTTGCCATCGACGGCAGCGGCCGCACCCGCTCGGTTCCGCCCAGGGCTCGATAAAGAGTTTCTAAACCTGGAAGCCGTTTTGCGGTCGATAGTCGTCCACGTTACTGATCGAGAGCTGTCCCATGAGCACGCCCAATGTTGAAGCCGTAAAACTGGATGAACTGAACTGCTGGCGCATCCGCCACGGTCAAGCCGAATTACTGGTGGCCCAGCAAGGTGCGCACATCCTCAGCTATCAGCTGGCCGGCCAGCCGCCGCTGATCTGGCTCAACGACGAGGCCGTCTTCAAGACCGGCAAGAGCATCCGTGCCGGCGTGCCGGTGTGCTGGCCGTGGTTCGGTGTCTTCGACCGCAACCCGCAAAGTGTCAAGGCGATGCGTGTCAGCAATGACGCGCCATCGGCTCACGGCTTCGTGCGAGCGATGGATTGGGAACTGGGTGGCATCGAAGCCGAAGGCGAAAGCCTGAAGGTCGAATTCCTCCTGCCCTACCCCGAAGGCGGCTTTCCCGGTTGGCCGCACCAGGTGGATCTGACCCTGACCATCCGCCTCGACGAGCAATTGCACATCCAGCTGGCCAGCCACAACCGGGGCACCGATACCGTCAGCATCAGCCAGGCGCTGCACAGTTACTTTGCCGTCAGCGATGTGCGCGAGGTGCACGTCGAAGGTGTGGACGGCCTCGACTACATCGAAACCCTGGACAACTGGAAAACTGTCACCCAGACCGGGGATCTGCGTTTTACCGGCGAGACCGACCGCATCTACCTCGACGCCCCGCCACAGTTGAGCATCGTCGATCCAGCCTGGGAACGGCGCATCGTACTGACCAGCAGCGGATCGCGTACGGCGGTAATCTGGAACCCGTGGACCGACCGCGCCGCTGCGTTCAGCGACATGACCGACGACGGCTGGCAGCGCATGCTGTGCATCGAGACGGCGAACGTGATGGGCGATGTGGTGAGCCTGAAACCAGGGGCAAGCCATACCCTGGGCGTGAGCATCGGTAGCAAACCGCTTTAAGATCAAAAGATCGCAGCCTCTGTAGGAGCTGCCGAAGGCTGCGATCTTTTTGCTTCACTCGATTACAGATCCGATTCCTGCACCACCCGCACCTTCTGCGCATCCAGCGCATACGCCGCATCCGCCAGGTCATTGCTGACCTTCTCGATCTTCAGCGTGCCGGTCACCCACAGCGGCGTGTAGATATCATCCAGCTTCAGGCCCTTGGGATAACGCACCAGCACCAGTTGATTGGGTGGCGGTGGCGGCACGTGGATGCAGGCACCCGGGTACGGCACCAGGAAGAACAACGTACTGCGGCCCTTGGCGTCGGACTCCAGCGGCACTGGATAACCGCCAATGCGGATATTTCTGTCGTTCATCGACGCAACGGTCTTGGTCGAGTACATCACCGCCGGCAAGCCTTTGGCCTGTTTCATCCCGCCCTTGTCGGTGAAGGTGCCATTGGCTTCAGGGGAGTCGTGGTCGATTTCGGGCATGGCCTCAAGGGCCTTCTGGTCCGACTTGGGCATCAGTTCGAGCCAGTCGGTCTCCGGCAGTTCGCCGGCGTGGGCAAAGCCCGTACCCAGTAAAACAAGAGTCAGCAAAAGACGGCGCATGAAAGTGCTCGGCAAAGGGAAGAACAGGAAACGCCGAGCATTCTAGCCCTCCCGACCGGCTTGGCGGAGAGGGCTTTGTCGCCTGGATCAGTTCTTTTTGATCAGTCCGTAGACCACCAGCAACACAACGGCGCCCACCAGTGCCCCGATGAAGCCTGCACCTTGGCCAGCCTGATAGATACCCAGGGCCTGACCGCCATAGGTAGCCGCCAGCGAACCGCCGATACCGAGCAGGATCGTCATGATCCAGCCCATGCTGTCATCGCCCGGTTTCAGGAACCGAGCCAGCAGACCGACGATCAAGCCGATAAAGATGGTTCCGATAATTCCCATGGCATTCTCCTCTCAATGAAGTAGCTATCCGAAAGCCTAGTCAGACTTTCGCAACCTGCCATGAGAGAACGGCGCAACCCGAAGGTTCCGCCATTGCCAGAGAAAACTATTCGGCGATCAGTGCTTGAACCTTGAGAATCTGGGCCGCCAGCGTCTCGCGGTCTGCACAACGAAGGTTGGCGTGACCGACCTTGCGGCCGACCTTGAACGCCTTGCCATAGTGATGCAGATGGCAATCGGCGATGTTCAGGACCTTCTCGGTCTCTGGCACTGTGCCGATGAAGTTGAGCATCGCGCTTTCGCCGACCTTGGCCGTCGAACCCAACGGCAGACCGGCAACGGCCCGCAGGTGGTTTTCGAACTGGCTGCACTCGGCGCCTTCGGTGGTCCAGTGCCCGGAGTTGTGCACGCGCGGGGCGATTTCGTTGGCCTTGAGACCACCGTCGACTTCGAAGAACTCGAACGCCATCACGCCGACGTAATCCAGCTGCTTGAGCACACGGCTGGAGTAGTCTTCGGCCAGGGCTTGCAACGGGTGATCGGTGCTGGCCACGGACAGCTTGAGGATGCCGCTTTCGTGGGTGTTGTGCACCAATGGGTAGAAGCGGGTTTCACCGTCGCGGGCACGCACGGCGATCAGCGAGACTTCACCGGTGAACGGCACGAAGCCTTCCAGCAGGCAGGCCACGCTACCCAGCTCGGCGAAGGTGCCGACCACATCTTCAGGGGTACGCAGGACTTTCTGGCCCTTGCCGTCGTAACCCAGGGTACGGGTCTTGAGCACCGCCGGCAGGCCGATGGAGGCCACGGCGGCGTCCAGGTCGGCCTGGGACTGGATGTCAGCGAACGCCGGGGTAGGAATCCCCAGGTCCTTGAACATGCTCTTCTCGAACCAGCGGTCGCGGGCGATGCGCAGGGCTTCGGCGCTCGGGTAGACCGGGACGAATTGCGAGAGGAACGCGACGGTTTCCGCCGGAACGCTTT
This sequence comes from Pseudomonas sp. B1(2018), assembly GCF_003097365.1. NCBI lineage: Bacteria > Pseudomonadati > Pseudomonadota > Gammaproteobacteria > Pseudomonadales > Pseudomonadaceae > Pseudomonas > Pseudomonas sp. B1(2018). Next base: position 344,906 of record NZ_PYUK01000002.1, read on the forward strand.
CGAACTCGAAGGTCACCAGATCGACTTCATCGGCCAGCTGGCGCAGGTGATCCTGATCGCCGTAGTCGGCTCGCAGGTGTTCGCCCAACGCGGCTGCGCAAGCATCCGGCGCCGGGTCCAGAAAAGCGAAGTTCATGCCCAGCGGAGTGCCCGCCAACGCCAACATGCGACCCAACTGGCCGCCACCGATTACACCGATCTTCATCGTCAACAACCTCAGGCGATGCGTGGGTCTGGATTTTCCAGGACGCTGTCTGTCTGCTCAGCACGGAAGGTTTTCAGCACCGCATGAAACTGCGGGTGCTTGGCGCCAAGGATACTCGCCGACAGCAGCGCTGCGTTGATCGCACCGGCCTTGCCGATGGCCAGGGTGGCAACCGGAATGCCTGCCGGCATCTGCACAATGGAAAGCAGCGAATCAACGCCCGACAGCATTGCGGACTGAACGGGAACGCCCAACACCGGCAGGTGGGTCTTGGCTGCACACATGCCTGGCAAGTGGGCCGCGCCGCCGGCACCGGCGATGATCACCTCGATGCCCCGTGATTCGGCCTCTTCGGCGTACTGGAACAGCAGGTCCGGGGTGCGGTGGGCAGAAACCACTTTCACCTCGTAAGGGATGCCGAGCTTTTCCAGCATATCGGCGGTGTGGCTAAGGGTGGACCAATCGGACTTGGAGCCCATGATCACGCCAACCAGTGCACTCATCGTCGTGCCTCTTCTCTCTGGGCGCCCGCAGGCGCATCAAAAAACAACAAGCCACGCAGGATGCGTGGCTTGATTGTACGAATTATGGCCAGTCGCAACCGGCCGAAGGCCGCGCAGTATACCGCAATACGGCAGATAAACAGCCCCCGTTACGACCAACTGTCATTTGCCATGAAACACGATTTTACTGACCCGAGAATCAGGATTGGCGAGCGCCGTCACAGACAATAAATCGCATCATTACTGATTATTTAAAACATACAAAGAAATATAAGAAAAGCCATTCCAAGAGCCATTTATATCCGACCCTGATATATAACCACCGAAGCCGGCGAACAACTCTTGATCACTACTTTGATTTCTTATTTGAATTATAACTTTCCAAGGAATTATTTATGCCACGCTCATTAATATTGACGGTTTTTGTTCATGAAGATCTGACAGATTACAAAATGCGAGATCTGCGCGAGCAGTTTGACTGGGTGGTCGCCGAGATTGAAGAGATTTCCGGCCGTCGAATGACCCTTGTATTTGTACCGCCCTCAGAAGCACCGGGGATCAGCGACTTCAACTATATCGACAGTGATGCACCACATGTGCTGTACGCTTATTCAAAAGAGATCGACTTTTATAAAGCCTCATCACCCTATAAATACGATGACAACCTTCACAAATTCCTTTTGTTGACCCGCCATAATATCAACAGCAGCACTTCGGGCATTGCTGCTCCAAGTGGACCTTATGCTATTGCATCAATAAACTATCGAGCACCCGCTCATGAAGTGGGCCATATGTTCGATGCACGGCACGAAGATTATGAAGTTCTTTATGACGGCTGGTGGAACGAAACCATTATGGCCCCAGGGACCGGGTTTTCTCCCCTCAGAGGCAACGCCAACCGTTTCAGCGACAAGAACAGAGAAAACATTCGCCAGTATCTCGAACAGTTCGATTGAAATGCGATAAAGCCCCCTTTTCAAAGAGTGAAGGCCTTGCTTTCACTCTTTTGCTTTCGTCAGGATGCCGCGCTCGCCGCGCCACCTTCGAGTTTGCGCCAGAGCAAACGCACGTTGGCCTTGCGCACCAACGCACAGCGATACAGACGAATCTCCAGCGGCACATGCCATTGCGGGCCGCCGCATACCACCAGTTCACCACGCGCCAGCTCGGCACGCACGCTGAGTTGGGGCACCCAGGCAATGCCCAGGCCTTCCAGGGCCATGCTTTTCAGGCTGTCGGCCATGGCGGTTTCGTAGATCGTGGTGAAGCGCAGCGCCCGTTGGCGCAGCAGCATGTTCACCGAGCGGCCGAGAAATGCCCCGGCGCTATATGCCAGCAGCGGTACGCTGGCTTCGCCTTCCAGATCGAACAACGGCTTGCCGTCGGCGTCCGCCGCGCAGACCGGCAGCATTTCGGTGTGACCAAGGTGCAGGGAGGGGAAGATTTCCGGATCCATCTGCATCGCGGCGTCCGGATCGTAGAAGGCCAGCATCAGATCGCAACCGCCTTCGCGCAAGGCATGCACCGCGTCGCCGACGTTGGTCGCCACCAGTCGCGTGGCGATGTTCAAGCCTTCGTTGCGCAACTGCGCAATCCACCGCGGAAAGAAGCCGAGCGCCAGGGAGTGAGCGGCCGCTACCTGCATCACTTCGCCCTGCCCGCCTTCCAGATGATGCAGATGGCGCAATACTTCGCCGAGCTGCTCGACCACGGTGCGTGCCGTGACCAGAAACAATTGTCCCGCCGCCGTCAGTTCGATCGGTGTACGCGAGCGGTTGACCAGAGTCAGCCCCAGCGCCGCCTCCAGGCTGCGGATTCGCCGGCTGAACGCCGGTTGCGTCACAAAGCGCCGTTCGGCTGCCTGGGAGAAGCTGCGGGTGGCAGCCAGGGCACTAAAGTCCTCCAGCCATTTGCTTTCCAGATTCATCACGTCCTCCCGGACACGCACCAATTTAGGTCACACGCTCGCCGTCAAGCCGGCGTCACACGGGCATTATGCCGAATGTGCATAGGCTAGTGTTTAACAGCATTGGCCCAAAATTTCGCACAAGCCTAGCATTCACAGCGTTCCGGCACAGACCGGGTCCATATTGAGATGATTTCTATCATGTCCTCCGCTGCATCATTCCGCACAGAAAATGACCTGCTTGGCGCCCTCGAAGTACCGGCTCAAGCGTATTACGGTATCCAGACCCTGCGAGCGGTGAACAACTTCCGCCTTTCGGGCGTTCCGATTTCGCACTACCCGAAACTGGTTGTCGGTCTGGCCATGGTCAAACAGGCCGCTGCTGACGCCAACCGTGAGCTGGGTCACCTGAGCGAAGCCAAGCACGCTGCCATCAGCGAAGCCTGTGCACGTCTGATCCGCGGCGACTTCCACGAAGAGTTCGTGGTGGACATGATTCAAGGCGGCGCTGGCACTTCGACCAACATGAATGCCAACGAAGTGATCGCCAACATCGCGCTGGAGGCCATGGGGCACCAGAAAGGCGAGTACCAGTACCTGCACCCGAACGACGACGTGAACATGGCGCAGTCGACCAACGACGCCTACCCGACGGCGATCCGCCTGGGTCTGTTGCTCGGTCACGACGCCCTGCTCGCCAGCCTCGACAGCCTGATTCAGGCGTTCGCGGCCAAGGGTGAAGAATTCAACCACGTCCTGAAGATGGGTCGTACCCAGCTGCAAGACGCCGTACCGATGACCCTGGGTCAAGAGTTCCGTGCATTCGCCACCACCATGGGCGAAGACCTGGCCCGCCTGAAGACGCTGGCCCCGGAACTGCTGACTGAAGTGAACCTGGGCGGCACCGCGATCGGCACCGGCATCAACGCCGACCCGCGCTATCAGGCCTTGGCAGTACAACGCCTGGCCCTGATCAGCGGTCAGCCGCTGGTTCCGGCCGCCGACCTGATCGAGGCTACCTCCGACATGGGCGCCTTCGTGCTGTTCTCCGGCATGCTCAAGCGTACTGCGGTCAAGCTGTCGAAAATCTGCAACGACCTGCGCCTGCTGTCCAGCGGCCCACGTACCGGCATCAACGAAATCAACCTGCCAGCGCGTCAGCCAGGCAGCTCGATCATGCCCGGCAAGGTCAACCCGGTTATTCCGGAAGCCGTTAACCAGGTGGCCTTCCAGGTCATCGGTAACGATCTGGCGCTGACCATGGCGGCCGAAGGCGGCCAGCTGCAACTGAACGTGATGGAACCGCTGATCGCTTTCAAGATCCTCGATTCGATCCGCCTGCTGCAACGCGCCATGGACATGCTGCGCGAGCACTGCATCGTCGGCATCACCGCCAACGAAGCCCGCTGCCGTGAACTGGTCGAACACTCGATCGGTCTGGTTACCGCACTGAACCCGTACATCGGCTACAAAAACGCCACCCGCATAGCCCGTATCGCCCTTGAAAGCGGCCGCGGCGTGCTGGAACTGGTGCGCGAAGAAGGTCTGCTCGACGAAGCCATGCTCGCCGACATCCTGCGCCCGGAAAACATGATTGCTCCGCGTCTGGTGCCCCTGAAGGCCTAACCCGACGCGTTACCTGTAGCACCGCTCACCAGGTCGAGGGACTAGACACCTCTCACCTTTTGAGGGCTTGGAGATCATTCTCCAGGCCCTTTTTTTTAACCGGCGGAAAAGATCGCAGCCTTCGGCAGCTCCTACATTTGAAATGCGGCCCCCTGTAGGAGCTGCCGAAGGCTGCGATCTTTTGATCTTGCACCACAACCGTGCAGACGGACGGCACTGTCATCGGTATAGTGCCGCCCCTCTTCGCGTGAGCGGTCGTCGGTAGCGAGACCACAACCCATGCGAAACCCGAACTAATAACAAACCCGCGATATGAAACCGGGACGAACTTCGAACCGCCCGTTGTGCCGTGCGCCCAGCGGTGTAACTCGATGTGTCTGACCGGCAAGCATTTGCCAACACAAAAAACAGCGAGGAATAATCCATGCTCGAAGTCATTAACGACTTCCTCTCAGGGAAAGTACTGATCGTGCTCATTGTCGGGCTCGGTAGCTACTTCACGATCCGCTCGCGTTTCGTTCAATTGCGTCACTTCTTCCACATGTTCGCGGTGTTCCGCGACAGCCTCAAAAGCAGCGCCGGGCAACTCAGTTCGTTCCAGGCCCTGATGCTGAGCCTCGCCGGCCGCGTCGGTGCGGGCAACATTGCCGGTGTCGGCATTGCCGTGACACTCGGTGGACCTGGCGCGGTGTTCTGGATGTGGGTGACCGCACTGGTCGGCATGTCCAGCAGCTTCTTCGAATGCTCCCTTGGTCAACTGTACAAACGCACCGACTCCGACGGCACCTTCCGGGGCGGCCCGTCCTACTACATCCAGCACGGTCTGCAGAAGCGCTGGCTGGGCATGCTCATGGCGTTCCTGTTGCTGGTGACGTTCGGCTTCGCCTTCAACGGCCTGCAAGCCCACGCCGTGACGCATTCGCTGAACAACGCGTTCGGCCTCGACACCACTTACACCGGCATCGGTCTGGCCGTGCTGCTGGGTCTGGTGTTCATCGGCGGGATCAAGCGCATCGCCAAGGTTGCCGACCTGTTGGTACCGGTGAAAACCCTGGTGTATATCGGCGTGACCATCTACGTGATCGTGCTGCAATTCGACCAGGTGCCGGGCATGCTGATGACCATCGTCAAGAGCGCCTTCGGTCTGGACCAGGCCTTCGGCGGCCTGATCGGCAGCGCCATCGTCATGGGCGTGAAACGTGGCGTGTTCGCCAACGAAGCAGGCCTGGGCAGCGCGCCTAACGTGGCGGCGGTGGCGGCGGTCGAGCACCCGGTGGCACAGGGTGTGGTGCAGGCGTTCAGCGTGTTCCTCGACACCTTCGTGATCTGCACCTGCACCGCGCTGCTGATCCTGCTTTCGGGCTTCTACACCCCAGGCTTCGAAGGCGACGGCATTGCCCTGACCCAGAACTCCCTGGCCGCCGTGGTCGGTGACTGGGGCCGGATGTTCATCTCCGTGGCCCTGGCGTTGTTCGTGTTCACCTCGATCCTCTACAACTACTACCTGGGCGAGAGCAACCTGCGTTTTCTGATCGGTGAAAACCGCAAGGCGCTGATGGGCTATCGCGCGTTGGTACTGGTGCTGATCTTCTGGGGCGCCATCGAAAACCTCGGTACCGTATTTGCCTTCGCCGACATCACCATGACCATGCTCGCGTTCGTCAACCTGATCGCGCTGTTCCTGCTGTTCAAGGTCGGCATGCGCATCCTGCGTGACTACGATGACCAGCGCGCCGCCGGCATCAAGACCCCGGTGTTCGACTCCGCGAAGTTCCCGGACCTGGATCTGGATCGCCAGGCATGGCCGGCCAACCCGCCAGCCGCTGCCGGCAAGACTGAAGTTGAGCCGCAAGGTGTACCCGCAGCGCAACGCTGACAGGTGAATGACGGGCGCATCTCGCGCGCCCGTCAGTTAAAGTTCGAAAAACTGTGGGAGCGAGCTTGCTCGCGATGGCGCACTGTCAGTCAACATAGCGATGTCTGACATACCGCTATCGCGAGCAAGCTCGCTCCCACAGGAACTCTTCCTCTCGGAGAATCTTCATGAATTCGTCGACCTATCCTGCCGCCCAGCACGTCATGGTGCTCTACACCGGTGGCACCATCGGCATGCAGGCCAGCGCCCACGGCCTGGCGCCGGCGTCCGGTTTTGAAGCGCGGATGCGCGAATACCTGCACAGCCAGCCGGAACTTGTCGTGCCGCAGTGGCGTTTTCGCGAGATGTCGCTGCTGATCGACAGCGCCAACATGACCCCGGCGTACTGGCAGCAGTTGCGTGAAGCGGTGGTCGATGCGGTGGATGTTCAGGGCTGCGACAGCGTGCTGATCCTGCATGGCACCGACACGCTGGCCTACAGTGCCGCCGCCATGAGCTTCCAGTTGCTCGGCCTGCATGCCCGCGTGTGTTTTACCGGTTCCATGCTGCCGGCCGGTGTCACCGACAGCGACGCCTGGGAGAACCTCGGCGGCGCGCTGGTTGCACTGGGTCAGGGCCTCGCGCCGGGTGTGCATCTGTACTTCCACGGCGAACTGCTGGACCCGACCCGTTGCGCCAAGGTCCGCAGTTTTGGCCGTCATCCGTTCAAGCGCCTGGAGCGTCAGGGCGGTGGTGTGAAAGCCTCTTCGCTGCCAGCAGCGTTGAACTACAACCAGGCAAGACAACTGGCGAAGGTTGCGGTGTTGCCGCTGTTCCCTGGCATCGCTGCCGAGATCCTCGATGGCCTGCTCGACAGCGGCATTCAAGGTCTGGTGCTGGAGTGCTACGGCAGCGGCACCGGGCCGAGCGACAACCCGGAGTTCCTCGCCAGCCTCGGCCGTGCGCGGGACAAGGGCCTGGTGGTGGTGGCAGTCACGCAATGCCACGAAGGCGGGGTTGAACTGGACGTCTATGAGGCCGGCAGTCGCTTGCGCGGTGTCGGTGTGCTGTCCGGTGGCGGCATGACCCGTGAAGCGGCATTCGGCAAGTTGCACGGGTTGTTGGGGGCAGGGCTTGAAACGGACGAAGTCCGTCGGCTTGTCGAGCTCGACCTTTGCGGCGAGCTCATCTGACGCCCTCGTCCTCCCTGTGGGAGCGAGCCTGCTCGCGATAGCGGTCTTCCATTCACATTGATGTGACTGACCCACCGTCATCGCGAGCAAGCTCGCTCCCACAGGTCCTTCACCCGGCATGTAACTTGCTGCCTTCCAATCATCCCCAAGGCTGGAAGTCCTTATGCTCCACTCCCACCTCACCACCCTCAACGCGGTCTCCCTGGTACTCGATGCCTTCAAGGCACAAGGCTTGTCCAGCGAAGCGCTGCTGGCCGGCAGCGGCATCAGTGTGGCGGATCTGAACCGTGCCGACACGCGCATCACCACCAATCAAGAGATGCAGGTCTGTGCCAACGCCGTTGCCCTCAAGCGCGACATCGGCCTGGAACTGGGTCGACGGATGCACGTTTCCTGCTACGGCATGCTCGGTTACGCCCTGCTCACCAGTGCCACCTTCGGTGACGCATTGCGCCTGGCGATACGCTATCCGGCGCTGCTGGGAACACTTTTCGAGCTGAGCCTGGAGGACGACGGCGAGCGCATCTGGTTCGCCGCCGCCGATTACCGCGAAAGCCCGGCCATGGCGGTGTTCAACGCCGAATTCTGCCTTGTGTCGCTGAAAGTCACCTGCGATGACCTGCTTGGCCATCCCCTGCCCTTGCTCGGCGCACGCTTCGAACATGCCGCGCCCGACTACGAGCCGAGCTACGCCGAACACTTCAACTGCCCGCTGGATTTCGGGGCGCGCAACAATGCCTTCGCCTTCGACAAACGCTGGCTCGACCAGCCGTTGCCGCTGGCCGATGTCATCACCCATCAAGCCATGGCCGAGCGCTGCCGCAAACAGAACATCGAGTTCACCGGGCGTCAGGCATGGCTCGGACGGATCCGCCAATTGCTCAGCGCGCAATTGAATGCGGCGCCGGGGCTGGAGGGCCTGGCCGAACAGATGAATTGCTCGGCGCGAACCTTGCGTCGGCATCTCAAGGACATGGGCTGCAGCTATCAGGAATTGCTCGACGAACTGCGCTTCGAACAGGCCAAGCAAATGCTGTGTGAGGATCAATTGCCGATCTATCAGATTGCCGAAGCGTTGGGCTTCAGCGAGACCGCAAGTTTTCGCCATGCATTTGTGCGCTGGAGTGGTGTGGCGCCGAGCCAGTTCCGACCTTGATCCAGCCTTTGTAGGAGCTGCCGAAGGCTGCGATCTTTTGATCTTCAAAGGGGCGAATTTCGGTCAAATGTTTTGGCCATATCGATCCCCTTTTGGCCTTTCCTGCCGTTCTCCTAAACCGTCTGCACCGCAAGACTGTGTTCAACCGAATCAGCCTGCGGAGAACAACAAAATGCTGACGATCTACTCGAACGATCACCACCTGCACCACGGCCGTTGTGAATTGATAGACGGGCAACTCAAGCCCTGCTTCGAAATGCCTTCGCGCGCCGACCACGTGCTGGCACGGGTGCAAAATCAAAATCTCGGCCCTGTCGAAGCGCCGAAGGATTTCGGCCTCGGACCGATCGAACGCATTCACAACCGCGACTACCTCGACTTCTTCAAAGGCGCCTGGGCACGCTGGACCGAGTTCAACACCGACGGTGACTTGCTGCCCTACACCTGGCCTGCCCGCACCCTGCGCCGGATCAAACCCGCCAGCCTGCACGGCGAACTCGGTTACTACAGCTTCGACGGCGGCGCGCCCATCACTGCCGGTACGTGGCAGGCGGCGTATAGCGCAGCGCAAGTCGCCCTCACCGCCCAGGCGGAAATCCAGCGCGGCGCCCGTTCGGCCTTCGCCCTGTGCCGTCCACCGGGACACCACGCTGCCAGCGATTTGATGGGGGGTTATTGCTACCTCAACAACGCGGCTATTGCCGCCCAGGCCTTCCTCGATCAGGGCCACAAAAAGGTCGCGATCCTCGACGTCGATTACCACCACGGCAACGGCACCCAGTCGATTTTCTACGAGCGCAGCGACGTACTGTTCACTTCGATCCATGGCCACCCGGAAGCCGAGTTTCCGTTCTTCCTCGGCTATGAAGACGAATTGGGCGAAGGCCCCGGCGAGGGCTTCAACTTCAACTATCCTCTGGCCGCGGGTTCGGGCTGGGACACCTGGAGCGCGGCGCTGGAACAGGCCTGCAAAGAGATCGAAAGCTACGGCGCCGACATCGTCGTGGTCTCCTTGGGCGTCGACACGTTCAAGGACGACCCTATCTCGCAATTCAAACTCGACAGCCCGGATTACCTGGCCATGGGCAAGCGCATTGCGGCTCTCGGCAAACCGACGCTGTTCGTGATGGAAGGCGGCTACGCGGTAGAAGAAATCGGCATCAACGCCGTGAACGTTCTCGAAGGTTTCGAAAGCGCCCAATGAGGAATTAGAACAATGAAAAGGCTCAAGCGTTTGATCGTTCCAGCCCTGGGCGCCCTGATGCTCAGTGGCGTTGCCCATGCTGAAGAACGAACGTTGCGTGTCTACAACTGGTTCGACTACATCACCCCCAAGGCCCTGGAAGACTTCAAGGCCCAGAACAGCCAGACCAAGCTGGTCTACGACATTTTCGACACCAACGAAGCACTGGAAGCCAAACTGCTGACCGGCAACTCCGGCTACGACGTGGTGGTGCCGTCCAACGTGTTCCTCGCCAAGCAGATCGAAGCCGGCGTGTTCCAGCCACTGGACCGCAGCAAGTTGCCGAACTGGAACCACCTCGATCCCAAGCTGATGAAGCTGATCGAAGCCAACGACCCAGGCAACAAATTCGCCGTGCCGTACATGTACGGGACCATCCTGATCGGCTTCAACCCGGACAAGGTCAAGGCCGTACTCGGCGACAATGCGCCAGTGGACAGCTGGGACCTGATCTTCAAGGAAGAGAACATCAGCAAGCTCAAGCAGTGCGGCGTCGCCCTGCTCGACTCGCCCTCGGAGATCTTGCCGCTGGCCCTGCAACACCTCGGCCTCGATCCCAACAGCAAAAAGCCGGCCGACTACGACAAGGCTGAAGCGCTGCTGATGAAGATCCGCCCGTACATCACCTACTTCCACTCATCGAAGTACATGGCCGACATTGCCAACGGTGACATCTGCGTCGCGGTCGGTTATTCCGGCAGCTTCTCGCAAGCCGCCAACCGCGCCAAGGAAGCCAAGAACGGTGTGATCGTCGACATGCGCTTGCCGAAGGAAGGCGCGCCGATCTGGTTCGACATGCTCGCAATACCCAAGGGCGCGAAGAATCCGGAAGACGCCTACACCTTCATCAACTACCTGCTGCAACCCCAGGTGATTGCACCAGTCAGTGACTTCGTCGGCTACCCGAACCCGAACAAGGACGCCACGGAACTGGTCGACCCGGCGATCCGCAACAACCCGAACCTGTACCCGACCGACACGGCAATGAGCACGCTCTACACCCTGCAACCGTTGCCGCGCGATGCCGAACGTGCGCGGACCCGGGCCTGGACCAAGATCAAGTCCGGCACCTGACAACCGTCTGGTTTGCACCCTCACCAGGACCTGCGCTCGCGCAGGTCTTTTTTTGCCCGCGATATTTATTTACCGCCAACCGCACGCTGCCCGTCACTACTTTGCAACGGATTGCGCACCGCCCCTTCGACGGTGCCTGCCGCCTCACAAAGGATGTGACCATGACCGACGTTTCCAGCCCTCCCGCCCTACCCGGCCTCCCAGCCGATCAGGATGCCCTGCTCACCCAATTGGTGGCCGGGCCGACAATCAGGGAGGTTGCCACCCACGCACTGCAACCGGCGTTGAAAACGCTATACCCGCAGCTGTCGATCGACCCGCGACTGGCGATAGTGGTGACGCCGACCTGGACGCTGCACGGGCAGCGCGTCATCGCCGGGCCACGACACTTCGAATCACTGACCGACACCCTTGTGCGCCACGGTGTCGCGAAAACACCAGTGGTGTACCTGGATGGCGAGCACTACCTCACCCTGCAACCACTGGAGAGGACACCAGCACAACTGCCCGTCAGCATCGAAGCCATCGGGCGCCTGCTCAATGAGTTGGCGCCACTGCTGTTCGACGCGTTTCAAGAGCAGCAGGTCGACTACTGGAACCAGTTCACCGCCCCCTCGACCCCGCGCTGGCAAGGCCTGTCCCTCTCGCTGCGCGAACTGTGGAACATCCAGACCCAGCCGAGCTGGCAGAACGACCAGTCTGCGATGGCCCGCAACCTTTTCGCCTACCCGGACAACAGCACGCGCATGAACCACGACCCCTACCGGTCCCGCGCCTGCCTGATCGATCTGGACTACCGGAATGAGGGTGCCTCGACCCACCTCAACACCCTGGACATGGCCGTATTGATCGGGACGCTGGGCAACCGCACGTTAATCCTCAGCCACACCATCACCCAGGGCTTCCAGACCTACGAGTCGCTAGAGGAGCTGGGCAAGTCCCTGCTGACTTACACCAACGGGCAAGTACCCGGTGATACCTTGCAATGGCGTCTGATCGAACCAGAGGGCAACTTTTTCGACCACTTGGCGTGCACCCTGATCGCCCTGCAAGCGGACTCGATTGCCGCGCTGGCAAACGAGTCCGCAGACGAAAACCCCGACCTTGCACCTCACATCAGCCGCACCACCAACGAGCTGGACCCAGCGGACAAGCAGGCGCCCTCGCGCTTCAACCTGGTCGAGCAGGCGCTGCCGGACTGGATGGCCAACGCGTCATCGGGCGATCTCACCGCGTACAGCCGTCACCTGATGGATCTGGTAACCGTACAGAACCAGAACGCCGGGCAGTCCTTCCAGGACGGTATCAAACCAATCCGCGAATTCGCCCTCGATCAACTGCGCGAGGCCATGCTCGCCGAGCATCCCGAGGCCACAGGCTTGCAACTGGCGGACATCGAGATCGTGGTCGACAGCGTCGTGGTCTGGGGCAGCTTTGTACCGCCAGAGGAGCCTGAGCGCACTACGCTGAGCCTGGTCGAGCTGGCACTGCAAAACCTGATCGCCCTGCCACCGGGAAACAAATCCGTACGCAGTACCGGCACCATGGAGCTGCCGGCCTGGTTGACGGTCAGCTACCTGGAAGCATTGATCGTCAGCGTCAACATCGGTCAAACCTATCCGACGCTGATCAAAAGCAAACTGCTCGACGATCCCCTTGAAAGCCTGCGCCGTCAGAACCTGTTCACCAGCCGACTGCGCGTTGAGTTACCGCTGCTGGCCTTGCAGCAAAAAATCCGGACTCAGGGCGGGATCGATGAACGGGGTTACCGCTACGTCGCAGCCGTGGTTCAGGTTCTCGACGCCAATCGCTGGGTCGACGGCCAGGAAATCGTCATTCGCCCGCTGGCGTTCAGCCCCGCCTGGCGCCTGGGATCATCCACGGACGAAGTGAGCAACATGTTCGTGATCGGGCCGCGCCAGATGGACAAGGGACCGTGCCTGCTCTATCGGCCCTTGCTCGAGCCTCCCCTGATCCAGTACCCGACGCCGGCCAACCTGATCTATGCCATCCGGCACGCTCCGAAGCTGCGCCAATCCGTGCTCGCCTGGCTGCCGGACAGGGTTCGCGCCAATTACGCCAACTACGTGTTCACCGGCGAGCTGCCTTCGGTCTGGAGTGTCTCGCAACTGCTGGCCGACCCGCTGACGTCCCTGCAAATGAGCGGCCCGCTGACGTTAGGCTCGCGGGTCCTGGCCACCGACTACCTGGCCAACCTGTACAAGGCCAACGTCAATGCGCTTGTTGAGCTGGCACAACGGCAGTCGGTGTCCAACGCGCAGAGTCGCTGGGCAACGCTCAAGCAGGCAGCCTGGAAAATCCTCAACGGGGCACTGCCTTTTCTTGGTCGGACCGTCGGCACAGCCGCGTGGATCTACCAGGTCCTCGATGACCTGCAACAGACCCTCGACGCGAACGAGGCCGGCAACGACGAACAACAGAAAACCGCCATCACCGACCTGTTGCTGACCTTGGCCATGGTCCTCGCCCATCACGCCAGTACGCGCCGCTCAATGGCCCGCAGAACCGAGAAAAATCCCACGAGAGAGCCATCGGCCGAACCGGCGGAAAAACCGACAGCCACAACCATAGCCTTCGTTCAACTGCCCGATATCATCGGCGCACCTACCGAAACACAGCACCGCATTTCAGTCACGACCGATGCCGTTCTGAACCTGACCCGCACCCTGGATCGCTTCAAGATCGCCAAACCGGAAAGTCTCACGTCAGCCATCAGTACCCCCGGCATCCATCAACACCTCTATCAGCTCGAAAACCGCTTTTACGCCCCCATCGGCGAGCGCTGGTTCGAAGTAGCCGTTGAAGAAACCGGTGAAGTGTCGATCGTCGACTCAAGGCCTGAGTCCCCGGCCAATGGTCCTGCATTGATCAGCAATCAGCGCGGTCAGTGGTTTGTCGACACGCGCCTGCGCTTGCGTGGCGGCGGCTTGTCGACCCGGCGCAAAGCGTTGAAACAGCAAAACCGCCAACGCATTGCCGAACTCAAACGGCAACTGGCCGAATTCGATAACGAACGCGAGCGCGCACGGGATGAATTGATCGGCACCTACAACCAATTGAAAGCGGCCAGCGAAGATGCACGCGCCGGGATAAAACAGCAGTTTATGGACAAGCTCGACCGGCGAACCGACGACTATGCCGCCCCCATCGAACAGTTGAAATCACTGAACCTGCTGGACTCGGTCCCCAATTACCGCGCGGCCATGGTCGAGATGCTCGGCACCCAGTTGTTTTTCAACCAGACCTGGCTTGACCAGCAGAATGCGGTGTTCGCCCAGACCCTGCGTGAAACCCTGGCATTGCTTGAGGCGGAAGAAACGCCGGGAGGGACTGGCGATCGTGTGACGTACCAGAAAATGATCAACCTGACCGAGGGTGTGATCGACAAGATCCAGTTTGCCCGATCGCGGTTCGAGGAACTGAGCCGACTGGGCAGAAGTGCCGCCGAGGTCGCCAACACCTACAAAGCCAAACTGCCGGTCTACAGCCTCAACGATCTCAAGGCGCTACAGGTTTCGCTGGCGCGCGAGGCCTGTCTGAAGGAAGGTGACAGCGTTGCGCTGAGCGAAGCCCGAGGCGAATTCGCCCGGTTACTCGACTCCGCCAACCTGGTGATCCAGACCTCACAAGAGCTGATGCTCGAAGGCAGTGTCTGGAATGACGGTGAACGTACTGAAGCACTCAACGGCATGCTTGAACAGTTTGTCGCCATCGACCAGTCATTCGAAGACTTCGCTGTCAGCCACAAGGACGCCGTGGTGGAGCAACCGCTCAAGCATTTGCGCGCGCGGGTCAGCGAATTCCAGCAGCACGCTGAAAGTTGCCTCGGGCAGCTACTGCGCGAGCAACAGCCGCCGCCACCTCAGCCCGGTCCCTCAAGGCCGGCACCGACGCCCGGCAAACGCGTGATCAAGACACGCTTCAAGGGCACCGTCGTGGGTGAAGTCCGTCGCTCGGCTCCGGGAGAACCGGTGTTGCTGGATGTGCGTGCTCCCGTGACCGGCAAGGTCATCGCCACCTTTCATGAAAAGACTCCCGGCGTCTGGGTTGAGCGAGTGCCCGCAAAACGTCCCCGGCCAACTGCGCAACCTCCCGCACTCGATGTGCAGATCACCCAGGGTCAGGCGCTGCTCGATGGCGTGGAAACCTTCATCAGGCAAACCGAAACAAGCGCTAAAAAACCGGGGCGTAGCCCGGTTGAAATCGAGGAACTGCTTCAACACAAAGCCGATCTGCTCGACCAGGCTGCCCGAACGCTGGAGCGGTCCCTGACCGAATCGAACACCACCGAAAGCCCGGAAGTTGCCGCGACAACCCTGACCCGGGAACTCAACGAAGCACGCGACCGGTTGTACACCGAGGGATATCGGTTACGGGTCCAGATGATCAAGCAGCAACCGCCCACGGCAGCGCGCGTCGAATGGCTTGTCGGCAAAGGTGAAGTCGACATTGTGCGCAACGGTGAACAACGTCGCCTCAAGGGTCCGCGCAAGGATTTCCTGCAGGAATACGAAATCCGCGAGCGCAAGTCCAGGCAGGTGCTGTGGTACGCGCACTTTCACTACCCCGTCAAGAACGCCGCCCTCGACACCTTTACCGCTGCCCACCTGAAGCTGCGTGATCAACGGCTGCTGGCCGGCGCCCTCGACCTGCGCTCGGCTGCCACCAATCCGCAACTGATTGCCATCTATCGCAGCGAAATCAGCCCGCAACTGGCGCGTACGCTGTTCTTCTCGCAGCACTGAAACGTCAAAAAGGACAATGACGATGAACCCACATCCCGAGAATACGGAGTCCCCGGCCCTGCTGACCAAGAGCCTGGTGATCCACCAGACGAGCCAAGGGCCGACCGTCGATGAAGTCGCCGCTCAAATGCTGCGCAAGGCCCTGAAAACGCAGTTTCCCGAGCGGGATCTCGATCCCGACCATACGCTGATCGGCACACCGCAATGGCAAACGCTCGAGGGCGCGTTCGTGGCGCTGCCGACACGGTTCGAGTCGCTGACCCAGGCACTCGTGCGGCAGTTTTTTACCTCCACCAGCGCCAATTACCTGGAAGGCGAACACTTCCTGACGTCGAACCCGCAGGCCACGCCCGTGGTGCATCTGGACATCAGCATCGAAGCCATCGCCGAGATGCTCAACGACTACGCTCCCCTGCTGTTCATTGCGTTTGGCGAGCGCCAGTTGGCCTACTGGAACAGCCCTGGAAAACACGCACCGCACTGGCAGGAACTGTCCGATGCGTTGCGCAAAGCCCTCGACGTGCAGCACGTCACCGGCTGGGATGATGCCCAGTGTCGCGTGGCCAGGGCCGTCTCGCTTGAACCTGACAAAACGCAACGGCAATCGAGTGATCCGACGCTGTCGGCCATCCAGACCTGCCTGATCGACATCGACACTGTCGATGCCAATGGCGGCACCCGGCATCTGTTATTGGGCGGCGCCGCCGTGCTCACAGGGCGCTACGAACAACGTGACCTGGTGATGATGTACACCGTGGAAGACGGGTACGAATCGTTCGACTCCCTGAAGCAACTGGGTGACTCATTACCGGCGCGCATCGAGACGCGCCTGGCCGGCCGCAACATGAAGTGGCAGCTGTTCGAGCCCGAGGGAAATTTTTTCGACCACATGGCCTGGGCCCTGATCACCAGCCAGCTCGATACCATCACCGCAATCACCGCCGAGGGTGCCGAAACGGATGATCCTGCCGAGCCTGCTTTCCCCTCCGATAGCACCAACGCTCAGGAGAAAAACACCCTCATTGGCCTCGACGATTCCATTCCCGACTGGCTGTTCGGTGCTTCGGCCGCCGACCTGGATGCCTACAGCCAATCCGTGAATGCGCTGGGCAAACTGTACAAGCAGGCCGACAACAACCTGTTCCGGATTCAGCCCATCAACACGTTCGCCCAGCAACGCATGCGTGAAGCGATCATTGCCGACACGCCCTCTGCGGCGACGCTACCCCTGGATAAACTTGAAATCACGATCACCCACAGTTTCGAATCCGGCGGGTTGACGCTGCCCAACCCGCATGACGTCCACACTGAAACCCTGGGCGAATACGCCTTGCAAAACACGGCACCGTATCAGGCCAGCGTTCGATTCAACCCACCACAGCCTGTACCTGATTGGCTGACTGTGGCCTATCTGACGCAAATGGCGAGCAACGTCGATATCGGCGCGAACTACCCCAAACTGATCAAGGAAAAGTTGATCGAGGACACCGTGCAGGCCGGCTTGCAGCAGCACTTCTACATCAGTCAACTGCGTGCCTTGCTGCCGCTGATTGCATTGGAGTGCAAGATCCGTCGCATCGGCGGCATCGATCAACGGGGTTACGGCTATATTCGCCAATGGCTCAACCCAACGCCAGGTTACCCGCAACCGATCGCCATCCGCCCGCTCGCCTTCCTCCATGCCTGGGACACCAACGCAGACATTGTGGCGAACATGTTCATAATCGCTCCACGCCAGCCGGAAGGTGGGCCGTGCCTGCTGTATCGCCCGTTGTTTGAACAGCCGTTGTTGCAATTCCCCTCGGCGCAAAACCTGCTGTACGCCTTGCATCAACCGGGCGAATTTAGAGACTCGGTTCTGGCCTGGCTGCCCGACTCGGCCACCAGCTTCAAATACGCCCAGTACACCTTCCCGGTCGGCTTTCCCAGCCCATGGCTGGAAGCTCAACTACTTTCCGAGCCCTGGACCTCCGTGAACTGGGCTGGCCCGGTCGAGCTCTCGGCCAATGAGCTGACCGGCGATGTTTTCCCCGTCCTGTTCAAGACCCACGCTCAGGCCATGGCCGAACTCGCTGACCGACAGTCACTGTCCAATGCGCAACGCCGATGGGCATTGCTGCGAGACAGCGGCTGGGCACTGTTCAACGTCGCCGCGAATTTTCTCAGCGGTCCGGCAGGGGCTGCGGTGTGGGTCTGGCAAAGCATCAGCGACATCGAGCAGGTGCTGGATGCCCACCAGCATGACGACAAGCTCACTGAGTGGAGTACGGTCGCAGACATGCTGCTGAGCCTGGGCATCCTTCTCGCTCATCATGCCGCCGTGCGCCGCAAGACCGGCGCGCGATCGATGCCACGACGAATCGACAGCGGGATGCTCAAGCCCGAGACGCCAACGACCAGGCCGGCACGGCTCACCGCAACTCTCATTCCCACCCGTTTGACCGGTGAACTGCCCTCCAGCCATTACTCCTCACTGGAGGCCAGCGGCTCGGTGCCCCGTCGATCGCTCACGGCATTGGCCACGTATCTGGACACTTTGGCCGTATCAGCACCTGACCTCACGCTCCCGACTCTGGAAACACTCCAGCGGGATACCGCGTTCTTGTATCGCCTGGATGGCAAGACCTACGCAAAAGTCGGTGAACGCTGGTTTTGCGTGGTGGAAAACGACGATCAACAGGTACAACTCGTGTATCCGCACGAGCCCTCGAAAACCGGCCCGCTATTGATTCACAACCGACAAGGCCAGTGGTTTGTGGATACCCGGTTGCGCCTGCGCGGCGGTGCCGGTGGTAGCAGCTTGCAAAGCCAACTCAAGGCCCGGCGCAGGGAAAAGGCTCAGCAGAAGCAAGCGCTGAGCGTTGCGCTGGAGAACTTCAAACGTCAGGAAGCCGCCGGCAATGCCGCACTGAATAAGGCCCAGGCCGAAATGATGGGCACAACCGGGTCAGCCCATGAGCAGGCGACCGAGCGCTACCTCAGCCAGCTGGAAACGTTGATCGGCGATTACAGCCAGGCCCTGAAAAATCTGCAGCAAAGGCGCCTCCTGGGCGCAAGCGAAGGCTATCTCAATGATCTGCTGAGCATGACCACCCACCTGCAAAAGAACCTCAGCCTGTGGTTCGTCCTCAAGCGCAACGCCTACGCAATACTGACGGACAGGCTTGCGCAGAACACCCTCATTGATTCAAACACGTTATTGCAGGCCCACGTCGAGGACGTCCGGCAGGCGCTGGCGCTGAGCCAGGACATGATCGCCCGCCTGCAAGTGTCCGCCAGTTCCCTGGAGTCGCTCGACGCCATTGGCAGTGCCGGCCTGGTCGCCGCACAACGCTTGCGCCAACTGATGCCGACCTTCAACCAGTGGGATTTGAAGTCCAACGAAATCGGCATGTCCCATGAGTTGTGCATGCGCGACGACGCCCACCTGGACAATGAAGCGGCCCGCACAGTGGTAGGAGAGCTGATTATCGAGGCGGCGACGGCCACGCACCGGCACGCGGTCTTGAACCGCAGCCCGCAAGGTGCTGACGGTGCAGCGCTTCGCATCGACGATCTGAGCAGGCTGATCGATGTCTACGCCGATGCCGATCAGCGCCTTGAAGACCTTCCCGGTGAATACCCTGGCCAAGTGGAGCCCAGTGAACTTGAGCGAGTGCGTGGCTTGATCGGCGAGTTTCGCCAACTGGCCCAGGAGCAACTGAGCGCGCTATTGCCCGAGAGCGGCAAAAGCCTCCCGTCGGTCTTGCCCGAACCTGCCATTGCAGGGCCCTCGCGGCCAACCACCAAGGTCACCAAGAGTCGACCACGTGACCCGATGCCGGCCAAGGCCCCGCCACCCGAGGAGCCCAGCCTCAAGGAAATGCTTCCGGCCCGACCAAAACCCGCGGCGCAGCCGGCCCTGGGCGATATCGACATCATCGCCGAAGGTCTGGACCTCAACGCGAATGTTCAGGACTTCATCAAGCGAACACAAAAAGATGCCCTCAAACCCAACCGCATACCGGCAGACATGCAGGACTTGTTCGATTTGCAGGCTCAACGGCTGGAACAGGCTGCCATCAATGTCACACAGGCCATGGCGCGTCTGCGCGCCGCAGGGCAAACACCCCCGCCGGTGGCTACCCTGGCCGCAGAACTTAACAGCGCCGCTGTGCAGTTACGCGCCAAAGGCATCGCTACTCGTGCCGGTCTGCTGAAAGAGCGCCAACCCCGACAGGCCTATCTGCAATGGCTGCTGGACCACCATCAGGTGCGGATCGAAAGAAACGACCAGGGACGGATCAGGACCAGGAAGCGCCAGGACTATTTTCAGGAATACCGGATTCTTGATATCACGAACAACGATCAGCCGTTGTGGCTGGCGCACTTTCACTACGATTCAGTGAATGCCCCGCCGGAGCAGTTCACCGCTGCACACCTTAAAATCGCCGAACCTTACTTGCAGACATTCAGCGCCGAGCGCCGTCAGACACTCACCAGCCTGGCACCGATCGACTACGTGTTGAGGCGCATCAGCGACCCGACGCTATTCTTCAAACTCGAAGCTCAACCCTGAGACAGCCTGGCGGGCGGACTGAAAAGCCGCCCGCTTCAGAGCACCCTCCACACGCTGCGTAATCGCTCCAGCGCTGACTCGATTGCTTTTTCGGGCACGGCGGCGAAGCCCAGCACCAGCCCCGCTCGCTGATCCATCGGCGTCGTGGAGTCGGGCAACCAATAGCTGCTCAAGCCGTTGATCTCGACATCGACACTTTGCGCCAACTCGATCAACTCACGTTCCCGCGCCACGCTACCGACCGGCACGGTCATGTGCAGCCCGGCGGCAACGGTGGGTAATGGTCCGACCCCGGGAATCTCCGCCGGCCAGCCATTGAGCAATGTATTACGGCGACTCAACGCCGCACGGCGCATGCGGCGGATATGTCGCTGGAAATGCCCGGCCGCCATGAACTCGGCCATCACCGCCTGGGTACTGACCTCGGAATGGCGTACGTCCACGGCACGGCGTTGAGCAAAAGCCTGCGCCAGCCCTGTCGGCAGCACCAGGTAACCCAGGCGCAACGCCGGAAACGCCACTTTGCCGAACGTGCCGACGTAGAGCACCCGGCCTTGCCGATCCAGTGCCGCCAAAGGCGCCAGCGGCGCCCCGCTGTAGCGGTACTCGCCGTCGTAGTCATCCTCGACGATCCAGCCCTGGGTGCGCTCGGCCCAGGCCAGCAGCTCCAGACGGCGAGCCAGGCTCATCACCACCCCAGTCGGGTACTGATGGGACGGGGTGACGTAGGTCAAACGGCAATCACGCAGCTGTGCCAGTTCAGCGCAGTCGATGCCCTCGCCATCCACCGCCACCCCATGCAACTTCGCACCTGCCACGGCGAACGCATGACCGGCCGCCCGATACCCGGGATTTTCAATCGCTACCCCATCACCGGGCTCCACCAGCAGCTGTGCACAAAGGCTGATTCCCTGCTGCGCGCCACTGGTGATCACAATTTGTTCAGCCGTGCACTGCATGCCACGGGAACTGCGTAAATACGCAGCAATCATCCCGCGCAAGCGCGCATCGCCAGCCGGGTCGCCGTAGCACAGTTGCTGCAAATCCGGTTTGCGCCAGAAAGCCGCATTCAGCTTGGCCCAGACCTCGAATGGAAACAGGTCGAACGCCGGAACACCGACCCGAAATGCCCGGGGCGGACCGCTCGGCGGACTGGGTAAATGGTTGTTTTTCACCCTGGCCAACGGATCGTTGTGGATAACTTTGCTGGATGGATCCACAGGTAAATCCAGCCAATTTGTGGATAAGGTTGTTGATAACCCTGTTGAAAAGCCTGTGGATACTTTTGTGGATAGTTTTTTTGCCGGCAACGCCGCCTGAGGCAGTTGCGCAACATAAGTGCCGTCCCCGACTCGTCCCTCAATGAAGCCTTCGGCGTACAACTGATCGTAGGCACGCACCACGCTGTTACGGGAAATCGCCAGCGCGGCGGCCAGGTCACGACTGGCCGGCAGACGCGTTCCACTGGCCAATCGTCCGTCGAGGACGCGCAGGCGCAAGGCCTGATAGAGCTGGCGACTCAACCCCTGGCGACGGTCGAGTTCGATACCGGCCGGGTTGAAAGACAAGGAAAGCGGCGCATCCGTCATGACAATGGACCCATGAAATTGCTCATTAATGGCTCTTACAACAGACCAATAGCCTGCCTAGGATGAAGACATTCGCCAAGGAAAATATCTCCATGTACACGCCACGCGCTTTTGCCATCGACGAGTTGTCCCAACTGCATGAACTGATCCTCGCCACCCGTCTCGCCATCTTGGTGACCCACGGCGAAAGCGGCCTGCAAGCCAGTCATGTGCCGGTGCTGCTGCATTGCGAACAAGGCTTGAACGGCACGTTGTACGGGCATCTGGCCAAAGCCAATCCACAGTGGAAAGACCTGCGCGACGGTGCCGAAGCCCTGCTGATTTTTGCCGGTGCCGACGCCTACGTCAGCCCCGGCTTCTATCCGAGCAAGGCCGAACACGGCAAGGTCGTGCCAACCTGGAACTACGTCGCCGTACACGCCTATGGCCGAGCCGAAACCTTTAGCGATGGCGGGCGGCTGCTCGACATCGTCAGCACCCTCACCGACCGTCATGAAGCTGGCCGCGCCCAACCGTGGTCAGTGGCCGATGCCCCCGCCGATTACATCGACGGCATGCTCAAGGCCATCGTCGGTTTCGCCATTCCCATCGACCGTCTGGAAGGCAAGCGCAAGCTCAGCCAGAACCGCAGCCCCGCCGACATCGCCGGTGTACGCGAAGGCCTGGCCGCCAGCCCCGACGTCAACGACCAGACCCTCGCCCAATTGATGCGCTAAGGAAATCACCATGAGTCAAATCGACATTCGCCAAGTCACCGCCGGTGATCACGCGGCGTGGCTGCCGCTTTGGCAGGCCTACCTGCGCTTCTACAAAACCGAATTGCCGGAGGCCGTCACCCAAAGCACCTGGCTGCGCATGCTCGACCCGAACGAACCGACCCACGCCGCCCTCGCCTGGGCTGACAACAAAGCCGTGGGCATGGTGCACTTCATCTACCATCGTTCGAACTGGGCCATCGAAAACGCCTGCTACCTGCAAGACTTGCTGGTGGTCCCGGAAACCCGAGGCACCGGTGTCGGCCGGCAACTGATCGAGTTCGTCTACGCCACGGCCAAGGCCGACGGCTGCAACAAGGTGCACTGGCTGACCCACGAAACCAACGCCACCGCGATCCAGCTCTACGAGCGCATCGCCGAACGCCCCGGTTTCATCCAGTTTCGCAAAGCCATTTAAAGTTCAAGGAGAACAACATGTCGACTTCACTCGCCAACTGGAAAGGCGTCCCGGCCCCCACGACGCAACTGATCGAAGGGCGCTTCATCCGCCTGGAAAAACTCGACCCGGCGCGCCACGGCGACGACCTGTTCAAAGCCCTGCAAGGCCCGGGCGCCGACCCGAAACTTTGGGACTATCTGCCATACGGCCCCTTCCCGGAGCGCAGCGTCTTCAACGACTGGCTGAACAACCACGCGGCCAATAGCGACCCGTACTTCTTCAGCGTGATCGATCGCGCCAGCGGCGAGGTCCAGGGCATCCTCAGCCTGATGTCCATCGTCCCAGCCCAGGGCCGCATCGAAATCGGCCACGTCACTTTCGGTGCGCCAATGCAGCGCTCACCGAAAAGCACCGAGGCGGTTTACCTGCTGGCCAAGGAATCCTTCGCCCTCGGCTACCGTCGCCTGGAATGGAAATGCAACAACGCCAACGCCCGCTCCAAATATGCGGCCGAGCGTTTGGGTTTCAGTTTTGAGGGTGTGTTTCGCCAGCACATGGTGGTCAAGGGGCAGAACCGCGATACGGCGTGGTACTCGATCCTGGATTCGGAATGGCCGGCGATTGGGGCTGGGTTCGAGCGTTGGTTGAGTGATGAGAACCAGACGGGGTCGGGGCAGTTGAAAAGCCTCGTTGAGTGCCGCGGCTAAAAGCATCAAAAGCAAAGGATCGCAGCCTTCGGCAGCTCCTACAGGGGTGGTGTAGGCTGCGATCTTCTGATCTTCAATACGCCGCTTTATCAAGCCGAATCAAGATGTGCGATCGGAGCAGTTTCAGCTGATATCCCGTCGAATCCGCACCACACCCATTTTCAGTCCAAACGGACGGAACACTGCGTTCAGAGACTTCAGCGTCTGATTCCCTTCTCCATGTTCAATGTGCACCAGCGTGCGCACCGAGATTTTGCACATTTTGGCGAATTGGGTCTGGTGCAAACCGGTGACTTCGACTCGCAAACGGCGAACCGCTTCGCCAATTTCAAGAGTGCCCAGAGCCAAAGCCTCTTGAATGCTTTCTATGAGCACTGTGCGCTCTGCAACGGTCATGCTCATTTCAAGTCCCACTCTTTCAAGCGTTGCTCCAGATTTTTCAATGCAATTTGTGGGTGATTCATTGTCTGTCCAGGCAGACCGCTGGCCGAGAGAATATCGGGGAGCGCCATCAAACGATTTGCATCTTCACGCAGGCGCTCAAATAGATCCCGCACGTCACTCAAAGCGGCTAATGGATCATCCGGGTCAGCGATGTCGGCCAATGTACGGCACACCCCGCGCCAATCAACGTCACCCGCTCTCTCCAGATCTTTTGGCCACTTGGTGGTCCGTGTCACACCTTCGTCGTCCATCACCATGGGCGCTAAATCATAAATGGGTGCAAGACGAAACGAGGCGTCATCTCGGATGATTGCGGTATTGCGTCCGTGGTTATCCGAGTTGCCGAGAATTTTGTTGATCAGATCCCGACGAAGATAATCGGCAACGAGATCCGGGATTTGATCCGTCTGCCCCCCCTCACGCCATAGTCCTGCCAACAAGCGGATAACGTCCATGTGGTCCAAAGCACTACCCGGCGTCGTAATGTTTGCCAGCGAGTAAATTGACTCCACGGCAAAGCGCTCGACGCCCTGGTCGGTCACTTGACGGTCAAAACGCTGCACCCACAAGCTGGGCTTGGTCGCTTCTTCCAGTGCAAGCCCCTCGACGGCCACAGTCTCGATCCCCAGACTCTGGAGAGCCCTGTAGTAGTGATACTCGCTTCTGAGGATTACCTGATCAGTTTCCAGCCCTTTGTTGCGGGCGAACTTCACAAACCAGTGTTGAGTGACGTCGGCGTCCCCAAGTACTGCATCCGGGTACAGTAGCCCGGCCTTGTTCTGGGCCAACAAAAGCTTCGGAGCCTCGCCACCTGCACCTGTTGCGCCACCAATGGCAGCCCCCTGCTCATAGGCATACTCAAGAAATCGATTATTGCGACTGATGACGTCCTGGCGCTCAAAACCAATTGGCTCACGCTGATCCACTGCTTCGGCAGACGCCTTGACCCGCATATTTCCAATCGGGGCCGGCGTGCTTCTGGCCAGCAGGTAAAGGTCTGCACTTACGTCCGCGGGTTTGTCTTTGCCTATATGCGCCAAAAGGAACCTTTTGGCTGCACCTGCGGGTGCAACATCATGTACAAATGCTGGCGCATTGGATCGTCTGCCATCCCAATCCAGAGGGAATCTCGCGCTCACTGCCTTGGCGAACGGAGTTCCAATATCTTCGTAATTTTCAAAAAGATACGTTTGCTGGTAGCCAAAATTGCAGCGACTTTCGAAGCCTTTTTCAGGACTGTCGAAGCTCAAAGTCATGGCGTCGTGCCAGTTTCCCGCCCAATAGATCTGTAAAGTCAGATCGTACATGTCGTCACCACCTGCATTTAAATGCATATTATCAAGGCTGGTTATCGCGATGAATGCAATATAGTGCACACAAAGAGCGCAGGCACAGTGGCTATGTGTATTAAAATGCAGATCTAACCACTTGCGCGGCAAAAAAACGCAAAATAATGCAGATCACGCCGAACCAATAGTTCGAAAGCCACAAAATCAGAAAATGCTTTACGGACGATGCCGGAAACGTCGATCGCGACAACAGGGGATGAGCGTCTGATCGCCAAATCCAGAGCATAAAAAAAGGGGAGCACATGCCCCCCCGAGGTTTAAAGCGTTGTATCGAGGCTGTTAAATCAGCCTTCGATCTCGATCAGGATTTCGCCCGGGTTCACCCGGTCGCCCTTGGCCACGTGAATGGCAGTGACTTTACCGGCGATGGCTGCCTGGACTTCGGTTTCCATCTTCATCGCTTCGGTGATCAGCACGGCCTGGCCCGCCTTGACGGTGTCGCCCTCCTTGACCAGCACATCGACGATGTTGCCCGGCATGGTGGTGCTGACATGGCCCGGTGCAGTGGCTTGCTTGCGCTTGCTGCTGCCGCCGCCGACGAATTCGTTGAGCGGCTCGAACACCACTTCTTCCGGCATGCCGTCGATGGACAGGTAGAAGTGACGCTTGCCTTCAGCCTTGACGCCAACACCGGTGATGTCGACGCGGTAGGTTTCGCCGTGAACGTCGATGACGAACTCGGTCGGCACGCCTTCACCGCCCGCCGAAGCCACTGTGCCGGCTTCCGGAATCGGCAACAGCACTTCAGGTGTCAGGGTTCCGGCCGCGCGCTCTTCGAGGAACTTGCGACCGATGTCCGGGAACATCGCGAAGGTCAGCACGTCCTCTTCAGACTTGGCCAGTGCACCGATATCGGCGCGCAGCTTGGCCATTTCCGGCTTGAGCAGATCGGCTGGACGCACGTCGATCACTTCTTCGCTGCCGATGGCCTGGCGACGCAGTTGTTCGTTGACAGTGCCCGGCGCCTTGCCGTAGCCGCCTTGCAGGTACAGCTTCACTTCGTTGGTGATGGTCTTGTAGCGCTCGCCGGCCAACACGTTGAAGAACGCCTGGGTGCCGACGATCTGCGAGGTCGGGGTCACCAGCGGCGGGAAGCCGAGGTCTTCGCGAACGCGCGGGATTTCGGCCAGCACTTCGCTCATGCGGTTCAGCGCGCCCTGCTCTTTCAACTGGTTGGCCAGGTTGGAAATCATTCCGCCCGGTACCTGGTTGACTTGCACACGGGTGTCGACGGCGGTGAATTCGCTTTCGAACTGGTGGTACTTCTTGCGCACGGCGTAGAAATACAGGCCGATCTCTTGCAGCAGCTCCAGGTTCAGGCCGGTGTCGAACTCGCTGCCTTTAAGGGCGGCGACCATCGACTCGGTGCCCGGGTGGCTGGTGCCCCAGGCGAAGCTGGAGATCGCGGTGTCGATATGGTCAGCACCGTTTTCGATGGCCTTCATCTGGCACATCGCGGCCAGGCCAGCGGTGTCGTGCGAGTGGATGAACACGGGCAGCGATTGCTCGGCTTTCAGGGCCTTGACCAGCTCACCAGTGGCGTACGGGGTCAGCAAACCGGCCATGTCCTTGATCGCCACCGAGTCGCAACCCATGGCTTCCATTTGCTTGGCCTGGTTCACGAAGGCCTCGATGGTGTGCACCGGGCTGGTGGTGTAGGCGATGGTGCCCTGGGCGTGTTTGCCGGCGGCTTTCACCGCCTCGATGGCCACGCGCAGGTTACGCACGTCGTTCATGGCGTCGAAGATGCGGAACACGTCGATGCCGTTGACCGCGGCCTTGGCGACGAAGGCCTTGACCACGTCGTCGCTGTAGTGGCGGTAGCCCAGCAGGTTCTGGCCGCGCAACAGCATTTGCAGGCGGGTGTTAGGCAGCGCGGCGCGCAGTTGGCGCAGACGCTCCCACGGGTCTTCCTTCAGGAAACGTACGCAGGCGTCGAAGGTCGCGCCGCCCCAGCATTCCAGCGACCAGTAGCCGACTTTGTCGAGCTTGTCGCAGATCGGCAGCATGTCTTCGGTGCGCATGCGGGTGGCGAGCAGCGATTGGTGGGCGTCGCGCAGGATCGTGTCGGTAACGTGGATTTGCTTGCTCATTGTTCTATTCCTCACAGGCCTGCGTGGGCGGCGATGGCGGCGGCGATGGCCAGGGCCAGCTCTTCGGGTTTGCGCTTGATCGAGTAGTTGGTCAGTTCAGGGTGGCTTTCAACGAAGCTGGTGTTGAACTGGCCGCTACGGAATTCCGGGTTACGCAGGATTTCCTGGTAGTACGCGGCAGTGGTCTTGACCCCTTGCAGACGCATGTCATCGAGGGCACGCAGACCACGGTCCATCGCCTCTTCCCAGGTCAGCGCCCACACCACCAGTTTCAGACACATGGAGTCGTAGAACGGCGGAATGGTGTAGCCGGTGTAGATCGCCGTGTCGGTACGCACGCCGGGGCCGCCGGGTGCGTAGTAACGGGTGATCTTGCCGAAGCTCGGCAGGAAGTTGTTCTTCGGGTCTTCGGCGTTGATCCGGAATTGCAGGGCGAAACCACGGTGCTGGATGTCTTCCTGTTTCACCGACAGCGGCAGGCCGGAGGCAATGCGAATCTGCTCGCGGACAATGTCGATACCGGTGATTTCTTCGGTGATGGTGTGTTCCACCTGCACCCGGGTGTTCATCTCCATGAAGTACACCTCGCCCTCGGCGAGCAGGAACTCCACGGTGCCGGCGTTCTCGTAGCCCACGGCCTTGGCTGCACGCACCGACAGGTCGCCGATGTAGGCGCGCTGTTCCGGGGTCAGTTGCGGGCTCGGGGCGATCTCGATCAGCTTCTGGTTGCGGCGTTGGATCGAGCAGTCGCGCTCGAACAGGTGCACCACGTTGCCGAAGCTGTCGCCAAGGATCTGCGCTTCGATGTGCTTGGGATTGACGATGCATTTTTCCAGGAACACTTCCGCGGAACCGAATGCCTTGGTGGCTTCGGAAATCACGCGAGGGAAAGCCTGTTCGAGTTCTTCACGGCTGTTGCAGCGACGAATACCGCGACCACCACCACCGGATGTGGCCTTGAGCATCACCGGATAGCCAATGCGATCGCCTTCGGTCAGGGCTTCTTCGATGCCCGACACGTTACCTTCGGTGCCCGGGGTGACCGGCACGCCGGCCTTGATCATGCTGCGGCGCGCTTCGGTCTTGTCGCCCATGCGGCGAATGACTTCAGCCGATGGGCCGATGAACTTGATCCCGCGCTCGGCGCAGATCTCCGCCAGTTCGGCGTTTTCCGAAAGGAAGCCATAACCGGGGTGCAGCGCATCGCAACCGGTTTCCACAGCCAGGTTCACCAGCTTGCGCGGGTTCAGGTAACCGGCCAGCGGTTCGGCACCGATGCTGTGGGCCTCGTCTGCACGCTTCACATGCAGGGCATGGCGGTCGGCGTCGGAATAGATCGCGACCGAGCGAATGCCCATTTCGGCACAGGCACGTACGATTCGTACGGCAATCTCACCACGGTTGGCGATCAGGATCTTTGTTATCACTTGGAGTTTCCCTTGAGGCCGGTGGTACCCACGACCTGCTAGACCCAGGTCGACGCGTGACCAAATGTTTCAATTTGGTCGCAGGTCCACACTAGCGCCCACAAGGGATTAACAAAAATGAATAAAAATTGGGTCGTGCATAAGTAAAGACTTATAGTTGATTCACCAGCCAGCGACGAGAGTGACAGAATAATGCGTAAGTCATTGATGCGTATGACTTTGCGTCAATTGCAGATCTTCAATGAGGTCTGTGATTTGCGCTCTTACAGCCGCGCGGCCGACGAAATGTCGCTCACACAACCTGCCGTCAGCCTGCAGATTCGTCAGCTCGAAGAGCTGATTGGCCAGCCTTTGTTCGATTATGTCGGCAAAAAGCTCTACATGACCGAAGCCGCTGAAGCGTTACAGCGAGCCAGCCGGGATATTTTCGGACGCCTGGAAAACCTCGACATGCAGCTGTCGGACATGCAGGGCTCGTTGCAGGGGCAACTGAAACTGGCGGTGGAATCCAGTGCCAAATACTTCGTGCCGCATCTGTTTGCCGCATTCAAACGCCAGCACCCGGAGGTCAACCTGCAACTGACGGTGGTCAATCGCGGCCAGGTGATTCGGCGTCTGTCGGACAACCGCGACGACCTGGTGATCATGTCCATGGTGCCCCAGGACATGGGCCTGGAGTTCCTGCCGTTCCTGAACAACCCGATCGTCGCCGTGGCGCCACCGGATCACCCGCTGTGTCATATGGGGCCGCTGCGCCTGCAGGATCTCGAGCCCTACACCCTGTTGCTGCGTGAGCCAGGCTCCGGGACGCGGTTGGCATGCGAAGAATACTTCAAAGAGAAGCGCGTGCACTTCAACCAGACCCAGGAGGTCTCGTCTGCCGAAGCTCAGCGTGAATGCGTACTGGCAGGCCTGGGCGTTGCGCTGTTGACGCGCCACGCCCTGAACCTTGAGCTGGCAACCGGTGGGTTGATCGAGCTACCCATCGAAGAGCTGCCATTGTTTCGCAGCTGGTGCCTGGTGCAGGCCAAGGCGAAACGCCTGTCACCGGTGGCTCACGCCTTCCTGGCGTTTATCCGCAGCGAACGGATCCAGATCAGCGCGCTGGTTGAGCGTTTCGACGGGAAGTCGAGGGAGATGTCTGCCAGAAGTTGAGTTCCAACTCCGGAAAGTCGCCAATTTCGGCCAGAAGCTGACGGCGTTCGCAGCGATCTTCGATGGCGCGACGGAATTCCATACGGCGCTGGTCTTCTTGTTGACGACGGGTTTTGACAGCGCTGTTGCGTTCTTCGTAAGGCATGGCCATTTCGAGTCTCCCAAGGCGAGTACGGGAGTTTCAAGATAGGCGCGAGGGATGACGGTTTGGCGGCTTGATGGTTACAGACCGATGAATGTTGTTTGGTCCTGTGGCGAGGGAGCTTGCTCCCGTTCGGCTGCGCAGCAGTCGCACAATTCTGGGGCCGCTTCGCGACCCAGCGGGAGCAAGCTCCCTCGCCACAGGGGGTCGCGCCGGCCTTGAAGTCAGTCGTCCAGCGCTTTCACCGACTTGGGCGACAACCGCAAACTGCGTAAACTGCGTTTAACGCTCTTGAGGTGATTGACCAGACTCGGGCCACGGGCCATGGCCACGCCCATCGCCAACACGTCGATCACCACAAGGTGAGCAATGCGCGAAGTCAGCGGCGTATAGATTTCAGTGTCTTCGTGCACATCGATCGCCAGGTTGACCGTCGACAACTCGGCCAATGGCGTCTGGCTCGGGCACAAGGTGATCAACGAAGCACCGCTTTCGCGCACCAGGTTGGCGGTGATCAGCAGGTCCTTGGAACGACCCGACTGGGAAATGCAGATGGCCACGTCAGTCGGCTTCAATGTCACGGCCGACATCGCCTGCATGTGCGGATCGGAGTACGCCGCTGCGGTGAGCAGCAAGCGGAAGAATTTGTGCTGCGCATCCGCCGCGACCGCACCCGAGGCGCCAAAACCATAGAACTCGACGCGCTGGGCCTGGGACATCAGCGTCACCGCCCTCTGCAACTCCAGCGGATCGAGTTTCTCGCGAACCTCCATCAGGGTATGCAGGGTGGTGTCGAAAATTTTCAGGCTGTAGTCGGCGACCGAATCGTCTTCGTGGATCGCAAACTGGCCAAAACTCGCACCGGCCGCCAGGCTCTGGGCCAGCTTCAGCTTCAGGTCCTGAAAGCCGGAACAACCGATGGCACGGCAAAATCGCACGATGGTCGGTTCACTGATGCCCACGCTGTGGGCCAGGTCGGCCATGGAGCTGTGCATCACGGCCGCAGGATCAAGCAGCACGTGGTCGGCGACCTTGAGCTCCGACTTGCGTAACAGGTGACGAGACTGGGCGATGTGTTGCAGCAGATTCAAAGGGCTGGACTCTTTGTTATTGGCAGGTGCCGGGGATGTAGCACGCTTGTAGTTATACTACATGAATCGGCTTTTTGCCTCCTCAATGCGTAACCACATCCCTCGGCATTCAGGCACGCGTGCCCCATGTAGCGCTCATTGCGAGCTTTCCCGTTGCTCATCAATGCCCGCCTATTCGCGTTGCGGCAAAAATGAGCCTTTCTTGCAAACATCAAAACTGGTTTTCTCACCAACAACGTATAGCCCACATCAACTTACAAACAAGTCAAGTATCGCCATCCACCAATCAAACAGAGAGGGATATATTAAACAGGCAGGACGCAATCATCTTAATTACAGGAGTTACACACAATGACCATTACAACTAAAAATTGGACCGCCCAAATTGACCGCATGCCCGGTGCGGCTTCCTTCCGTGCCTTTGGCACGGTAACCGTTCCAAACTCTGGCATTACGCCGAGGCTGGTATTGAGCGAAATCCAGGACAAGTCTTTTGATTTGCGACTCGACCTGGAACTTGAAACAACCCACGAAATTGCATTGCAAGTCCTGACAGACAAGTTTGTCGAATATAAAAAAATGGGGCCTTCCAGTGTCACCGGCGTCAGTATTTTTTTCGCAGGAAAGTTACTTCACCATATTGATAAAGTACTGATCACCGATTAAAAAAATTACCCGCTGCAAACTTCCCGTCAGACCGCCAAAGGGCCTGACGGGAAGCCATTTCGGTCAATCCACACCATTCTCTCGCAGCAGAACGGCCAGGACCTGCGCCTCGACCGGCCGACTGATCAGATAACCTTGCACCTCATCGCAGCGCTCAGCCTTGAGAAACTCAAGCTGCTCCTGGTGTTCCACCCCTTCCGCGACAACCTTCAACGACAGGCCATGGGCCATGGCGATGATGGCCCGGGTAATCGCCGCATCTTCGGTGCCTTCGCCCAGTCCGCGGATAAATGCCTGGTCGATCTTCACGTAATCCACCGGAATGCGTTTGAGATAACTCAAAGACGAATACCCGGTGCCAAAATCATCGATCGCCAGTTTCACCCCGAGATCACGCAACTGCTGGAAGGTTGCGATGATGTGTTCGACGCTGTCCAGCAACTGGCTTTCGGTGAGCTCCAGCTCCAGGAAATGTGGCTCCAGCCCGGTTTCCTCCAGCACCTGCCGTACCAGACTGACCAGCTTGCCCTGGCGCAATTGATGCACCGACAGATTGACCGACACCCGAATCGCATCGAGCCCCTGTCGCTGCCACTCACAAGCTTGCCAACAGGCCTGACGCAGCACGAACTCACCGATCGGGCCGATCAATCCGGTTTCTTCAGCCAGACCGATGAAATCCCCCGGCGGTACACGGCCCATGGTCGGATGATCCCAACGCACCAGCGCCTCGGCAGCATTCAGCTTGCCCGTGGCGAGGCACAGCTTGGGTTGGTAGAACACCTTCAACTGCTTCTCTTCGATGGCTTTGCGCAAGTGGTTTTCCAGCTGCAAACGCTCCAGCGTGCTGGCTTGCAGGCTGTCGGTATAGAACTGGAAGTTGTTGCCGCCCAAATGCTTTGCGTGCTGCATGGCCATGTTCGATTGACTGACCAACGCGGAAATTTCCCGGGCGTTATCCGGGAGCAGGCTGATGCCCATGGACGCGCTGACCACCAGCTCATGGCCGTCAATGGTCACCGGCACGCGCAACTTGGTCGCCAGACGAGTCGCCACCCGCGCCAGGCTCGAAAGGTTGCCGTAGGCGTTGAACAGCACGGCAAACTCATCGCCGGACAGGCGCGCGATGGTGTCTGCTTCAGGCAATGCATTCACCAGTCGCCGGGCCATTTTCTGCAACAACTGGTCGGCGACTTCATGCCCCAGGCTGTCGTTGAGTTGCTTGAACCGGTCGAGATTGATGTGCAACAAGGCCAGGCTGCGATAACCGCCCTGTCGTACCCGTTGATGAGCCTCGCTGAGGCGTTCGCGGAACATCGCGCGGTTGGCCAGACCGGTAAGTTCGTCGTAATGGGTCAGGTAGCGCATTCGCTCTTCGGATTCCCGGCGGGCAGAAAGATCCGCGAAGAAGCCTACGATATGGCTGACATTTCCCCGGCTGTCGCGCACCGCATTCAATTGCAGCCACTGCGGATACATCTCGCCGTTCTTGCGGGTTTCCACCAATTCGCCCTGCCAGCTGCCTTGCTGCTCCAGTGCCTGATGGATCGTGGCGTAATGCCGACGCGCATCTCGACTGCAGGGCAACTCAACGACATTGCGTCCGATCATGTCTTC
Source organism: Pseudomonas sp. B1(2018) (assembly GCF_003097365.1). Lineage (NCBI taxonomy): Bacteria > Pseudomonadati > Pseudomonadota > Gammaproteobacteria > Pseudomonadales > Pseudomonadaceae > Pseudomonas > Pseudomonas sp. B1(2018). The sequence goes on from NZ_PYUK01000002.1 coordinate 378,426, forward strand.
GATGGCATAGCCGGTCACCCGACTGAAGGCTTGATTGATCGCGATAAGGACGTAGTTCGGGTCGAAAATCACAATCCCCTCGCTGGCCGCCTCGAATACGGTCGCCGCCAGTTGCCGCTGCTCTTCCAGGTTTTTGCTGACGCTGATGTCGCGACGAGTGCCGACCATGCGCAAAACCCGTCCGTTCTCGGCACGCTCGACCGCCCGCCCACGGTCCTCGATCCAGACCCAGTGGCCATCGCCATGGCGCACGCGATACTCGATTTGATAGTCCTCGGTGCGGCCCTTCAGATGCTCAACCAGCGCCCTTTTCAGCGCTGGAAGGTCCTCGGGGTGAAGGCGCGGCTTGAGGTGACGCAGGATTGCCGTGACCTGATCCGGCTCCAGGCCGAACAATTCCTGAATCTGCGTGTGATGGACTTCGTCGGTTTGCAGATTCCAGTCCCACAACCCCAACTCGCTGGCCTTCAATGCCAGTGCCAGGCGTGCTTCGCTCTTGCTCAGCGCCTGGTTGGCGGCGTCCAGCTCCAGGCTGCGCTGAGCGACGCGGTTTTCCAGGTCGACCTGGATCTCTCGCAATTCGTTCTCGGCGCGTCGACGCTGTTCGATCTCCTTGGCCAGCTTTTGATTGAGCAGATCACTGCTGCTTTGCGCCTGCTGTAAATGTTCGATCAATGCCTGATTCTGAAAGCGTCGAATCAAGCCCCGATCGATCAATCGATTGACCTGCCAGGCCACCACGCTCAATGCACCGAGCAGAATCAGCCCGAACCAGCCCCAGCCCTGTTGCTGCTCGTCACCGCCCCAAAACATATAGGCGATGGCCGGTAGCAGACAGGGCAAGGTGAAAGACAGAAAGGCCGGCAAACTGACTGCATAAGCCACGCTGGCCGAGAGCGCTGCGGCGCCGATGAGGCCGAAGACCCAGGCTTGCTGAATGAAGTTATCGGCGGGAACCAGGGCAATGCCGGCACCGGCCAGGGTCAGACCTGTGAGGCCGGAACCCAGCAAAAACATCCGTCGCCAAATGGGCTGGGCTTGACGATTGGGGATGGCCGAATCGAAGGCTGCGACCTGAATCACCCGCAATGCCACTAACGACAACAACCACACCAGCCAGACACTGACCAGGAAATAGCGCTGCGGACTCCAGAGCAACCCGGCACAGACCAGGCCATTGATCAACATGAACAACGTGGGCAGCAGCGACCCCTGATACAACAGGCGCGTGCGTTCGACCGCCATTTCCATGGCGTATTGCTTTCTGATAACCCGGGGCTCCACAGTGGGGCCCGACAGGTCGAAGCTGAGGGTCATAGGCGATGTTCTTGTTCTTATAATGATGAGCATGGGCCCGAAACTGCTCGGAGCATACACAAGCAATTGCCCGGACCAAACTGCTGCTGATCAATAAATCGCCAAATTTTTCAGCTGCCGCCTCACCCTGAAAACGCTCAAGGCACGCCCCGCCAACGCCTGCGGCCGATGACTGACCGGTCGTCCCTCGCATAACTTTCATCGGTTAATGCGAAGCGGGGTTTGCCCGGTGTGACGCGGCCCCCTAGAATGCCCCGATGCGCGATGATCTCTCCCTTCTGCTGAACTCCCTCAACGATGCCCAACGCCAGGCCGTAGCGGCCCCCGTGGGTCGTCAGTTGGTCCTGGCCGGTGCTGGTTCCGGTAAAACCCGAGTGCTGGTGCACCGTATCGCCTGGCTGATCCAGGTTGAAAACGCCTCGCCCCACTCCATCCTGTCGGTGACCTTCACCAACAAGGCTGCTGCCGAGATGCGCCAGCGCATCGAGCAACTGATGGGTATCAACCCGGCCGGCATGTGGGTTGGCACTTTCCACGGCCTGGCGCACCGCTTGCTGCGGGCGCACTGGCAGGAAGCAGGCTTGAGCCAGACTTTCCAGATCCTCGACAGCGATGACCAGCAACGGCTGGTCAAGCGGGTGATCCGCGAACTCGGCCTGGACGAGCAACGCTGGCCGGCCCGTCAGGCCCAATGGTTCATCAATGGGCAGAAAGACGAAGGTCTGCGCCCGCAACACATTCAAGCCAGTGGCGATCTGTTCCTGGCGACCATGCGCGGCATCTATGAGGCCTACGAGGCCGCGTGCCTGCGCGCCGGTGTCATCGACTTCTCCGAACTGTTGCTGCGCGCCCTCGATCTGTGGCGCGACCACCCAGGCCTGCTCGCTCACTATCAAAAGCGCTTCCGGCACATCCTGGTGGACGAGTTCCAGGACACCAACGCCGTGCAGTACGCCTGGTTGCGCCTGCTGGCCAAGGGTGGCGACAGCCTGATGGTGGTGGGCGATGACGACCAGTCGATCTACGGCTGGCGTGGCGCGAAAATCGAGAACATCTACCAGTATTCCGAAGACTTCCCGGACGCCGAAACCATTCGCCTGGAGCAGAACTACCGCTCCACCGCCGGCATCCTGAAAGCAGCCAACGCCTTGATCGCCAACAACACCGGGCGCCTGGGCAAAGAGCTGTGGACCGACGGTGGCGACGGCGAGGCAATCAATCTGTATGCCGCCTTCAACGAACACGACGAAGCACGTTACGTTGTCGAAACCATCGAAAGCGCGCTGAAAACCGGCCTGTCTCGCAGCGATATCGCGATTCTGTACCGCTCCAACGCCCAATCGCGGGTTTTGGAAGAAGCACTGCTGCGTGAACGCATTCCGTACCGCATCTATGGCGGCCAGCGCTTCTTCGAGCGCGCCGAAATCAAGAACGCCATGGCTTACCTGCGATTGCTCGAAGGACGGGGCAACGACGCCGCGCTGGAACGGGTGATCAACGTGCCAGCCCGCGGCATCGGCGAGAAAACCGTCGAAGCGATCCGCGACCATGCGCGCCACAGCGATGTGTCGATGTGGGAAGCGATGCGCCAACTGGTGGCCAACAAAGGCCTGACCGGTCGTGCGGCCGGCGCCCTTGGCGCGTTTATCGAGTTGATCGAGAACCTCGCCGCCAAGTGCATGGAAATGCCGCTGCACCTGATGACCCAGACCGTCATCGAGCAATCGGGGCTGATCGCCTATCACGAAGCGGAAAAAGGCGAGAAAGGCCAGGCCCGGGTGGAAAACCTTGAGGAACTGGTCAGCGCCGCACGCAACTTCGAAAACAGCGAAGAAGACGAAGACCTGACGCCATTGGCCGCGTTCCTCGGTCACGCGTCGCTGGAGGCCGGCGATACCCAGGCCGACGAGCACGAAGACAGCATTCAACTGATGACCCTTCACAGCGCCAAGGGCCTGGAATTCCCTTACGTGTTCCTGGTGGGCATGGAAGAAGGCCTGTTTCCGCACAAGATGAGCCTGGAAGAACCCGGCCGCCTTGAGGAAGAGCGTCGACTGGCCTACGTCGGCATTACTCGAGCGATGCAGAACCTGGTGATGACTTACGCTGAAACCCGACGCCTTTATGGCAGCGAGACCTACAACAAGGTATCGCGCTTCGTACGCGAAGTGCCGAAAGGCCTCATTCAGGAAGTACGGCTGTCCAACAGCGTCAGCCGGCCGTTTGGTGGCAACCAGTCGATGAGCGGCAGCAACCTGTTCAGCGGCAGCGAAATTCCGGAAACCGGCTTCAGTCTGGGTCAGACTGTCCGCCATTCGATCTTCGGTGACGGCGTGATCCTCAACTTCGAGGGCGCCGGTGCCCAGGCCCGGGTGCAGGTGAACTTCAGCGAAGGCAGCAAGTGGCTGATGCTGGGTTACGCCAAGCTGGAAGCGATCTAGCTTTTCTGTGGGAGCGAGCTTGCTCGCGATAGCGGTAGATCAGTCGACATTATTTCTGGTTGTCAGTCCGTCATCGCGAGCAAGCTCGCTCCCACAGGTTGTAGGTAGGTTCCAGGCCTATATCTGAATTTAAAGGTGCGATGGACATGGGCACAGGCTTTTTTTCCTCCTGGACATTCTGGGCCCTGTTATCGGCGGCATTCGCGGCGATGACCGCCATTTTCGCGAAAGTCGGCATCGAAAACGTCAATTCCGACTTCGCCACCCTGCTGCGGACGATCGTGGTATTGGTCAGCCTGGCCTTGATTTTGTACGCCACGGGCCAATATCAGTCTTTAGGATCGATCTCGGCCAAGAGCTACCTGTTCCTGCTGTTGTCGGGTCTGGCCACCGGTGCGTCGTGGATCTGCTATTTCCGTGCACTAAAGGTAGGTCCGGCGTCACTGGTTGCCCCGGTGGATAAACTCAGCGTGGTGCTGGTGGCCGTTCTTGGCGTAGTCCTGCTGGGTGAAAAACTCGACCTGCGCCAATGGGGCGGAATCGGTCTGATCACGGCCGGAGTCGTCATGCTGGCATTACGTCGCTAGGCGAACGTCCTACAGAACTCATCCACTCATCTGACAGATCAAAGTCAAAAGGCCCTATTGCACTGACTGAAGCTGAATGAAACCTGTCAGGCAAAAGCCCGAAACACTCTGCCGCTAGCCAGTAACACTTCAGCTGTGCAACATGGCGCGCGTGCCTTCCACAAATGGGAATTCCCTTTATGAAACGTTTTCTTAGCATCGCCATGGCGTTGTGCATCGGCCTGACGATGAGTCTCGACGTCAATGCCGCCAAGCGCTTCGGTGGTGGCAAAAGCGCAGGCGCTGCGCCGACGCACCAGACCAGCCAGATGGCTCCTTCTTCTCCAGGCATGGGCGGCGCTGCGGCGACCGCTGGTGCTGCCGGTGCCGCTGGCGCCGCTGCCAAGGCCGGTGGCGCTTCGCGCTGGCTCGGCCCTCTGGCCGGTATCGCAGCCGGCGGCCTGCTGGCATCCATGTTCATGGGCGACGGCTTCCAGGGCATGCAGATCTTCGACATCCTGATCATGGCTGTCATCGCATTCCTGGTGTTCCGCTTTATCGCCGCCCGTCGTCGCAAGCAGCAGGAGCACTACGCGCCGGCCGGCCACGCGCCGATGCAACGTGAAGCGTTCGAACAAAAACCTGCCGGCGGTTCGATCTTCGGTGGTTCGCCTGCGCCTGTTGCCGCTCGTCCAGTGATCAACGCTCCAGCCTGGTTCAATGAAAGAAACTTCGTCGAAGCGGCGCGCAATCACTTCCAGTCCCTGCAGCAGCACTGGGACGCCAACGAAATGGACAAGATCGCCGAGTTCGTGACCCCGCAAATGCTGGAGTTCCTCAAGCGTGAGCGTGCCGACCTGGGCGACGGTTTCCAGTCCACCTACATTGATAACCTCAATGTACAACTGGACGGTGTGGATGATCGCGCCGACAAGACCATTGCCACCCTGACCTTCACCGGCGTGTCGAAAACCTCGCGTTTCGACCAGGGCGAAGTCTTCAGCGAAAGCTGGAACATGGAACGTGCACAGGGCGAAAACCAGCCTTGGCTGGTGGCCGGTATCCGCCAGAACGGCTGATCACCCTCCACGTTTCACCTGCTGCAATAAAAACCCCGGCCTCGGCCGGGGTTTTCTATTTCGCGGTTGCATCTATAGCAAGCTACTGTATAAACCGCCCCATATAAACCGCGCCATACAAGCAAGAGGATCCCGGACGTGGAAGAAATCATCGAACAACTGCGTGAAGCCAACGAACCGGTACCGGTCCCCTTGGAATTGCCTGACGAAGACCTGCTGGTCGAAATCGAAGAACAACTGTTCATCGACATTCCGTTTGTCTTCAGAGAGTTTCTGCTGACCGTCAGCGACGTGGTCTACGGTAGCCTGGAGCCGGTCACCGTGACCGATCCGCAATCCCACACCTACCTGCCCGACGTTGCCGCCAACGCCTGGGACGCCGGCGTTGATCGCAGCCTGATCCCGATCTGCCAGGACGGTGACGACTACTACTGCGTCGAAGAGGACGGCACCGTGGTGCTTTGGCAGGCCGAAGAAGAGCTGATCGCCGAAGAAACCTGGGAGTCGGTGTGGCACTGGGCACGGGACGTCTGGCTGGAAAGCTGATCCAGTCAACGCCGCTGGGTGGTCAATGCCCGGACGACTCCTTGTGATTGTCGAGGGTTTCCAGCAATGCCACCTGCATCCGCGTATGCACACGAATGAACCAGCGCCACAGCAGCGCCGCCACGGCGGCCGCGACCACGGCGATCAGTACCAGCAACTTGTTGGTCGGCAGAATACTGGCCGACAAGGCTGCCAACAGCAAAAAGATCACCAGCAGCGACAGGATCGGGATCACTTCGGCGATCACCCTGCGCACTCGCTGCGTGTGGCGCCCGGCCATCTCCGGCTTGACGCCCATTTCCGCCAGCAACATCGACAGGGCTTTGAGCTTGCGGTACGCCGCAATCAAAAAAGGCAGCGACAACAAAAGCGCCCCACCCCAGATCAATGCCTTCTGCCAGCTCGGGTCGTTGATCCAGCCTTGCACGTAAGCCGACATGCGTTCGGCGAAGTACGCGCCCGAGAAGAAAATCGCGATTACCAAAGCCAGGTTGACCCCGACCTGCAGCAAAATTCTTCTGATCATCGACGCCAGCAACGCCCCCTCACCCTGAGGCTGGATGCTGCGCAGCCATTCGCCGTACATCCCCAATACCCGTCCCAGGCGTTCCGGCATGACGCTCGCGAGCTTGATCGACAATGGATCAGCCGCGCGAATCAGATAGGGCGTCAGCAAGGTCGTGATCACCGACACTGCCACAGCCACCGGGTATAAAAAGTTACTGGTGACCTGCAACGTCATGCCCAGTGCAGCAATGATGAAAGAGAATTCGCCAATCTGTGAAAGACCCATCCCGACCCGCAGCGAGGTGCGTCCGTCATTACCGGCGATAAACGCCCCAAGGCCGCAGGACAGCATCTTGCCAAGCACCACGGCTACAGTGATTACGGCGATTGGCCAGGCGTATTGAAGCAGGATCGCCGGATCGAGCATCAGCCCGATGGCCACAAAGAAAATCGCGCTGAAAAGATCTCGAACCGGTTCAATCAAGCGCTCGATTTTCAGCAGTTGCCGGGATTCAGCCATGATCGCGCCGATCAGGAACGCGCCGAGGACCATGCTGTATTCAAGCCTGACCACCAGCAGGCAGAAGCCGAAACACAGGCCCAGCACGGTAATCAGCAGCATTTCGTTGCTCTCGAACCTGGCCACGTAGGCCAGCAACCGCGGCACCAACAGAATGCCGATGACCAATGCGACGATCATGAACAGCGACAGTTTGCCCACTGTAGAAAACACTTCGCCCGAGCTGACCGTACCACTGACGGCGATGCTGGACAGAAGCGCGATGATGCCGATGCCCAGAATGTCTTCAACGATCAGCACACCGAATATCAACTGCGCAAACCGCTCGTTCTTCAACTTCAGATCATTGAGTGCCTTGACGATGATGGTGGTTGAGGAAATCGCCAGAATCGCGCCGAGGAACAGTGAATCCATGGTGTTCCAGTCAAACCAGCGACCGATCTCGTAGCCGATCCAGATCATCAGCACGATTTCCAGGAATGCCGCGATGAAGGCCGTGGCACCGACCTTGAACAACTTGCGCAGGCTGAACTCCAGGCCCAGGCAGAACATCAGGAATATCACCCCGAGTTCGGCCAGGGTCTTGATGGTTTCTTCGTCATGGATCAGGCCGAATGGCGGGGTGTGCGGGCCAATGATGAAACCGGCCACGATATAGCCCAGCACCACCGGTTGTTTCAGGCGATGAAAAACCACGGTCACCACACCTGCGATCAACATGATCACTGCCAGATCCTGAATGAAACTGATGGCATGCATGGCGAGCGGCTCCCTGATTGAAGTTGCCCGACTCACAGACGCAGGAATGGTCTGATCGAGCCGAGCAAAAGTCTGCTTTGCGCGTAGGAAATGTCCCTGTGTCCGGGCTTTTTGCAGGGTAACACCGCGACTTCTGGCAGAAAGGCGGTGCAATATATGGAAACAGATCGATCCGGCGTGACGGCGGCTCTGCGCCCGGCGTCCCGATAACTGTTGGTTTGAAAAAACCGCCGAGGCACCCGCAGAGGTGCATCCCTCAAACCTGGCCTTGACCCGTGAGAATGCTATGGAACCCGGAAACGCCCAGCTGTCGATGACGGTATTGATGACCCCTGACATGGCCAACTTCTCTGGCAATGTTCACGGTGGCACCCTGCTCAAATACCTCGACGAAGTGGCCTACGCCTGCGCCAGCCGTTATGCCGGCCGCTATGTGGTGACCCTGTCGGTGGACCAGGTCATTTTCCGTGAGCCGATCCATGTCGGCGAACTGGTGACCTTTCTCGCCTCGGTCAACTACACCGGCAACACCTCCATGGAGGTGGGCATCAAAGTGGTGACCGAGAACATTCGCGAGCGTTCGGTGCGTCACACCAACAGCTGCTTCTTCACCATGGTCGCGGTGGATGACCAGCGTAAACCTGCCCAGGTACCGCCGCTGCAACCGGACAACAGCGAGAGCAAGCGCCGCTTCATCCAGGCCCAGCAGCGCCGGCAGATTCGCCAGGAACTGGAAAAGCGTTATCAGGAGATCAAGGGCGACGCCTGAGTTTGTTCAGTCAGGTTGATGCTGTTCTCTAGAGAGCCTTCGCGAGCAAGCCCGCTCCCACACTGGATCTATGCAACACCAAAGATCAAATGTGGGAGCGGCGGTGCGGCGATCCGACTTGCTCGCGAATGGGCTCAACGCTCAATCAGAGGCTGATCGAGGTCGCCTCGAACCGTACCCGCGGATGGGCAATCCGGTCCTGAGCCCGAACCAGTTCCAACTCGTAGCTGGCACAGGCCTGGGTTTCCAGCAGTACTTCGTGCACCGCCGACGCCGCGAACTCGAACGCGGCCACCAGGCTGTCACCCAACAGCACACGCGCCAGGAACAGCCCGGACGTCAGATCGCCCACGCCCACCGGCTGACGCGGGAACGCCAGCAACGGGCGCTGCAAATGCCAGCTGCCTTCGGCTGTCACCAGCAGCATCTCGAAGACCTCTGCCGACTTGCCTGGGTAGTCCAGATGCTTGACCAGCACCGCTTTCGGGCCGCGCACCAGCAACGCACGCGCCATGGCCAGGCAATCGAACAGCGACTGCGGCTTGCGCCCGGAGAAACTGTCCAGCTCCAGCTGGTTCGGGCACATGAAGTCCGCTACGGCGGCGGCCTCCTCCAGCAGAAAATCACTGACTTCCGCCGGAACACTGCAGCCTTTCTCCGGATGCCCCATGACCGGGTCACACAGGTACAGTGCCTTGGGATTCATCGACTTGATCCGCGCCACGCCCGTCAGGATCGCCCGGCCCTGGGCCGCACTGCCGAGGTAACCGGAGAGCACCGCATCGCAGTTGCCCAGCTCGCCAATCGCCGCGATACCCTCGACCAGCTCAGGTATCTGGTGCGGTGCCAGCACTTCACCGGCCCATTGACCGTACTGGGTGTGATTGGAGAACTGCACGGTGTTGAGCGGCCAGACATTCACCCCGACCCGTTGCATCGGGAAAACCGCGGCACTGTTGCCGGCGTGACCGAATACCACGTGGGACTGGATAGCGAGCAAATGCGGTGTACGTTTCATGCGGTGGATTTCCGTAAAACGATTGAAATTCTAGCCGCGCAGTATGCGACTAAACGCAGCCTGTACGACAGGCCAGCGACGCAGTTAAGCTGACACTATCTTGTTGGAGCACCCTGTTGATGCTGACCCTTGGAAATATATTCGTGCTGATGCTGTTCGCCACTGCTGGCGCATGGCTATGGCACAACCATGGCTTGCGCGAGCGCGCGCTGGAGCGGGTCAAGCAGCATTGCACCAAGCTCGGGATCGAATTGCTGGACGGCAACGTGGCGTTGAAAAGAATCGCGTTCATCAGGGATGCCAGTGGTCGGCGACGCCTGGCCCGTGTGTATAACTTCGAGTTCACCGTGACTGGCGAAACCCGCCACAACGGCACCATCACCCAGTTCGGCGCTCACAGCGCACAGATTGAACTGGCGCCCTACCCGGTCCCGTTCGACGAAACCGAACCGGTGGTCGATGTGGTAAAGCCTCGCGCAGAAGTGATTGAGCTGAGCCAGTGGCGTCAGGAACATACCAAGTGGCGGCCGTGAGCCGTTAAGCCGATTCGGCTCGGCACGCTGCCAGTTCACTCTGCAACCGCCCTGCATCCTGGGGCTCACTGAAAATCAGCTCGATGCGCGAATCCTGCCGCCACTCGCTGGGCTGCCAGTCCAGCACCGAGTTATCCACCGCGTTCGCCGAGATCCATCCGTCGACACTGTGGATAACCAGCTTCGCCCGCCTCCAGCCAAGGCCTTCAAGCCACCGGCCAACCAGCGTGGCATCCAATACCTGGCTTGGGTGCCAACGCCATCCGATACTCCAGCCATCGTCCTGTTCCTGACTCAAACAAATGGGCAACGCGGGATCGCTCCAGACCGCCGGCAACTGCGCCAATCCCTTGGGCACGACGAAGTTATCCACACCTGCCCGCGCTTTGGCATTCAGCCCCGGCAACTCGCTCAAGGGTAATACCGCCTGTTGCGTCCAGCACAGAGGGGTCGGCGGCAATAGCGCGGCGACTCGCTGGCGGCTGTCTTCCTCGAGACCTTCGGACTTGTTCAGCAGTAACAGTCCCGCATGGCTCAGGGCTTGCTGTTGTGCATCCGGCAACGGTTTGCCAGCGGCGAGCGCCTGGGCGTCCAGCACCAGCACACAAGGCTGAACAGCCAGCACGCCTTGCCACGGCGCTTCGCTCAATTGCCTGAGCAACTGCGCCGGATGCCCCAAGCCCGAGGGCTCGATGAACAGCCGATCCGGTTGCGCCTTGCGCAACAAACGCCCAAGACCAATCTGAAAGGGTGCACCGTTGACGCAACACAGGCAGCCCCCGGCCACTTCACCCAGTGCGATACCATCGGCGTCCCGGGTCAGTAGCGCAGCGTCGAGACCGATCTGGCCAAACTCGTTGATCAATACCGCCCACCGCTCGCCTGCCGGGCGCTGGGCCAACAGGTGCTTGATCAGGCTGGTCTTGCCGGCGCCCAACGGACCGGCAATGACATGAGTGGGGATATTCTGCAGCATGTTCGATGATTTCTGAGGAGGAAATGGATGCGCTTGATTGGCTTGTCGTTGCTCCTGGCACTCGTTTCAGGCGAGGCGCTGGCCCAGGCCTGCGTGGTTCACAGCCAGGCCGAGCGGCTTGATGTCCAGGTTTGCCAGCAGAACCGCAACATCCCGCCAAAACTCTTCGCCGATGGTTTCTGCCAGCCGAACCTGACAGGGCAGAAAGTCGATGTGCAGTATGTCGATCAATGCCCCGGCGGAGCATTTGGCATCTGCAGCAACGCCCAAGTCGCCAATATGCCCTACCGCCAGGATATTCACTATTACGGCGTTGCCACCGACGCGGCATATTTACAGCCGTACTGCGAGGCCCAGAGCCAGGGCACCTGGCTCAAGCCTTGAAGCGCCATCAGAGGATCAGGCAGCTTCTTCGTACCAAGGGCCGAATGGATCAGGCAGCAAACGCCAGCCCTCTACGCCCAACGCCATTTCCTCATCGGTCAGCAGGCAGGCGTCCAGTTCGGCGGTGAGCTGCGTGAAGTCGATGTTCTGGCCGATGAACACCAGTTCCTGACGACAATCCCCGCTGTCGGCGGTCCAGTTTTTCATGATCCCGGTGGTACTTTCTTCGTCCTGCGGCCATTGGTTTTTCGGTACGAAACGCCACCAGCGCCCGGCAAAACCATAGCACATCAAACCGCCGGCCTGGGACCAGCTGCCGGCGTCCATATGCTTGCTCGCCAGCCAGAAAAAGCCCTTTGAACGCAACAGCTTGCCGTTGTCCCAAGGGCCGTCGATGAAGTCGAAGAAACGCTGTGGATGGAACGGCCGACGTGCCCGGTAAGCGCTGGAAGCAATGCCGTATTCTTCGGTTTCCGGCACGTGCTCCCCGCGCAGCTCCTGCAACCATCCCGGCGCCTGGGCAGCCTTTTCGAAATCAAAACGACCGGTGTTGAGGATTTTATCCAAGGGGATTTCGCCCATCGTCATCGAAATGATTTCCGCCCGGGCGTTGAGCCGCTCGAGGATGGCGATCAATTCCTCGCGTTGGTGGCTGCTGATCAAGTCGATCTTGCTGAGCAAAATCACATCGGCGAACTCGACCTGTTCTATCAGCAAATCGGTAATTGAACGTTCATCTTCTTCGCCAAGTGTTTCTCCCCGGGAGGCCAGGCTTTCGGCAGCCTGGTAATCGAGTAGGAAGTTCATGCCGTCGACCACCGTGACCATGGTGTCGAGACGTGCGATGTCGTTGAGGCTCTGGCCGTTTTCATCGCGAAAGGTGAAGGTTTCCGCCACCGGCAGCGGTTCGGAAATGCCGGTGGATTCGATCAGCAGATAGTCGAAGCGACCCTCCCTGGCGAGTTGGCTCACTTCCTCGAGCAAGTCTTCACGTAACGTACAGCAAATACACCCGTTGCTCATTTCCACCAACCGTTCTTCAGCCCGATTAAGGCTGACATCACGCTGGACTTCGGTACCATCTACGTTGATTTCGCTCATATCGTTGACGATGACCGCAACCCGCAAACCATCGCGATTACGTAGTATGTAATTAAGAAGTGTACTTTTTCCGGCACCAAGAAAGCCGGAGAGAACGGTCACGGGGAGTCGATTGGACATCTACATATTCCTCACAGGGATGCCCGGTCGCTGTGTCGGGCTTACATAATGTTATACTGTAACAACATAAATAAACCATCCCTCTTGCCCGGCCGGGTAAAGGGCAGGACGCTGAATGCCGCTTCCGACGTGAGAAAGCCCATGCGCAACACCCTAAAAACTGCATTGATCATGCTTTCCCTGCTGGTGGCTGCCGACGCGATGGCGCAGGTCCCGAGCCTGGCCAGGTGCACCCGCAGCGCCAACCTGCTGGCCTGCGTGGACGCGGATGGCAACGCCTACAGCGTCAACACCGCCGGAAACACAATCTATCTGCGGGGTTTCGAAATAGCTGGAAAGCGCTATTGGGTGCAGACCAACAGCCGCTACGGTCAGCTCACGTTCTTCACCGGCATCGCTTCCGATGGCGAGGCCTGGGTTGGCTACAACCAGCGCGTCGGCTGGACCACGATCAACCGGTTTTCCAGTTCCGGTGGCAGCAGTGCGAAGTTCACCTGCAACCGGATCACTGGCTGTTAGGCCCGCCCGTTTTTCTTCGAACTGCGTAGCCGACGCAACAATGGGCAAAGACCGCACCGGCCAGAATCAGGTCAAGCACATGGCGCCCGGGCATGATGAAAACCTGTTCATGAAAAAGGCATCGTCGACTTGATTGTTATACTATAACATGTCAAATCAACTTCCACGATGGACCTGCTCATGAATGCGCTGACTCTGCCGGATATCGCCGCGCAGGCCTCACGCCAAGCCCTGCCACTGGAGTGGGTGGGCATGTGCGGCATTGCTCTTCCTGTTTTGTTTGATGGCCAACGCTTGAATGCAAAGGCCGATGCCGGCGTGAGCCTCGACGATGGCAATGCGCGCGGCATTCATATGTCACGGCTCTATCTGGCGCTTGAATTGCTGGAGCAGGAAAGCCTTTCACCGGCTTTATTGCGGCGGGTTTTGCAGCGTTTTCTTGAGAGTCATGAAGGTCTGTCCAACAGTGCGCACTTAACCATTCACGCCGAAGTGCTGCTGAAAAGACCGGCGCTAATCAGTCCATTGGCAGGCTGGAAAAGCTATCCGGTGAGCATCGAAGCGCGTTTGAAAAACGCGATGTTCCACGTGGAACTAAAAATCGACGTGCCTTATTCCTCAACCTGTCCATGCTCCGCGGCCCTTTCTCGGCAGTTGATACAGCAGCAATTCGTCGATGATTTCGCCAACAAGTCACTGCAACACGCCGACGTTTTAGCGTGGCTCGGCTCCACGAACGGCATCGTCGCCACACCTCACAGCCAACGTAGCCAAGCAGAGTTGCGCGTACGGCTGGCTGATTTCCTGTATGAGTTACCGCTAATCGCCATCATCAACGACGCCGAAGCTGCACTCGGCACAGCCGTTCAAACAGCGGTAAAACGCGCAGACGAACAGGCATTCGCCCTGGCCAACGGCCAGAACCTGATGTTCTGCGAAGACGCCGCACGCCGGTTGAATCTGGCCATGCAGCGTTCCACAGGCATCAATGCCTTCCACATTCGTGTGATCCACGCCGAAAGCCTGCACGCCCATGACGCCGTTGCCGAGAGCCGTTTCAACTGGGACAACCTCAACACCCTGTACAACGGGTTGAACAAGCCATGATCCGCAAGAATCCATCCGGAGATTTACCGCTGATTGCCGAGTCGGCGTACGTCGACAAGACGGCCATCATTTGCGGCAAAGTGGTGATTGGCGAGAACGTGTTCGTCGGGCCCTACGCGGTGATCCGAGCTGACGAAGTCGACGAGTCGGGCGACATGCAGCCGATCACTATCGGCGCCAACTCGAACATCCAGGACGGCGTGGTGATCCACTCCAAATCCGGCGCGGCGGTGACCATTGGCGAGTTCAGTTCCATCGCCCACCGCTCGATCGTGCATGGCCCCTGCACCGTGGGCGACCGGGTGTTCATCGGCTTCAACAGCGTGTTGTTCAACTGCGTGGTCGGTGACGGTTGCGTGGTGCGTCACAACTCGGTGGTCGACGGGCGTGACCTGCCTGAAGCCTTCTACGTGCCCTCCACCACTCGGATCGGCCCCACCACCGACCTCTCGCAATACCCGCCGGTGAGCGTCAGTGCTTCGGAGTTTTCCGAAGATGTGGCGCGCACCAACGTCGATCTGGTGCGCGGCTATAAAGCCCTGCAAAACGAGTTCTGACCATGAGCAACGTGCTGGCAATGCCCGACGGAAGAACGCACCGATACAAATTGCCTGGCACGACAAAGGTCTTAATGACAACAGCCAGCAATTAGCACTAGGTTTATCCGATAACGCTCGTTAGCAGCACCCGAGTATGCCGACCATGATCCAGATCACTCTGTCCGATGGTTCATTGCGTGAATACGACCAACCGCTCTCCGTGCACGAGTTGGCCGCCAGCATCGGCCCCGAACTGGCCAGCGCGGCCGTAGCGGGCCGGGTCGATGGTGTACTGGTGGACTGCGAATACATGATCGAGGCGGATGCCAGGGTCAGTATTGTCACCCCCCGCGAGCCGGACGGACTGGAGATCCTGCGCCGCTCCTGTGCCTTGATGCTGGCCATGGCGGTCAAGCAACTCTACCCGCATGCGCAAATGCGTGCGGGAAGGGAGTTGGGCGATGGTTTCTTTTACGAGTTTGTCGTCGAGCGTCCGCTGACTCCGGCTGACCTACCCCTTATCGAAGCGCGCATGCAGTCACTGGCAGCGACCAATCACTCGATACGCCGTCGGCCACCGCGCGAGGAGGTGTCGATGTACCGTCTGGGGGACACCGAATACCAGAGCCATGGACCGCACGTCCCCACCACCAAAGTCTTGCAGGCATTTGCCCTCGATCACATCAGCGGCACGTTGCAACAACGGATCTATGGCACATGCTGGTCCAGCCATCAGGAACTGCAGCACTGGAGCCTTCCACCCCATGTGGTCGTCGTCAGCATGGATGACCGCCAGACGACTTATGCACAGGCGGTGACCGAATCCTTGCGCCAAAGGGGGGTGCGCGCAAGGGCTGACCTGCGCAACGAAAAAGTCCACTTCAAGATTCGCCAGCACAGCCGGACCGTGCCGTACCTGGTGGTGGTCGGCGAAAAAGAACAGGCCGGAGGGTTTGTCAGTGTGCGCAGCCGCACGGGGGAGGATTTTGGCCGGATGGCTGTCGAGGCGGCGTGTGAGTGGTTGAGCCGGCCTGGGATCTAGGGAGGCTGGATGGACGCCTTCGCGAGCAAGCCCGCTCCCACACTGGATCTGTGTCGTTCACAAATCCAGTGTGGGAGCGGGCTTGCTCGCGAAGCTTTTAAGCTCTTGGCTTCACCGTACCGCAATCCTGCCCCAACCAGACGGCGCGGGATTCAAGGCTGCCCTTCTGCTGAATGCCGGTGGCGTTGAACGTCCCATTGACCTTGGTGGTGAACTCGCGGTCACTGAGGAATGTCGCCACGCCGGCACCCTGGGCTCTCGGGCAGCTGAAGCGGAATTTCCACTGGTTGCCTGAGCGGTCGGTGATTTCCTGCTTGCAGCCCGACTGCGGATCGGTCAGTGGAATGTCATCGGTCTTGACCTGCTCTGGCGTCAGGCACGCCCGGATCCCTTTGCCCCCCATGGTGATCCCCTGTTTTTCCAGCTGCGCGCGCTGCTCAGGGGTCATCTGGCTCTGGAGCTGACCGAGGATCAATTGCAGGTCCGGCATATTCTGCTCATCGACCTTCATGTTGCTCGTGGTCAGCTCCCACAATCCCGGTTGCAGCATTTGCGCGTGAGCCGCCACAGGAAGTGCCAAACCCAGTGCCATGGCCAAACCCAGCAGACGAACGTTCATCGAGTAACTCCTGATCAGTAGTGGCCGTTAGACGTCAGCCGCAGGCTTCGGTTCATGGGCCAATTAATTAGCGACATTCTGCACGGAACATGGTCTGTTAAGCACTGAATCTTCAGGAGCAAGGCAGCCCCATGGATTATTTCGGACCGCATATTTTCGGTTATACCATCGCCCTGTTGCACTCGCTGGGGATGATCGCGGCCATCCACGCCGTGTTGACCGTCCGTACTGCCCAAGGCTCCATCGCCTGGGCCCTTTCGCTATTTTTCATCCCTTACCTCACGCTGATCCCGTACCTGGTGTTTGGCCGTAGCACCTTCGACGGCTATATCAAGGCCCGGCGGCAGGCCAACGAGCAAATGCGCAAGGCTGTTTCCGAACTAAATTGGCGACCCTGGGTAGAAGAAGCCCTCACCGCCCGCGCTTCCTCGGCGTACGCCTCACTCAGAGCGATGCCGAAGCTGGGACACATGCCGTGCCTGGCCAATAACGAGACGCGGCTGTTGATCAACGGTCAGTCGACGTTCGAGGCCATTTTCGAGGCGATCAGCCAGGCGAAAGCAGCCGTCTTGATCCAGTTTTTCATCGTTCACGACGACCGCCTCGGCCAACGCCTGCAAACCCTGCTGTTGAAGAAAGCCGCCGAGGGCGTGGCGATTTACCTGTTGTATGACCGGATCGGCAGCCACTCCCTGCCCCATAGCTACGTGCAGGCCTTGCGTGATGGCGGAGTCGAGGTCAAAGCCTTCGCCACCCGCAGTGGCTGGCTCAATCGCTTTCAGGTGAATTTTCGCAACCACCGCAAGATCGTGGTGGTGGACGGCATACTCGGTTTCGTCGGCGGGCATAACGTCGGTGACGAATACATGGGCGAGAAACCGCCCCTGGCCCCTTGGCGCGATACCCACGTGCAAGTACGCGGGCCGGTGGTGGCCTGCATGCAGGAGTCTTTCGCCGAGGACTGGTTCTGGGTGGCTCGTGCACTGCCGCCGCTGATCCTGCCCGAGGTTTATCCGGAAGACGGCGTGCTCTGCCAGTTGCTCGCCAGCGGGCCGGCCGATGCCTACGAAACCTGTTCGTTGTTCTTTGTCGAGGCCATCCATGCCGCGACCGAGCGGGTCTGGATTACCAGCCCGTATTTCATCCCCGACGAAGCCGTGTTCGCGGCATTGCGCCTGGCAGTCCTGCGCGGTGTGGATGTGCGTCTGCTGTTGCCGTCGCGGCCGGACCATCGAATCGTCTACGCCGCCTCCAGCCTCTACGCCTTCGAAGCCGTGCGCGCGGGTGTGCGGGTATTCCGTTACGAACCCGGGTTCCTGCATCAGAAAGTGGTGTTGATCGACAGCGAAATCAGCGCCATCGGCAGCGCCAACATGGACAACCGTTCGTTCCGGCTGAATTTCGAAGTGATGTTGTTGACCGTCGACCGCGCATTTGCTGCTGAGGTGGAGCAGATGCTCAACGATGACTTTGCCATCGCCCACGAAATCGCCAAAGAAGAAGGCCGGGAGACCCGCCGCGTTCAACAGCTCGGCATGCGAGTCGCCCGGCTGATTTCACCGATTCTTTAAAGGTAGATATCGTCCCGGGTCCATGGCAGTTCATGACTGCCATCGGCGTGGGCCTTCACGGCGAGAATCTGGTGCAGGTTGATCCAGCCGCGGGCGAACGCGTAGGCACAACCGGCCAGGTACAGCCGCCAGATACGCAGGGCTTGTTCCGGTACCAGTTTGGAGGCCGCTTCGAGATTGTCTTCGAGGCGTTCGCTCCAGTGATCGAGCGTACGGGCGTAGTGCAGGCGCAAGCTTTCGACGTCGACGATTTCCAGCCCGGCCTCACTGATCTCCGCAGAGATCATCGACAGATGCGGCAGCTCGCCGTTGGGGAACACGTACTTCTCGATGAATTCACCGGCACCGCGTCCCACCGGACGGCCATCGGTGTACTTGGCGGTGATCCCGTGGTTCATCACCAACCCGCCCTCTTTCACCGCGCCGAACAAGGTATTGCAGTACTCGGCAAGATTGGCGTGGCCGACGTGTTCGAACATGCCGACGCTGACCACTTTGTCGAAACGGCCATCCTGCGGCAGATCTCGATAGTCGAGCAGTTGCAGTTCGACCAGGTCTTCCAGGCCCTCCGCTTTTACGCGCTCCCGGGCCAGGGCCAACTGCTCCTTGCTGAGGGTGATACCAAACACTTTCGCGCCAAACTCCCGCGCCGCGTAACGCGCCAACCCGCCCCACCCGCACCCCACATCCAGCAGATACTCGCCGGGCTGCAGGCGCAGCTTGCGGCACAGATGACGGAACTTGGCTTGCTGCGCCTGCTCAAGGCTTTCGCTGCCGGTCTCGAAGTACGCGCAGGAATACGCCATGTCGCTGTCGAGCCACAGCTGATAGAACGCGTTGGAAAGGTCGTAGTGGTAGGAAATCGCCTTGGCGTCTGTCTCTTTGTCGTGGACCGTACGGACAGGCTGATTGTCATCGTCTTCGTCCAGCAACGCCTGGCTCCACTCATCACAGACGCGGATCACATCGCTGATCGAGCCTTCGAGTTCCAGTTTGCCTTCGACATAAGCAGCGCCGAGGGCATCCAGGCTTGGATGGGTAAACTGGGAAACCATTTGTGGGTCCTTGACCACAATCGTGACGCTGGGCGTCGGCCCCAGATTGAATTCATGGCCGTCCCAGAGTCTCAGGCGAAGTGGTAACTGCAGATTCTGTAAGGCCGGTGGAAGTTGCGCGAGCATGGAGAATCCCCCTTGTTTCAGACGTCTGATCAGAGGGTAGACCATCTTTGAAAAATAGCTGGCTATCGAATTAATAGCCATTTTCAATGATTCGCGACGCCAGAACCGACCGCCGCGAACGCACAAAATGATGTGCCCTCACTTCCAATGACTACACACCACGCCCACAGTTCTAAAAATTTGAAGACCCTTAATCACCTGATCTAGAGCATTCGCCTTCAGACTTCGTCCTTGAGTTTGAGCAATGGCTCCTGAAATCGCAGCAATCGACCGGCATTGCCCAGGACCAGCAAGGTGCTGAGGTTATGCAACAACGCTGCGATCATCGCCCCGGCAGCGCCGAGCCAGCCGAACGCGGCGAAGGCCACAATGGCCAGGGTCCAGCCCAGCCCGATGATCACATTGACCTGCAATGTCTGGCGGCATTGGCGACTCAGGCGCACGCAGGTGCCGAGGCGCCGCAGGTCACTGCCGATCAGCACGATGTCGGCCGATGCCAGGGCGATGTCTGCACCGCCCGCGCCCATGGCTACACCGACCACACCCGCCTTGAGGGCCAGTGAATCATTGATGCCATCGCCAACCACCATCGGCCGGAAGCCGCTGTTGATTTCCTTGAGCACGCGGTTGAGTTTGTCTTCGGGCAGGGCTTGCGCTTCGACGTCACTGATTCCGACATCCCGGGCGAGCGTCTGTGCGACGCTGTGTCGATCGCCGGTGAGCAACAACTGGCGACCCAGACCCAGTTCACGCAACTCACCCAAGGCAAACTGCGCCTCGGGTTTTACGCTGTCGGCCAGCAACAGCCAGGCAAGAAAATCCCCGTTGAGCGCCAGCCCGGCAATCGGACCATCGTGATCGGGAACCGCCGTTGTACTGATGCCCAGTTGTGCGAACAACTCCGGCCGGCCGAGCGCCGCTTCGCCCTGCCCGGTCATCGCAACCACACCAAGTCCCTGGCGTTCATGAATGTCGGTCAGCAGCAGAAAATCTTCCTGGGCCACCAACCCCGCGAGGGCGCGGCTGACCGGATGACTGCTGGCCGAGCCGAGGCTCGCCGCCAGCGTCAGGACGTGGCTGCGATCCTCCAGCGGGCTGTCGATGGATTGCAGGCGCAAGGTGCCGAAGGTCAGCGTCCCGGTCTTGTCGACCACCAGCGAGGTGAGGTCCGCCAACTCTTCGAGGAACGCAGAACTGCGGATCAGAATCCCGTGGCGTGCCGCCACCGCCACACCCGCAATCGCCGTGGCCGGCGCCGACAACACCAGCGCACAAGGACAAGCCGCCACCAACACCGCGAGCATTGCCTGGGCGTTGTTGGTGATGAACCAGGTCACGGCGGCCAGCAGCAATACCAGCACCATGTAGCTGCCGGCGTAGCGCTCGAGCAACCGGGTAATGGGCGGCTTCGAACGTTCGGCGTTTTGCATCAGGGCAATCACTTTGCCGAGGGTCGACTCATGGCCGGTGCGGGTCACTTCGATTCGCAACAGACCATCGAGGTTGATCGCGCCACCGAACACCGACATGCCGGCACCGGCCTCCATCGGTACCGATTCGCCGGTAATGGAGGCAGTGTCCAGACTGGCCTGGCCGGACAACACCCGGCCATCCGCCGGTACCCGGTCCCCGGCGCGCACCTCGACTCGATCAC
The DNA here is from genome assembly GCF_003097365.1 of Pseudomonas sp. B1(2018). Lineage (NCBI taxonomy): Bacteria > Pseudomonadati > Pseudomonadota > Gammaproteobacteria > Pseudomonadales > Pseudomonadaceae > Pseudomonas > Pseudomonas sp. B1(2018). The sequence goes on from NZ_PYUK01000002.1 coordinate 399,294, forward strand.
CGGCCTTGAGCGTGCCGTTGTCGACTTCGATGATGGAGCCGTCCGCCTGAATCTTTCGCGCGTGGCTGCGGGTCAGTTTGCCGAGGGCGTGAATCGCCTCCTGGGAACCGATCACGCTGCGCTCCTCCAGCACGTGACCGAAGATCATGATGATCGGCAACAGGGCCGCCGTCAGCAGATCCCCGGTGGCCCAGGCGCCCAACATGGCCAGGGCAATCAATTGATCAGTGATGCCGTGCAGGCTTGGATAACGCAGGCTGTACCACGCCGAGCGCATGACCGGTACAGCAACCAGCAACGAAGCAAACCCCAGCAGCAACTGACTGACACCGGTCTGCTCCGGCGCCAGCCAACGCCAGATCAGGCCCAGCGCCAGCAGGCCCAATGCGAGCATGGCCAGGGTCAGCTGGCGTGCGGCGCGGCGCTGTTCAGCCGAAGACAACAGGCTCGGTGCGGCGGCGGTTTGAGCAGTCATTGTGCAGTTCCCTGAATGATCAGGCGGGAATCGTCTTTGGGATCGACCGTGGTGACCGAACCGGCCTGGCCAAGAATTTTCGGCATGCGCTCGCGATAGATGCGCAGCAACATCTGCGGTTCGATACCTCGCTGCTCCGCCTTGGCCAGGCTCAACACGGTGGCCGTATCGGCAGACGCTTTGGCCAGCCGTTCACTCGCCTGGGCATGGGCCACTTGCAGCGTACGGTCGGCTTGCTCGTTGGCGGTTTGCGTCAGCTTCTCGGCTTCGGTGCGTGCATTGGCGACCGCCTTATCGGCTTGCTGGCTGGCGGTCAGTACCGCGTTGAAAGCGTTCACCGCAGGACTGGGCAAACTCGACTGCACATCGACCCGTGCCACTTCGATGCCCAAGCCTTGCCCTGTGGCAGCAAGTTCGGCCAGCCGTTGATTGATGCCCTGCACCAGATCACCGCGCAGGCGCTCACGTCGTTCCGCCGCCTGGCTATCGGCGCCGATCAGTTCCGGACGAGCGACCAGAATGGTGTCCAGATCCCGTGCGGCCGTGAGCGCCAGCGCGCTGCGGTTCACCAGCCGATCCAGAGCCGGCAACACATGTTCGCCCTGAAGCACAAACGCATAGGGCTCGGTGACCTTGTAGAAAACCCGCACATCGAGTTGCACCACGCCGGCGTCACCCGTTAACAGATAGCCGGAGCCGGCGAGGGCATCGCTGATGGGCGTGGCAAAACTCGCCACGCGATCAGCCTGAGTCGCGGCATCACTTCGCAACAGGCTTTCCACTCGACGCTCGATCACCCGATCCGCCGCCGGCAACAAAATCACCTGCTCGAAAGGTTGCGGCCAAGCCAGAAGCAGCCCGGCATTCTGAATCCGATCCAGCGCACCGAAATGCAAAACCACGGCGCGATTTTGTGGATCGATCTGCCGCACATTGGAAAACGCCCAGGCCAATGCCGCCAATACCGTCACCGCATACAGCGCAATAAACGCCAGGCGCCCGGCCTGAATCCAGGGGCTGCTCAACTCATTTGTTCCACGTGGAACCAAACTCATGGCTGCGATCCAGACTTGTTGTCGAGACTCGGCGGACCGTCGACCAACACCCGGAACGGTGCGGCATCGGTACGCAAAATCAGCTTGGTACCCGGGGTCACCACCGTGCCCAAGGTGTCGAGCGAGCGCAGCAAGTTGTAAAGCTGCGGCGACTCCGCATAGGCGCGACCATAAATCTGCGCCGCTTCGACGCGCGATTGTGCTTCGATATCGGCCGCTTTCACTGTGGCATCAGCCTGCACAATTCGCGCATCACGTTCGGCGGCAGAACGAATTTGTGCGGCTTCACGCTTACCGATGGCCGTGCGTTCAGTGGCGATGGTTTCACGCTCAGCGCGCATCCGGTCGACAGTCGCGGTAAGCGTTACCGAAGGCAGCGTCAGTCGTTCGATACCGACCTGCAACACGCGCACGCCATACGTGGTGAGCAACTGCTGATCGATTTGCTTGCGCAGTTGCGCTTCGAAATCGGCGATGCGTACCTGGCCGGCATCGGTATTGATCAGGTTCGCCAGATCGAAACTGCTGGCGGTGGTCTCCAGTGCGGAGCCGACAAAGGTACGAATCTGCCGCGCCGCCTCATCAGGCTGGTTCTGCACCGCCCGCATGAAACGTTGCACATTGTCCGGATCGCCCTGCACCTGCCACGCCACATAGGCCTGGACGATGATGCGCAAACCGTCCCGGGTGCCGACATCCTGCAAACCGCTGGACGTGGTGCGCAGTCGCAGATCCACCGGGATCGCCGCCTCGAACGGTGCCGGCCAGCGCCAGCCCAGCCCCGGCTCCAGCAAGACCCGTGAAGGGTTGCCGAAGCGCGTGATCACCGTGGCCTCCCCCGAACGCACCTGCACCAGGCTCGCGGCGGCGACTGCAAACGCCACCAACAATGCCGCCCAGCCCATGCGGCGCCACGGGAATGGACCGGCCTCTTGCGGATCGCCGTGGTGATGATGGTGATGGCCGTGATGGTGATGCCCGCCATGGCCGAGGTCGTGGCCGCTGTGGTCATCGTGATCGTGCGTCTGGGACTGGCTCAATTGGCAGCTCCTGGCTGAACGGTTTTACGCGACGGCGCGGGGTCAACCGGCAGCGTGAAAGTACGGAGGTCGATGGTCGGCGCATTGCTGCTGCCACCCAGACGATGATCGAGCACCAGCAATCTGGCGTTGGCCAAACCCTGGGACAACTGACTGAAATACTGCTCCAGCACGAAGGCCTGGCCAGCGCTGGCATAGGCTTTCTGCTCGGCGTTGAATTTCAGGTCCGCAGCCTGGGCGCCCGCATTGATTTCACGGGCGCTGGCCGTCGCCTGATCGCGGGCGATGTTGGCCTGCAACTGCGCCTGGTTAGTGGCTTCGGCGGCGGCACCGCGTTCACGGGCAATCAAGGCTTGCGCCCCAATCTGTGCCGCTTGCACGCCGTGATAGGCGTTGGCGGCACCGGCCGGCGGGTGAATCGCCTCGACCACCGTGGCGAGAATCTCCACGCCGCTGTCGAGTTTTTTCAGGTCCGCCTGCACAGCGCGGCCGATTTCTTCCGCCAGCCCTACCCTGTCCTCACCCAGTAAACCGTCGAGTGTGCGCGAAGCAAAATCGTGGACCAGGATTCGGCTGGCCGTGCTGCGAATCAACATCGGCACATCGGCACTGTTATAGGTCGCGGCCAATGCCGCCTCATCGCTCAGACCAATGCGATAGACGAAGCGCACATCCATGTTGACGATCTGAAAGCTCTGCCTGTCGGCTCGACTGCTGGCGATCACCTGGGATTTGTCGTTCACATGGCTGGCGTCCCACAGGCGATTGGCAATTGCCGGGGCCGGGCCTTCGGCAGGGTCAGCCTGGGCAGGGGCGGTGGTTTCGCCAACACTGGTGGCCAACTCGTGAACCACGCCATTCTCGACGCTCAATACCCGGCCCAATGGCCAAGGCAGGCCGATATGCAAACCTGGGCCAAACACCTCCACCGGCTTGCCGAATCGTTCATAAATGCCACGTCCTTGCAGCGCAATTTCGTGAATGCCCGTCAGCGACCAGCCAACCAGCGTAACCACCCCCAAAACCGGCAGGAACGCCCGACGCATGTAAGTGAAGGCCCAGATCTGCCGCAGATCTATACCGAAGCGGTTGTGTAATTCGTGCTGCAACGCCAGCAATGGCTGTGGTGGCCAACGCAGCATATCGGCGACAAAGCTGCGCGCCAGTAACTCCGGCTCAAGGCGTTCGCGGCGCGGACTGAATAATGACAACACCGCACGCAGCAACAATTCTGCCGCCACCAGCCCCGGCAACAGTCCGGACAACACCGCCAGGCGTACGGGCCATATCGACGATTCATCGGCAAACAACAGACAAAACGCAGCGAGTAGCAGGCTGATGATCGGTACACGGATCAATTGCGCCAACGCGGCGGCCTCAGGCCATTGCGCGGTGTTTTCCTGTGCCAGATGACGCTCCATCACCAACAGGCCGAAGGCCAACAGCAATGAGCACGCCGCCCCGACAGTGGCCGCCAACCCCTGCGCTGCCGGGGGCAACGAAAAGTCCCAGGTCTGTTCGACGCCTAATACCGCCAGCAATGCCCAACCGCCCAGCCACAGCGTCGGCGCGCCAATTTGCCCGAGCAGGTTTTGCGATTGCCGACTGATCCGGTCCAGCAAACGTTCATACCAGCCCAAAGGCTCGGCAGATTCGTCGACAACGACCACCGGCGCCACGGGATTCATGGCGCGGGCACGCCATTGGGCGACCCACCAGGCCGATTGCAAGCCCGCCATCAACACCACAAACGCAGCGCTCAAATTCAGCAACAACGCTGGCCACAACGTTTTCGAGGCGAACAGCCCGGCAAAAAACGCCAGCAACGCACCCACGGTGGCGAGTACGCCCGCACCCATGGCGAACTGGCGCAAACGCCGCCCTTGAATGAACGCCTGCTGAAAGCGCGGCAATCCGTCCAGCGGCGTTTCATCAACATCGAGATCGACTTGCATACCACCCCAGAACGTCTTCGCTTACAGGACAATTCGTTACGATATAACGGAAAAAGTGAAATTTCCGTATTCAAGCGCGCTATCTAAAGATGCCCAACCTGTCGCTAACCTGAAGCCTTGACCGAAAGGTTGCGGCGCCCATATATTACGATCGTAATATTGCTCAGGAACTACCTTTACCCATCCTCTTTTCGATCCAGGAGTACATTCATGAGCACTTATGACGTCGTGATACTCGGCGGTGGCCCCGGCGGTTACAACGCGGCGATCCGCGCCGGACAACTGGGTCTGAAGGCGGCCTGCGTGGAAGGGCGCGCCACACTCGGCGGCACCTGCCTGAATGTCGGCTGCATGCCATCTAAGGCATTGCTGCATGCCTCCGAACTGTACGACGCGGCCATGGGCGCGGAATTCGCCAACCTGGGGATCGACGTCAAGCCCAGCCTCAACCTCGCCCAGATGATGAAGCAAAAGGATGAAAGCGTTACCGGACTGACCAAGGGCATCGAGTTTCTTTTCCGCAAGAACAAAGTCGACTGGATCAAGGGCTGGGGCCACATCGACGGGCCGGGCAAAGTCACGGTGACCGACAGCGCCGGCGGCAAGACTGAGTTGAACGCCAGAGACATCATCATCGCCACTGGTTCCGAACCCACTCCCCTGCCCGGCGTAGACATCGATAACAAGCGCATCCTCGACTCCACCGGCGCCCTGGCGCTGACCGAGGTGCCCAAACATCTGGTGGTGATCGGCGCCGGCGTGATCGGCCTGGAGCTGGGATCGGTATGGCGACGCCTGGGGGCACAGGTGACGGTAGTCGAGTTCCTTGACCGGATCTGCCCCGGCGTGGACATCGAAGCCGGCAAAACCCTGCAACGCTCCCTGAGCAAGCAAGGCTTGAGCTTCAAGTTGAGTTCGAAAGTGACCAGCGCCACCACCTCCGCCAACGGTGTACAACTCAGCATCGAGCCTGCCGCAGGCGGCACTGCCGAGTTGCTGGAAGCGGATTATGTGTTGGTGGCCATCGGGCGCCGACCTTATACACAGGGCCTGGGCCTGGAGAACGTCGGCCTCGCCACGGACAAGCGCGGCATGCTTGCCAACAGGGGACATCGCACCGAAGCCGCCGGGGTCTGGGTAATTGGTGACGTGACCTCCGGCCCCATGCTCGCGCACAAGGCCGAGGACGAAGCCATGGCCTGCGTCGAACAGATGGTCGGCAAGGCTGGCGAGGTCAACTACAACCTGATTCCCAGCGTGGTCTACACCAAGCCGGAGTTGGCCAGCGTCGGCAAGACCGAGGAGCAGCTCAAGGCCGAAGGCCGGGCGTACAAGGTGGGCAAATTTCCGTTCACCGCCAACAGCCGGGCGAAGATCAACCATGAAACCGAAGGCTTCGCCAAAGTGCTGGCCGATGAGCGCACGGACGAAATCCTCGGCGTGCATCTGGTCGGCCCGAGCGTCAGTGAAATGATCGGCGAGTATTGCGTGGCCATGGAATTCAGCGCCTCGGCCGAAGACATCGCCTTGACTTGCCACCCACACCCGACCCGCTCCGAGGCGTTGCGCCAGGCGGCGATGAATGTGGAGGGGATGGCAACGCAGATGTAAGACTTGAAGCGTTGCAGTGACTGATCTATCGCCTTCGCGAGCAAGCTCGCTCCCACAGGTACAGCGCAACTCCTGTGGGAGCGGGCTTGCTCGCGAATCGGGCGACTCGGTTTAGAGCGGCAAATGCTCCAACGGCAACGCCCCCGGCGACTTCACCGTATGAATCGCAAAATTGCTGCGGATGTCGCTCACCCCCGGCAGCTTCAGCAAACGCCCGGTGAGAAACCGGTCATAGGCACGCAAGTCCGGCACCACCACCTGCAGCAGAAAATCCGATTCCCCTGATACCAGGAACGCCGAAATCACCTCGGGCAATGCCGTCACCGCCAGGCGAAAGGCTTCGGCCTGTTCGTCGTTATGGCGCTCGACCTTGACCCCGACAAACACCGTCAGCCCCAACCCCACTTCGTCGCGATCCAGATTGGCCTGATAGCCGCGAATCACCCCCGCCTCTTCAAGCATCCGAACCCGGCGCAAGCACGGCGATGCCGACAGGCCGATCTCGTCTGCCAGCTGCACATTGCTCAGGCGGCCGTCCCGTTGCAGTGCGGCGAGAATCTTGCGGTCGTAGGCGTCGAGTTTCATGGCTTGGCAGATTCCGATGGTACATGCGAAAGAAAGTGGCAGATTATGCCAATACAGCCGCCGATAGAAGCTGACAACGCAAGCACCTGCCCTGCCCTCCGACCCTAGACTGGCACGACCGAATCGACAACGAATGGGGGTGCAACGTGGACGGACTCTGGATGTTTTTCATGGCGCTGGCGGTGGTCTATCTGTTGCCGGGGCCTGACATGATCCTGCTGTTGCAGACGGGTGCCCGCCAGGGCAAAGGCGCCGCGCTGGCCACCGCCGTGGGGTTGGGCATCGCCCGGGGTTGTCATGTGGGATTGGCGGCGCTGGGGCTGGCGGCGCTGTTCAGGGCGGCGCCCTGGACTTTCGATGTGGTGCGCCTGGCAGGCGCCGCGTACCTGCTGTGGATCGGCATTCAGTGCCTGCGGACGACGATGCTGCCTAGCCTCGGCAGCGCCGACACAACCGGCGAAAAACCGCGCTGGAGCATCGCCATCCGGCGTGGCTTGCTGACCAACCTGCTCAACCCCAAGGCATTGTTGTTCTGCTCGGTGCTGCTGCCGCAATTCATCAACCCACAAGCCGGGCCGGTGCTCGGACAGTTTGCGACCCTGGGCGTGGTGCTGGTCGGTGTCGGTCTGCTGTTCGACAGCGCTTACGCCCTGATCGGCGCGGCACTCGGCCGTTGGCTGCAACGCAGCCCTTCAGCTCAGCGCCTGCAACAATGGTTGTTCGGCAGCCTGTTGATCGGTTTCGCCGTGCGGCTGACCTTTGTGCAACAGGCTTGAACCTCACGGCGCCTTGCGGCGGCGACGCTTGAACAGACACAGCGCGACTGCCGCGAATGCCAGTACGCTACCGACCTGCAACGGCGTCTTGTAGGGGCGCAAGGCTGAACGCGCCGCGTCGGTGACTTGAGTCACGTAGCGCTTGTCGGCGTTCTCGAAGTCGGGGTACGGACACTGGTGGCCGAAGTCGGCGGCCCATTCCACGTAAGGCCCTTCTTTGACATAACGCTGATAAATCGCACGTTGCTCCTCAAGGCTGCTGTTCCACCCCGAGGCCTCGCACAGCACCGCCGCAAACGCCTGACTGGTGTGAGGCAAGTTATCCGCCGCCCTGCTCGCCAGCGCCGTGGCCACGAAGCGATAGTGATAACGCTGATCGGGCTGGGCGGCGCTGGCCTGCTGACGCTTCACTTCATCTTCGGCCATCAATGGACCGACTTTGAGTTCAGCGTTTTCAAGGATGTAATTACCGCCGAACGTGGCGTAATCCGGCGCCATTTCGTAGCCCAGAATATCCATGCCCCACTCACGCGCCGTCCAGGCGGCATTGAACAATGCAGCGGCCCGACGGGTCGGCCACCAGGCTGAATCTGCCGCCTGGCGTTGCTCGCCGTACAACCTGGCCTTGTGCCGCAAGCCGTCATTTTCGAAGTACGCCAGCGCTTGCTCGTAATGGCCTTCGCGCAACAAACGCCGCCCCAGCAGATTGCGCAGGCTCGCTGCCACTGGCAAGGGCACGTAGTTGTCACGTTCCTGCTGGGTGAGCGGTGGCGGGGCCGGCACTTGGGTGTCGACGTAGTGCTTGAGTTCTTCGAGGGTTAACACGCGTTCGGCAACGGTGGCGGCGTCGAACCAGTAAATGCTTTGGCTGCGATACAGCTGATCGAAGGCTTGCAGGTAATCCCCGCGCTGCAGGGCGAGGATCGCACTTTCACCCTCGACCCGGCATTTGGGCTGAAGCGTTTCGTAGTCGTAGTCCGGAGTCCGTCGCTCGCCCCAGGATTCATTCTGCGGAAAGGCCTGAGCCGCTTTGGCATAGGCTGCGGCGGCCGCGGTTTTGTCGCCGTCGCGCACCGCCAGTTTTGCCCGTAGCCACCAGGCCAACCCGCCATCGCCGGCATGCTCGAGGAACGCCTTGGCGCTGGCGTAATCGCCCTGTTGATAATTCATCGCCGCCAGGCGGTCGGCGTTTTCGAGACTGCCGCGCGTGCTGTTTTGCAACAGCTTGATCATTTTCTGTTCGTTCGGTGGTTGCTCGCCAAACGACCAACCCAAGCGGCTGATCAAGGACGCGGTCACCAACTGCTGCACGGGCTGGCCCTTGAGCAACTCGGCCACTTGATCATCCGGCAGCGTCATCAGGTCCGCCATCAACAGCTTCAACGAGGTGTAACCCACCGCGGAGCCGTGCAGGTTCTGCGTGGCGTACAGCTCGATGGCTCGGTTCCAGTCGCCGCCAGTGCGCACCACCCGGGCTTCTTCGCCGAGGCTGGCGACACCCAGTTCCAGCGGATCGCTGAAGCCGTCGATGCTCAGTTGCCGGGTTTGCTCGAAGGCCTTTGCCGATTGTTCGAGCAGATCCGGCGCCGCATCGGCTTCGGCACTCATGGCGAACAACGCGCGCCCCAACGAGTAAGCCGCCCAGGTGCTGCGCGAAGCCCGTTGCTCGGTGGGCAAGGCCAGGACTTTCTTGAAATACCCGGCGGCCAAGGCATTATCACCCGCGCCAAATGCCACAGCGCCCGCCAGGTACCACCTGAGCTCGGGCGGCAGTTGCGCGCCTTCGGTTTCAACCTGATGGGCATTCGTCAGGCCGCGCAGGTGTTTCACCAGCACTTGTTGCTCAGCGGAAAGTCCCGCCTGCTCGGCCTGTTGCCGCAGCGCTACCGCGTCGGGTTGATCGCCGTAGTCGGCACCAGCAGTGACGTTCTTCAAGCCGCTGATGGCGTGGCCGAGACGGCTGATTTCAAAGCTGAAATTGCCTTCGGGCAGTTCCGTCAGCGACTGGCCACGGTTATCCAGCAGGCGCATGGGGAAGTCCGGGCCGCAGGCCAGCGCCGAGCCCAGTGGCAGGCTGAGGCTCAGGCAAAGCAAATGACGCGGCCAGTTACGGGTGAACATTCGAACCTCCTTGATCAATGTGTGCGCAGCGAGCCCAACCAATGGCACGCTGTCCGCCGGCCGGAATTCGGCCATCGCGCAGGCGGGTGAAGGTAAGCAGATCCGGTCGCTGTTGCAACGCGTAACCGGCCAAGGCATCGGCCCCTTCACAGCCGCTGACGGCGAGTGTCAGGCGTTCGGGCCAGGGGCTGTCGAGGTTGCCCTGGTTGCTGATGCCGATGTCATAGAGCCCATTGTCGGCCGAGAGTTGCAGCGTCAACTGACTGTCGAGGACATCAGCACGCGCCACGGCGCGCAAGGTGGTCAGGCTCCAGGCCCGACGGTCGTTGGCCAATGGCAGGCGAAACCAGATCAGGCCCGTCAGATGCTCGGGTGGATCGGCACGCAGTTCGGTGCCGAGGGTGCGCAGTGACTGCGGATCGGCGAGTAATTCCCGGCGCAGGCCTTCGCGCTCCAGCGTCACTTCGCTCTCCACAACCGGTGCGCCCTCCGCCGACGGCAGCAACGCCACGCCGTAGGCTGGCAGCGCCAGATAGAAAGGTTTTGTCGTGACGCGGCTCCAGGCCTTCGCCCATTGCCGGGCCTGATCGGCATCAAACAAGCCACGACGCGGATCGCTCACCGCGTGCACCTGCAACACGCTGCTGTCGACTGTGGATAACAATGCCGGCAGTTCGCGACTGTCGAGCCAGGACGGCAGCGCCGTGATGCTCAGCGGCAGCGAAGTCGGCAACGCTTCACGCAGATGCGCGAGAAATTCGCGGTACGAAGGTAGCCGGGCATTGCCGGCATCGTGGTCGATTTCCACGCCGGCGAGGTTCAACCCTTGCCCCTGCCAATCGCTGATCACCTGGCGGATCTGCGCGGTGATCTCTTGCTGATCGAGTGCCTTGAGCTGCCCATCCAGGCGCACCACCGCAATCACCGGCCGACCATCGCGCGTGAGCAATACCGGGTCGATGCGGGCACGGCTCCAGCCGGCATTGGGGAAGGCCTGCAAGGCCAGCACCCGCAACGTTGAAAAGTCGGCATGGCTGTCCCTGAGCGCGGCGTCGTGGGCCGGCGTCCATTGCCGCTGCCAGACGTAGAGTTGCTGATCCAGCGGCGGTGCGTCGTGCCTTTCGCATCCAGCGGTCAGCACCAGCGCCAGCAGCAAGGCGATCGAGCGAGTGAAAAAAACCATTGAAACGCCTGTTCCTGAAATGCAGAAAGGGCCTCTGCGGCTAATGCCGATCAGTTAAGGGATTGACCAGCGCTGATTGACCTGTGGCGAGGGAGCTTGCTCCCGCTGGACTGCGCAGCAGGCCCATTTGTTAGGGCAGCTTCGCTGCCCAGCGGGAGCAAGCTCCCTCGCCACAGGTTCAGGGTCTCGGCTTAACTGATCGGTCTTAGCCTCTGCGGCCCTTTTTCGTTCTGCCCCTACCCTACCCAGCCATCGACCGGCGGGCAATGTTCACGGGTAATCTTCCTTCAGATATCGAGCACCAACGGCTGCGCGCCCTGCGCCGGAATCGCACAGCAAATCAGCACCTGTCCGTCATCCGGCACCTCCGCCGGTGGCAGCGGGTAATGCACCTGACCGCTGACCAGGCGCGTCTTGCAAGTGCCGCAGGAGCCGCCGCGACAACTGAATTCCGGGCGCAGGCCACGGCTTTCCGCCAACTCCAGCAAACTGCCGCCCTCTGGCTGCCAACGCGCTTCCTTGGCCGAACGCTGGAACACCACGGGCACCGACGTAGTGGCGGCAGGTGGTTGCTCGATGACGACTGCATCGGGGTCCGGGCGCCGGCGCAAGGTGGAAGGGCCGAAGGTTTCGGCGTGAATCCGCGAGTCGCGAATGTCCAGCTCGCGCAAGCCGTCGTACAGCGCCTGGGTAAAACTTCCGGGGCCACAGACGACAAAGTCCGGCTGATCGTAGTCCTCGACGGTCAGCAGCTCCTTGAGTAGCGTGACGTCGATCCGTCCACTGAGGTCGAAGTCCGCGCCTTGCACCGCTTCGGCTTCCGGTTGGCTGAGCAGACGCACCACCCGCACTGCATCACCGGCGTCTTCGAGCAGGCGATCCAGTTCAGGGCGAAACGGCTGATCGGCCAGCGTGCGCGAACTCTGGATAAACCACGTCGGGCGGATACGCCGGGTGCGCAACCCCTGGTAAACCACCTCGCGCAGCATCGACAGCAGCGGCGTGATGCCCACCCCGGCCGCCAGCAACACCAATGGCCGACGCTCATGGGGCGCCACGGTGAAATGCCCTTGCGGCGCCCGCGCCTCCAACAGGTCGCCGACCCGAATCCGCTCATGCAAATGGGTAGAAACCCGCCCGTCGCGCTTCACGCTGATGCGGAAAAAATCATCGGACGGGGCGCTCGATAAACTGTACGTGCGGATGTGCACTTCACCGTCAATGTTCAAGCGCAGGGGCAAATGCTGCCCGGCCTGGAAAAGCGGTAATCCGGCTCCGTCGGCGGGTTCCAGGTAAATCGAGCGAATGCTGTGGCTTTGCGCTTCAATGCGCGTCACCCGCAACGGCCGCCATTGATCGCCCAGGGCTTTGGCCTGCAAACGCGCCGCGGCCTGCTCCCAGGTGCCGGTGAGCAAACTGGTGGGTGATACGCCGTCGAAGCGCCAGCGCAATGCCAGGGCAGCCGGGCGACGTACGACGTGTTCGACATCGATTGTCCACAGGCGCTCGGCTCCCTGGAACGCTTCGACCTGCGGGCCATCGAGAATGATTTCGGTGCGCCCGCTGAGCTGCAGCAAGTCACCGGTATTGAAATCGATGAACAACAACCCGGCCCGGGGATTGAGCAGCAGGTTGCCCAAGGTGTTGAAATGCAGGTTGCCGGCGAAGTCCGGAATGGTCAGGCGATTGCCTTCCACGTGTACGAAACCGGTCTGACCGCCACGGTGCGATACATCCACCGAGCGCTCGCCGTCGACCTCCACATAACTGGCAACGAAGAACGTGTCCGCCTCGGCGATCATCGCCTTGGCCGCGTCATCCAATCCGTTGAAGTGTTGCGCGACGCGCGTCGCAGGGTCGGCCAGCGGCACCGAACGAAACTGGCGCAACTGAATGTACTGCGGGCAATTGCCGAAGGACTGATCCACCGTCACCGCGAAACCGCCGGTCGTCATGGCACGCACATGTCCATTGATGCGGTTGCGCCGGCGGGTATGCAACTCGATACCCAACAGGCCGATGGCCGTGCCGTCACTCAACTGCGCGGGATCATCAAAGGCAGGCAGGCTGCTGAACTGCAACAAGCCAGGTGCTGGCGAGTGGGCGAATCCGGGCTGGCCTTCAAGGATGCTGGCCCAGGGATGACCGTCGGCATCTACCGCGCCGTACAGCATGAACGGCAACTGCTGATAGAAGGTACGGTGCTGGTCCGGCATCTCGCTGCGAATCACCTTACGACCGAAAATCTCCATTCGTTCGGCAACGCCCACATGCGCCTGCAATTGTTTCTCGCCGGCATGCCAGGGTGAACGGTCCATACGGCTTCTCCCTTGCGCCACTGGCGCAGATCGGGGCGGCCCGGCAACACCGGGCCGCGAGCATCAGGCAGTTTTTTGCAGACCGGCGACGGTGCGCGGCATGCCGACAAAACCTGGCAAGGCTTCGATACGGGCCAGCCACGCGCGAATATTGGGGTACTCGTCCAGCGACACATTGCCCTCCGGCGCATGGGCGATGTAGCTGTAGGCGGCGACGTCGGCAATCGTCGGTTCAGTGCCGACCAGATACGCTGTATCGGCCAGTTCGTGATCGATCACCTTGAGCACGGTATGCGCGTAGGCAATCACTTCTTCAGCGTTGTAAGGCGCACCAAATACAGTGATCAATCGGGCCCGGGCCGGACCGAAGGCAATCGGGCCGGCGGCCACCGACAACCAGCGCTGGACCTTGGCCGCCCCCACCGGATCAGCCGGCAGCCAACGGCCGTTGCCGTACTTTTGCGCCAGATACACCAGAATCGCGTTGGAGTCGGCCAATACCACACCCTCGTCATCAATCACCGGCACCTGACCGAATGCATTGAGCGCCAGGAACGCCGGTTGCTTGTGTTCGCCTTTGGCGAGGTCCACGAAGATCAATTCGGTCGGCAATTTCATCAGGGACAGCATCAACTCGACACGATGCGCGTGGCCGGAACGTGGGAAGTTGTAGAGTTTGATCGCTTGCATGGTCGACACCTCGGGTCAGTGGTGCTGCTCAGGAAGACCAGCGCCGGTGGGTCGTATCTTCCACTCCCAAGCAAAACAACAGAATCACCAGCAAACGCAATCCATTATTTCACTGAATGAAACAATTCAACGCTCGAGCGCCGGGTGCTCGCGCAGCGTCTTCACCGCGAAATCCACAAAACTGCGCACCCGGGCCGGGGCTTTGCGCCCGCCCTGATAGAGCACGTGGATGGGCAATGGCGGCAGTTCGAAGTCAGCCAGAACAATCTCCAGCTCACCGGCGGCCACCTTGCTCGCCACTTGATAAGACAGCACCCGCGTGAACCCCAACCCCAGACTGGCTGCCGTGATGGCCGCCTGATTCGCTGTCACTACCAGTCGCGGTTCAGCCCGCACACTCAGGGTTTCGCCGTCTTCAATGAATGGCCAACTCCTGAGTTGGCCAATGGCCGATGTCGCAATGATCGGTGCCTGAGCCAGTTCCTGTGGATGCCTGGGCCGACCATGGCTGGCCAGAAACCGAGGCGAGGCGCAGATCACCCGCCGAACCTCACCCACGCGGATTGCATGCTGATTGCTGTCAGGCAGCTCGCCGATACGGATGGCCACATCGACGCCCTCCTCGACCACGCTCACCACCCGGTCCACCAGCAGCGCGTTGATACAGACCTCGGGATATTGCGTCAGGTAGCTCACCATCAGCGGCGTGACAAACAGCTCGCCAAACAAGACCGGTGCGGTGATGGTCAGTTGCCCACGAGGATGGATATGGCTGCCTGCTGCCGAGTCCTCGGCTTCCTGCACCTCGGCGAGAATTCTCCGACAGTCCTCCAGATATCGCTGACCGGCCTCACTCAAATACACGCTGCGCGTCGTACGCGTGAGCAATTGCGTGCCAATCCGTTGCTCCAGCGCCGCCACCGCTCGGGTGACACTGGCCGCCGACAGACCCAAACGCCGCGCCGCCGCCGAAAAACCCTGTTCCTGGGCGACGGCAGCGAAGACCTGCATTTCCTGGAAGCGGTCCATGGGCATGTCCTCATTTCAAATAAATAAATCGCAACCGAAGACCGGGATGTTAAACGCGAGCGCCCAACAACATAGTTGGGCACCCGACCATCAACTAAATCAACGGGCTACTGCACTCTAGCGCCTCCACCGTAAAAACGAAGCGTGGCACACACCTCAAAGAGTGGAGCGGGGATTTTTGATAATTAATGAGGGTTATTTTCTTGCGACGGATGCGACTGTCCGCAATGATCCGGCCCCGCCCGCTGAAGCGGCTAATGCCGGACCGGGAAAAAGCGCCTTTGGCTCCACTCCCTACTCGCTTCCGGCATGGGTTCATCAGCGGACACTATCCACAGCGGCAGAATTGCAGCCTGCGTAATCAGGCGGAATATTCGACTGCTCCTATACTACAAACCACCCTGTTACCTATTGAGTTTTAGTAGGTACCTCGTTGACTTTTCCCTACATGAAAGAAGGCGTTAGTTGTTGACGCTGGAACGACGGTCCATCGATCCCGCTTTCAAGATTCACCGGTAGGGAAGAGTTAACTTCAACTGGCTGGCTAACCTGGTGACACCGCAAGGAGTTCGAAAATGTTGCGCACTAACATTTCCGCTAGAGCACTGTCCGGGGGTTTGCTCGATGTACTGATACGCGCCGGGCTGATTACGGTGCTGGTATTGTTCTGCTTCCAGATCTTCCACCCCTTCCTCAACCTCATGCTCTGGGCACTGATTCTGGCGATCACCCTGTATCCCCTGCATGCGCTGATCAAGCGCAAGGTAGTCAACAAGGACGGTCGTGCCGCCACCCTGATCGTGGTGGTCGCCCTGGCCTTGCTGATGGTGCCGATCTACCTGCTGGGCACCTCGATCAGTGAATCGATCCAGGGCACCCTGGCGATCCTCAAGTCCGATACGTTGCATATTCCGCTACCCAGCGAAAAAATCGCGTCCCTGCCACTTGTTGGCCAGCCGCTCTACGACTACTGGATGCAGGCCGCCACCAACATGAGCAGCGTGCTCATGAAGCTGATGCCCTATATCAAGTCCATCGGCCTGACCTTGCTGGGCAAAATGGCCGACGTTGGTGTGGGTTTTCTGTTGTTCATCGGCGCCCTGATCATTGCCGGCGTGTTCATGGCCTATGGCGAAAACGGCGAAAGAAGCGCCCTGGCCATCACCTCGCGCCTTTCCGGACCGGAGCGCGGCCCACGCATCACCGAGCTCTGCACCGCAACCATCCGCGCGGTGGCCCAGGGCGTGGTCGGCATCGCGTTCATTCAGATGTTGCTGGTTGGTGTGGGTTTCGTGCTCATGGGTGTCCCCGGTGCCGGCTTGCTGGCGATGGTTGCGCTGCTGATGGGGATCATGCAATTGCCGGTGCTGCTGGTGACCCTTCCGGTGATCGCTTATGTCTTCGCCACCGATGGCACCACCTTGGGCACCATCGTGTTTGGCATCTATAGCCTTATCGCCGGGATGGCCGACAACGTCCTCAAACCGTTGATGCTTGGCCGCGGCGTCGATGTCCCCATGCCGGTGATTCTGATTGGCGCCCTGGGCGGCATGGTCAGTGGCGGTTTCATTGGTTTGTTCATCGGCCCGGTGGCGCTGGCGGTGGGCTACCAACTGTTCTGGCAATGGGTCCAGGACCAACCGTCCGCCGAGCTACTGAACGAAACACCAGAGATCGAGGCGTTGAACGAGACACCGCACATCGAGGCCATGAACGATCAGCGTCCCCTCTGAGGAGGTTGCGCTTGATGCCACGTCCTGCTCGCATCAGCCGGCTGCTGCTCTGTGGGACCGCCTTGCTGGGGGGCTGCGTGCAACTGGGCCCGGATTTCCAGTCGCCGGCCCAGCCCTGGGTCGATCACTGGAACAGCCCGGCCCTGGAGCTCGCCGGCCAACAACACGCGCAACCTGACAGCCGCCAATGGTGGCGCGTGTTTAACGACCCGGTGCTGGACCACTTGATGGCCGAAGCCGATGCCCACAACCCCGACCTGCAGGTCGCTGGCCTGCGGGTCATGGAATCGAGAGCGCAATTGGGCATCGCCCTGAGTGGACGCTACCCGCAATTGCAACAGGCCAGCGCCGACAGCCTGTACCTGAACCGTCGACAATCGGGCGGCGCCAACCCACAGGACACGCATTTCTGGCAACACAGCGTCGGCTTCGATATTGGTTGGGAGCTGGATTTCTGGGGTCGTTTCAGCCGTGCCATCGAGTCTGCCGACGCGTCCTGGTTCGCCGCCCAGGCCAACTATGAAAATGCCCTGGTGCTGTTGCACGCGCAGCTGGCGCAAAACTACTACGCCCTGCGCACCGCCGAGGCACGCCTGGCCATCGCCCGCAGTAACGCCGCCTTGCAAAAACGCAGCTACGAGATCACCGAGCGCCTGTTCAAAAGCGGGGCCGAGGCTGAACTCGACCTGCAACAGGCCAAGACCCAGTACCTGGGCACCTTGAGTACCATCCCGGATTTCGAGAGCCAAGTGGCGAGCTTGCGAAATGCGTTGTCCACCCTGACCGGCCAGCCACCCGGCTCCATCCCTGACCTGGATCGCAACACCGGGGTGGTGCCCTTGCTCGATACGGCGGTGCTGCAGGATGTACCGGCGAACCTGTTGGTGCGGCGTCCCGATGTTCGTGCGGCCGAGTTGCAAGTGGCGGCGCAGTCGGCATTGATCGGTGTGGCCGAGACTGACCTGTACCCCTCCATCAGCCTGTTGGGCAGCATCGTCTGGTCTGCCAGCTCGCTCAACGGTGCATCCAATACCCTCGACATGGTGGCCGGTCCCAGCCTGCGCTGGAATATCTTCGACCATGGCCGGATCACCAACAACGTCCGCGTTCAGGATGCGCGCTTGCAGCAGTTGATCGTTATCTACCAGGACAGCGTACGCCAGGCTGCACGCGAGGCTGACGATGCCGCGACCGGTTTGATCAAGGCGCTGGAGCGCGACCGGATCCTCAGCGATGCATCGGTGGCCGCCGAACGTTCGGTGACCCTGGCCAATGCCCAGTACCGCGAAGGCTATTCGGATTTCCAGCGCGTACTGGATGCCCAGCGCGCCCTGTTTGCCCAGCAGGATATCTACCTGGTCAACCGTGGCACCGCCGTCAACAGCCTGATCGCCCTGTACAAGGCGCTGGGCGGTGGCTGGTACAGCGACCAGCCGATGATCGACCCGGCCACCCGCCAACAGATGCAACAACGGACCGATTGGGGCGACCTGCTCGACGAACCGAAGGAAAATGCCCATGACTGACAGCCCACAATCGGCCGCCGAGAACACCTCGGCACCCGCCGCCGACCCGGCCAGAAAAGCCATCAACTGGGTAGTACTGCTGATCATCCTGAGCCTGGTCTGGTACCTGATGGCCGACCGTTACACGCCCTACACACAACAGGCACGGGTACAGGCCTTCATAGTGCCGGTGGCGGCCGAGGTATCCGGCCGGGTGACCAAGGTGCACGTGCGCAACAACCAGGACGTCAAGGCTGGCGAATTGCTGTTCGAAGTCAATCCGGAGCAGTACCAGATTGCCGTCGATCGCGCCCGCGCCGACCTTGAGTCGACCCGTCGCCAGGTGGGCGCCAACACGGCTGGCGTCGACTCCAAGCTGGCGTCCCTGCGCGCGTCCCAAGCCAATGAGCTCAAGGCTCGCCAGGATAGCCAGCGGCTTGAGCGGCTGTATCGCGAAGACCCGGGCACCATCTCGCTGCGCCGCCTCGAGATCTCCCGCGCCACCCTGGAAGAGTCCATCAGTCAGGTCGCCGCGGCCAAGGCCGAAGTGCAACGGGCGCGGGAACAACAGGGCGGTAACGAAAACGAAAACGCCCAGCTGCTCAGCGCCGCCAGCAACCTCGAAAAAGCCGAGCTGGACTTGAGCAATACCAAAGTCCACGCGCGCTCGGCCGGCCTGATCACCGATCTGCGCACCGATGTCGGCCAGTTCGCCGCCGCCGGTGCACCGGTGATGACCCTGATCGCCATCCACGACGTGTGGATCAGCGCCGACATGACCGAAAACAACCTCGGCAGTGTCCAGCCCGGGACGCCGGTGTCCATTGTCCTCGATGCCCTGCCAGGGAAAATCTACAAAGGCCATGTGCGCAGTGTCGGCTATGGCGTCGATATCGGCCAGACCACCCAGCCGGGCAGTCTGCCGAAAGTGGAGAACAGCCGCGACTGGCTCCGTCCGGCCCAGCGCTTTCCGGTCATTATCGAGTTCGAACCCGGTGAGTTGACCGGTCCACAAGGCATCCGCTCCGGCGGACAGGCCGAAGTCATGGCCTTTCCGAGCGAAGGCAACCCGTTGAATGTTCTTGGGCGCGTGTTTCTGCGCCTGATGAGCTGGATGTCCTATGCGTATTGAGCGCCCGGCCCGGGTCCAGCGCGCGCTGCGCCTGGGCTTCGGTACGGCGCTGTGCCTGGCGGCGAGCTTCGGTCTGGCCCTGCCCATCCCGTTCCTCGCGCCGATGCTGGCGCTGATGATGCTGGCAGCGATGAACCGGCCGTTGCCGTTCAAGGCCAGCCTGGGTCTGATCCTGATCCTGATGTTGACCACCGGGACCGGCCTGCTGCTGATCCCCCTGCTGCGTTACTACCCGTTCAGTGGCGTGTTGCTGGTCGGACTGTGCCTGTTCATGGCTTTCGGTTACGGCCTGCGTGGTGGCAACCCGCTGGTGGCGACGTTCCTGGTGGTGGGCCTGACCTTGATCAGTGCCGCCGGAACCGCTGAATTCGCCCTGGCGCTCGAGGTGATCGTGGCCCTGGTCAAGGGACTGTTCCTGGCCGTCACGACACTGACCATCAGCCATTGGCTGTTTCCCGACCCCGCCAGCGCCCCACCGGCCAAGCCCGGACCGAACCTTACGCCCACCGAAAGCAGCTGGCTGGCGCTACGGGCCACGTTGGTGGTGCTGCCGACGTTCCTGCTGGCCATGATCGACCCGGCCAGCTATCTGCCGATCATCATGAAAGCCGTCAGCCTCGGCCAACAAAGCTGCGCAACCAGCGCCCGCAGCGCCGGCCAGGAATTGCTCGGCTCGACCCTGCTCGGCGGCCTGATGGCGATCCTTTTCTGGTGCGCGCTGAGCCTGTTCGTGAATCTGTGGATGTTTTTTCTGTGGATGCTGCTGTTCGGTTTGCTGGCGGCCAGAAAACTCTACGGCCTGGCCAAAACCCGACAACCACCGAGTTTCTGGCTCAACAGCCTGGCAACCCTGATCATTCTGCTCGGCCAATCGGTACAGGACAGCGCAGCGGGCAAGGACGTCTACACCGCCTTCGCCATCCGCATGGGGCTGTTCATTCTGGTGACTTTGTATGCCTGTTTGATGGTGTATTTGCTGGATACGCGGCGGCAACGGCGAATTACGCTCTCCTAGAAACAGAAAAACCCCCTGAAGAGGGGGTTTTTCGTTGTGGATAACTTATTCCACAGTGACCGACTTCGCCAGGTTGCGCGGCTGGTCAACGTCGGTGCCTTTGAGCACGGCAACGTAGTACGACAGCAGCTGCAGCGGGATGGTGTAGAGGATCGGCGACAGGATGTCGTGGATGTGCGGCATGTGCACCACGTGGGTGCCTTCACCGTTGGTCATGCCGGCCTTTTCGTCAGCGAAGACGATCAACTGGCCACCGCGGGCGCGAACTTCCTGGAGGTTTGACTTCAACTTCTCCAGCAGCTCGTTGTTCGGCGCCACGGTCACCACTGGCATGTCGTTATCCACAAGCGCCAACGGGCCGTGTTTCAGCTCGCCGGCCGGGTAGGCTTCGGCGTGGATGTAGGAGATTTCCTTGAGTTTGAGTGCGCCTTCCATCGCTACCGGGAACTGCGCGCCGCGACCGAGGAACAGCGTGTGGTTTTTTTCGGCGAACAGCTCGGAGATTTTTTCCACAGTGCTGTCCATGGCCAGCGCTTCGCCCAGGCGGGTTGGCAAACGACGCAGTTCTTCGACCAGGGTTGCTTCTACGTCTTTGGCCAAGGTGCCACGAACCTGGCCCAGGGAAAGCGTCAGCAACAACAGGCCGACCAATTGCGTGGTGAAGGCTTTGGTCGAGGCCACACCGATTTCGCGGCCGGCCTGAGTCAACAGGGTCAGGTCGGACTCACGCACCAGCGAGCTGATGCCGACGTTGCAGATCGCCAGGCTGGCGAGGAAGCCCAGCTCCTTGGCGTTGCGCAGCGCGGCCAGGGTGTCGGCGGTTTCGCCGGACTGGGAAATGGTCACGAACAAAGTGTCCGGCTGCACCACCACCTTGCGGTAGCGGAATTCGCTGGCGACTTCGACCTGGCAAGGAATGCCGGCCAGCTCTTCGAGCCAGTAACGCGCGACCATGCCGGCGTGGTAACTGGTGCCACACGCGACGATCTGTACGTTGCGCACTTTGGCGAACAGCTCGGCCGCCTGTGGGCCGAATGCCTGTACCAGTACTTGGTTCTGGCTCAGGCGACCTTCCAGGGTGCGCTGCACCACGGACGGTTGCTCGTGGATTTCCTTGAGCATGAAGTGGCGGAACTCGCCCTTTTCAGCGGCTTCGGCGCCATCACGGTATTGCACGGCTTCGCGCTCGACAGCCTTGCCGTCAACGTCCCAGATCTGCACGCTGTCGCGGCGGATTTCGGCGATATCGCCTTCTTCCAGGTACATGAAGCGGTCAGTGACCTGACGCAGGGCCAACTGGTCGGAGGCCAGGAAGTTTTCCCCAAGGCCCAGGCCGATCACCAGCGGGCTGCCGCTGCGGGCCGCGACCAGACGATCAGGTTGCTTGGCGCTGATCACTGCCAGGCCGTAAGCACCGTGCAGCTCTTTGACGGTCGCCTTGAGGGCCACGGTCAGGTCGCTCAGATCCTTGAGTTTGTGGTTCAGCAGGTGGGCGATGACTTCGGTATCGGTGTCCGAGGTGAACACATAACCCAGGACCTTGAGTTGCTCACGCAGGGCTTCGTGGTTTTCGATGATGCCGTTGTGCACCACCGCCAGGTCACCGGAGAAATGCGGGTGGGCATTACGCTCGCAAGGGGCACCGTGGGTAGCCCAGCGGGTATGGGCGATGCCCAGGCGACCAACCAGCGGCTCGGTGGTCAATGCCTGCTCCAGCTCACTGACCTTGCCCGGGCGACGCAGGCGCTCGAGTTTTTCATCATTGGTGTAGACCGCCACGCCAGCGCTGTCATACCCACGGTATTCGAGGCGTTTCAGGCCTTCGACGAGGATGGCGGTGATATTACGTTCTGCGACTGCGCCGACAATTCCACACATGTTATTTCTCCTGACTGACAGCCGCGCATATCAAATTGATGCCGCGGGCCTGAATCTGATCGCGAGCCTCAAGCGGCAGGCGTTCATCGGTAATAAGGGTATGGACGCTGCTCCAGGGCAGCTCCAGGTTGGGAATCTTGCGGCCGATCTTGTCGGCCTCCACCATCACGACCACTTCACGGGCGACTTCGGCCATGACTCGGCTCAGTCCGAGCAGTTCATTGAAGGTGGTTGTACCGCGAACCAGATCGATGCCATCGGCACCGATAAACAGCTGGTCGAAATCGTAGGAGCGTAGTACCTGCTCGGCAACCTGGCCCTGGAAGGACTCGGAGTGCGGGTCCCAGGTGCCACCGGTCATCAACAGCACCGGTTCGTGCTCAAGTTCGCTCAAGGCATTGGCGACATGCAGCGAGTTGGTCATCACCACCAGGCCGGGTTGCTGGCCGAGTTCCGGGATCATGGAAGCGGTGGTACTGCCACTGTCGATAATGATGCGCGCATGCTCGCGAATCCGCGCGACGGCGGCGCGAGCGATGGCTTGTTTGTACTTGGAAACCGGCTGGCCAAGGTCGGCCACCAGTTCCTGAGGCATGGTGATCGCCCCGCCATAACGACGCAGCAACAGACCATTGCTTTCAAGTGCCGCCAGATCCTTGCGAATCGTAACTTCCGACGTTTCGAAGCGCTTGGCCAACTCATCCACACTGACTTCGCCCTGCTCCGTGAGCAAGGCGAGGATGTTGTGGCGACGTTGAGGTGTGTTGCGCTTCGACATGACTTGGTAAGTTTCGATTCGAAAGATAACGGAAGTAATAAAAACCTATCGGCGAAACTTCGTCAAGCGCGGAGTGATGAAAAGACCTGTGGATAAACGAAAAAAGATCGCAGCCTTCGGCAGCTCCTACAGGGAAAACATAAAACCCATGTAGGAGCTGCCGAAGGCTGCAATCTTTTGATTTCAAAGGTCTGTGGATAACTCAGCCCTTCTTGACCTTCTCCGGCCGCTTCCAGCCATCGATGTTCTTCTGGCGCGCTCGCCCGATAGCCAACTGGGATTTATCCACAGTCGACGTAATGGTCGAACCAGCCGCGGTGGTCGCACCGTCGAGGATATCCACAGGCGCCACCAACGAGTTGTTGGAGCCAATGAACACATCTTCACCCAACACGGTTTTCCACTTGTTCACACCATCGTAGTTGCAGGTGATGGTGCCGGCACCAATGTTGGTGCGCGCGCCGATCTCGGCATCGCCCAGATAAGTCAGGTGACCGGCCTTGGCGCCCTCGCCCAGGTGCGCGTTTTTCAACTCGACGAAGTTACCCACATGCGCGCGGGCTTCCAGCACGGTACCTGGACGCAAACGAGCGAACGGACCGGCATCGCTGGCTTCACCCAGGATGGCACCTTCGATATGGCTGTTGGCCTTGATGACCACGCCTTTGCGCAGGGTGCTGTCCTTGATCACACAGTTCGGGCCGATCACCACGTCGTCTTCGATGACGACCTTGCCTTCGAGGATCACGTTGATGTCGATCAGCACGTCGCGGCCAACCGTGACGTCACCGCGAATGTCGAAACGAGCCGGGTCACGCAGCGTCACACCTTGAGCCATCAAACGACGACCGGCGCGCAATTGATAATGCCGTTCCAGTTCGGAAAGCTGCTTGCGATCGTTGGCGCCCTGCACTTCCATGGCGTCGTGCGGTTGCTCGGTGGCCACCACCAGACCATCGCTCACGGCCATGGCAATGATGTCGGTCAGGTAATACTCGCCCTGGGCGTTGTTATTGGAGAGACGGCTCATCCAGTCGCCAAGACGGGCAAAAGGCAGCGCCAGAATGCCGGTATTGCCTTCGGTGATTTTGCGCTCGGCTTCATTGGTATCTTTCTGCTCGACAATCGCCGTGACCTTGCCCTGCACATCACGAACAATGCGGCCGTAACCGGTCGGGTCATCCAGTTCGACGGTCAGCAAGGCCAATTGCTCTGGCCCCACCTGCTTGAGCAGACGTTGCAGGGTATCGACTTCGATCAACGGCACATCGCCATAAAGCACCAGCACGTTGTCGGATTGAATGAACGGCACGGCTTGAGCGACGGCGTGACCGGTACCCAGTTGCTTATCCTGCAGGACGAAGTTCAGATCATCCGCCGCCAGGCGTTCGCGTACGGCATCGGCGCCATGGCCGATCACCACGTGAATGCGTTGTGGATCAAGTTGCCGGGCGCTGTGGATAACATGGCCGAGCATGGAGTTGCCGGCAATCGGGTGCAAAACTTTCGGCAAAGCGGAACGCATGCGCGTGCCTTGGCCAGCAGCGAGGATAACGATTTCAAGAGACATGACTGGCTACCAATCCTGGGTGGTCAGCGGCTGCGACCAGGTTGTAAAAATCGGAAAAGAAAAAAGGGTAGCCGAGGCTACCCTTTTTAATCAATCGCACAACAAGCGCAACCTTAGTGGCCGAACTTCTTGCGGATCTGCTGGACGGTGCGCAGCTGGGCTGCAGCCTCGGCCAGACGTGCGGCAGCAGAACCGTAATCGAATTCAGCGCCACGTTCATGCAAGGCCTTCTCGGCAGCCTTAACGGCTTCCTGAGCGGAGGCTTCATCCAGATCGGCAGCACGTTGCACGGTGTCGGCAAGTACCTTGACCATGTTCGGCTGAACCTCGAGGAAACCACCGGAGATGTAATACACCTCCTCTTCCCCGCCCTGCTTGACCAGGCGGATCGGACCTGGCTTCAGATTAGTGATCAGCGGCGCGTGACCCAGGGCGATACCAAGATCACCCAGTGCACCGTGCGCAATCACCATCTCGACCAGACCGGAAAAGATTTCCCCTTCCGCGCTGACGATATCGCAATGGACTGTCATAGCCATCTGATTGCCTCAACCTAAATTAGCGCCCGTTGCCGGGCGCCGGGATTACAGTTTCTTGGCTTTCTCGATCGCTTCTTCGATGCCGCCAACCATGTAGAACGCTTGTTCTGGCAGGTGGTCGTAGTCACCGTTGAGGATGCCTTTGAAGCCAGCAATGGTGTCTTTCAGGGAAACGTATTTACCCGATGCACCGGTGAAGACTTCAGCCACGAAGAACGGCTGCGACAAGAAACGCTGGATCTTACGAGCACGGTTTACCAACTGCTTGTCAGCTTCCGACAGCTCGTCCATACCCAGGATCGCAATGATGTCCTTCAGTTCTTTGTAACGCTGCAGCACGTACTGAACACCGCGAGCGGTTTCGTAGTGGTCGTTGCCGATCACGTTCGGGTCCAGCTGACGCGAAGTCGAGTCCAGTGGGTCTACCGCCGGGTAGATACCCAGGGAAGCGATGTCACGGGACAGAACGACGGTGGCGTCCAAGTGGGCGAAGGTGGTCGCTGGCGACGGGTCGGTCAAGTCGTCCGCTGGTACGTATACCGCCTGGATCGAAGTAATCGAACCTTGCTTGGTCGAAGTGATGCGCTCTTGCAGCACGCCCATCTCTTCAGCCAGGGTCGGCTGGTAACCTACTGCCGAAGGCATACGGCCCAGCAGTGCGGATACTTCAGTACCGGCCAGGGTGTAACGATAGATGTTGTCGACGAACAGCAGAACGTCGTTACCTTCGTCACGGAACTTCTCGGCCATGGTCAGGCCGGTCAGTGCTACGCGCAGACGGTTTCCCGGCGGCTCGTTCATCTGACCGTAAACCAGTGCCACTTTGTCCAGAACGTTGGAGTCCTTCATCTCGTGGTAGAAGTCGTTACCCTCACGAGTACGCTCACCCACACCGGCGAACACGGAATAACCGCTGTGCTCGATGGCGATGTTACGGATCAGTTCCATCATGTTTACGGTCTTGCCTACACCGGCACCACCGAACAGACCGACTTTACCACCCTTGGCGAACGGGCAAACCAGGTCGATAACCTTGATGCCTGTTTCCAGCAGCTCGTTGCCACCGGCTTGTTCAGCGAAGGTTGGCGCAGGACGGTGAATGCCCCAACGCTCTTCTTCGCCGATCGGGCCAGCTTCGTCGATCGGGTTGCCCAGTACGTCCATGATCCGGCCCAGGGTCGCTTTACCGACCGGTACGGAGATGGCTGCGCCAGTGTTGTTGACGTCCAGACCGCGCTTCAAGCCTTCGGTGGAGCCCATCGCAATGGTACGAACCACGCCGTCGCCCAGCTGCTGCTGAACTTCCAGAGTGGTTTCGGCGCCTTGAACTTTCAAGGCGTCGTAGATGCTCGGTACGCTGTCGCGTGGGAATTCCACGTCGATAACGGCGCCGATGATTTGAACGATACGTCCGCTACTCATAGCTGGATCCTCTGAATATTTGAACCGTTAAACCGCGGCAGCGCCGCCGACGATTTCCGAGATCTCTTGGGTGATCGCAGCCTGACGCGCCTTGTTGTAGACCAGCTGCAAATCGCTGATCAAATCACCGGCGTTGTCGGTAGCGTTCTTCATCGCGATCATCCGCGCAGCTTGTTCAGCCGCATTGTTCTCGACCACCGCCTGGTAGACCTGCGACTCCACGTAACGGACCATCAAGCCGTCGAGCAGCTCCTTGGCATCCGGTTCGTAGAGATAGTCCCAGTGGTGCTTGAGTTCTTGATCCGGGGTTGCCACCAGTGGAATCAACTGCTCCACGGTAGGCTGTTGTGTCATGGTGTTGATGAACTTGTTGGACACCACGGACAGGCGGTCAATACGGCCGTCCAGGTAGGCATCCAGCATCACCTTGACGCTGCCGATCAGATCATTGATCGACGGCTCTTCACCCAGGTGGCTGATAGCTGCAACGACGTTACCGCCGAAGTTGCGGAAGAAAGCCGCACCCTTGCTACCAACTACACACAGATCGATCTCGACGCCGTTTTCGCGGTTTACCGCCATGTCCTTGACCAAAGCCTTGAACAGGTTGGTGTTCAAGCCACCACACAGACCACGGTCACTGCTCACTACGACATAACCGACGCGCTTTACTTCACGGTCGATCATGAACGGGTGGCGATATTCCGGGTTAGCGTTGGCCAGATGACCAATAACCTGGCGGATGCGCTCCGCATAAGGACGGCTAGCAGCCATGCGCATTTGTGCCTTGCGCATTTTGCTGACCGCCACTTTTTCCATGGCGCTGGTAATCTTTTGCGTGCTTTTGATGCTCGCAATCTTACTGCGAATCTCTTTTGCGCCTGCCATGTAACACCTATCAGGTTAGCAAGCGGGAGCCGCTAGGCTCCCGCTGCGGCTTACCAGGTTTGGGTGGCCTTGAACTTCTCGATACCGGCTTTCAGGCCGCCATCGATTTCGTCATTGAAGTCACCCTTCACGTTGATCTTCGCCATCAAGTCGGCGTGATCGCGGTTGAAGTAAGCAATCAGCGCTTGTTCGAAGCTGCCGATCTTGGCGATTTCAACGTCGGTCAGGAACCCACGCTCAGCGGCATACAGCGACAGCGACATGTCGGCGATCGACATTGGCGCGTATTGCTTCTGCTTCATCAGCTCGGTAACGCGCTGACCATGCTCAAGTTGCTTACGGGTCGCTTCGTCCAGGTCAGAAGCGAACTGGGCGAATGCCGCCAGTTCACGGTACTGAGCCAGAGCGGTACGGATACCACCGGACAGCTTCTTGATGATCTTGGTCTGAGCGGCACCACCCACACGGGATACCGAAACACCGGCGTTCACTGCAGGGCGGATGCCCGAGTTGAACATGGCCGATTCCAGGAAGATCTGACCGTCGGTGATGGAAATCACGTTGGTCGGAACGAACGCGGAAACGTCGCCAGCCTGGGTTTCGATGATCGGCAGTGCGGTCAGGGAACCGGTTTTGCCGGTCACTGCGCCGTTGGTGAACTTCTCTACGTACTCTTCCGAAACGCGGGATGCGCGCTCCAGCAGACGGGAGTGGAGATAGAACACGTCGCCTGGGTAAGCTTCACGGCCTGGTGGACGGCGCAGCAGCAGGGAAATCTGGCGGTAAGCCACTGCTTGCTTGGACAGATCGTCATAAACGATCAGCGCGTCTTCACCGCGGTCGCGGAAGTATTCGCCCATGGTGCAACCGGAGTACGGAGCCAGGAACTGCAGTGCTGCAGATTCCGAAGCGCTCGCTGCAACGATGATGGTGTTAGCCAGTGCACCGTTTTCTTCCAGCTTGCGAACAACGTTGGCGATGGTCGATTGTTTCTGACCGATCGCTACGTATACGCAGAAAATGCCGCTGTCTTTCTGGTTGATGATCGCGTCGATCGCCAGAGCGGTTTTACCGATCTGACGGTCACCGATGATCAGCTCACGCTGGCCACGGCCGACAGGGATCATGGCATCGACAGCCTTGTAGCCAGTCTGTACAGGCTGGTCTACCGACTTACGCCAGATCACGCCTGGAGCAACTTTCTCGACCGCGTCGGTCTCGGTGTTGTTCAGCGGACCTTTGCCGTCAACTGGGTTACCCAGTGCGTCGACTACGCGACCCAGCAGTTCCTTACCAACCGGAACTTCCAGGATGCGGCCAGTGCACTTGGCGCTCATGCCTTCAGCCAGAGTCTGGTATGCGCCCAATACAACGGCACCTACAGAGTCTTGCTCCAGGTTGAGGGCCATGCCGAAGACGCCGCCCGGAAACTCGATCATCTCGCCGTACATTACGTCGGCCAGACCGTGAATCCGCACGATGCCGTCAGATACGCTGACGACAGTGCCTTCGTTACGGGCTTGGGAGGTCACATCGAGCTTGTCGATGCGGCCCTTGATAATTTCACTTATTTCGGAAGGATTGAGTTGCTGCATTGCTCTGCTGCCCCTTCAAACTCAAGATTTCAATGCTTCGGCAAGTTTCGCGATTTTGCCGCGAATCGAGCCATCGATAACCAGGTCGCCGGCGCGGATGACAACACCCCCAATAAGGGATGAATCTTCCTCGACTTGCAGGCGCACTTCCCGGTTGAGTCGTGCACTGAGAACCTTGGCGAGTTTGTCTTGCTGTTCTTGGTTCAATGCGAAGGCACTGGTCACTTCAACGTCTACCGATTTCTCTTGCTCGGCCTTGTACAGGTCGAACAGAGCGGCGATCTCCGGCAACAGCGGGAGACGGTCGTTTTCGGCAACGACGTGAATGAAGTTCTGTGCCTTTACATCAAACTTGTCGCCGCACACGTCAATGAACGTGGCGGCCTTTTCTGCGCTCGTCAGTCGCGGGGCCTTGAGCACGCGCTGCATGGTGTCGTCTTCCGACACCGCTGCTGCCAGGCCGAGCATGGCTGACCAATTGGCCAGTTGCTGGTGGGCCTGAGCGTGCTCGAAGGCCGCCTTAGCGTAAGGTCGGGCCAACGTGGTCAGTTCTGCCATGATCGCCCTCGCTTAGATTTCAGCAGCCAGTTGGTTAACCAGCTCTGCGTGCGCGTTTTGATCGATTGCTTTGCCCAGGATCTTCGAAGCACCGCCAACGGCCAGGCTACCCACTTGGGCGCGCAGCGCGTCTTTGACGCTGTTCAGTTCCTGTTCGATCTCGGCCTGAGCCTGAGCCTTCACACGGTCAGCTTCGACGCGAGCCTGTTCACGGGCTTCGTCGACAATCTGGGTACCGCGTTTCTTGGCTTGCTCGATGATTTCAGCTGCCTGAGCTTTCGCTTCGCGCAGTTGCTGACCCGCTTTCTCTTGGGCCAACTCCAGGTCGCGAGCTGCTCGGCTGGCAGCGTCCAGACCATCAGCGATCTTCTTTTGACGTTCGTGCAGAGCCGTGATGACCGGAGGCCATACGAACTTCATGCAGAACAGTACAAAAATCAGGAACGCAACGGACTGGCCAATCAGGGTCGCATTAATGTTCACGCCAACACCTCGCAGTTACGTTGTCCATCACACCAAATTACCCGGAAGATCCGAGTAATTAGCCAGCGATCTGACCAACGAACGGGTTCGCAAAGGTGAAGAACAGAGCGATACCAACACCGATCATGGTTACGGCGTCGAGCAGACCGGCAACGATGAACATTTTAACTTGCAGCATTGGAACCATTTCTGGCTGACGCGCTGCGCCTTCCAGGAACTTGCCGCCCAGCAGGCCGAAACCAATTGCGGTACCCAGTGCGCCCAGGCCGATCAACAGTGCAACAGCGATAGCGGTTAGACCAACTACAGTTTCCATCTTTCCTCCCGACTTTTACGTCGTATGGTTTAGGTTTTTTTAATTTAAAGCGGTAAAACAAATCGTTTCAGAGGCCCCGTGAAGAGCCCCTTCCCGTTTGACCGGGAAGGACATCAGACTAGTCGAGACTGGTCTTAATGGTTTTCTTCGTGCGCCATCGACAGGTAGACGATGGTCAACATCATGAAGATGAACGCCTGCAGGGTGATGATCAGGATGTGGAACACAGCCCACGCCCACTGCAGAACGACGCCCAGGCCGCTGAGCCAGAGCAGACCGCTGCCGAACATCACAGCAATCAGGATGAAGACCAGTTCGCCGGCATACATGTTGCCGAACAGACGCAGAGCCAGGGAGATCGGCTTGGCGATCAGGGTCACGAATTCCAGCAGGAAGTTCACCGGGATCAGCAGGGCCTGAACGAAGATGTTCTTGCTGCCGAACGGGTGCAGGGTCAGCTCGCCGATGAAGCCGCCGAGGCCCTTGACCTTGATGCTGTAGAAAATGATCAGTGCGAAAACCGAGAACGCCATGCCCAAGGTCGCGTTCGGGTCGGTGGTCGACACGGCACGGAACGGGATGTGGTGGTCGCCGGAGATCAGGATGGCCAGTTGAGGAATCCAGTCGACCGGTACCAGGTCGACGGCGTTCATCAGGAACACCCAGACGAAGATGGTCAGTGCCAGCGGTGCAATCACCGGGCTACGGCCATGGAAGCTGTCTTTCACGCTGCCATCGACGAATTCGACCAGTACTTCAACGAAGTTCTGCAAAGCACCAGGCTGACCGGAAGTCGCCTTCTTTGCCGCCATGCGGAAAAGAAGAACGAAGATCAGACCCAATGCGACCGACCAGCCGAGCGTATCGACGTGGAAAGCCCAGAAGCCCATTTCCTTGGCTTCTGCTGCGGTGTGGGCAAAGCCCCAGCCGCCGGTAGGGAGCTGACCGAAGGTCAGGTTCTGCAAGTGGTGCTGGATATAGCCCGAAGCGGTTGTTTCTGCCATGGTTGCCTCAAACGCCCTAAGGTCTCGAAAGTCTTGTTCTCATCAGCAGGGGAGCGAACCAGCTGACTGACTGAGTCAGCACGAAGACACCGAATACTGCAATCGGCGCCAATGGCTTCACACCTGCAAACACCAGTGCAAATAGCACTGCCGTCAAAATCAGTTTGCCTGCCTCGCCGGCATAAAAAGACCGGACGATGGACTGGGCTGCTCGGGCGCCGGAAAACCGAAATGCCCTGTGAGCGAAATAAACATTGGGCAGCAAGGCTATCAGGCCTCCGCAAAGTCCCGAGTACCCGGCAACGACTCCCCGCCATTGCCAGAGCGCCAAAGCAGCGATGAGCAAAACGACAAATTGAGCCATTAACACCGGAAAAACTGCCAGGCGATGGAAGGGCAAGCGGTTTGGCGTGCGGGTTTCCATCACTTTTGCTCTCCAATGGTCGGCTGCCAGAATTCAATAACTTGGCATAATTTGTGCCGACAAAATGCGCGCAGAGTATAGGGGCGGTTCTGCCCCTATTCAACTGTCAGGTAGTGATTTCCGACTACGCGCTACATGAGGAAATGTTTCAGCGAATATGTGCGAGCACACCTTGGAGTTCATCCAGGGAGTTGTAGCCGATCACCAACTGCCCTTTACCCTTCTTACCGTGGCGGATCTGCACCGCAGAGCCTAGGCGCTCGGCCAGGCGCTGTTCGAGGCGGGCGATATCCGGGTCCGGTTTTGCAGGTTCAACAGGCTCCGGTTTGCCACTCAACCACTGGCGAACCAGTGCCTCAGTCTGGCGCACGGTCAGCCCGCGTGCGACAACATGTCGCGCCCCTTCAACCTGTTGATTTTCCGGCAAACCGAGCAAAGCACGGGCATGACCCATTTCCAGGTCGCCGTGGGACAGCATGGTCTTGATGACTTCCGGCAAGGAAATCAGGCGCAGCAGGTTGGCCACGGTCACCCGGGACTTGCCCACGGCTTCGGCCACCTGTTGCTGGGTCAGCTGGAACTCCTGCTGCAAACGCTGCAGGGCCACCGCCTCTTCAATCGGGTTCAGGTCTTCGCGCTGGATGTTCTCGATCAGGGCGATGGCGATCGCGGTTTCATCGGGTACATCGCGAACCATCGCCGGGATGGTTTCCTGCCCGGCCTGCTGGCTGGCGCGCCAGCGACGTTCGCCCGCAATGATTTCAAAACGACCGCTGCCGATCGGGCGCACCACGATGGGCTGCATGACGCCCTGGGCCCTGATCGACTGCGCCAATTCTTCCAGCGCCTGCGGGTCCATGTCACGGCGCGGCTGGTATTTGCCGCGCTGGAGCAGATCCAGGGGAAGGTGTTGCAGCTCACGCTGATCGGCTTGCGCCGCTTGTTCTTCCAGCGAGCTGACAGTCGGACCACTCAACAGAGCATCCAGTCCACGTCCGAGACCTCGTTTCTTGACGGCCATGGGGATTCCTTAAGTTGCCTGAGCGGCGGCGATGCGTGAGTTTTTGCGTTGACGACGAACCATTTCGCCCGCCAATGCCAGATAGGCAACGGCACCTCGCGACGCTTTGTCGTACGCCAGCGCCGGCATGCCGTAGCTTGGCGCTTCGGCCAGACGGATGTTGCGCGGAATGACGGTGTCGTAGAGCTGTTCGCCGAAGTGTTCCTTGAGCTGCGCCGAGACATCGTTCATCAGGCTCAGGCGCGGGTCGTACATCGTCCGCAGCAGGCCTTCGACCTTGAGGTTCGGATTGAGCAGTTCAGCGATACGCTTGATGTTATCCACAAGGTCGCTCAAGCCTTCGAGTGCGAAGTACTCGCACTGCATGGGGATAATGACCCCATCGGCGGCAACCAGTGCGTTCAAGGTCAGCATCGACAGCGACGGCGGGCAGTCGATCAGGATGTAATCGTAGTTTTCCCGGATCGGCGCCAGCGCACTGCGCAGACGGCTTTCCTTCATCTGCATTTCCAGCAGCACCACTTCGGCCGCGGTCAGGTCGCGGTTGGCCGGCAACAGCTGGTAACCACCGTGTTCGGAGAAGTGCATGGCCTGGGCCAGGTCGCACTCGCCGATCAACAGGTCGTAGACCGAGTTTTCCAGGCCATGTTTATCCACACCGCTACCCATGGTGGCGTTGCCCTGTGGATCGAGGTCGATCAACAGCACCCGACGCTTGGTCGCGACCAGGGATGCTGCGAGGTTGATGCAGGTGGTGGTTTTGCCCACGCCACCTTTTTGGTTCGCTATCGCGAATACCTTAGCCATTCTTGCTTGTGTTCCCAATCATGCCGTGCGGCGCAGTATCAGCAGATGGCGTTGGCCTTGGCAACCAGGTACGGCCAGGGCGTGTTCGCTATCGAGGTGGAAGTCTGCCGGCAATGCTACCAGCTCATCGGCCGGATGAACGCCCTTCATTGCCAGCCAGCGTGTTTCGCTATCGCCGAGGTGGCGAGTCCAGTTGCTGAAGTTTTCCATGCTGCTGAACGCCCGGGAAATGATCCCGTTGAAGGGTTGGGCAGGCTGGAACGCTTCGACGCGACTGTGGATAACTTGCAGGTTATCCAGTTTGAGTTCGAGTTTGACCTGGGTCAGGAAGCGGGTTTTCTTGCCGTTGCTGTCCAGGCACGTCACCTGGGACTCGGGAAACAGGATAGCCAGCGGAATGCCGGGCATGCCGCCGCCACTGCCGACGTCGAGCCAGCGTCCGTTTTCGATGAATGACATCACGCTCAGACTGTCGAGCAGGTGACGGGAGACCATTTCGTCCGGATCACGCACGGCGGTGAGGTTGTAAGCCTTGTTCCATTTGATCAACAGGGCCAGATAACCCAGCAGTTGCGCGTGCTGGGTTTCTGTCAGTGTGACGCCAAGCTGGCGGGCACCTGTGGATAACTCTTCTGCATGTTGCGAAGTGACCAACGAACTCAAGCGCTTTGCTCCAACTGACGGCCCGCGCCGCGTTTTTTCAAATGAATCATCAACAGCGAAATGGCTGCTGGCGTTACGCCCGGGATACGCGAAGCCTGGCCCAAGGTTTCAGGGCGGGTCGCACCGAGCTTGCTCTGGATCTCTTTGGAGAGACCGGAAATATTCGTGTAATCGATATCCACAGGCAGTTTGGTGTCTTCGCTGGCGCGCAGGCGGGCGATTTCATCCTGTTGACGATCGATGTAGCCGGCGTACTTGGTCTTGATTTCGACCTGTTCGGCGACTTGTGGATCTTCTGCACCGCCACCGGTCACTGAGATCAGACCAGCGTAGTCGATTTCCGGACGGCTCAAGAGATTCAGCAGGTTGTATTCATGGGTCAGCGGCGTGCCGAATTTTTCGGCAATCGCATCGCCCTGTTCAGTGCCCGGGCGAACCCAGGTGCTTTTCAGGCGCTGCTCTTCCAGTTCGATGCTCTCGCGTTTTTTGCAGAAAGCCGCCCAACGCGCGTCATCCACCAGGCCCAGTTCGCGGCCTTTTTCGGTCAAGCGCAGGTCGGCGTTGTCTTCGCGCAGGATCAAACGGTACTCGGCGCGGGAGGTGAACATCCGGTACGGCTCTTGGGTGCCGAGGGTAATCAGGTCATCGACCAACACGCCGATATAGGCCTCGTCGCGACGCGGGCACCAGGCATCTTTGCCCTGCGCGCGCAGTGCCGCGTTGGTTCCGGCGAGCAAACCCTGGGCGCCGGCTTCTTCGTAACCGGTGGTGCCGTTGATTTGCCCGGCGAAGAACAGACCGCCGATCACTTTGGTTTCCAGGCTGTACTTCAGGTCGCGCGGATCGAAATAGTCGTACTCGATGGCGTAGCCAGGACGCACGATGTGTGCGTTTTCCATACCGCGGATCGATTGCACGATCTGCAATTGCACGTCGAAAGGCAAGGATGTGGATATCCCGTTCGGGTACAGCTCGTTCGTGGTCAAACCTTCCGGTTCGATGAAGACCTGGTGGCTTTCCTTGTCGGCAAAGCGGTGAATCTTGTCTTCGATCGACGGGCAGTAACGCGGGCCGATGCCTTCGATCTCGCCTGCATCGGAATACATCGGCGAACGGTCGAGGTTGGCCGCAATGATTTCGTGGGTACGGGCGTTGGTGTGGGTAATCCAGCAACTGATCTGCCGTGGATGCTGCTCTTTGGAACCCATGAACGACATCACCGGGATCGGCGTATCGCCGGCCTGCTCGGTCATCACCGAGAAATCCACGGAACGGGCGTCGATACGCGGCGGCGTACCGGTCTTCAGGCGGCCGACCCGCAAAGGCAATTCACGCAGACGGTGAGCCAGGGCAATCGACGGTGGATCACCGGCACGGCCGCCGGAGAAATTCTGCAATCCAATGTGGATAAGTCCGCCGAGGAAGGTGCCGGTGGTCAATACCACCGAGTCGGCGAGGAAACGCAGGCCCATCTGGGTCACTACGCCGCGCACTTGTTCCTGCTCGACGATCAGGTCATCGGCGGCCTGTTGAAATATCCACAGGTTCGGCTGGTTCTCCAGGATTTCGCGGACAGCGGCCTTGTACAGAATCCGGTCTGCCTGTGCACGGGTTGCACGCACGGCCGGGCCTTTGCGGCTGTTCAACACGCGAAACTGGATGCCGCCTTTATCGGTAGCCATGGCCATCGCGCCGCCGAGGGCGTCGATTTCCTTGACCAGGTGGCTTTTGCCGATCCCGCCAATGGCCGGGTTGCAACTCATGGCACCGAGGGTTTCCACGTTATGCGTCAGCAACAGGGTTTTCACCCCCATACGTGCTGAGGCCAGTGCTGCCTCGGTACCGGCATGACCGCCGCCGATGACGATCACTTCAAAACGGGAAGGGAAATCCACCACGCACCTCGTGCCTGCTTAAGTAGGTAATTCAGGAATAGTTTGAGCTCAGGTTTTTGGACCTGGTCGACAAGTATAGGGACTTCGCCCTTCCTAAAGAACCCTTTGCACAAAATTTAACCAGCTGTGGAAAAGTCAGAGTTATAGAAATTAAAAAGAGAGAAATTTATTAAATCTTTGTTTTTATGTTTATTTCTATGCACCTGCCTTTCTGTGGATAGATCGCTACAGGCCTTTATTTTCAATATGTACAGCGATTCAAAACCCTGTGTTCATGTGCCAATGAGGCCCTTGGATAACCGGTGTAAGCCTGTGGATGAAAGGGGTGGTTATCCACAGAGGCGGTTATGTTCAGTTTTCTGGCCCTGTTATCAACTGACCTTAGCGGCGGTTATTCACAGGGCTTAATCCACAGAAAAGTGTCGCTTTCCCGAAATTCAGGCTCGAGAATTCCGCTCAAGCAGACAAAGTCCGCTCGGCACTGGAAGGGTTTATTCAGAAAAAGAGAGAGCAGACAGGCACGAACGGCCTGTCTGTGAACAGCAGGAGGGCTACTTGCCGATACAGAAGCTGGAGAAAATTCGCCCCAACAGGTCGTCAGAGCTGAAGGCGCCGGTGATTTCTCCCAGCGACTGCTGAGCCTGGCGCAGATCCTCGGCCAACAACTCGCCAGCACCGGCCAGGGTCAACTGGGCACGACCATGCTCGAGGGCAGCACTGGCATGACGTAGCGCCTCCAGGTGACGCCGGCGAGCACTGAAGCTGCTTTCGGACGTTTGCTCGTAGCCCATGCAGGCCTTGAGGTGATCACGCAGCAGTTCCAGACCGGCACCTCCGGACCTGGCGCTCAGGCTGATGGTGACGTGGCCGTCGTCGCTGATCTCCAGGGCAATGGCTTCGCCCGTAAGGTCGGCCTTGTTGCGAATCAGGGTAACTTTCGCGGGATCGGGACGGGTTTCGAGAAATTCCGGCCACAGTGCGAACGGATCGAGGGCTTCCGGCGCGGTGGCGTCGACCACCAGCAGTACCCGATCCGCTTCACCGATGGCTTTCAGGGCACGTTCGACGCCGATTTTTTCCACATGGTCATCGGTATCGCGCAGACCGGCGGTATCCACCACATGCAGCGGCATGCCATCGATGTGGATATGTTCACGAAGTACGTCCCGGGTGGTGCCGGCGATTTCAGTCACGATCGCCGCTTCACGCCCGGCCAGTGCATTGAGCAAGCTGGATTTACCGGCATTCGGACGACCGGCAATGACCACGGTCATGCCATCACGCAGCAAGGCACCCTGCCCGGCTTCGCGCATGACAGTGGATAACTCGTCGCGCACTTTGTCGAGCATGCTCAGGACATGGCCATCGGCGAGGAAGTCGATTTCCTCTTCCGGGAAATCGATGGCCGCTTCGACATAGATGCGCAGGCCGATCAGTTGTTCGGTGAGGTTATGCACACGTGACGAGAAAGCCCCCTGCAGGGAGCGCAGTGCGTTTCGCGCAGCCTGGGCAGAACTGGCTTCAATCAGGTCGGCAATTGCCTCGGCCTGGGCGAGGTCAAGCTTGTCGTTGAGGAACGCGCGCTCGCTGAACTCCCCCGGCCGGGCAAGCCGGCAACCCAGTTCCAGGCAGCGCTTGAGCAACATATCCAGAACGATCGGGCCACCATGCCCCTGGAGTTCCAGCACATCCTCGCCGGTAAACGAGTTTGGCCCCGGAAAATACAGCGCGATGCCCTGGTCCAGTACCTCATCGTGTTCACTGAAAAACGGACCATAGTGGGCAAATCGCGGCTTGAGCTCGCGACCACTGAAAGCCTTGGCCGCAACGCTGGCCAACGGCCCGGAAATACGCACGATGCCTACACCGCCACGACCTTGAGCGGTGGCGACGGCGGCGATGGTTTCACGAGGAACGCTCATAAACCGGTATCCAGACAAAAGTGACAGATAGCAAAACGCCCCACTAGGGGGCGTCTTGAGTGGTTATCCACAGTGTAAATCAGGCAGCTGCTTTGGTAGCCGCTTCGATTTTACGAGTGATGTACCACTGTTGGGCGATCGACAGGCAGTTGTTCACTACCCAGTACAGCACCAGACCCGCCGGGAACCACAGGAAGAAGAAGGTGAAGATGATCGGCATCAGCTTCATTACCTTGGCCTGCATCGGATCCGGAGGCGTCGGGTTCAACTGCTGCTGGATGAACATGGTTGCACCCATGATGATCGGCAGAATGAAGAACGGATCCTTGATCGACAGGTCAGTAATCCACAGCATGAACGGCGCCTGGCGCATTTCAACGCTTTCCAGCAGAACCCAGTACAGCGAGAGGAAAACCGGCATCTGCACGAGGATTGGCAAGCAACCACCCAGCGGATTGATCTTCTCTTTCTTGTACAGCTCCATCATGGCTTGCGACATTTTCTGCCGGTCATCGCCATGTTGCTCTTTCAGCGCGGCCAGTTTCGGTGCCACTGCACGCATGCGCGCCATGGATTTGTAGCTGGCAGCCGACAGCGGGAAGAAGATCCCTTTGATCAGCATGGTCAGGAAGATGATCGACCAGCCCCAGTTACCCACAATGGCGTGGATGTGTTGCAGCAACCAGAAGATCGGTTGGGCGATGAACCACAGAATGCCGTAGTCGACAGTCAGTTCCAGGCCTGGGGACAACTCTTTCAGCACGGCCTGGCTTTTCGGGCCGGCGTACAGAACAGCGCTGGTCTCGGCCTTGGCACCCGGGGCAACACTCATCGATGGGCCGGTGTAGCCGATGATGTAGTTGCCTTTGCTGTCTTTACGGGTCTGGACGACGTTGTTTTCGCCCTTGGCCGGAATCCATGCGGTCACGAAGTAGTGCTGCAACCAGGCAACCCAACCGCCAGTGACGGTTTCTTTCAGCGGCGCCTTGTCCATGTCCTTCATGGACACTTTCTTGTACGGCTCCGAACTTGTCCACAGGGCGGCGCCCAGGTAAGTCGCGGTGCCGGTCGCCGTGGTCGACGAAGGATCGGCGCTGGCGTCACGCTTCAACTGGGCGAACATCGCACCGGTCCAGGGCTGGGCGCTCTGGTTGTCGATCAGGTAGGAAACGGTTACGTCATACAGGCCGCGTTTCAGGGTGAAACGCTTGATGTAGTTGACGCCGTCCTTGCTGAACTTCAGGTCCACGACCAATTGGTCCTGACCATCAGCCAGTTGATAAACCTTCTTCTCCGAGGAATAAACCGGACGACCGGCCGGATTTGCATCCGGACCGTTGGTGCCGATCAGACCGCTTTGTGCCAGATAAGTACGTTCGCCGCCGTTATCGAACAGCTGGAACGGAATTTCCGGATGATCCTGACGACGCGGATACAGCGGCAGGGTCAGCAGGGCAACATCACCACCTTGTGGGTCGACAGCCAGGTCCAGTACATCCGTTTTGATCTGGATGAGGTCCTTGCTCACAGCCACCGGTGTTTCGGCAGGTGCGCTGGTGTCGCTTGCAGCACGTGGAATGTCGTCACTGGCGGAAGCGTTGGAGCCAGGTGCCGTATCCGGCAGGCCCGATGCAGTCGTATTGGTGGCAACATTCTGAGTCGGCAGGGCAGCCTGGCCATAGTCCTGGTTCCATTTAAGAACCATTACGTAGGACACGATTGCCAGGGCGACGATCAGGATCGTGCGTTTGATATCCATGATTACTCGGCCATCGAAGAAGAACGGGAGGTAGGGATAGGTGGAACCGGGTCATAACCACCGGGATTCCACGGATGACAGCGACCTAAACGACGAAAGGTCAGCCAGCCACCGCGAAGAAGGCCATGATTTTCGATGGCTTCTAACGCGTAGCAGGAACAACTGGGGTAGAAACGACAGTGACTGGCCATCAGGGGACTAATGGCATAGCGATAAAACTGGATCGGAACGAGTGCCAGTTTACGCATCTGGACTGTCTACCCCTACAGTTTCGGTTTTGACTGCTGGTACCGGCGAACTGCGAGCCAGGCGTTTCCAGAGTTTGCCGAAATGCTGAATCAATTCGGGGTTTTCTACGTCACCCAAACCTTTGCGCGCGACGATAACAATGTCCCAACCGACCAGTGAATCCTGGTTCAGGCGAAACGATTCGCGCATCAGACGTTTGAGGCGATTGCGCTCGACGGAGAGCTTTACGCTCTTTTTCCCGATAACCAACCCGAGACGGGGGTGATCAAGATCGTTGTTGCGCGCAAGGAGCAGGAGATTTTTCCCCGGAACCTTGCCGGTAGGGGAGTCAAAGACTGCCTTGAAATGCCGGGGAGTAAGCAGACGCTTTTCCCGACTGAAGTCCTGACTCACCTCCAGTGCCGGCTTATCAAACTGCCAGACGCGCACGACCTTTGGCGCGACGACGCGACAGAACGGCACGACCGTTCTTGGTAGCCATGCGAGCACGGAAACCGTGGGTACGAGCGCGTTTGATAGTGCTTGGTTGGAAAGTACGTTTCATTGTCGTGTTACCTGGTTCGTCCACAACGGGCCGGAATGGCCCCCGTTTTAAGAGACCGGGGATTCTAGAGAAAGCAAGCCTTCAGGTCAATTTCCAACCAGCGTTTCCTTATAAATAGATCTCCAGGCGTTTTGCGCTGAACGAACCGCGGGTAAATATAAAAATAAGAAAGGAAAGTATTTAAAGCTTTTCTGTAAAGCTTATAAAAGCTAGGCTCGCACTCTTCTGTGGATAAGTGGCTTCATGCCTTGTTTTACCTGCTGTACAGAGAATGACAACTACAGTGGAAAACCGTGTTCAGCCTGTGCTGCGCTGTCGGATAAGCTGTGTGTGGAATGCCGGCTTATCCACAGGCTGGTTATCCACCGAGTTTCGCCCCCACTTGTGCAATGACCTTAACCCCGGTTATCCACAGAGCTTATGCACAGACCACTGGTCGTCTTTTTTGCGTATGAAACGGCGATTCTTCTTGGTCGATGAACCACCTTCGTGTGGATAAGTCGGCGTCTGGTCGCTACAATGGCCGCTTGTTTTTGCCTCACCGGCTTTCAACTTAGGGGATATCCGTGTCAGTGGAACTTTGGCAGCAGTGCGTGGAGCTTCTGCGCGATGAGCTGCCTGCCCAACAATTCAACACTTGGATCCGTCCACTACAGGTCGAAGCCGAAGGCGACGAGTTGCGTGTCTATGCACCCAATCGTTTTGTTCTGGACTGGGTCAACGAAAAGTACCTGGGGCGTGTTCTCGAATTGCTCGATGAGCACGGCAATGGCATGGCGCCTGCGCTTTCCTTATTAATAGGCAGCAAACGCAGTTCGGCACCGCGTGCCGCGCCAAATGCTCCCCTGGCAGCCGCGGCTTCTCAGGCCCAGGCTGCTCAAACACTTGCCAGCCCGCCGCCGCCAGCACCTGCTGCGGCTTCGACCAAGCGCGCCACGCAAAAAGTGACTGAGGTCACCGAGGAAGAACCTTCCCGTGACAGCTTCGACCCGATGGCCGGCGCCAGTTCGCAACAGGCCCCGGTTCGCGCCGAGCAACGTACCGTGCAGGTCGAAGGTGCGCTCAAGCACACCAGTTATCTGAACCGCACCTTTACCTTCGAGAATTTCGTTGAAGGTAAATCCAACCAGTTGGCGCGCGCCGCCGCCTGGCAGGTGGCCGACAACCCCAAGCACGGTTACAACCCGCTCTTCCTTTATGGTGGCGTCGGCCTGGGTAAAACCCACTTGATGCACGCTGTGGGTAACCATCTATTAAAGAAGAACCCGAATGCCAAGGTGGTGTACCTGCATTCCGAGCGATTCGTGGCGGACATGGTCAAGGCCCTGCAACTGAACGCGATCAACGAGTTCAAACGTTTCTACCGTTCGGTGGATGCGTTGCTGATCGATGACATTCAGTTCTTCGCCCGTAAAGAGCGTTCCCAGGAAGAGTTTTTCCACACCTTCAACGCCCTGCTCGAAGGTGGCCAGCAGGTCATTCTCACCAGTGACCGCTACCCGAAAGAAATCGAAGGCCTTGAAGAACGTCTCAAATCCCGCTTTGGCTGGGGCCTGACCGTAGCGGTCGAGCCACCGGAGCTGGAAACCCGCGTGGCGATCCTGATGAAGAAGGCCGATCAGGCCAAGGTTGAGCTGCCGCATGACGCCGCGTTCTTCATTGCCCAGCGTATTCGCTCCAACGTCCGTGAGCTGGAAGGCGCGCTCAAACGCGTGATCGCCCACTCGCACTTCATGGGGCGCGATATCACCATCGAGCTGATTCGCGAATCCCTGAAGGACTTGTTGGCGTTGCAGGATAAACTGGTCTCTGTGGATAACATTCAGCGCACCGTCGCCGAGTACTACAAGATCAAGATCTCCGACTTGCTGTCCAAGCGTCGTTCTCGCTCGGTCGCACGTCCGCGTCAGGTTGCAATGGCCTTGTCCAAAGAGTTGACTAACCACAGCCTGCCGGAAATCGGCGACGTGTTTGGCGGCCGCGACCACACGACTGTTTTGCACGCCTGCCGCAAGATCAACGAACTTAAGGAATCCGACGCGGACATCCGCGAGGACTACAAGAACCTGCTGCGTACACTGACCACTTGATGAACACCAGCGCAGCTAATTAAGGCAAGGGACTAGACCATGCATTTCACCATTCAACGCGAAGCCCTGTTGAAACCCCTGCAACTGGTCGCAGGCGTCGTCGAACGCCGCCAGACCTTGCCGGTGCTCTCCAACGTGCTGCTGGTTGTCGAAGGCCAGCAATTGTCGCTGACCGGTACCGACCTGGAAGTCGAGCTGGTTGGTCGTGTTCAACTCGAAGAGCCGGCGGATCCGGGTTCCATCACCGTGCCTGCGCGCAAGCTGATGGACATCTGCAAGAGCCTGCC
Organism: Pseudomonas sp. B1(2018); assembly: GCF_003097365.1. Classification (NCBI taxonomy): domain Bacteria; kingdom Pseudomonadati; phylum Pseudomonadota; class Gammaproteobacteria; order Pseudomonadales; family Pseudomonadaceae; genus Pseudomonas; species Pseudomonas sp. B1(2018). The sequence goes on from NZ_PYUK01000002.1 coordinate 442,209, forward strand.
AAACGATGCGCTGATCGACATCAAGGTCGATGAGCAGAAGCTTGTGGTCAAGGCCGGCCGTAGCCGCTTCACCCTGTCGACCTTGCCGGCCAACGACTTCCCTACCGTGGAAGAAGGCCCGGGCTCGCTGACCTGCAGCCTTGAGCAAAGCAAACTGCGCCGTCTGATTGAGCGCACCAGCTTCGCCATGGCCCAGCAGGACGTGCGTTACTACCTCAACGGCATGCTGCTGGAAGTTTCCGCTGGTGTGATCCGCGCCGTGGCCACCGACGGTCACCGCCTGGCCATGTGCTCGATGCAGGCCGATATCGGCCAACCGGATCGTCACCAGGTCATCGTACCGCGCAAAGGTATCCTTGAACTGGCACGCCTGCTCACCGAGCCGGATGGCAATGTCAGCATCGTTCTGGGGCAGCACCACATCCGCGCCACCACCGGTGAATTCACCTTCACCTCGAAACTGGTCGACGGCAAATTCCCGGACTACGAACGCGTTCTGCCAAAAGGCGGCGACAAGTTGGTATTGGGCGATCGCCAGGCGCTGCGCGAAGCGTTCAGCCGTACCGCGATCCTGTCCAACGAGAAGTACCGTGGTATCCGTCTGCAACTGGCCAGCGGTCAGCTGAAGATCCAGGCGAACAACCCGGAGCAGGAAGAAGCGGAAGAAGAAGTGGGCGTTGAATACAACGGTGGCTCTCTGGAAATCGGCTTCAACGTGAGCTACCTGCTCGACGTGCTGGGCGTGATGACCACCGAGCAGGTTCGTCTGATCCTGTCCGACTCCAACAGCAGTGCGCTGGTGCAGGAATCGGATAACGACGACTCGGCCTACGTTGTCATGCCGATGCGTCTGTAATCATGCCCAGCAGAAGCTAGATGTCCTTAAGTCGCGTCTCGGTCACCGCGGTGCGCAATCTGCACCCGGTGACCTTCTCCCCCTCCCCTCGAATCAATATCCTTTACGGCGCCAACGGCAGCGGCAAAACCAGTGTTCTGGAAGCCATCCATCTGCTGGGGCTTGCCCGTTCGTTTCGCAGCACCCGACTGTTGCCGGTCATTCAATACGAGCAACTGGCGTGCACGGTCTTTGGCCAGGTTGAACTGGCCGAGGGTGGGCACAGCGCGTTGGGCATTTCGCGGGATCGCCAAGGCGAGTTCCAGATCCGTATCGATGGGCAGAACGCTCGCAGTGCCGCGCAGCTGGCGGAGATATTGCCGCTGCAACTGATCAACCCGGACAGTTTTCGATTGCTGGAAGGTGCGCCGAAGATTCGCCGGCAGTTTCTCGACTGGGGCGTGTTCCACGTGGAACCGCGCTTCATGTCGACCTGGCAGCGCTTGCAGAAGGCCCTGCGCCAGAGAAACTCTTGGCTGCGGCATGGTACACTTGACGCCGTTTCGCAAGCGGTTTGGGACAGGGAACTGTGCCAGGCCAGCGCTGAAATTGATGAATACCGCCGCGCTTATATCAAAGCCTTGAAACCAGTCTTTGAACAAACCTTGAGCGAACTGGTTGAGCTTGAAGGCTTGACCCTCAGCTATTACCGCGGCTGGGACAAGGACCGTGAATTGAGTGCTGTGCTCGCCGGGTCTCTGCAGCGGGACCAGCAAATGGGGCATACCCAGGCCGGACCACAACGTGCTGATTTGCGTCTCAGACTGGGCGCACACAACGCCGCGGACATCTTGTCCCGCGGCCAGCAGAAGTTGGTGGTTTGCGCATTGCGGATTGCCCAAGGGCACCTGGTCAGCCAGGCTCGACGCGGTCAGTGTATTTATCTGGTGGATGACTTGCCGTCCGAGCTGGACGAGCACCACCGTCGCGCGCTTTGCCGCTTGTTGGAAGACTTACGCTGCCAGGTATTTATCACCTGTGTAGATCACGAATTATTGAGGGAAGGCTGGCAGACGGAAACGCCAGTCGCTCTGTTCCACGTGGAACAGGGCCGTATCACCCAGACCCACGACCATCGGGAGTGAAGGCATTGAGCGAAGAAAATACGTACGACTCAACGAGCATTAAAGTGCTGAAAGGCCTGGATGCCGTACGCAAACGTCCCGGTATGTACATTGGTGATACCGACGATGGCAGCGGTCTGCACCACATGGTGTTCGAGGTGGTCGATAACTCGATCGACGAAGCGCTCGCCGGCTACTGCGACGACATCAGCATCATCATCCACCCGGATGAGTCCATCACCGTTCGCGACAACGGCCGTGGCATCCCGGTAGACGTACACAAAGAAGAAGGCGTTTCGGCAGCCGAGGTCATCATGACCGTGCTGCACGCCGGCGGTAAATTCGACGATAACTCCTACAAAGTTTCCGGTGGTCTTCACGGTGTGGGTGTGTCGGTCGTTAACGCCCTGTCGGAAGAGCTGGTCCTGACCGTTCGCCGTAGTGGCAAGATCTGGGAACAGACTTACGTCCACGGTGTTCCGCAAGAGCCGATGAAAATCGTTGGCGACTCCGAAACCACCGGCACGCAGATCCACTTCAAGGCTTCCAGCGAAACTTTCAAGAACATCCACTTCAGCTGGGACATCCTGGCCAAGCGGATTCGTGAACTGTCCTTCCTCAACTCCGGTGTCGGCATCGTCCTCAAGGACGAGCGCAGCGGCAAGGAAGAGCTGTTCAAGTACGAAGGCGGCCTGCGTGCGTTCGTTGAATACCTGAACACCAACAAGACCCCGGTCAACCAGGTGTTCCACTTCAACATCCAGCGTGAAGACGGCATCGGCGTGGAAATCGCCCTGCAGTGGAACGACAGCTTCAACGAGAACCTGTTGTGCTTCACCAACAACATTCCTCAGCGCGACGGCGGTACTCACCTGGTGGGTTTCCGTTCCGCACTGACGCGTAACCTGAACACCTACATCGAAGCAGAAGGCCTGGCGAAGAAGCACAAGGTCGCCACTACCGGTGACGATGCCCGTGAAGGCCTGACCGCGATCATTTCGGTAAAGGTACCGGATCCGAAGTTCAGCTCCCAGACCAAAGACAAGCTGGTGTCTTCCGAAGTGAAGACTGCGGTCGAACAGGAAATGGGCAAGTACTTCTCCGACTTCCTGCTGGAAAACCCGAACGAAGCCAAGCTGGTCGTCGGCAAGATGATCGACGCGGCCCGTGCCCGTGAGGCAGCGCGCAAGGCCCGTGAGATGACCCGTCGCAAAGGCGCACTGGACATCGCCGGCCTGCCGGGCAAACTGGCGGACTGCCAGGAAAAGGACCCTGCCCTGTCCGAACTGTACCTCGTGGAAGGTGACTCCGCGGGCGGCTCTGCCAAGCAGGGACGTAACCGCAGGACCCAGGCGATTCTGCCCCTCAAGGGTAAGATCCTGAACGTCGAGAAGGCACGCTTCGACAAGATGATCTCTTCCCAGGAAGTAGGCACCTTGATCACCGCGCTCGGCTGCGGCATCGGTCGCGAAGAGTACAACATCGACAAGTTGCGCTATCACAACATCATCATCATGACCGATGCTGACGTCGACGGTTCGCACATCCGTACCTTGCTGCTGACCTTCTTCTTCCGTCAGTTGCCGGAGCTGATCGAGCGTGGCTACATCTACATCGCCCAGCCGCCGCTGTACAAAGTGAAGAAAGGCAAGCAAGAGCAATACATCAAAGACGACGACGCCATGGAAGAGTACATGACGCAGTCGGCCCTGGAAGATGCGAGCCTGCACCTGAACGAGGAAGCACCGGGTATCTCCGGCGAAGCCCTTGAGCGTCTGGTGAATGACTTCCGTCTGGTCATGAAGACCCTCAAGCGTCTGTCGCGCCTGTACCCACAGGAGCTGACCGAGCACTTCATCTACCTGCCGGCGGTCAGCATGGATCAACTGTCCGATCACGCAGCGATGCAGGATTGGCTGGCCCAGTACGAAGTGCGTCTGCGCACCGTCGAGAAGTCGGGTCTGGTCTACAAGGCCAGCCTGCGTGAAGACCGTGAGCGTAACGTCTGGCTGCCAGAGGTCGAACTGATCTCCCATGGCCTGTCCAACTACGTCACCTTCAACCGCGACTTCTTCGGCAGCAACGACTACAAGACCGTGGTTTCCCTGGGCGCTCAACTGAGCACCTTGCTGGACGACGGCGCGTACATCCAGCGTGGCGAGCGCAAGAAGCAGGTCACCGAGTTCAAGGAAGCCCTTGAGTGGTTGATGGCCGAAAGCACCAAGCGCCACACCATCCAGCGATACAAAGGACTGGGCGAGATGAACCCGGATCAGCTGTGGGAAACCACCATGGACCCGGGCTCGCGCCGCATGCTGAAAGTGACCATCGAAGACGCCATTGGCGCGGACCAGATCTTCAACACCCTGATGGGTGATGCGGTCGAGCCTCGTCGTGACTTCATCGAGAGCAATGCTCTGGCGGTATCCAACCTGGACTTCTGATTCCGGTCGCCCCGCCATACAAAAGGCCAACGCTCATGCGTTGGCCTTTTTATTTGTTGAGGTCAAAAGATCGCAGCCTTCGGCAGCTCCTACAGGCAGAAATCGATATCCCTGTAGGAGCTGCCGAAGGCTGCGATCTTTTGATTTTTCCCCATCTACAGGCATAAAAAAACCGGCTATATCAGCCGGTTTTTTTACGTCCGAAAAAACTTATGCACGTTTTTATGGGATTTATCATTCTAAGAAATATGTAAAAGAATCATAAAGTTACGTGCAAATAACAACGGTTTTAAAGGAAACGGTACACAGGTTATCCACAGAATCTCAGACAGTCACCTGATCGTTTGAAACCGGCGCTTGCGGAGCCGGTGGCAGTGAGCCCATTTCCCGTTGCATCTGCTCGTTCCAGGCCTGGACCCGGTCGTTCAATTCAGCAATGGCTCGCGGTCCGGTGCCTTCGGCATACATCGGTGTGCCAATGATCACAGTGATGACGCCCTGCTTCTTCGCCCAACCGGTTTTCGGCCAGAACTTGCCGGCGTTGTGCGCAATCGGCAGCACGGGCAATTCGGCGTTGACCGCCAATGCGCTGCCACCGCGCGAGAACTTTCCGATGGTGCCGTAAGGAACGCGCGTGCCTTCGGGGAAGATCAGCACCCAGACATTGTCCTTGAGCAACTCATCGCCTTTCTGCGCTACATGCTTGAGTGCGGCTTTCGGGTTGTCGCGATCGATGGCGATCGGTCGCAGCATGGCCATGGCCCAACCGAAAAACGGCACATAGAGCAATTCACGTTTGAGCACCTGGCTCAGCGGCGAGAAGTAGGCAGAGAGAAAGAACGTCTCCCAGGTGCTCTGGTGGTTCGACTGAATGACGCAAGGCCGTTCAGGGACGTTCTCGGCACCCTTCACTTCGTAGCGGATACCCAGAAACACTTTGCTCAGCCACAAGGCGCAGCGGCACCAGTACACGTTGATGAAGCGATAGCGCGCCTTGAACGGCAGAAACGGCGCGATAAAAAAGCTCAGGCTGCACCACAGCAAGGAGCTGGTGCCCAGCAGCAGGTAAAAGAGGAATGTTCTGATGGCCTGCAGTATCGACATGGTGACGTTTACCAATGCGGGCAATGCCCGTCTATATAAAGCGCACTTCCCTTTCATCCTTTGTCAGGAACAATCGAAGCGCACCACTTATTAACGGCAGTTGTGGATAAGTTCTGCGGCAATCGCCGCCAGATCGTCAAAAATCAAGGTGCCTGCCGGAAGGGTCTTGCCCAAAGTCTTTTCGCCTTTTCCGGTCTTTACCAAAACTGGCTGTGAATCGACGGCTTTAGCGGCTTCCAGGTCACCAAGGCTATCGCCGACGAACCATAGATCAGTCAGCGACACGTTGTAATGTGCGGCGATGTTTTTCAACATCCCGGGTTTCGGCTTGCGGCAATCGCAGCCTTCGTCCGGCCCGTGGGGGCAGTAGACGATCAGGCCGACTTCACCACCCTGCTCCGCCACCAGCGCGCGCAAGCGCTCGTGCATGGCATCCAGGGTAGCGAGGTCGTAGTAGCCGCGAGCGATGCCCGACTGGTTGGTAGCGACGGCTACCGTCCAGCCGGCCTTGCTCAACTGCGCGATGGCTTCGATCGAACCGGGGAGTGGAATCCACTCCTCCACCGACTTGATGTAAGCGTCGGAGTCGTAATTGATCACTCCGTCCCGATCGAGAATCAGCAGTTTCAAACAGTCTTACCCCAGCAACGAAATATCGGCGACGCCGAGGAACAACCCACGCAGACGCGCCAGCAACGCATAACGGTTGGCGCGGACTTTTGCGTCCTCCGCGTTGACCATCACCGCTTCGAAGAACGCATCCACCGGCTCGCGCAGGGCGGCCAGGCGTGCCAGGGATTCGCTGTACTGACGCGAGGCGGCCATTGGCTGTACAGCCTGGTCAGCCTGCTGGATCGCCGAGTACAGGGAGAACTCGTTGGCATTGTCGAAGTACTTGGCTTCCACGACCGTAGGCACCGAACCTTCGACCTTGCTCAGCAGGTTCGACACACGCTTGTTCACCGCGGCCAGGGCAGCGGCTTCCGGCAATTTGCGGAAGGCCTCTACCGCTTGCACGCGCTGGTCGAAGTCCAGGGCCGAGCCCGGCTTCAGGGCACGTACCGACAGGTAGGTGGCGACATCGACGCCTTCGTCTTCGTAACGGGCACGCAGACGGTCGAAGATGAATTCCAGCACCGAGTCGTTGAGGCCGGCAGCCTTGACCTTGGTACCGAACGCATCCACGGCGAAGGCCACGGCCTCGGTCAGGTCCAGATCCAGTTGTTTCTCGATCAGGATGCGCAACACGCCCAGTGCCGCACGGCGCAGGGCATACGGGTCCTTGCTACCGGTTGGCAGCATACCGATGCCGAAAATACCGACCAGCGTATCGAGCTTGTCGGCGATGGCCACGGCCGCACCGGTCAGGGTGGACGGCAGTTCAGCGCCGGCACCGCGCGGCATGTACTGCTCGTTCAGGGCCAGTGCGACATCTTCCGGCTCGCCATCGTTGAGGGCGTAGTAGTAACCGGCGACACCTTGCATCTCCGGGAACTCACCGACCATTTCGGTCGACAGGTCGCACTTCGACAGCAGGCCGGCACGAGCGGCCCATGCGGCGTTGCCGCCGATGCGCTGAGCGATGAACGCGGCCAGTTTGGATACGCGCTCGGCCTTGTCGTAGACGCTGCCGAGTTTTTCCTGGAACACCACGTTCTGCAGGCGCAGGTTGAAGTCTTCGAGCTTCTGCTTCTTGTCTTGCTTGAAGAAGAACTCGGCGTCGGTCAGGCGTGGGCGAACCACTTTCTCGTTACCGGCGATGATCTGCTGCGGGTCTTTACTTTCGATGTTGGCCACGGTGATGAAACGTGGCAGCAACTTGCCGTCGGCATCCAGCAGGCAGAAGTACTTCTGGTTGTCCTGCATGGTGGTGATCAGGGCTTCCTGCGGCACATCGAGGAAACGCTCCTCGAACGAGCACACCAGCGGCACCGGCCATTCAACCAGCGCGGTCACTTCATCGAGCAGGGCCGGTGGAACGATTGCCGTGCCTTCCTGGCGGGTGGCCAGCTCTTCGGTGCGCTTGCTGATGATCTCGCGACGCTCGTTGGCATCTGCCAGCACGTAGGCGGCACGCAGGTCGGCCAGGTAGCTGGACGGCGAACCGATGCGCACGCTTTCCGGGTGATGGAAGCGGTGACCACGGGAATCGCGACCGGCTTTCTGGGCGAGGATGGTGCAGTCGATGACCTGGTCACCGAGCAGCATCACCAGCCATTGGGTCGGACGCACGAACTCTTCCTTGCGCGCACCCCAACGCATGCGTTTCGGGATCGGCAGGTCGTTCAGCGAATCTTCGACGATGGTCGGCAGCAGGCTCGCGGTCGGCTTGCCGGCGATGCTCTGGCTATAGCGCAGTTTCGGGCCGCTCTGATCGATTTCGCTCAGTTCGACGCCGCACTTCTTGGCGAAACCCAGGGCTGCCTGGGTCGGGTTGCCTTCGGCATCGAATGCAGCCTGACGTGGCGGGCCATCGAGGTTGATGCTGCGATCCGGCTGCTGGGTGGCCAGCGAGGTGATCAGCACAGCCAGGCGGCGTGGCGCGGCATAAACGGTTTTGGTCTCGTAGTTCAGGCCGGCAGCTTGCAGGCCCTTGTCGATACCGGCAAGAAACGCCTCGGCCAGGGTATTCAGGGCTTTGGGTGGCAGTTCTTCAGTGCCCAGTTCAACCAGAAAATCCAGAGCACTCATTGTGCAGCCTCCAGCTTGGCCAGTACTTCGTCACGCAGGTCCGGGGTCGCCATCGGGAAGCCCAGCTTGGCGCGAGCCAGCAGGTAGGCTTGCGCAACGGAACGCGCCAGGGTGCGCACACGCAGGATGTATTGCTGACGCGCGGTCACCGAGATTGCCCGGCGCGCATCCAGCAGGTTGAAGGTATGGGAAGCCTTCAACACCATTTCGTAGCTCGGCAACGGCAGCGGCTGGTCGAGCTCGATCAGGCGCTTGGCTTCGCTTTCGTAGAAATCGAACAGTTCGAACAGCTTGTCGACGTTGGCGTGTTCGAAGTTGTAGGTCGATTGCTCCACTTCGTTCTGGTGGAACACATCGCCGTAGGTCACTTTGCCGAACGGACCGTCAGCCCAGACCAGGTCGTAGACCGAGTCCACGCCTTGCAGGTACATGGCCAGACGCTCGAGGCCGTAGGTGATCTCGCCGGTCACCGGGTAGCACTCGATGCCGCCCGCTTGCTGGAAGTAGGTGAACTGGGTCACTTCCATGCCGTTGAGCCAGACTTCCCAGCCCAGACCCCAGGCGCCGAGGGTCGGCGATTCCCAGTTGTCTTCGACGAAGCGGATGTCGTGGACCAGCGGGTCCAGGCCGACATGCTTGAGGGAGCCCAGGTACAGTTCCTGGAAGTTGTCCGGGTTCGGCTTCAGGACCACCTGGAACTGGTAGTAGTGCTGCAGACGGTTCGGGTTTTCGCCGTAGCGGCCGTCAGTCGGACGGCGGCTTGGCTGCACGTAGGCGGCGTTCCAGGTTTCCGGGCCAATGGCGCGCAGGAATGTAGCAGTGTGGAAAGTGCCGGCGCCTACTTCCATATCGTAGGGCTGAAGTACCACACAACCTTGCTCTGCCCAGTATTGCTGGAGGGCGAGGATCAAGTCTTGGAAGGTACGCACGGCTGGCGTAGGCTGGCTCACGAAATTCACCTGTTTCTTGGGCTGCGATTTAAAGAGCGGGAGTATACCCGATTCATTGCTGCGCACGCCCCCTGGAGCCTTATGCCACGCTGCTTTTGGTGTTCCGAAGATCCGCTGTACATGGCTTATCACGATCAGGAGTGGGGCACGCCGCTACGCGATGCGCAGGGATTGTTCGAGTTGCTTTTGCTCGAAGGGTTCCAGGCCGGGCTTTCCTGGATCACTGTGCTGCGCAAACGCGAGCATTATCGTCAGGTGATGTTCGGTTTTGATGTCCAGCGCGTGGCGCAGATGAGCGATGCCGAAATCGACGAGTTGATGCTCGATCCGGGGATCATCCGCAACCGCCTCAAGCTCAACGCGGCCCGGCGCAATGCCCAGGCCTGGCTGGCGCTGGAGGACCCGGTGGCGTTTCTCTGGTCGTTCGTCGGTGGCACGCCTGTGATCAATCATTTCAAGGACCGCAGCGAAGTCCCGGCCGTGACGTCGACGGCCGTGGAAATGAGCAAAGGCCTGAAAAAGGCCGGATTCACCTTCGTCGGGCCGACCATTTGCTACGCGCTGATGCAGGCCTCGGGCATGGTCATGGATCACACCCGGGACTGCGACCGCTACGCGCAGTTGGCGAACGGCGGTTAGAATAGCCGCCTCGCGCACAGCACAAGATCAGGAGTGACCTGTGGATAAGTTTAAAGGCGCCTTGCTGGTAGGCGCTCTGCGGCTGTTTGCCCTGCTTCCGTGGCGGGCCGTGCAGGCCGTGGGCTCGGCGATTGGCTGGGTCATGTGGAAAACCCCGAACCGTTCCCGCGACGTGGTACGGATCAACCTGTCCAAGTGTTTCCCGGACATGGACCCCGCCGCGCGTGAACGTTTAGTCGGACAGAGCCTGAAAGACATCGGCAAGTCCCTGACCGAAAGCGCCTGCGCCTGGATCTGGCCGGCCCAGCGCTCCATCGACCTGGTGCGCGAGGTCGAAGGCCTCGACATTTTGAAGGACGCCCTCGCCTCCGGCAAAGGCGTGGTTGGCATCACCAGCCATCTGGGCAATTGGGAAGTGCTCAATCACTTCTATTGCAGCCAGTGCAAACCGATCATTTTCTACCGCCCGCCAAAATTGAAGGCGGTGGACGAGTTGCTGCAAAAGCAACGGGTGCAACTGGGTAACAAAGTCGCCGCTTCCACCAAGGAAGGCATCCTCAGCGTCATCAAGGAAGTGCGCAAAGGTGGTGCAGTGGGCATTCCTGCTGACCCGGAACCGGCCGAATCCGCCGGGATCTTCGTGCCGTTCTTCGCCACCCAGGCACTGACCAGCAAATTCGTACCCAACATGCTCGCCGGCGGCAAAGCGGTCGGCGTGTTCCTGCATGCGCTGCGCCTGCCCGACGGTTCAGGCTACAAAGTGATCCTCGAAGCCGCGCCGGAGGCCATGTACAGCACCGATACGGCGGAATCCTGTGCGGCCATGAGTAAAGTGGTCGAGCGTTATGTCGGGGCCTACCCGAGCCAGTACATGTGGAGCATGAAGCGCTTCAAGAAGCGGCCACCGGGTGAAGAGCGCTGGTATTGATTCAATTGGCATGATCTGTGGATAACCCTGAATTCGGGGTTATCCACAACCGTTCATCAAAGGGCGCAGAAGATGTCCGAACATCGCAAGTCATTCCGCATCAAGATCAGTCACGAAAACATCGGCGAATGCCTGGGCCAGACGCGCAACCTGTCGACCACCGGGGTTTACGTCAAGCATCCGAAACTGTCGGCGTTGCCCCGGGGGGCGGTGGTCTACGGGCAGGTGCAAGACTTACCCACAGGCGCACCGCGGGTACGCATGGAAGTGGTGTTGGTGGATGCCGAAGGGATTGGCTTGCGCTATCTCTGAACGGTGCGATCCAGCTTTTTCAGAAACACCGTCATTTCCTTTTCTGCCTGCTTGTCGCCATGGTTGCGAGCGGCTTCCAGGCCTTGTTCCCAGGCTTGGCGCGCGGCCGCAAAGTCCGCCAGCGCCAGATGGGCCTTGCCCAGCAGTTTCCACGCCGCCGAATACTTCGGATCGAATTCGACGCAGCGCTGAAAATGCTCCGCGGCCTTGGCGTTCTCCCCCAGATCCAGATAACCCTTGCCCAGGCCGAAGCGCAGCAATGAGTTATCCACACCCTTGGCGAGCATTTTTTCCAGGGATTCGATCATGGGTGGATTCCTTTGAGTGTTGAAAGCGAGGATCAAAAGATCGCAGCCTTGCAGCTCCTACATGGATCGGTGTAGGAGCTGCCGAAGGCTGCGATCTTGGCGATGTTGGATCAGAAGAAGCTCAGCCCCACATGGAACAGCTTCTCCACATCGCGAATATGTTTTTTATCCACAAGGAACAGAATCACATGGTCGCCCGCTTCGATCACGGTGTCATCGTGGGCGATGATCACTTCTTCGTCGCGGATAATCGCACCGATGGTGGTGCCCGGCGGCAGGCCGATGTTCTCGATGGCCTTGCCGATCACTTTGCTGGATTTCGCATCGCCATGGGCAATCGCCTCGATGGCTTCCGCCGCGCCACGGCGCAGCGAGTGCACGCTGACGATGTCGCCCCGGCGCACGTGGGCCAGCAAGGTGCCGATGGTCGCCAGTTGCGGGCTGATGGCGATGTCGATGTCGCCGCCCTGGATCAGATCGACATAGGCCGGGTTGTTGATGATGGTCATCACCTTCTTCGCACCGAGGCGCTTGGCCAGCAGCGACGACATGATGTTGGCTTCGTCGTCGTTGGTCAGGGCGAGGAACAGGTCGGCGTCGGCGATGTTCTCCTCCAGCAGCAGGTCGCGGTCCGAGGCGCTGCCTTGCAACACCACGGTGCTGTCGAGGTGGTCCGAGAGGTGACGGCAGCGTGCCGGATTCATCTCGATGATCTTTACCTGATAACGGCTTTCGATGGCCTCGGCCAGACGCTCGCCGATCTGCCCGCCACCGGCGATGACGATGCGCTTGTAGGTTTCGTCGAGACGGCGCATTTCGCTCATGACCGCGCGAATGTTCGCTTTGGCGGCGATGAAAAACACCTCGTCGTCGGCCTCGATCACGGTATCGCCCTGGGGCAGGATCGGCCGGTCGCGGCGGAAAATGGCGGCCACGCGGGTTTCGACGTTCGGCATGTGTTCACGCAACTGTCGCAGTTGCTGACCCACCAGCGGCCCGCCGTAATAGGCGCGAACCGCGACCAGTTGCGCCTTGCCGTCGGCGAAGTCGATCACTTGCAAGGCACCCGGATGCTGGATCAGACGCTTGATGTAGTTGGTGACCACTTGTTCCGGGCTGATCAGCACGTCCACCGGAATCGCTTCGTTCTGGAACAACTGCTCTTCGCGGGTCAGGTACGCAGCCTCACGAACCCGGGCAATCTTGGTCGGGGTGTGGAACAGGGTATGGGCGACCTGGCAGGCGACCATGTTGGTTTCGTCGCTGTTGGTCACGGCGACCAGCATGTCGGCGTCGTCGGCGCCGGCCTGGCGCAGCACGGTCGGAAACGAACCGCGGCCCTGCACCGTACGGATGTCTAGGCGGTCGCCAAGGTCGCGCAGGCGTTCGCCATCGGTGTCGACCACGGTGATGTCGTTGGCTTCGCTGGCCAGGTGTTCCGCCAGCGAACCGCCGACCTGCCCTGCGCCGAGGATGATGATTTTCATCCAGTCACTCCATTGAATCCGTTTAACCGCGCGCGGCGGCGATCTTGATCAGCTTGGCGTAGTAGAACCCGTCGTGGCCGCCTTCCTGGGCGAGCAACTGGCGACCATGGGGCTGCTTGATGCCGGCCGTCGTGGCGAGGTCCAGTTCACGGGCGCCCGGCGTGCGGGCGAGGAACGCTTCGATAACTTCGGTGTTCTCGGTCGGCAGCGTCGAGCAGGTGGCGTATAGCAGAATGCCGCCGACTTCCAGGGTGTTCCACATGGCGTCGAGCAGCTCGCCTTGCAGCAGAGCCAGCGCGGCGATGTCGTCGGGCTGGCGGGTCAGCTTGATGTCCGGATGACGACGGATCACGCCCGTCGCCGAGCATGGTGCGTCCAGCAGGATGCGTTGGAACGGCTTGCCGTCCCACCACGCCTGCGTGTCGCGGCCGTCGGCGGCAATCAGTTCGGCGCTCAGTTTCAGGCGTTCGAGGTTTTCCCGCACTCGCACCAGACGCTTGGCTTCCAGGTCTACCGCCACCACCCCGGCCAGTTTTGGCTCGGCTTCGAGAATATGGCAGGTCTTGCCGCCGGGTGCGCAGCAGGCGTCCAGTACCCGTTGGCCCGGTGCCAGGTCGAGCAGATCAGCGGCCAGTTGTGCCGCTTCGTCCTGCACGCTGATCCAGCCCTCGGCGAAACCCGGCAGGCTGCGCACGTCGGCGGCGGCTTCGAGCACGATACCGTCACGGCTGTAGACACAGGGTGTGGCGGCGATACCGGCGTCGGTCAGCAAACCGAGGTAGGCATCCCGGCTGTGATGGCGACGGTTGACCCGCAGGATCATTGGCGGATGCGCGTTGTTGGCGGCGCAGATGGCTTCCCATTGCTCTGGCCAGAACGCCTTCAGGGATTTCTGCAGCCAACGCGGGTGGGCCGTGCGCACCACCGGATCGCGTTCCAGTTCGGCGAAAATCGTTTCGCTTTCGCGCTGAGCGTTACGCAGGACAGCGTTGAGCAAGGCCTTGGCCCATGGCTTTTTCAACTTGTCGGCGCAACCGACCGTCTCGCCAATCGCGGCATGGGCCGGGACGCGGGTGTAGAGCAACTGATAGAGGCCGACCAGCAGCAGCGCCTCGACATCGGCATCGGCAGCCTTGAACGGCTTTTGCAGCAACTTGGCCGCCAGCGCCGACAAGCGTGGCTGCCAGCGTGCGGTACCGAACGCCAGGTCCTGGGTGAAGCCGCGATCACGGTCCTCGACCTTGTCCAACTGCGTTGGCAGCGAACTGTTGAGCGAGGCTTTTCCGCTCAGGACGGCGGCAAGTGCCTTGGCGGCGGCCAGACGCGGATTCATTGAACGTCCGCCGCTTGACCGAGGACAGTGCCGGTGGCGAATTTCTCACGGCGGCTGTTGAACAGATCGCTGAAGTTCAGCGCCTTGCCGCCGGGCAATTGCAGACGGGTCAGGCACAACGCCTGCTCGCCGCACGCGACGATCAGGCCATCCTTGCTGGCGCTGAGGATTTCACCGGGTGCACCTTTGCCTTCGGCCAGGTTTGCGGCCAGCACTTTCAGGGCTTCGCCATTCAAGGTGCTGTGGGTGATCGGCCACGGGTTGAAGGCACGCACCAGACGCTCCAGTTCAAGCGCCGGGCGACTCCAGTCGATGCGCGCTTCGTCCTTGTTCAATTTGTGCGCGTAGGTGGCCAGGCTGTCGTCCTGCACTTCGCCTTCCAGCGTACCCGCGGCGAGGCCGGCAATTGCCTGAACCACGGCCGGTGGGCCCATTTCGGCCAGACGGTCGTGAAGGCTGCCGCCAGTGTCTTCGGCGCTGATAGGCGTAGTGACTTTAAGCAGCATCGGCCCGGTGTCGAGGCCGGCTTCCATGCGCATCACGGTCACGCCGCTTTCGGCATCACCTGCTTGCACGGCACGCTGGATCGGCGCCGCACCGCGCCAGCGCGGCAACAGCGAGGCGTGGCTGTTGATGCAACCCAGGCGCGGAATGTCCAGCACCACTTGCGGCAGGATCAGGCCGTAGGCGACCACCACCATCAAGTCCGGTTTCAGCGCGGCGAGTTCGGCTTGCGCGTCTTCGTTGCGCAGGGTTGGCGGTTGCAACACCGGAATGTTGTTCTCCAGCGCAAGCTGCTTGACCGGGCTCGGCATCAGTTTTTGCCCGCGACCGGCCGGACGATCCGGTTGGGTGTAGACCGCGACGATCTCGTAAGGGCTGCTCAGCAGGGCCTTGAGATGTTCGGCGGCGAATTCCGGGGTGCCGGCAAAGACAATGCGCAGTGGCTCAGTCATGGGTGACGTCTCTTGAAAAGAAAAAGGCTTGCCGCAGCAAGCCTTTGAAGATGGGCATCAGGCGTTCTGGCGATGAAGCTTTTCCAGTTTCTTCTTGATGCGGTCGCGTTTGAGCGTGGACAGGTAATCGACGAACAATTTGCCATTGAGGTGGTCGCATTCGTGCTGGATGCACACCGCGAGCAAATCTTCGGCGATCAGTTCGTATGGCTTGCCGTCGCGGTCCAGTGCCTTGACCTTGACCCGTTGCGGGCGATCGACGTTTTCGTAGAAGCCCGGCACCGACAGGCAGCCTTCCTGGTACTGGCCCATGTCGTCGGTCAGCGGTTCGAGCTCGGGGTTGATGAACACTCGAGGCTCGGTGCGGTCTTCGGAGAGGTCCATCACGACGATACGTTTGTGCACGTTGACCTGGGTAGCGGCGAGGCCGATGCCAGGCGCTTCATACATTGTTTCAAACATGTCGTCGACCAACTGACGCACTTCGTCGTCCACTACGGCCACTGGCTTGGCGATAGTGCGCAGACGCGGATCAGGGAATTCGAGGATGTTTAAAATGGCCATAAGCTTGATCAGTGCACGTGTGAAGTAAGGTCGGGTCGATGGCCTGGCGGGTCCGAAGAAATGCAGGCTACCGTTGTAAAACGTAGCTCCCTTCTGTTGACAAGCAAGTTTTGACAAGCAAGCCGGGAGCGAGCCACTGACGGCTCTGGCGTTTCACGCGAATGCACATAATAAAGGGATTCACCGCATGAGGAAATCACTACTCGCCCTGCTGCTCCTGGCTTCGGCAGGCTGGGCGTACGGGCAGGTGCAACTTCGGGAAGATATTCCCACCATAAAGCTGTCGCCTCAGGTTCGCAGCAGCCCGGTGACCGAGGTTATCCCCAGCATTGCGCTCAAATCGATAAACAGCTTTCTGCTGAGCAACCGCATCGTCGACAAGGCCGAGGATTTCACCAAGGCGCCTTACATTGTCGCTGGTGATTCCGAGCGGGTGCTCAGCGGCGCGGGTGATCGCATCTTTGCCCGCGGCCAATTCGATCCGGCGCAACCGGCGTACGGCATCTTCCGTCAAGGCAAGGTCTACACCGATCCGCAGAGCAAGGAAATCCTGGGGATCAACGCCGACGACATCGGCGGCGGCGATGTCGTGGCCATCGAGGGTGACGTCGCCACCCTGGAATTGCAACGCACGACCCAGGAGGTCCGCCTCGGCGATCGCTTGTTCAGCGGTGAAGAGCAGGCGATCAACTCGACCTTCACGCCCAGGGCACCGAGCCACGAAATCAACGGTCTGATCATCGATGTTCCGCGCGGGGTCACGCAGATCGGCGAGTTGGACGTGGTTACCCTGAACAAGGGGCAGCGCGACGGTCTGGTCGAAGGCAATCTGCTGGCAGTGATGAAAACCGGCGAAACAGTGCGCGACCGGATCACCGGCCAGCCATTGAAGATTCCCGATGAGCGCGCCGGTCTGCTGATGGTTTTCCGTACCTACGACAAACTCAGTTATGGGCTGGTGCTCAGCGCTTCACGCTCGCTGTCGGTGATGGACAAGGTACGAAATCCGTAAGAGTGCTTCACAAGTTACCAACAGAGTTATCCACAGCTTATTCCCGTTTGTACGGGTGCTCATAACGATCAAGGATGATCCATGTCGCTGCCTGCCGTTACACCGGTTTCCCCCGCGGAACTGGAAGCTCGTTTACGTCTGCACCGTTTGCCGGAACTCGGCCCGGCGCGTTTCAAGAAATTGCTCGAAGCCTTCGGCTCGGCATCCAAAGCCATCAGTGCACCTGCCAGTGCCTGGCGTGCGCTGGGTTTGCCACTGGCCTGTTCCGAGGCCAGGCGTAGCGCTGAGATCCGGGACGGTGCCAGCCATGCATTGGCCTGGCTGGAGCATCCGGCCCAGCATTTACTGATGTGGGACCAACCGGACTACCCGGCGCTGCTGGCACAAATCAGCGATGCACCACCGCTGTTATTTGTCGCCGGCGATCCCGGCATTCTGGAAAAACCACAACTGGCGATGGTCGGCAGTCGTCGCGCTTCCCGGCCGGGGATGGACACCGCTGCCGCGTTTTCCCGCAGCCTGGCGGGTGCCGGTTTTGTCATTACCAGCGGCCTGGCCCTGGGCATTGACGCCGCCGCACATCAGGCCGCATTGGACATTGGCGGGCAAACGGTCGGTGTGCTCGGCACGGGGCTCGAGAAGTTTTATCCACAGCGAAATAGACGCCTGGCGGACGCCATGATCGCCTCGGGCAGCGCGGTACTTTCGGAGTTCCCGCTGGATGCAGGCCCCAGCGCCGGCAACTTCCCTCGGCGCAACCGGATCATCAGTGGTTTGTCCCTCGGGGTGCTGGTGGTCGAAGCCAGTGTCGCCAGCGGATCACTGATTACCGCGAGGCTGGCAGCGGAACAGGGG
The DNA here is from genome assembly GCF_003097365.1 of Pseudomonas sp. B1(2018). Taxonomy (NCBI): domain Bacteria; kingdom Pseudomonadati; phylum Pseudomonadota; class Gammaproteobacteria; order Pseudomonadales; family Pseudomonadaceae; genus Pseudomonas; species Pseudomonas sp. B1(2018). The sequence continues at coordinate 459,751 of NZ_PYUK01000002.1, forward strand.
CGCGAGGTGTTTGCGATGCCCGGGTCGATCCATCATCCCGGTGCCCGCGGCTGCCATCAGTTGATTCGCGACGGTGCGGTGCTGGTGGAAACCATCGAACATATCCTCGAAGCCTTGCGCGGCTGGCAACGACTGCCGTTATCCACAGAATCCTTTACCCCTGAAACGACTCACCCCCTGTTGAAGTTGCTGCATGCGGCACCTCTGACCAGTGAAGGGTTAGCCGACGCAAGCGGCTGGGCCTTGCCGAAAGTGCTGGCGGCGTTGACCGAACTTGAAATGGACGGTCGCGCTATTTGCGAAAGCGGGCGCTGGTTTGCACGGGTGAGCTAGGTTTTATAAACAAGATCGGTAAACTGCGCAGAGCCTTATTCTGGAGAGTTTTTCATGGTCAACAGTTGGCGTGTGCAACAAGCCGCGCAAGCAATTCGCGCCGGGGCGGTGATTGCCTACCCAACCGAAGCAGTCTGGGGCCTGGGTTGCGACCCGTGGGACGAGGAAGCGGTGGAGCGTCTGCTGCTGATCAAGGGGCGGTCCGAGGATAAAGGGCTGATCCTGGTCGCGGACAACATCCGTCAGTTCGATTTCCTCTTCGATGACTTCCCCGAGTTGTGGATGGACCGCATGGCCAGTACCTGGCCAGGTCCGAACACCTGGCTGGTGCCGCACCAGAACCTGCTGCCGCAGTGGATTACCGGTGTGCATGAAACCGTGGCGCTGCGGGTCAGTGATCACCCACTGGTGCGGGACTTGTGCGCACTGGTCGGGCCGCTGGTGTCGACGTCGGCCAACCCGCAGGGACGCCCGGCGGCACGCACGCGGCTTCGCGTCGAGCAGTACTTCCGTGGGCAGTTGGATCTGGTACTGGGTGGCAATCTGGGCGGGCGCAAGAACCCGAGCGTGATTCGCGATCTGGCGACCGGCAAGGTTGTGCGCCCGGACTGAGACCGGATTGACCTCCTTCGCGAGCAAGCCCGCTCCCACACTGGATCTGTGAACGATACAGATCCAGTGTGGGAGCGGGCTTGCTCGCGAAGGGGCCCTACCAGTCAACTACCCATTCAGGGCAACAGAACCACCGAACCCGTCGTACGCCGTGCCGACAACTCGGTCTGCGCCTTCGCCGCGTCAGCCAGTGGAAAACGCTGACTGATGTCCACGGTCAGCTTGCCGCTGATGATCATCTCGAACAACTCGTCGGCCATGCGTTGCAGGTTCTCGGCGTTGTTCGCATAAGTGCCCAGGGTTGGCCGGGTCACGTACAGCGAGCCTTTCCCCGCCAGGATCCCCAGGTTCACGCCGTCGACCGCACCGGACGCATTGCCAAAACTCACCACCAGGCCACGCGGTGCGGCGCTGTCGAGTGATGTCAGCCAGGTGTCCTTGCCAACGCCGTCATACACCACCGGGACTTTTTTGCCGTCGGTCAATTCCAGCACGCGCTGGGCGACGTTTTCATGGCTGTAGTCGATGGTTGCCCAAGCGCCGTTGGCCTTGGCCAGTGCGGCTTTCTCAGGCGAACTGACCGTACCGATCAGCTTCACGCCCAAGGCCCTTGCCCACTGGCAGGCCAGTGAGCCTACCCCGCCGGCCGCGGCGTGGAACAGGATGGTTTCGCCACCTTTGAGCTCATAAGTCTGACGCAGCAGGTACTGCACGGTCAGGCCCTTGAGCATCACGCCAGCGGCCTGTTCGAAGCTGATGGCGTCCGGCAGTTTCACCAGATTGGCCTCGGGCAACACATGAACTTCGCTATAGGCGCCCAGAGGGCCGCTGCCATAGGCCACGCGATCGCCGATCTTGAAGCGGGTCACGTCGCTGCCGACCGCCTCGACCACGCCCGCACCCTCCGAGCCGAGGCCAGATGGCAGGGATGGCGGCGGGTACAGGCCGCTACGGTAATAGGTGTCGATGAAGTTCAGGCCGATGGCCTTGTTGGTCACGCGCACTTCCTTCGGACCTGGCTCGGCGGGTTGGTAATCCACATACTCGAGCACTTCGGGGCCACCATGGGCGCGGAACTGGATACGCTTTGCCATCGAAACTCTCCATAGGTCGTTTTACCAAGCGCCCTATCGGACTCCTAAGCTTGATTTTCGTCAACTGCGAAGGGGTAACTTGCGATGTTATGCTACGCGCCCATTTGCGCAGGCTGAGCTCCAATGGAGCGCCGCGTTGTTTTGCCCGATTCAAGGTGATGACATGACGACCCGCACCGAGGCCGTAAAAGCCTACCTGCTCGACCTGCAAGACCGTATCTGCGCCGCCCTGGAAGCCGAAGACGGTGGCACGCAATTCGTCGAAGACGCCTGGACCAGGCCGGCCGGCGGTGGCGGTCGCACTCGCGTGATTGAAAACGGCACGGTGATTGAAAAGGGTGGCGTGAACTTTTCCCACGTCTTTGGCAGCGGTCTCCCACCCTCAGCCAGCGCCCACCGGCCGGAGCTGGCGGGCCGTGGCTTTGAAGCCTTGGGCGTGTCGCTGGTGATTCACCCGCACAACCCCCATGTGCCGACTTCCCACGCCAACGTGCGCTTTTTCATTGCTGAAAAAGAAGGTGAAGAACCGGTCTGGTGGTTTGGCGGCGGCTTTGACCTGACCCCGTATTACGGTAACGAGGAAGACTGCATCCACTGGCATCGCATCGCCGAGCAGGCCTGCGCACCGTTCGGCCCGGACGTCTACTCGCGTTACAAGGCCTGGTGCGACAGCTACTTCCACATCAAGCATCGTCACGAGCCGCGTGGCATCGGCGGGTTGTTTTTCGACGACCTGAACGAGTGGGATTTCGACACCAGCTTCGCCTTCATGCGTGCCATTGGCGACGCGTACATCGATGCTTACCTGCCGATCGTGCAGCGCCGCAAGAACGACGCGTTCACGGCTAAACAGCGCGAGTTCCAGGAGTTCCGCCGTGGCCGCTATGTTGAATTCAACCTGGTCTACGACCGCGGGACGTTGTTCGGCCTGCAATCGGGCGGGCGTACCGAGTCGATCTTGATGTCGCTGCCACCGCAAGTTCGCTGGGGCTACGACTGGAAGGCCGAGCCTGGCAGCGAAGAAGCGCGCCTGACCGAGTACTTCCTGCAGGACCGCGATTGGTTGGCCGAAGCTTGAACGAGGAATCCTGATGGACCGTTATGTCGTATTCGGTAACCCGATTGGCCACAGCAAATCACCGTTGATCCACCGCCTGTTCGCCGAGCAGACCGCGCAAAAGCTGGACTACAGCACAATGCTGGCGCCACTCGACGACTTTTCCACCTGTGCCCGGACGTTTTTCCTTGAAGGACGCGGCGCCAATGTGACGGTGCCGTTCAAGGAAGAAGCCTACCGGCTGGCGAACAGCCTGACGGCGCGGGCGCAGCGCGCCGGTGCGGTCAATACCTTGAGCAAACTGGCCGATGGCAGCCTGCTGGGCGACAACACCGACGGTGCCGGGCTGGTGCGGGACCTGACGGTCAACGCCGGATTCAGCCTCAAGGGCAAACGCATCCTGCTGCTCGGCGCTGGCGGCGCGGTGCGCGGTGCTTTGGAGCCGTTGCTGGCCGAAGAACCCGCCTCGGTGATCATCGCCAACCGCACGGTGGACAAGGCCGAGTTGCTCGCGGAGCTGTTCTGCGATCTGGGGCCGGTCTCGGCCAGTGGCTACGACTGGTTGCAGGAGTCGGTGGACCTGATCATCAACGCGACTTCCGCGAGCCTCACGGGCGATGTGCCGCCGATTGCACCGAGCCTGATCGAACCAGGCAAAACGGTGTGTTACGACATGATGTACGGCAAGGAGCCGACCTCGTTCTGCCGCTGGGCCAGCGAACACGGGGCTGCGGTGTCGATGGATGGCTTGGGGATGCTGGCCGAGCAGGCCGCCGAGGCGTTTTTCCTGTGGCGTGGGGTGCGACCGGACACAGCGCCGGTGTTGGCTGAGTTACGTCGGCAGTTGGCCCTTTAACTTCAAAGATCGCAGCCTTCGGCAGCTCCTACAGACATTCACAAAACCTTGTAGGAGCTGCCGAAGGCTGCGATCTGTTTAATCCTCAAACCGGATCGGGCATTTCTCGGCCCCTTCGAGCTTCCTCAGTTCTTCCACCACCTGCGGTCGTGCCCTGCGCAACGTCAGGCTGCGGTCCTGGCGCAGCAATCGTCGCGCTTCCTGGTGCAGCATTTCCACCCCTGAGTAATCGATGAAGTTGATCTGCTGCGCCTCGATCACCACGCGCGCGCCGTGCATGCGTTGCAGGCGTACTTGCAGGTAGTGGCTGGCACCGAAAAAGATCGAGCCGCCGACCCGCAGAATGTCCTCCTCGCCATCGCGTACGTGCTGCACCCGTGGCTGCGATGTGCGTTTGAGATAGAAAAAAAGCGAGGCCAATACGCCGGCGTAGATCGCCGTCTGCAATTCCAGCAGCAGCGTGGCGACGCAGGTCAGCGCCATGACCACGAACTCGGCGCGGCTGACCCGCAACAACGCGCGAATGCCGCGATGGTCCACCAGGCCCCAGGCGATCAACAAAATGCTGCCGGCCATGGCTGGAATCGGTATGTGTTCGATCAACTGCGTGCCGAATAGGGCGAACATCGCCACCCACAGTGCCGAAAAAATCCCCGCCAGCGGTGAGCAGGCGCCGGCCTCGTAGCTGAGACCCGAGCGGGTGAAGGAGCCAGCGGACAGCGATCCGGAAAAAAACGCGCCGACCATGTTCGACAAGCCCTGAGCACGAACTTCCTGGTTGGCGTCGAGTAATTGCTGCGAACGTGCAGAGATCGAGCGGGCAATCGACAGACTGGTGACCAGCCCGAGCATGCCGACCGCCACGGCGCTGGGCAGCAGGCGCAGGATCAGATCGAGATCCAGCGGCAAAGGACTGAAAGGCGGCAGCTTGCCGGTGAAGGCGCTGACCAGTTGCACGTGCCCGAACATCGACGGCCAAAGCCAGACCAGCAATCCGCCAAGGATCAGGGTGATCAGCAGCGTCGGCCAGCGTGGCAACCACAGTTTGAGGATCACGCCCACCACCACTGTTGCCAGTCCCAGCGCCAGCGAAGGTTTGTCCATTTCGCCGAGATGGCGCAATAACGTGATGAAACTGTCCAGCGCGGTGGCTTGGCTGGGTAAGTCCAGTCCCAGCAGGTTAGGCAACTGACCGATGGCAATCACCACGGCAGCACCAAAGGTGAAGCCGAGTACCACCGAGTGCGAGACGAAATTCACCAGCGCGCCAAATCGCAGCAAACCCAGCAGCCATTGAAAGATGCCGGCAAGAAACGTCAGCAACAGGATCAACATGACGTAGTCCTGCGTCGCCGGAACGGCCAGAGGACTGACGCTGGCGTACAGGACAATCGAAATGGCCGCTGTAGGACCACAGATCAAATGCCAAGACGAGCCCCAGAGGCAGGCGATCAGCACCGGGATGATTGCGGCGTACAGGCCGTATTCCGGTGGGAGACCGGCGATGAGCGCGTAGGCAATGGATTGCGGCAACGCCAGAATCGCGCCGCTGAGGCCGACGACCAGGTCCCGGCCGACGCTGGTGCGGGTTTGCTTGGGCAACCAACTGAGGAATGGAAAGAGTGAATGGCGGCTTGGCAGGGCCATGGGGCCTCTCGGTGAATAGACGGCGCAATTATGTCAGGGTGGTGGGTCAGAACCAGTTGTGCAAGGGCGACCATCGAATCGCGGGCAAGCCCGCTCCCACAAGGATCTCCGAAAAGCTGTGGGAGCGGGCTTGCCCGCGATGGCGTCCTTGACGGTTACAACTTGGCTTTGACCGCCGGCAGCGCGTCCTTGCCATCCACGGTCTTCACTCCATCAAGCCACTGGTCCAACACCGCCGGGTTGGCCTTGATCCATGCCTTGGCTGCGTCGGCGTTACTGACCTTGTTGTTCACCACCTCGGCCATGATGCTGTTTTCCATGTCCTGGGTGAAGCTCAGGTTGGTCAGGAGTTTGCCGACGTTCGGGCAGGCCTGTGCATAACCTTTGCGGGTCAGCGTGTGCACGCTGCCGGTGTCACCGAAGTACTTCTCGCCGCCCTTGAGGTAATGCATTTTCAGTTGCACGTTCATCGGGTGCGGGGTCCAGCCGAGGAAGGTCACGAATTTCTGCTTTTTCACCGCGCGGGACACTTCCGCCAGCATGGCCTGCTCGCTGGACTCGACCAGTTTCCACTGGCCCATGTCGAAATCGTTTTTCTTGATGATCTCTTGCAGCGAGATGTTCGCCGGTGCACCGGAGCCGATGCCGTAAATCTTGCGGTCGAACTTGTCGGCGTATTTGTTCAGGTCGGCAAAGTTATGCACACCCGCGTCCCACACATAGTCTGGAACGGCAAGGGTGAACTCGGTGCCGTCGAGGTTCTTCGCCAGTTGCGTGACATCGCCATTGGCGACGAATTTGTCATAGAAGCCCTGCTGCGCCGGCATCCAGTTACCCAGGAACACATCAACCTGGCCATCCTTGAGCCCGCCAAAAGTGATCGGCACCGCGAGGGTGTCGACCTTGGCCTTGTAGCCCATGCCGTCCAGCAGGAACCCGGTGATGGCATTGGTCGCGGCGATGTCGCTCCAACCCGGGTCGGCCATCTTCACGGTCTCGCAACTCTGGTCGGCAAACGCCGATGCGCTGCCCAGAGCCAGGAGCCCGACCGTCAGTACTGTGGATAACCTTTGCATGGACTTCCCCTTACATTATTGGTTTTGGCAGGGTTGTGGATAACGTGCTTTACGTTCCAGATCGTCGAGGTCGATGTGGTTGCGCATGTACTGCTGACTGGCGTCTACCAGCGGCTGGTGATCCCAGCTCTTCAGCTTGCCGAGGGTCAGCGCCTCGGCCACGAAACGCCGGCGTCGCTGGCTGGCGAGCACCTGCTGGTGGATCGCCGGAATGTTCCATTTCGCCCGCGCCTCAGCGAGAAAATCGTCGAACAGCTGGCGATGTTGCGGCGAATGGCTGAGTTCCTCCAGTTCGCGAGGGTCATTGTTTACGTCGAAGAGCAGACAAGGATCGTCTTCGCTGTAGATGAATTTATAGGCACCGCGGCGGATCATCATCAGCGGGCTGATGGTGCCTTCGGCCATGTATTCGCCGAACACTTCATCGTGGCCACCCTGCCCTTGCAGGTGCGGCACCAGCGAACGGCCATCCAGCGGCAGGCCCGGTTCCAGCGAGCCGCCGGCCAGTTCGACGAATGTCGGCAACAGGTCCGCCGTGGAAACACTGGCGCTGACCCGGCCAGCGCCAAACTGCCCCGGTGCGCTGATCAGCAGCGGCACCCGTGCGGCCATTTCATACCAGTGCATTTTGTACCAGAGGCCGCGCTCGCCGAGCATGTCGCCGTGGTCACCGGAAAACACGATGATGGTGTCATCTATCAGCCCTGTGTCCTCGAGGGTTTGCAGGAGTTTGCCGACGTTGCTGTCGATATAGCTGCACGCGCCGAAATAGGCACGGCGGGCATCGCGAATCTTGTCCACAGGCAGTGGCTTGTCCCACAGGTCATAGACCTTGAGCAAACGCTGCGAGTGCGGATCAAGGTCATGCGGGTCCGGGGTTGCAGGCAGCGGGATATCGGCATCGTTGTACAAATCCCAGAAAGCCTTGGGAATCGTGTACGGATCGTGTGGGTGAGTCATGGAAACGGTCAGGCAGAACGGCTGGTCGCCGTCCTCGCGGATATGGTCGAACAGGTACTGCTGGGCCTTGAATACCACCTCTTCGTCGAAATCCAGCTGGTTGGTGCGCACGCAGGGTCCGGCTTGCAGAACCGAGGACATGTTGTGGTACCAGGTCGGACGCACGTCCGGCTCATCCCAGTTCACTGCCCAGCCGTAGTCGGCCGGGTAGATGTCACTGGTCAGGCGCTCTTCGTAGCCGTGCAATTGGTCCGGCCCGCAGAAATGCATCTTGCCCGACAGGGCGGTGCGGTAACCGAGGCGGCGCAGGTAATGGGCATAGGTCGGTACGTCGGCGGGGAAGTCGGCGGCGTTGTCATAGGCGCCGATCTTGCTCGGCAACTGGCCGCTGACCAGGGTGAAACGCGACGGCGCGCACAGCGGGCTGTTGCAATAAGCCGAGTCGAACACCACGCCTTGTGCGGCGAGGCGGCTCAGATTGGGCAATTTGATGGGCGATGGACCGTAGAACGGCAACATTGGCGCGGCCATTTGATCGGCCATGATGAAAAGAATGTTCTTGCGCTTCATGTGATCGCGGCATTCCATAGTGGATGTTTATGCGAGAGTGCTGGCTTCGAGAATGAAACCCAAGCTCTTCGCGGTAAAGCCCATGCACGGCAATGACTAGGATAAGCACAGCTTATGTATGACGCCCTTGGTGACCTGTCACTGGATCTGCTTCGTGCCTTCGAAGCGGCAGCCCGTCAGCGCAGCTTCACCGCGGCGGCGGTTGAACTCGGCACCACGCAGCCGGCCATCAGCCAGCAGATCAAGCGCCTTGAAGAACAACTGGCGACCCGATTGTTCGACCGCATTTATCGCGGTATCGAGTTGACTGAGGCCGGGCTGATACTTTTTCAGCAGGTTCAGCTCGGATTGCAGAATATCGATGCAGGATTGAGCGCAATTAGCGCCCAGCAACAGCATGAGGTGCTGCAGGTGGCCACGGATTTTGCCTTTGCCGCCTATTGGTTGATGCCGCGTCTGCACCGCTTTCACGCGGCTAATCCGCAGGTGGATGTCAGCCTGGTCACCAGTGAACGCAGCCATAACATGCTACGTACCGATATCGACGTAGCGATACTGTTCGGTGATGGCCGCTTCAAGCAGGGTGAAAGCCATTGGCTGTTCAGTGAGGAAGTGTTTCCGGTGTGCAGCCCGCAGTTGCTGGGTGAACGTTCCCTGCCCTTGCCCCCCCAGGCCTTGCTCGAGTTTCCGTTGCTGCATCTGCGTGGGGAACACAGCAGTAACTGGTTCGACTGGAGCGGCGTATTCCGCGAATTGGGCATCACCTCGCCCCCGGCACCCGGGCAACTGCGTTTCGACAACTACACCTTGCTGATTCAGGCTGCGATTGGTGGTCAGGGCGTGGCCATCGGCTGGCGCCACCTTGTGGATAACTTGCTGGCGCAAGGGTTGTTGTGTCGACCGATCGGCGAAACGGTGATGTCCCGGCTGGGCTATTACGTGGTTTTGCCCCAGCGTAAACGGCGCGGGGTGTTGATCCAGCAGTTTGTGGATTGGTTGATGGCTGAGCAGGCGGGCAGCGCGGAGTCGTTGACGGGGTTGGCGTTTCCTTCGATTGCGGTTTGAGTGTCAAAAGATCGCTGTAGGAGCTGCCGAAGGCTGCGATCTTTCAAGGTTCCGAGGTCGCGATGAAACTGACGTGCTCGCCGATGTGCAGTTTCAGGTGCAATTCATCGGCAATGCCCACGGCGGTACGGGCCAATCGCCCGAGCGGTTCGGCCAGTCCCGGCTCGAGGTTGCCGCCGGGTTTGGCGAAATGTTCGATGGTCAGCCCCGGTACCCCGCGCGGTTCGTTGACTAGCGTCCACTGCAAAGGACTGCTTTGCAGTGCCTCGCGAATTTCCTCTGCGGCGTGACGTTGCAGGCTGTCCTCGAGCTCCGGCTCGTCCAGCACCGCGAAATCTCCCACCAGAAACAACCGGGCAACGCCTGCCCCCTGCAGGCCTTCAATCAAGGCGTCGACTGCCAGCACTTGCTCGACCGGACCCGGTACGATGGTTTTTTCCACGTGTTCGCTGTTGAACGGTAAGCCAGGAGCGTCCAGCAAACAGATGACCACGGAGCTGCCAGCCACACTCTGCTTGACCCGTTGCGCGTCGAACAGGTCGCCAGTCTTGGTGCGCAGCCCCGGACGGGGTGCCAGCGCATTGAGGTCATCGAGAATCGCGATCACTTCATGCTGGCGTCGCAGCATTTCAGCCATCAGCGCACTGCCCAGGCTACTCATGGCACCATAAAGCACCACTTTCACAACGGGGGTTTCGGCATTTTTCATGGCTGAACCCTTTTTCCAGCGTCTATATGACGTGTGACCCGCAGGAAAGGGTGAGGGTTCGAACAGCTTTCAGAGGGATTGCAATGCAGCAGATCACGGGCTATCACGCCCATGTTTACTTCGATGCCGACTCGATCGGGCAGGCGCGGGCGCTGTGTGAGCAGGCGGCGCAATTGTTTCCAGTGAAAATGGGCCGTGTGCACGAGCGCCCGGTCGGCCCGCACCCGGACTGGAGCTGCCAGTTGGCGTTCGAGCCGCAGGTGCTGGGTGAAGTGCTGCCGTGGCTGGCGCTCAACCGCAAGGGCCTGGTGGTGTTTTTACACCCGGACACCGGCGACGATCTGCGCGACCACACCGAGCATGCGATCTGGATGGGCGCGATTCGACCGCTGGATCTGTCTATTTTTTGATCAGAGTGTTTCTTCAGCCTCGCCGGGCAAGTGTTCGTCCAGATGCAGCCACGGCAAGCGGCTGTCGGTCCAGATGTGTCGCTGCGCCGGTGCCTGCTCGGGGTGGTCGAGGGTGGCGATGGTCAGGTCGATGCTGTCCGGGCTCAGGTGCGTTACCACCGCCAGCTGCGCCCCGCAGTGACCGCAGAAATAACGCGCGCAGGTGGATGAAGAATCGTACCGCGATGGCGTCCCGGCCAACCATTGAAAGGCGGATGCCGGCACGGTGATCCAGGTGGTCACGATGCCGCCGCTGACCCGTCGGCAAATCGAACAATGACAGTGGACGATATCTCGCAGTTGCCCGCTGAATTGATAGCGCAGTTGCCCGCAGTGGCAGCCGCCGGTGTGAACGTTGTTCATGACATTCCTCCTGCTGCGTTATGACTGACGCCTTCGCGAGCAAGCCCGCTCCCACATTGGCTTTGTGGGAGCGGGCTTGCTCGCGAAGGGCGTAACCCGGTTCGCCTCCCTGCCCTGGTCCGACGACCGGTCGTGCATCCGGTCAAAGCTTTCAACTGCGAAAGCTGGCTGAAAGCTTCCCCGATTAGGATCGCCGCCACTACCGGCAAAAGACCGGTGGCCAATGCGAGTGTTCGATTGCTCGAAAGGCCCATTTAACAACAACAATGGTGATTCTGATGTTCTCTTCTACCCGCCACTTCGCTGTGCCTCCGTCCGTACCTCTCGTGCTTCCCGTTCTGCGCTGATCCCGCCCGATCCGCCCATTCCCTAGCCGCGCTACGCCTGGAGTATTCCCATGCTGACTTTCCTTGGCTTCGCCATGGTCATCACGTTCATGTTCCTGATCATGACCAAGCGCCTGTCTGCGCTGATCGCCCTGATCCTCATTCCAATCATCTTCGCCCTGTTCGGCGGCTTCGGCCCCAAAATCGGCCCGATGATGCTCGAAGGCATTACCAAGCTCGCGCCGACCGGCGTGATGCTGATGTTCGCTATTTTGTATTTCGCCCTGATGATCGACTCCGGCCTGTTCGACCCGGCCGTGCGCAAGATCCTAAAAATGGTCAAGGGCGACCCGCTGAAAGTTTCGGTCGGCACCGCTGTACTGGCGCTCGTCGTTTCCCTCGATGGTGACGGCGCGACCACCTACATGATCTGCGTGGCCGCCATGCTGCCGCTCTACAGCCGCATCGGCATGAGCCCGCGGATCATGGCCGGCCTGATCATCCTCGCCGGTGGCGTGATGAATATGACCCCATGGGGCGGCCCGACCGCTCGTGCCGCCAGTGCACTGCACGTGGACCCGTCGGCTATTTTCGTCCCGATGATCCCGGCGATGCTGGCCGGTGTGGTGGCGATCCTGGCCATCGCTTACTTCTACGGCAAACGTGAACGTGCGCGCCTGGGTGAACTGCACCTGGTGGGCGATGAAATCGACCACAGCGAAATCAGTGTCTCGCAGTTCCCGGATGCCCGTCGTCCGAAGCTGATCTGGTTCAACGGTGCCCTGACACTGGGCCTGATGTGCACCCTGATCGCCGGCCTGCTGCCGTTGCCGGTGTTGTTCATGGTGGCATTCAGTATCGCCATGATCGTCAACTATCCTTGCCTGCAACAGCAGAAGGATCGCGTCGCGGCTCACGCCGGTAGCGTACTGGCCGTGGTCGGGCTGATCTTTGCGGCCGGCATCTTCACCGGTATCCTGTCGGGCACCGGCATGGTCGATGCCATGTCGAAAAGCCTGTTGTCGGTGATTCCGGATTTCCTCGGCCCGTACCTGGCGGTGATCACGGCGCTGGTAAGCATGCCGTTCACCTTCTTCATGTCGAACGATGCATTTTATTACGGCGTGTTACCGGTGCTTGCCGAGGCCGCCAGTCACTACGGTATAACCGCGGTGGAAATGGCACGTGCCTCGATCGTCGGTCAGCCCGTCCACCTGTTGAGCCCGCTGGTTCCATCGACCTATCTGTTGGTGGCCCTGGCCGGTATCGATTTCGGTGACCACCAGCGCTTCACCCTGAAGTGGGCAGTGCTGGTTTGTATCTGCATACTGATTGCTGCACTGCTGTTGGGGACTTTCCCGATGTTCAGCACTCTATAAGCCCAAGACTCACCACTTCGGGTCCAGGCTTCGCTGTTTGAAGCCCGGGCCCTTTGTGGTTTAACAATCGCTCAAAGGAATACACATGGAATGGCTGACCAACCCTGAAATCTGGGTTGCCTTCTTTACCCTGACCGCCCTGGAAATCGTTCTGGGCATCGATAACATCATCATGATTTCGATCCTGGTCAGCCGCATGCCCAAACATATGCAGGCGCGCACCCGGATTTTCGGTCTGGCGCTGGCCATGATCACGCGAATCCTGCTCCTGCTGTCGATCACCTGGGTCATGCGCCTCACCGCCGACCTGTTCGTCGTGTTCGGCCAGGGCATCTCCGGACGTGACCTGATCCTGTTCTTCGGTGGTCTGTTCCTGCTGTGGAAGAGCTCGCAAGAGATGTACCACGCCCTGGAAGGTGAAGACGAAACCAACGAAGAGCCTTCGGGCAAGGGCGGCAACTTCCTCTACACCATCATCCAGATCGCGATCATCGACATCGTGTTCTCGCTGGACTCGGTCATCACCGCGGTCGGCATGGTCTCCCACGTACCGGTCATGGTCGCGGCGATCATCGTGGCGGTGTTGGTGATGATGTGGGCTTCCGGCACCATCAGCGAGTTCATCGACAAGCACCCGTCGCTGAAGATGCTGGCGCTGTCGTTCCTGTTGATCGTCGGTACCGTGCTGATTGCCGAATCCCTCGACGTGCACGTGCCAAAAGGCTACGTCTACTTCGCCATGGCGTTCTCGCTGGCGGTGGAAGCGATCAACATCAGGATGCGCACGGCCATCGCGAAAAAGAAGAAACAGCAGGATCCGGTAAAGCTGCGCAAGGACATTCCGGGCCAGTAACCCGGTAGCGCTAAATACGCAAAACCTGTGGGAGCGAGCTTGCTCGCGATGGCGGTCCGTCAGTCAACATCGATGTTGGATCTGATGCCCTCATCGCGAGCAAGCTCGCTCCCACAGTGCTTTGTGTGGCTGGAAGATCGCCGTTTTCATGACAGTTTTGTTTCAATCCCTTCTTTGGCTGTGCGATGCTGGCGCGCAGACCGTTAGCCAACTACAGCTTAAGTACAGAACGTAGAACGTCGCGCGGCACTGTTAACTTGCTCCTTTGGGGCGCTACACCACAGGGGGTCATTATGCTCACCCTGCTCAATTTGCTTTCCGCCGTGGCCCTGCTGATCTGGGGCACGCACATCGTCCGAACCGGCATCCTGCGGGTCTACGGCACCAATTTGCGCCATGTCATCAGCCATAACATGGCCAACCGCTGGCTGGCGTTCGCCTCCGGGATCGCCGTGACGGCGATGGTCCAGAGCAGCAACGCCACTGCCATGCTCGTCACCTCCTTTGTCGGCCAGGGCCTGATGGCGCTGACCCCGGCGCTGGCCACCATGCTGGGTGCGGACGTCGGTACGGCGCTGATGGCGCGGGTGCTGACGTTCGATCTGTCGTGGCTGTCGCCATTGCTGATTTTTGTCGGGGTGATTTTCTTTCTGTCGCGCAAACAGACCCGACTCGGGCAGTTGGGCCGTGTTGCCATTGGCTTGGGGTTGATCATTCTGGCGTTGCAACTGATTGTCGAGGCGGCGCATCCGATTACCCACGCCAAAGGAGTGAAGGTAATTTTCGCCTCACTCACTGGCGACATCCTGCTCGACGCCCTGGTCGGGGCACTGTTCGCGATGATTTCCTATTCCAGCCTGGCCGCCGTGCTGCTGACAGCGACCCTGGCGGGTGCCAATGTGATCAGCCTGCCGGTGGCCATCGGGCTGGTGATCGGCGCCAATATCGGCAGCGGCATACTCGCCTTCCTCAGCACCAGCATGCAGAACGCCGCCGGACGCCAAGTGGCGCTGGGCAGCCTGCTGTACAAAATGATTGGTCTTTTATTGATCATTCCGGTGCTCGACCCACTGGTGCACTGGCTCGATGGCCTGGATTTCAGCCCTCAGGAAATGGTCATTGGCTTTCACCTGCTCTACAACACCGTGCGTTGCCTGATCCTGCTGCCCAGCCTCGAACCGATGGCCCGGTTTTGTGCCTGGGTGCTGCCGGAGCATCCACAGGCCAACGGCACGGCCAAGCCCCGGCATCTTGACCCCACGGCCTTGGTCACGCCCGGTCTGGCGCTGGCCAACGCGGCCCGGGAAACCTTGCGCATGGGCGACCTGATCGACAACATGCTCGAAGCCATGCTCGACGTGTTGCGTGGCAAGCAAACCGCCGTCACCCAGGAAGTCCGCCGCCTGTGCGACGATGTCGAAGCGCTCTACAGCGCAATCAAGCTGTACCTGGCGCAAATGCCCCGGGAAGACCTCAGCGATCAGGACAGCCGGCGCTGGGCGGAAATCATTGAGTTGGCCATCAACCTGAAGCTCTCCAGCGACTTGATCGAACGCATGCTGCGCAAGATTCAGCAGCAGAAAACCTCGCAGCGCCGGTCGTTTTCCGAAGTCGGGCTGGACGAACTGACCGGACTGCACACTCAGTTGATTTCCAGCCTGCGGCTCGGGATGTCGGTGTTTCTCAGTGGTGACCCGGAAAGTGCGCGCCAACTGGTGCGTGAAAAACGTCGTTTCCGCGCACAGGAACGGCGCCTGGCCCACGCTCATGTCAGCCGTTTGCAACGTAAAATCGTGCAAAGTATCGAAACCAGCTCGTTGCACCTGGAGCTGATCGCCGACATGAAGCGTCTGAATTCGCTGTTTTGCAGCAGTGCCTACGTGGTGCTGGAAACATCGGACACCGGTGCGTTGGTGGTCGACGATTTGAGCGACATCACTCATTCACCCTGAACGTCCACAGTCGCCTGAAGTCTGTTGAACTTACGCTGGTCGTATGGAAGCTTGTTATGCGTTGTCTGTTGTTCGCCTGCCTGTTGCTTGGTTCACTCCCGTCATTCGCCCTGGATCGCTTTCAGGTCGAGGGCTACACGCTGCGCAATGGCTTGCAGTTGATGCTCAAACCCGGCACTGATCGCGGGCATGTGGCGATCCGGCTGGTGGTCGGCGTTGGCCTGGATGATTTCGGCTGTGAAGAAAAGGAACTGCCGCATTTGCTGGAACACCTGCTCTTCAGCGGCATCGACGCCAGTGGCGAAGGTGGCCTGGAGGAGCGCATGCAGGCCTTGGGCGGTGAGTGGAATGCCTTCACCAGCAATGCCGATACGACTTTTGTCATTGAGGCCCCGGCGAAAAACCAGCGCAAGGTACTCGACCTGTTGCTGGCGCTGCTGACCCAGACCCGCTTCGACGACAGCGCCATCAACGCGGCCAAGCAGGTGGTCGAGCGTGAAGACGGTGGTCACTACTCGCACCTGCAACGCTGGCTCGATCGCCAGGACCTCGGCCACACAGCCAGCAACCAATTGGCCGTCGAATTGGGCCTCAAATGCCCGGAGCGTGCGCAAGTCGATGGCCTGACCCGTGAACAACTGGAGCAGGTGCGCAAGGACTGGTATGCGCCGAACAACATGACCCTGATCGTGGTCGGCGACCTCGACAAGTTGCTGCCAGCCTATCTGGAGCGGGCGTATGGCGCGCTGGAAGCGATCACCCCCGGCGAGCATCCGCCGCTGCCGCAAATCCGGGCCAGCGCCGCCCATGAGCGCACCTTGCCCCACGGTCTGGTCGGCAACGGCGCCAAGTTGCACTGGCTGGTACCGGAGCCGGTGCTGGAAGACGGTCACGACCAAACCTTCGATTTACTCAAGGACTATCTGGATTGGGCGCTCTATCGCCAACTGCGCCTGGCTCATGGTTTGTCCTATGGCCCGTGGGCGGAACGCGAAGTGTTCGGCGGCGTGGGTTTCATGAGCCTCAATGCCGACCTTGAACGCGACGACGTGCCCGAGGCCGAACAAGTGCTCGATGACTTGAAGGCCGAACTGCTCAGGGACGGCCTCAATGCCGACACCTTCAACCGCCTGAAGCAGGCCGCGATCGCCCGGCAGGCCTGGGCCGTACAAGGCAACAGTGCGTTGGCCGACTACTACTGGAGTGCCATCGGCGACTACGAGGACGGTCGCTTCACCAATCCGGCCAGGGAGCTGCAGGGGGTGACGCTGGAAGAGGCGAACAAGGCGGTGCGTGAACTGCTGTTGCAGCCGGGGTATTTGCGGATCGAAAAGCCGTTGTTCAGCTATGACCAGTTGATGTGGTTGGTGGTTGGTGGGGTGGGCTTGATCGTGTTGATGCTGGTGGGCTGGCGTTTGCATCGCAGGAAGTAACCACTCTGTTTGGCAAGAAAACTCCCTGTGGGAAACACAATCCCCCTGTGGGAGCGAGCTTGCTCCGGGCGGCGTTCCGACGATGAGGCCATGTCATTCAACATCAAAGTTGACTGATCCGCCGCCATCGCGAGCAAGCTCGCTCCCACAGGGGGCGTGGTGTCACTGACCGTGAACCCTCGCCACAGCGCCACACCAGCGGTACTCTGTCGAGGTTTTTTCCTACAACCACTGTGAAACCGCCGAATGCAAAACCTGACCCGTTTCGTACAGCGCATCCTCGAATTGATGAAGCGCTACCCCGGGGTCATTGCGCTCGCTGGTTTCATCTCCGGGGTAGGCAGCTTCATCCTGGTCGATCGCCAGCAAGGCCTGGCGAGCTGGATCACCACCATCATGCTGATCAGCTGGATCTGGCTGATGCTGGAGAACAGCCTGACCAAGCTGTTCGCGCGCATTTTCAAGCGCGAAATCCCGGAACCCTTGCTGCGTTACGCAACGCAGATGATCCATCAGGAAAGCCTGTTCTTTGTCCTGCCGTTCTTCTTCATCACCACGACGTGGAACAGCGGCCAGTTGTTTTTCACCGGGCTGCTGGGCGTCGCGGCACTGATTTCGATCATCGACCCGCTGTACTACAAGTGGCTGGCGCCACGACGCTGGGCGTTTCTGGCCCTGCACACCCTGACCCTGTTCGCCGCGCTGCTCACCGCGTTGCCGGTGATCATGCACCTGACCACCGCGCAAAGTTTCAAATGGGCGCTGGGTATCTCGGTGCTGCTGTCGTTCCCGAGCCTGGCGTCGATCTTCCCGATTCGTACCCTGCGCAGCGCGCTGGCGATTTTGAGTATCACTCTGGGCATTGGCGCCGTCGGGTGGGAGCTGCGCTCGTGGGTCCCACCGGCGACGCTGTGGATGACCGATGTGGCCATCAGTACGCAAATGCAGGACCGAACGCCTGGCGCCAGCCTCGAGGAAGTCAGCGCCGAGCAGATTCGCAATGGCGGGCTTTATGCCTACACCGCGATCAATGCCCCGCGGGGTTTGGACGAGCGGATTTATCACGTCTGGCAGTTCAACGGCAAAGAAGTCGACCGCATCCCGTTGGATATTCACGGCGGGCGCAAGGAAGGTTACCGTGCCTGGACCCACAAGCAGAATTTCCCGGGCAACCCGGCCGGCAAATGGCAGGTCCGGGTGCTGACCGAAGATGGCCAGGTCATCGGCGTGCTGCGTTTCAAGGTCACGGACAGCACAGCGATCAAAGAAAAGTAGTACGGTTCGTGCTATTACGTAGAGCTGCGTAATCACTGAACAAGCACGGAGCTTATGATCAGCAGCACGATGGCCGGCAACGCCCAGTTGGACACGTCGCTCACCCCTGCACGGTTGCGGGTGACGGGCGATTGGACGCTTGCCCATTACGCTGACCTCAAGCTGGTGAGCGAAAAACTCCACGGCCAGTACGACGCCAACACCCCTATCGACCTCAATGGTCTCGGCGCCCTCGACACCGCTGGCGCCTCGCTGTTGGTCGAACTGCTCGGCTCCGAGCGCCTCGGTCGCTCCGCCGAACATCCTGATTGCACACTCTCCGCCGCCGATCGGGCGTTGCTGCAAACCGTCTACTGTTCGTTGACCGATTTCTGCGTACCGATCAAGGAACCGGAAATCAGCGTTTCCATTCAGTTGCTGACCCGCATTGGTCGGGCGGTGGACGCCGTCTGGCAGGACACCCTGCAACTGCTGGGTTTCGTTGGCCTGATCATCGAAACCATCGTCCGCGGCTTGTTCCGTCCCAAGCGCTGGCGCGTCACGCCGATGATCGCCCACATCGAACAGACCGGTCTCGACGCCGCGCCCATCGTTGCGTTGCTGACTTTTCTGGTGGGCGCCGTCGTGGCGTTCCTCGGGTCGACAGTGCTGGCCACCTTCGGCGCCACGGTCTTCACCGTGGACCTGGTGGGATTTGCCTTCCTGCGCGAATTCGGTGTGTTGCTGACCGCGATCCTGATGGCCGGGCGCACCGCCAGTGCGTTCACGGCGCAAATCGGTTCGATGAAGGCCAACGAGGAAATCGATGCCATCCGCACCCTGGGCCTCGACCCCGTGGAGTTGCTGGTGGTGCCGCGGGTCCTGGCGTTGCTGATCGCCCTGCCGATGCTGACCTTTCTGGCGATGCTGTCGGGGATTATCGGCGGTGCCGTGGTCTGCGCGGTGGCGCTGGATATCTCGCCGGCGATGTTCCTGTCGCTGCTGCAAACGGACATCGGCGTACAGCACTTTTTGGTGGGGATCGTCAAAGCGCCCGTGTTCGCCTTCCTCATCGCCGCCATCGGTTGCCTAGAAGGCTTCAAGGTCAGCGGCAGCGCCGAGTCTGTCGGCGCGCACACCACGTCGAGTGTGGTGCAGTCGATTTTCGTGGTGATCGTGATGGATGCGGTCGCCGCGATGTTTTTCATGGAGATGGGTTGGTGAGTCGTATCCCCAGAGCGCCTTCCGAGGCGGTGATTGAAGTCCGTGGACTGTGCAACCGCTTTGGAAGCCAGAGCGTGCACGAAAACCTCGATCTGGATTTGTACAAGGGTGAAATCCTCGCCGTGGTCGGCGGCTCCGGCAGCGGCAAATCGGTGCTGCTGCGCAGCATTGTCGGGCTGCGCCAGCCCAGCGAAGGGGTGGTGAAAGTCTTCGGCAAGAACCTGCCAAGCTTGTCCGAGCACGAGCGCTCGCTGGTGGAGCGGCGATTCGGTGTGCTGTTCCAGAAAGGCGCGCTGTTCTCTTCGCTGACCGTGACCGAGAATGTTGCCCTGCCGCTGATCGAGCACGCCGGCTTGAGCCGCAGCGACGCCGAGCATCTGGCGGCGGTGAAAATGGCCTTGGCCGGGTTGCCGCTGTCGGCGGCGGAGAAGTACCCCGCGTCGCTGTCCGGCGGCATGATCAAGCGTGCCGCGCTGGCCCGGGCATTGGCGCTGGACCCGGACATCCTGTTTCTCGACGAGCCCACCGCCGGTCTCGACCCGATCGGCGCTGCCGCGTTCGACCAATTGATCCTGACCCTGCGCGATGCCCTGGGCCTGAGTGTCTTTCTGGTGACCCACGACCTCGACACGCTCTACACCATCACCGACCGGGTGGCGGTGCTGGCGCAGAAAAAGGTGCTGGTGGCGGACGCCATCGACAAGGTCTCGGAAACCAACGATCCGTGGATTCACGAATACTTCCATGGCCCTCGCGGCCGCGCGGCGTTGACGGCCGCCCAACAGCTCAACGAGGTCTGACATGGAAACCCGAGCCCATCATGTATTGATCGGCCTGTTCACCGTGATTGTGGTGACGGCCGCGCTGTTGTTCGGTCTGTGGCTGGCGAAGTCCAGTGTCGACACCGAGTTCAAGGACTACGAGGTCGTATTCAACGAGGCGGTCAGCGGTTTGTCCAAGGGCAGTTCAGTGCAGTACAGCGGGATCAAGGTCGGCGATGTGATCTCGCTGCGCCTGGACCCGAAAGACCCGCGCCGGGTGTTGGCGCGAATCCGCCTGGCCGGCGATACCCCGGTCAAGGAAGACACCCAGGCCAAACTGGCCCTGACCGGCGTCACCGGGACCTCGATCATCCAGCTCAGCGGCGGCACGCCACAGAGCCCGACGCTCAAGGGCAAGGACGGCAACCTGCCGACCATAGTCGCCTCGCCCTCGCCCATCGCCCGCCTGCTCAATGACAGCGAAGACTTGATGGCCGGTGTGAGCACGCTGATGCATAACGCCAACCTGATGTTCTCCACGGAAAACATCGCGCGCATCAGCAACACCCTGGAGCATCTGGAGCAAACCACCGGAACCATCGCCGATCAGCGCGGCGATATCCGCCAGGCCATGCAACAACTGGCTTCGGTGGGCAAACAGGCCAACAACATGCTGGAGCAGACCACGACGCTGATGCGCAATGCCAACGGGCTGCTCAACGAGCATGGCAAGGAAGCGCTGGGCAGCGCCGAGCAGGCGATGAAGTCGCTGCAGGAAAGCAGCGCCACCCTCAACACACTGATCAGCGCCAATCAGGATTCGCTCAACAGCGGCATGCAAGGCCTCAATGGCCTGGGCCCGGCCGTGCGCGAGATGCGCGAAACCCTGTCCTCGTTGCGCGTCATTACCAAACGTCTGGAGGCCGACCCCAGCGGTTACCTGCTGGGCAGTGACAAGACCAAGGAATTCACGCCATGAAGCTGATTCGGATCGCCCTCCTCGCTGGCTTCACGCTGATCGGCGCGTGCTCGATCCTGCCCAAGCCAGAGCTTTTCGAGGTCTATCGATTGCCCTCAGCCCAGAGCAGCACGCCGGCCAGCCATGGCACGCCGCAGCACTGGTCGCTACGCCTGACCAAGTTCCAGTCCAGTGAAGCGTTGAACAGTCCGAACATTGCAGTCATTCCTCAGGGCGACGTGATCAGCCACTACAAGGGCTCGCGCTGGAGCGACCCGGCGCCGGTGCTGGTGCGCAATCGCCTGCTGCAAGGTTTCCAACATGACGGACGGGTGATACTGCTGAGCACTGATGACAGCATTTTCCAGACCGATCTTGAATTGGGCGGCAGCCTGCAGGCGTTCCAGACTGAGTACCAGGGCCCGAATGCCAGCGTGGTCGTGCGTCTGGATGCATTGCTGGTGCGCAGTTACGACCAGCGAATCCTCGCCAGTCGCCGCTTCGAAGTGCGCCAGCCGTTGAGCGATGTGCAGGTCCCGGCGGTGGTGGTCGGGTTCGGTCAGGCGAATGATCAGTTGACCACGCAGGTGGTGAACTGGGCGGTGGAGCAAGGACAGAAACTGGCGCCACCACCACGGCCATGAAGGCCTGCGCAATTCCTTTGTAGGAGCGAGCCTGCTCGCGAAAAACCTGAGAGCGCCGCGGGGCGTCAGGCTTCCAGCGTTATCGTTCACGACCATCGCGAGCAGGCTCGCTCCTACAGGGAGACGTCGTATCAGCGCAAAAACGCCTGATGCAACTCTGCCAGCGTTTCAAAGTGATACGCCGGCGCTTCGGCGCTCAGCTCTTCGTGACTGCCGAACCCGTAACCCACCGCCGCTGCATCCAGGCCGTTGCTGCGCGCGCCGATGAGGTCGTGCTTGCGGTCGCCGATCATCAAGGTATTGGCCGGGTCCAGCTTTTCTTCGGCCATCAGGTGAGCGATCAGATCGACCTTGTTGGTCCGGGTGCCGTCCAGTTCGCTGCCGTAAATCACCTTGAAGTGCCTGGAAAAATCGAAATGCCGGGCGATTTCACGGGCGAACACCCAGGGTTTCGAGGTCGCAATGTACAGCTGCCGGCCTTGTCCGCTCAGGGTTTCCAGTAGCGGTGTGACGCCGTCGAACACGCGGTTCTCGTAGAGTCCGGTGACCTTGAAGCGTTCGCGGTAAAAATTCACCGCCTCCCAGGCCCTGGCTTCATCGAAGTCGTAGAACTGCATGAAAGCCTGCAACAGTGGCGGGCCGATGAAGTGTTCGAGTTTGCCCAGATCCGGTTCATCGATACCCAGTTTGCCCAAGGCGAACTGGATCGAACGGGTGATGCCCTCGCGCGGGTCGGTCAGGGTGCCATCGAGGTCGAACAAAACGGTTTGGTAATGCATGTTGAGTCCTGAATAAGGGAGCCAGGTCAAAGCTGGTCGTAGCCTTCGGCCAGATGCAGGTCCTTGAGCTTCACGTAGTTCGCCGCGCTGTAGGTGAAAAAGGCGCGCTCTTTGTCCGTCAGCGGGCGAATCTGTTTCACCGGGCTGCCCACATACAGGAAGCCGCTTTGCAGATGCTTGCCCGGTGGCACCAGGCTGCCAGCGCCGATGATCACGTCATCGTCGACCACGGCGCCGTCCATGACGATGCTGCCCATGCCGATCAACACCCGGCTGCCCACCGAACAGCCATGCAGCATGACCTTGTGGGCGATGGTTACGTCATCGCCGATCAGCAATGGAAAGCCATCGGGGTTGAACGGACCGGCGTGGGTGATGTGCAACACACAACCATCCTGCACGCTGGTGCGCGCGCCGATGCGGATGCGGTGCATGTCGCCACGGATCACCGTCAGCGGCCAGACCGAGCTGTCTTCGCCGATTTCGACGTCGCCGATCACCACCGCCGAGCCATCGACAAAAGCGCCTTTACCCAGCAGCGGCGTGTGGTTCTGATACTTGCGAAGGTTCACGATAGGGTTTCTCTCTGTTGCTGATAGCTGCGGTGAACGTCGATTGTAATTAAGATGGCTGCATGTTTCTCCAGCCAAGGTATCAACCGTGAGCGTGAACAACCCTCTTTTGCAGTCCTATGACCTGCCGCCGTTCTCCGCCATCCGCGCCGAACACGTACAACCGGCCATTGAACAGATCCTGGCTGACAACCGCGCCGCCATTGTCGAGATCCTCAAGACCCAGGCCAAGCAGCCAACGTGGGCCGGCCTGGTGCTGGCGATGGACGAACTCAACGACCGCCTGGGTGCCGCCTGGAGCCCGGTCAGCCACCTCAATGCCGTGTGTAACAGCGCCGAACTGCGTGAAGCCTACGAGTCCTGCCTGCCCGCCTTGAGCGCCTACTCCACCGAAATGGGCCAGAACCGCGAGCTGTTCCAGGCCTTCGAAGCCCTGGCCGGCAGTCCTGAAGCCGCCGGTTTCGACGTGGCGCAGAAAACTATCCTGGAACACTCCCTGCGTGACTTCCGTCTGTCGGGTATCGACCTGCCGGAAGCCGAACAGAAACGTTACGCCGAAGTGCAGAGCAAGCTGTCGGAACTGGGCAGCCGTTTCTCCAACCAGTTGCTCGATGCCACTCAGGCGTGGACCAAACACGTCACCGATGAAGCCGCCCTCGCCGGCCTGACCGATTCGGCCAAGGCGCAAATGGCTGCCGCGGCACAGGCCAAGGACCTGGACGGCTGGCTGATCACCCTGGAATTCCCGAGCTATTACGCGGTGATGACCTACGCCCAGGACCGCGCACTGCGCGAAGAAGTCTACGCGGCATACTGCACCCGTGCGTCGGACCAGGGGCCGAATGCCGGCCAGAACGACAACGGCCCGGTCATGGAAGAAATCCTCGACCTGCGCCAGGAGTTGGCAAAGCTGTTGGGTTTCAGCAGTTTCTCCGAGCTGAGCCTGGCGACCAAAATGGCCGAATCCAGCGATCAGGTGCTGAGCTTCCTGCGCGACCTGGCCAAGCGCAGCAAGCCGTTCGCCGCCCAGGATCTGGAACAGCTCAAGGCCTATGCGGCCGAGCAAGGTTGCCCGGACCTGCAAAGCTGGGACAGCGGTTTCTACGGCGAAAAACTCCGTGAACAACGTTACAGCGTGGCTCAGGAAGCCCTGCGTGCCTACTTCCCGATCGACAAGGTGCTCAGCGGCCTGTTCGCCATCGTCCAGCGCCTGTACGGCATCGAGATTGCCGAACTCAAAGGCTTCGACACATGGCACCCGGATGTCCGCCTGTTCGAAATCAAGGAAAACGGCCAGCACGTCGGCCGCTTCTTCTTCGACCTCTACGCTCGCGCCAACAAGCGCGGTGGTGCCTGGATGGATGGCGCCCGCGACCGTCGCCGCACGGCTGGCGGCGTGCTGCAAAGCCCGGTGGCGAACCTGGTGTGCAACTTCACTCCGGCTGACAGCGGTAAACCTGCGCTGCTGACCCACGATGAAGTCACCACCCTGTTCCATGAATTCGGTCACGGCCTGCATCACCTGCTGACCCGCGTCGAGCATGCTGGCGTGTCCGGCATCAACGGTGTGGCCTGGGATGCCGTCGAACTGCCAAGTCAGTTCATGGAAAACTGGTGCTGGGAGCCGGAAGGCCTGGCGCTGATTTCCGGTCATTACGAAACCGGCGAGCCACTACCTCAGGACTTGCTCGGGAAAATGCTCGCGGCGAAAAACTTCCAGTCCGGCCTGATGATGGTCCGCCAACTGGAGTTCTCGCTGTTCGACTTCGAATTGCACGCAACCCATGGCGACGGCCGCAGCGTGCTGCAAGTGCTCGAAGGCGTGCGCGACGAGGTCTCGGTGATGCGTCCGCCGGCCTACAACCGCTTCCCCAACAGCTTTGCGCACATCTTCGCCGGCGGTTATGCCGCGGGTTACTACAGCTACAAATGGGCTGAAGTGCTCTCGGCCGATGCGTTCTCGAAGTTCGAAGAAGAAGGCGTGCTCAACGCCGACACCGGCCGTGCCTTCCGCGAAGCGATCCTCGCCCGTGGCGGTTCCCAGGAGCCAATGGTGCTGTTCGTCGACTTCCGTGGCCGTGAGCCATCGATTGACGCACTCTTGCGCCACAGCGGCCTGAGTGAGGACGCGGCAGCATGAGTGAGGGACCTGTGATTACGAAAAAACGCTTTATCGCCGGGGCGGTCTGCCCGGCATGCAGCGAGCCGGACAAGTTGATGATGTGGAACGAAGACCAGGTCCCGCACCGGGAGTGCGTGGCCTGCGGTTACTCCGACACACTCAATGAGCAAGGGCTGTCGGTGCCCAAGGAGCTTGGCACGCGGGTCAACACCACCGCACCCAAAGCCCCGGACACCAAGGTTCAGGCGGTTCAGTTCTTCCCGAATCCGAAGCTGAAGAAAAAGCCCGACGAACAGCACTGAGTGAAAAAAAGCCCCCGTTGCTCCATGCAACGGGGGCTTTTTTTAGGTTCATCACGGCACAGATTACGAAATATCTGTAGGAGCTGCCGAAGGCTGCGATCTTTTGACCTTGCTTTTGCGATCTGGAGATTTCTGAAGATCCAGATCAAAAGATCGCAGCCTTCGGCAGCTCCTACAGTTTCCCGGAATTACGTGAAGAACCTTTTTATTCGATATGAGCGGACTTGAACCAGCTCTTCATCGAGCAAGCGGCGAACGGGCTGGTGCTGCAATCGCCATTGGCCAGGGCCGTGCGCAGTTTTTCGACGTCGGCCTGCATCATGTAGCGGATGCCATCTTTGAAGTGGGTACTGTCACCAAAGCCGCCCTGGGTCATTTCGTTCAGGGCCTCTTCCTTGCTCCAGCCCTGGATGACCACCCGATACATGGCCGCCATCAGGCCGGTACGGTCAGAGCCGTGTTTGCAATGCATCAGCACCGGGCCTTTGGCTTCGGCAGACTGGATGGCGCGCAGGGCCTTGAGCACATCGGCATCATCCACATGGTTGGTGCGATAAGGCAGTTGTACTTGCGTGATGCCTGGCGTGGACAGCCAACTGGAGTCTGCTTCAGGCAGGAAGTTGATCACCGTGCCGACCTTGAGTTTCTCCAGCAACGGCATCGCGTCCTTGTCCGGCAAGGCGCTGCGGTAGAGGGTTGGCGACATTTGAAAGAGGTTGTATTGCTTCTCGATCGGTTGAGCCCAGTCTGCTGGACGGTGCATCGCGCTGTCGTCAGCAAATGCCGGTGTCAGGTTAACGAGTGTGACCAGCGACAGGCATATTGCAGATAAAAAACGTGATAGAGGCATGCTTGAGCGACCGTTCTGAAAGGGACGGGAAGATGCTGGCAAGGATCAGGCAGGCACGGTCAAAGGCCTGTGAGCGGACCGTCAAAGAATCGTGAAGCTGACGGGATTCGAGCCTCGTTCATTGAAAGAACAATGTTATAGGCGATAAAAAATCAAACCCGATCGATTATTAACTTCGACCGGACCTGATTAATCACAATATATTTGCCTAGACCTTTGGTTCAAGGTTTCGCAATGCCGGCGTACGCTTTGGCCAGAGCCAGCAGTTTTTCCTTATCATCGGAATTGATGGTCCCGTTACCATCAATATCTTTGTCGACACTGCCAATATTAAATGTCTGGCCGCCGTCGTATGAGGACGCAATCAGCGTGGTGGAGTCCAGCAAAGAGGTGGTCGCGACCGAGTTTTCTTCATCCCAGCCTTCTTCCTTGAGTGCGAACTGCATCGATACCAGTACTTCATCGGGGTCAACTACAGTCGGTCCAAGTTTTTGCAAAAAAATACCGCGGCGATTAAAAAACGACATAAATAAATCCTTTTATAGAATATCGGTGTTTATGTTTTGCAGCGAAAAAATGGTACATGCAGTTTTGTCGCAACATCCAGGCTTTATATGTTTCTCCCGGTTGCATCACGCAAGCGTGCATGACAAATAATCAGATAGTGCCGAACGGCGCTGGTCGAGTGGCTTTGATCGATGTACTGTATGCGCATACAGTTATCGGGTGTTTTTCATGCACACGCCATTTCCTCCCCGGGGCCGCGGCACTGCGACCAACCCGCACAACCGTTTCGCCCCCAGTCATTCGGTGGCCGAAGACGACGGCTGGTACCAGGAAGTACCGCTCACCCAAGGCACCGAGGTGCGCATTGAAACGGCGAAAACCATCATCACCCGCAACACGTCGCCGGACTTGCCCTTCGATCGCTCGATCAACCCCTATCGCGGTTGCGAGCACGGTTGCATTTATTGCTATGCGCGCCCCAGCCATGCCTATTGGGACATGTCGCCCGGACTGGATTTCGAGACAAAACTGATTGCCAAGACCAATGCCGTGGATGTGCTGGAGGAGCAGTTGTCCAAACGTGGCTATCAATGTGCGCCGATCAACCTCGGTTCCAACACCGACCCTTACCAGCCGATCGAGCGCGAATACCAGATCACTCGCAAGACCCTTGAGGTGCTGCTGCGCTATCGGCACCCGGTGACCATCGTGACCAAGGGATCGCTGATTCTTCGTGATCTGGACCTGCTGACCGAGCTTGCCAGCCAAAGACTGGTGGCGGTCATGATCAGCCTGACCACCCTGGACGACGAACTCAAGCGCATCCTCGAACCCCGCGCCGCAGCGCCCAAGGCGCGGTTGCGGGCGATCCGGGTGATGCGCGAGGCGGGTATCCCGGTCGGCGTTCTGTGTTCACCGATGATCCCGATGATCAACGATAGCGAGCTTGAAAGCCTGCTAACCGAGGCCCATTCGGCCGGGGCGCAGAGTGCCGCCTACATGATGCTGCGCTTGCCGCTGGAGGTGGCGCCGTTGTTCGAAGAATGGCTGGGTGCCCACTATCCGCAACGGGCGACGCATGTGCTGAGCCTGATTCGCCAGAGCCGTGGCGGTGAACTCTATGACAGCCGCTTTGGCGCCCGAATGCGCGGCGAAGGTCCCTTCGCCGACCTGCTGGCACAGCGCTTTGCCAAAACCATCAAGCGCCTGGGGCTCAATCACCGGGAAGGCTTTGACCTGGACTGCAATGCCTTCTGTCCGCCCGGTCGCCAAATGTCGTTGATTTGAGGACAATTGACCTATGGTTGAGTACTGAAGATCGCGCTCGCGCCTTAGGCGGGTCACGTTTTTTGTGATCTGGAACACGCATTCTAGAGCGTTTTATTCAGTTTCAATTAAGATTCGGCCGCTACCTTGTTCATCGAGTGACTGATGGGTCGAGATGTTTGGCCTGGATGTTTTTTAACCAGCCACTGGCTTCACACCGGACCGCACGGGATGACTCCCTGAGCCCGCCAACGAGGATGAATTGATGAGTGACAAGGATAAACAGCCGTTGGCTGCGTCGGCTTCAGCCCAACCCGAGGCCGAAACCGCCGATGCAGCGTTGCAGCATATCGTTGATGGCTTTTTGCATTTTCATCACGAGATCTTTCCTCAGCAGGAAGAGCTCTTCAAGAAACTCGCCACGGCCCAGCGGCCACGAGCGATGTTCATCGCCTGCGCCGATTCGCGCATCGTTCCTGAACTGATCACACAAAGCTCCCCGGGCGACCTGTTCGTGACCCGTAACGTCGGCAACGTTGTGCCGCCTTACGGACAAATGAACGGTGGTGTCTCCACGGCCATCGAGTACGCCGTACTGGCCCTGGGGGTGCATCACATCATCATTTGCGGGCATTCCGACTGCGGCGCCATGCGCGCGGTACTCAATCCGGACAGTCTGGAGAAAATGCCCACGGTCAAAGCCTGGCTGCGTCATGCCGAAGTGGCCAAGACCATGGTGCAGGAGAACTGCAACTGCTCTAACGAAAGCGAAAGCATGCACATCCTCACCGAGGAAAATGTGATCGCCCAATTGCAGCACCTGCGTACTCATCCGTCGGTTGCCTCGCGCATGGCCAACGGTCAGCTGTTTATCCACGGCTGGGTCTACAACATCGAAACCAGCGAAATCAAAGCGTACGACGCCGATCAAGGCTGTTTCCTGCCGCTCAATGGCAGCCTGCCAATTCCCGTGGCGACGCCCAAAGCGCGCTTTTAACTCCTCCTAAATCGTTGTGTGGTTTAGCCGAGGCTGCCGTTCAGGCAGCCTGGCTTTGCCATGCCTGAAGAAAACTTCGGGAGACTCATCATGCGTGCTGCTCGACTCAAAGCTGTTCTGCCACGGGAGCTGTTGGCTTCGGTGGTCGTGTTTCTTGTCGCCCTGCCCCTTTGCATGGGCATCGCTATTGCCTCGGGGCTGCCACCCGCCAAAGGCCTGATCACCGGCATCATCGGCGGTCTGGTGGTCGGCTGGTTGGCCGGCTCGCCGCTGCAAGTCAGTGGCCCGGCGGCGGGTCTGGCGGTTCTGGTCTTCGAGTTGGTCCGCCAACATGGTATCGCCATGCTTGGGCCCATCCTGTTACTGGCGGGTTTGCTGCAACTGGTGGCGGGTCGATTGAAGCTGGGATGCTGGTTTCGGGTGACGGCGCCTGCGGTGGTGTACGGCATGCTGGCCGGGATTGGTGTGCTGATCGTCCTGTCCCAAGTGCATGTCATGCTGGATGCCGTACCCAAACCCTCGGGCCTCGATAACCTGGCAGCCTTCCCGGCGGCGCTGGCTCAGGCATTGCCCACGTTTGGCTGGCAAGCCGGTTTGCTCGGTCTGTCGACGATTGCTGTCATGTGGCTGTGGGAAAAATTCCGTCCGCAATCCCTGCGCTTCATTCCTGGAGCGCTACTGGGTGTCGGTCTGGCCACGCTTGCCAGCCTGGTGCTGGCGTTGCAGGTCAAACGGGTTGAGGTACCGGCCAACCTGGCGGAGGCTATCGATTGGCTGAAGCCGGCGGACCTGCTCAACCTCGCCGATCCGACATTGCTGATTGCGGCGTTTGCCGTGGCCTTTATCGCCAGCGCCGAAACCTTGCTCTCAGCCGCGGCGGTTGATCGCATGCACAGCGGCCAGCGCTCGGACTTTGACCGGGAATTGTCGGCGCAAGGTATCGGCAACATGCTGTGTGGTCTGCTTGGGGCATTGCCGATGACCGGCGTTATCGTGCGCAGTTCGGCGAATGTCCAGGCCGGGGCAACCACGCGGTTTTCGACCATATTCCACGGCCTGTGGCTGCTGGCGTTCGTGCTGTTGCTGTCCAGCGTCTTGCAAAGCATTCCGGTGGCAAGCCTGGCGGGTGTGCTGGTGTACACCGGCTTCAAACTGGTGGATCTCAAGGTCTTTCGGGGGTTGGGCCGGTATGGTCGGGCGCCGATGTTCACTTACGCGGCAACCGCGTTGGCCATCGTTTTTACCGACCTGCTGACGGGCGTGTTGATTGGCTTTGGCCTGACCCTGGTGAAACTGGCACTGAAAGCTTCGCGCTTGAAGATCAGCCTGATCGACCTGCCTCGGGAAGGGGAAATGGAGTTGCGCCTGACGGGCGCGGCGACCTTCCTCAAAGTACCGGCGCTGACCCAGGTGCTGGGCAGCATTCCGGTGGGTACGACGGTGCATGTGCCGCTCAATAACCTGAGCTACATCGATCACTCGTGCCTGGAGTTGCTGGAGGAATGGGGACGAGCCAATGCGGGCAAGGGTTCGAAGCTGTTGATTGAGTCGCGAGGGTTGAAGCGTCGGCTTGAGGGGCGGGTGCGGACGAATAGCGGCGTCGGTGCGACTGGCTGAGGTACCTGTGTGGGAGCGGGCTTGCTCGCGAATTCGGTCAATCATTCAACGTTTATGTCGACTGACACGCCGCATTCGCGAGCAAGCCCGCTCCCACAGGTTTCAAGGATCAGGCAGCCGGCTGATCCAGCTCCAGGCCTACGCCCAGGCGGCGGGACATGCACGGCCAGCGTTTCCATGCGGCGCCGGTGTCCGGGCTGTTGAGCTTCTCGCGGTAGGCTTCCACCGACTCCAGTGCGAAGCTTTCGTCGTTGAGCATCTCGTCGATGGCGTGATGCACCACTTCGTCCAGTTGGTTGGCGAACGACTCACCGATCAATTGGTGAGCAATCAGGTTGGCGACAGTCATGTCCAAGGGGATCAGTGGCTGGCCGAAATGCTTGATGTACAGGTCGTTGACCTCTTCGACAAACCGGTGCGCCAGATAGGCTTCATCCAACAGGCTGTCGAGCCCGACATGGCCGGCCATGATGGCTGGAGGCTGGAGGAAGTACTGCTCGGCGATTTTCAGCACCGGTTTGATCTGTGACTCGATGCCCGCTTCCCTGGCGACTTCATTGGCTGCATCCAGCAGATCGGGCACTTCTTCGATGTAGGCGGCGACAAATCGCGTCAATACGCCGTTGGTATCGGCCTCCGGCAATTGGATCGCCGGGTGCAGATGAGGCAATTTACTTTCCAGCTGACGCGTCAGCAGGCCGGTCTCGGCTTCGTGGTGTTGGGCTTTTTGGATCTGCTCGCGCAATGCGGCGGTGTTCATGAAAACTCCAGGAAACAAGGCAATGAAATAGGGAAGACATAACTTAGCTGGCTTACGAAAAATGCTAAGACGCATTTGTCATAATTATTTCATCCTTGAGACGGCCCCGTTATATCGGTTTGCCACCATTCGTCTGCATCCTTCTCCATTCGTGCCCTGCAATGCAAGTTAATGCTGTTTCAGATGATTTACGCCTTCGCATTGCGAGGTCGGAGGTGCTGTCTATACTCGGGGTGGAATGGAGTTAGCTGATGACGCCCGACTGCATATGCAGCAAGGCCCGGTGCTCAAGTTCGTAGTCTGATGCAGCCGCTCCCTTGCCGCAGGTGAAAGCCGGCGGGATAACAAGAACGATAAGGGGAACCCGCAATGATGCGACATCCACATGTCTGGATGGGCCTCCTGTTGTGGTCGATTTTCAGTCAGGCGCAAGCGGCCTGGACTGTGAATATGGCGCCTGGAGCGACTGAAATCAGTCACGCAGTATTCGACCTGCACATGACCATTTTCTGGATCTGTGTGGTGATCGGCATCATCGTTTTTGGTGCCATGTTCTGGTCGATGATTCTCCACCGCCGCTCGACCGGGCAGGTGGCCGCCAAATTTCATGAAAGCACCACCGTCGAAATCCTCTGGACCATCGTGCCCTTCCTGATCCTGGTGGCCATGGCGGTTCCCGCTACCGCGACCCTGATCAAGATGTACGACGCCAGCGAGCCGGAGATCGATATCCAGGTCACCGGCTACCAGTGGAAGTGGCACTACAAATACCTGGGCCAGGACGTCGAGTTCTTCAGCAACCTGACCACCCCCCAGGATCAAATCCACAACAAGGAAGCCAAGGGCGAGCACTACCTGCTCGAGGTCGACAAGCCATTGGTGCTGCCGGTCGGCACCAAAGTGCGCTTCCTGGTGACTTCCGCCGACGTGATCCACTCCTGGTGGGTGCCGGCTTTCGCGGTCAAGCGCGATGCGATACCCGGGTTCGTCAATGAAGCCTGGACCCGCATCGACAAGCCCGGCATCTACCGTGGCCAGTGCGCCGAGTTGTGCGGCAAGGATCACGGCTTCATGCCGACCGTGGTCGAGGTCAAGGAAAAGGCCGATTACGAAAAATGGCTGGCCGATCGCAAGGTCGAGGCCGCGCAGCTCAAAGAGCTGACCAGCAAGGAATGGACCCTCGACGAGCTCAAGGAGCGCGGCGACAAGGTCTATCACACTACCTGCGTGGCCTGTCACCAGGCCGAAGGCCAGGGCCTGCCGCCGATGTTCCCGGCACTCAAGGGCTCGAAAATCGCCACCGGACCGAAAGAAGGTCACCTGAGCATTGTCTTCCACGGCAAGCCTGGCACCGCCATGGCCGCGTTCGGCAAACAGCTCTCGGAAGTCGATATCGCAGCGGTCGTGACCTATGAACGTAACGCCTGGGGCAACAACAAGGGCGACATGGTCACGCCAAAAGAAGTGCTGGAGCTGAAACAGGCGGAAAGCAAATGACCCAGTCTATTGCGCACGTAAGGAACCGGTCGGGGCTACGCATCCCGACCTGCCCAGCCCATCTGTTTGCAGGAGACAGGACATGACTGCTGTAATCGATGAACATGTTCATACCGCCACCGACCACGCCCACGGCCCCGCCAAAGGCCTGATGCGATGGGTGCTGACCACCAACCACAAGGACATCGGCACCCTGTACCTGTGGTTTGCGTTTTCCATGTTCCTGCTCGGCGGCTCGTTCGCGATGGTGATTCGCGCCGAGTTGTTCCAGCCGGGGCTGCAGATCGTCCAGCCGGAATTCTTCAACCAGATGACCACCATGCACGGTCTGGTGATGGTCTTCGGCGCGGTGATGCCGGCCTTCGTCGGCCTCGCCAACTGGATGATCCCGCTGATGATCGGCGCGCCGGACATGGCCCTGCCGCGAATGAACAACTTCAGCTTCTGGCTGTTGCCGGCGGCGTTCCTGCTACTGGTTTCGACCCTGTTTACCCCCGGTGGCGGGCCGAACTTTGGCTGGACGTTCTACGCGCCACTGTCGACGACCTATGCACCGGAAAGCGTGACCTTCTTCATCTTCGCCATTCACTTGATGGGGATCAGCTCGATCATGGGTGCGATCAACGTGATCGCCACCATCCTCAACCTGCGCGCCCCCGGCATGACGCTGATGAAAATGCCGCTGTTCGTCTGGACCTGGCTGATCACCGCGTTCCTGCTGATCGCGGTGATGCCGGTGCTGGCCGGTTGCGTGACCATGATGCTGATGGACATCCACTTCGGCACCAGCTTCTTCAGCGCCGCCGGTGGCGGTGACCCGGTGCTGTTCCAGCACGTGTTCTGGTTCTTCGGCCACCCCGAGGTGTACATCATGATCCTGCCGGCCTTCGGCGCCGTCAGCTCGATCATTCCGGCCTTCTCGCGCAAGCCGCTGTTCGGCTACACCTCGATGGTCTACGCCACGGCGAGTATCGCGTTCCTGTCGTTCATCGTCTGGGCGCACCACATGTTCGTGGTCGGCATTCCGCTGGTGGGCGAGCTGTTCTTCATGTACGCCACCCTGCTGATTGCGGTACCAACGGGCGTGAAGGTGTTCAACTGGGCCAGCACCATGTGGCAGGGCTCGTTGACCTTCGAGACACCGATGCTGTTTGCCGTGGCGTTCGTGATCCTGTTCTCCATCGGCGGTTTCTCCGGACTGATGCTGGCCATCGCCCCGGCGGACTTCCAGTACCAGGACACCTACTTCGTGGTCGCGCACTTCCATTACGTGCTGGTACCGGGGGCGATCTTCGGGATCTTCGCCTCGGCCTACTACTGGTTGCCGAAATGGACCGGCCACATGTACGACGAAACCCTCGGCAAGCTGCATTTCTGGCTGTCGTTCATCGGTATGAACCTGGCCTTCTTCCCTATGCACTTCGTGGGACTGGCGGGCATGCCGCGACGGATTCCGGACTACAACCTGCAATTCGCCGACTTCAACATGGTGTCGTCGATCGGCGCATTCATGTTCGGGGCCACGCAAATTTTCTTCCTGTTCATCGTGATCAAGACCATTCGCGGCGGCCCGCCGGCACCGGCCAAACCGTGGGATGGGGCTGAAGGCCTGGAGTGGAGCATCCCGTCGCCGGCGCCGTATCACACCTTCACCACGCCGCCGGAAGTGAAATGAACGCCTGCCCCTTTGTAGGAGCGAGCTCGCTCGCGATGGTCGTCAACGATAACGCTGGAAGCCTGATGCCCCGCGGCGTTCTCCGATTTTTCGCGAGCGGGCTCGCTCCTACAGGGGTTGGTGTAGAGGTTTGCAATCATGGCTGACTCGATTTCGCTGAAGAAACTGGTCACCCGTCTATTGCTGGTAGTGGGGGCAATGTTTGTGTTCGGGTTTGCGCTGGTGCCGATCTACGACGTGATGTGCAAGGCCTTCGGCATCAATGGCAAGACCGCCGGGCAGTACGAGGGGGAGCAGACGGTCGACACCTCGCGGCAGGTGCGTGTGCAGTTCCTGTCGACCAATACCGCCGATATGCCATGGGATTTTTACCCCAAGCATGACGAGCTGACCGCTAACCCGGGGGCGGTGAACGAGATGATCTTCATCGCCCACAACCCCACCGATAAGCCGATGAGTGCCCAGGCCGTGCCGAGCATCGCGCCAAGCGCCGCGGCGGCGTACTTCCACAAGACCGAATGTTTCTGCTTTACCCAGCAAGTGCTGCAGCCCGGTCAACGGATCGAGATGCCGGTACGTTTCATCGTTGACCGTGACATGCCCAAGGATGTGAAGCACCTGACGCTGTCTTACACGCTGTTCGATATCACCGCCCGACATCCACCGGTAGCTGTAAACACTGGCGGCTGAGCGTGCCCGATAAGGAGAACAATAAATGGCAACTCATGAACATTATTACGTACCGGCCCAGAGCAAATGGCCAATCATCGCCACGGTTGGCATGTTCGTCACGGTGTTTGGCCTGGCCACCTGGTTCAACGATCTGAAAGCGGCGCGCCCGGAATCCCACGGGCCACTGATCTTTTTCGTCGGCGGGTTACTCCTGGCCTACATGCTGTTCGGTTGGTTCGGCACGGTGATCAAGGAAAGTCGCGGCGGCTTGTACAGCGCGCAAATGGATCGGTCGTTTCGCTGGGGCATGAGCTGGTTCATTTTCTCGGAAGTGATGTTCTTCATCGCCTTTTTCGGCGCACTGTTTTATGTGCGTCACATCTCCGGGCCGGCGCTTGGCGGTGAAGGTGCCAAAGGCATCGCGCACATGCTGTGGCCGAGCTTCCAGTTCACCTGGCCGCTGCTGGACAACCCCGACTCGAAACTATTTCCGCCGCCCAAGGAGGTCATCAGCCCCTGGGGCCTGCCGCTGCTCAACACCGTGTTGCTGGTGAGCTCCAGCGTGACTGTGACCATCGCCCACCACGCGTTGAAAAAGGGCCATCGCGGCGCACTGAAGCTGTGGTTGGCGCTCACCGTAGTGTTGGGCTGTGCATTCCTCACCTTCCAGGCCGAAGAGTACATGCACGCCTACCGCGAACTGGGCCTGACCCTGGGTTCGGGCATCTACGGCGCGACCTTCTTCATGCTCACCGGGTTCCACGGCGCCCACGTGACCATCGGCACCATCATCTTGTTCGTGATGCTGATGCGGGTCATGCGCGGGCACTTCGATAGCGAGCACCAGTTCGGCTTCGAAGCGGCGAGCTGGTACTGGCACTTCGTGGATGTGGTGTGGATCGGGTTGTTCGTTTTTGTCTATGTGCTTTGAAGCAGCTTGAAGCTAAAAGCTTGAAGCTTTGAGCTACCACGGCACGTGGGACACCAGCTGGCCGCTGAAAAACCCCCAGGTGATCAGACCGAGGGTAATGGCGGCCAGCGTGACACGCACACTCAAGGCAATGACGAGGCGGTTTGAGCTGCTGTCGTCCTTGACCAGAAAAAACAGGCCGCTGAACAGGCTGACAACCGTGGCAATCAGCATCAGGACGATGGCTGCTTTGAGCATGGTGGGACTCCGGGGGGGATAAGCGATGGACTTGAGTATAGCTATCGCGATGACCGACTTTCTGGCGATGCCATGAAGCGCTTTCGGCCGGGTATCGTGCCAACGCTGGTGGTCGCACTGTTGTTGCCGCTACTGGTGTCCCTGGGGTTCTGGCAATTGAGCCGGGGCGCAGAAAAAAGCGCGCTGCTGCAAACCTACGCCGAGCGCCGGGCCGCCGAGCCGATGGCCAGCACCGAATTGCAATACACCGCTGACCCGGCTTTCCGCCGGGTTCGCCTGCACGGCCGCTTCGATGCCGAACACAGCCTGCTGCTCGACAACAGTCAACGTAACGGCAGGGTCGGCGTCGAGCTGTTGCAACCCTTTCATGATCAGACCAGCGGGCTCTGGCTGCTGGTCAATCGCGGCTGGCTGCCCTGGCCGGAACGCCGCATACCCGTGCAATTCAAGACACCTGCCGAGGCCGTCAGCCTCGACGCGTGGGTCTACGTCTCCCCCGGTGCGCCGTTTCAGTTGCATGCAGACCCGGCGACAGCGACGTGGCCGAAGCTGATTACCGCCGTTGAACCGGCCAGTCTCTGGAAGACGCTGAACCGCGAAGGCTTTGCCTTTGAGCTACGCGCCGAAACCGGCCCGGCCACCTATCAGGCCGACTGGCCGGTGGTCGCCACGGGCCCGGAAAAACACATCGCTTATGCCGTGCAGTGGTTCGCCATGGCGATCGCCCTGTTCGGTCTTTATCTCTATCTCGGCTGGCACAACGCAAAGGAGAAACACCATGGGAGCGGCCATGAATCCACCCAGCATGTCTGAGGCGAAACCTTCGGTGAACCGGCGCAAGGGCCGTATGCAACTGTTGCTGATCCTGCTCGGGGTGATCGGTCCGATGATCCTTGCCACCGGCATGTACAAGCTGAATTTCTGGGTGCCCGAGGGCCGCAGTTATCACGGCGAACTCATCGGCAACGGTCAGACCCGCGCGGACATTGGCGTGCACGCCCAGGAAGAGCGTTGGCAGATCCTGGTGACCGCGCCCAAGGATTGCGCGGTGGACTGCCAGCAACTGGTGTACCTGGCGCGGCAGATCCAGATCGGCCTCGGCCGCGATGCGTCCCGCGCCAGCCATGCATTGGCCGCCGCGCAGACGCTGAACAGCGATTACGAGACTAAACTTCAACGCGAGTACCCGCAGTTGCAACGCTATCCACTGGACTTGCCTGCCTACACAAAAGGCGCTCAGAGCAATGACGCGCCGCACCTGTGGATCATCGACCCCCACGGCAATCTGGTACTGCGCTACGACCCGTCGGTGAAGGGCAAGGACCTGCTGAACGATCTACGCCACCTGCTGAAACTGTCGAACATCGGATAAGGGCATCGTCATGGCCAAGCCTGGATTTCGTCTCGCGTTGTTTGCCACCTTGCTGGCACTGATCGTGGTATTGCTCGGCGCCTACACCCGCCTGACCCACGCCGGCCTCGGCTGCCCGGACTGGCCTGGCTGCTACGGTTTCATCAGCGTGCCGAAAAGCGAAGCCCAGCTGGCCCATGCCGAATTGCATTTCCCGGACGCTCCGGTCGAGGC
The DNA here is from genome assembly GCF_003097365.1 of Pseudomonas sp. B1(2018). Lineage (NCBI taxonomy): Bacteria > Pseudomonadati > Pseudomonadota > Gammaproteobacteria > Pseudomonadales > Pseudomonadaceae > Pseudomonas > Pseudomonas sp. B1(2018). Next base: position 497,695 of record NZ_PYUK01000002.1, read on the forward strand.
CCACAAGGGCTGGAACGAGATGATCCACCGCTACTTCGCTGGCACGCTGGGCGTGTTGATCGCGGTGTCGGCCGGTCGCGCGTGGTTGCATCGCCGTCATCCGGGGCAACCGGTGAAGTTGCCGTTGTTTCTGTTGGCGGTGGTCTTTGGCCAGGCCGCGTTCGGCATGTGGACGGTAACGCTCAAGCTTTGGCCGCAGGTGGTCACCGGGCATTTACTTGGCGGCTTCGCGACCTTGAGCCTGTTGTTTCTGCTGACCTTGCGCCTGTCCGGCGTACTGCCGGCGCTGACCGTGCCACGACGTTTGCAGCACTGGGCGACGGCGGGGCTGTTGCTGGTGATCGGGCAAATTGCCCTCGGTGGCTGGGTCAGTTCCAACTACGCCGCCGTGGCCTGCATCGACTTTCCAACCTGTCACGGCCAATGGCTGCCGCCTGCCGATTTTGCCAATGGCTTTCATCTGACCCAGCACATCGGCCCGAATTACCTCGGCGGGCAACTGGACAGCGACGCCCGTACGGCCATCCACCTGACCCATCGCATCGGTGCCTTGCTGGTCACCCTGGTATTGCTCGGCCTGGCCTGGCAATTGAAGGCGGTCGGCATGACGCGCCTGGCAGGCCTGGTGCTGATTGCCCTTGGCGCACAAATCACCCTGGGCATCAGCAACGTGCTGTTCCATCTGCCGCTGCCGGTGGCCGTCGCGCATAACGCGGGCGGCGCCGCGCTGTTGCTGACCATGGTGCTGGTCAACTACCACGCCCGAACCAGTCTGGTCCGGGTCAAGCAGCCAACGCGCTGGCGCTTCAGCCTGCGTAAACACTCAGCCGGGCCCATAACAATAAAAGGAGAGATGCCATGGCGATTCTGATCGGCGAACGTCCCAGTCAGGCGATCTGGCGTGACTACCTGGAACTGACCAAACCCAAGGTCGTGGTGCTGATGCTCATCACTTCACTGGTGGGGATGTTCCTCGCGACCCGTGCCGGGGTGCCGTGGACGGTGCTGGTGTTCGGCAACCTGGGCATCGCCCTGTGTGCCGGTGGCGCCGCGGCGGTCAATCATGTGGTGGACCGGCGCATCGACGCGGTGATGGCGCGCACCCACAAACGGCCGCTCGCCGAAGGCCGGATATCTCCGACCGCCGCGCTGACGTTCGCGCTGGTATTGGCAGCCCTCGGACAAGCCATGCTGCTGGCGTTTACCAACCCGCTGACCGCGTGGCTGACTCTCGCCTCGCTGCTCGGTTATGCGGTGATCTACACCGGATTCCTCAAGCGTGCGACCCCGCAGAACATCGTCATCGGCGGTCTGGCCGGTGCCGCGCCGCCCTTGCTCGGCTGGACCGCCGCCACCGGTCACGTCAGCGCCGAACCGCTGCTGCTGGTGCTGATCATCTTCGCCTGGACCCCGCCGCACTTCTGGGCGCTGGCGATCCATCGCAAGGAGGAATACGCCAAGGCCGACATCCCGATGCTGCCGGTCACCCATGGCGAGCACTACACCAAGATTCATATCCTGCTGTATACCTTTGCGCTGCTCGCCGTCAGCCTGATGCCCTACGTGATTCACATGAGCGGTACGCTCTACCTGGTCTGCGCGCTCGGGTTGGGGGCGCGGTTTCTGCAATGGGCCGTGGTGTTGTACCGTGGCACTCGGCCGCACGCGGCGATCAACACGTTCAAGTACTCTATTTACTACTTGTTCCTGCTGTTTATCGCCCTGCTCGTAGACCACTACTTACTGTTGAACCTATGACTCGAACCCAGAAAACCGTCTTCATCCTCGTCGCCCTGGTCGCACTGATCCTGGGCCTGACCGTCAACAAGGTGCTGTCCGGAAAAAACCAGGGCGATCCGACGGCGCTGATCGACGCCGGTATCATTTTGCTGCCGCAGAGCCGCAATCTGCCGGACGTGACGATGACCAATCAGGATGGTCAGCCGGTCACGATCAATGAATTGAAGGGTAAGTGGAGCCTGCTGTTCTTCGGCTACACCTTCTGCCCGGACGTCTGCCCGACCACCCTCGCCCAGCTGCGACAGATCAAGAGCGAGTTGCCGCCCGAGGCGGTGGACAAGCTGCAGATCGTGCTGGTCAGCGTCGATCCCCATCGCGACACGCCTCAGCAGCTCAAGCAGTACCTGAGCTACTTTGACCCGCAGTTTGTCGGCCTCGCGCCAAAGTCGATCGATGAGCTGCAAAAGGTCGCCAACGCGGTGAGCATTCCGTTCATTCCGGCGGACACCAACAAGCCAAACTACACGGTCGACCACAGTGGCAACCTCGCGGTGATCGGGCCGGACGGCACGCAGCGCGGCTTCATCCGGGCGCCGTTGAACAACGCGAAGCTGGTGGCGCAGTTGCCGGTGATGCTCAAGCGCAACTAAAGACACCGCTAAACCTGTGGGAGCGAGCTTGCTCGCGATGAGGCCGTAATATTCAACATCTACATTGACTGATACACCGCCATCGCGAGCAAGCTCGCTCCCACAGGGGGCGGTGTTTCTGGCACAAAAAAAGGGCGCATTCGATGCGCCCTTTTTTGTTGCTTTCAGTCGGTCAGAACGCCGGCACTACCGCGCCTTTGTACTTCTCGAGGATGAAGGCCTTCACTTCCGGGCTGTGCAAAGCGGCAACCAGCTTCTTCATCGCGTCGCTGTCCTTGTCATCCGGGCGAGCCACCAGGATGTTCACGTACGGCGAGTCGTTGCCTTCGATGACCAGCGCGTCCTTGGCCGGATCAAGCTTGGCTTCCAGCGCGTAGTTGGTGTTGATCAGTGCCAGGTCGACCTGGGTCAGCACGCGCGGGATGGTTGCGGCTTCCAGTTCGCGGATTTTCAGGTCCTTGGTGTTCTCGGTGATGTCCTTCACGGTCGACAGGATGTTGTTCGAATCCTTCAACTTGATCAGTCCGGCCTTGGCCATCAGCAGCAGAGCACGGCCGCCGTTGGTGGCGTCGTTAGGGATCACCACGTTGGCGCCGCCAGGCAGTTCAGCGAGGGTCTTGTACTTGCTGGAGTAAGCGCCCAGGGGTTCCAGGTGCACGCCGGCGACGGATACCAGGTTTGTGCCCTTGGCCTTGTTGAATTCATCCAGGTACGGCTGGTGCTGGAAGAAGTTGGCGTCCAGGCGCTTTTCCGCAACCTGCACGTTCGGCTGGATGTAGTCGGTGAAGACCTTGACCTTCAGGTCCACGCCTTCTTTGGCCAGGGTCGGCTTCACGAATTCGAGGATCTCGGCGTGTGGCACCGGGGTGGCCGCGACGGTCAGGGTGTCAGCCGCGTGGGCCGAGAAGGCGGCAACGGCAGCGAAGGCGACGAGTAGTTTTTTCATTCAGCTAACTCCTTGTGAGGCGCCCGTTTGGCGCCTGCCAGCGAATGGCCGGCTCATGTCTTACTTACGGGAAAAGTGGACGACCAACTTGTCGCCAACGGTTTGTAGTACCTGGACCAGGACCAGCAGCAACACCACCGTCACGACCATCACATCGGTCTGGAAGCGCTGGTATCCGAAGCGGATCGCCAGGTCGCCCAGGCCACCGGCGCCGACGACACCCGCCATCGCCGTGTAGGACACCAGTGTAATTGCAGTCACCGTAATCGCCGCGAAGATGCCCGGACGAGCCTCAGGCAGCAACGCATTGGTGATGATCTGTCGCGTGGTCGCACCCATGGCCTGGGTGGCTTCGATGATGCCGCGGTCCACTTCACGCAGGGCGGTTTCCACCAGACGCGCGAAAAACGGCGTGGCACCCACCACCAGCGGCGGGATCGCACCGGCAACACCGAGGGATGTGCCGGTGATCAACACGGTGAACGGAATCATCACGATCAACAGGATGATGAACGGCAGCGAACGCAGAACGTTCACCACCAGCGACAACATCGCGTAGACACCTTTGGCTTCCAGCAACTGGCGCGGACTGCACAGAAACAGCAGCACGCCCAGCGGCAAGCCGAGCAGCACGGTGAACAACAGCGAACCGCCGAGCATCAGCAGGGTGTCGCCAGTGGCCAGCCAGATTTCGAGCCAGTCGATATTGGCGAAGAAACTTGTCAGGGCTTCCATTAGCGCAGCACCTCCATGTGGACGTCGGCTGCGATGAAGCGGGCGAACGCCGCTTCCATGTCACCGCCGGTCACGGCCAGGGTCAGTTGCCCGTAAGGGATGTCTTTGATGCGGTCGATACGACCGGCCAGGATGCTGTAGTCCACTCCGGTTTCCCGGGCGACGGTGCCCAGCAACGGCGCGTAGGTCGCTTCGCCCTGGAAGGTCAGACGCACGATGCGACCCGGTACGTGAGCAAAGTCGTCACGCTGTTCGCTTTCGTCGATCTGCTCGTCTTCCTGCACAAAGCGCTTGGTGGTCGGGTGCTTCGGATGCAGGAACACCTCGGCCACCGAGCCTTGCTCGACGATCACGCCGGCGTCCATCACGGCCACCTGGTCGCAGACCCGGCGGATCACGTCCATTTCGTGGGTGATCAACACGATGGTCAGTTTCAGCTCGCGATTGATCTCGGCCAGCAATTGCAGGACCGATGCAGTGGTTTGCGGGTCGAGGGCGCTGGTGGCTTCATCGCACAGCAGGATTTTTGGCTTGGTCGCCAGGGCGCGGGCAATGCCGACACGCTGCTTTTGCCCGCCGGACAATTGCGCCGGGTACTTTTTCGCGTGGTCGGACAAACCGACTCGCGCCAGCAACTCGGCCACGCGCGAATCGATCTCGCTGCGCGACAGTTCGCCGGCCAGGGTCAGCGGCAGTGCGACGTTGTCGGCGACGGTCTTGGATGCCAGCAGGTTGAAGTGCTGGAAAATCATCCCGACCTGCTGACGGAAGCGGCGCAGGCCGTTGGCGTCGAGCGCGGTGACTTCTTCACCGTCGACGGTGATCTTGCCGCCACTGGCGTTTTCCAGGCGATTGATCAGACGCAGCAGGGTACTTTTTCCTGCACCGGAATGACCGATCAAGCCGAAAACCTGCCCGTTCTCAATCGTCAGACTGGTCGGATGCAGCGCGGGGATTTCCTTACCGGCGACGCGGTAGGTTTTATGGACGTTTTGAAACTCGATCACGTAGCGAACCTTGTGGGGCGCGTTGGAAAAGGGTCAGCGGTTAGCCGGGCGCGCATTTTAGCCTGTCCGTATAGAGGTTCTTAGCATTTATTTCGCATTTGTCCTGTCATTTGGCAATAACGCGATCAAAGGTCAGAAAAAAGGAACGGCTGAATAAGCTCGTCAGTCACTACTTAGGCCACTGGAATATGCCTGAGGAGTTCACGCCTGATGAGTACCAAGAAGCCTGCCGCCACCAAGAGCGTTCTGGCCGGGACCGATACCCCGGATCGCCACAACACCAATGCCAAGCTCGACAGCCTGGAAACATTTCGCTCCGATGCCTCTGAGCAGGCCTTGCGCACCAACCAGGGCGTGAAGGTGGCGGACAACCAGAACACCCTGAAGGCCGGGGCCCGCGGGCCGTCGCTGCTGGAAGATTTCATCATGCGTGAAAAGATCACGCATTTTGATCATGAGCGCATTCCCGAACGCATCGTTCACGCCCGCGGCACCGGCGCCCATGGTCATTTCCAGAGCTATGAAAACCACTCGGTGCTGACCAAGGCCGGTTTCCTGCAGGACCCCGCGAAGAAAACCCCGGTGTTCGTGCGCTTTTCCACGGTACAGGGGCCGCGAGGGTCAGGCGACACCGTGCGTGATGTGCGGGGCTTCGCCGTGAAGTTCTTCACCGACGAAGGCAACTTCGACCTGGTGGGCAATAACATGCCGGTGTTCTTCATACAGGATGCGATCAAGTTTCCCGACTTCGTGCACGCGGTCAAACCCGAGCCGCATAACGAGATCCCTACCGGTGGCTCGGCCCACGACACTTTCTGGGACTTCGTTTCGCTGGTGCCGGAGTCGGCGCACATGGTGATGTGGGCTATGTCCGACCGGGCGATCCCGAAAAGCCTGCGCAGCATGCAGGGCTTCGGCGTGCACACCTTTCGCCTGATCAATGCCGAGGGCAAGTCGCGCTTCGTCAAGTTCCACTGGCGCCCTACGGCCGGCACTTGCTCCCTGGTGTGGGACGAAGCGCAGAAGCTTGCGGGAAAGGACGCCGACTACCATCGGCGTGATCTGTGGGAGTCGATTGAGATCGGCGACTACCCGGAATGGGAGTTGGGAGTGCAGGTCATCGAAGAAGAAAATGAACACGCCTTTGATTTCGACATTCTCGACCCGACCAAGCTGATTCCTGAAGAGCTCGTGCCCATCACGCCGTTGGGCAAGATGGTGCTGAACCGCAACCCGGACAACTTCTTCGCCGAAACCGAGCAGGTTGCCTTCTGCCCCGGGCATATCGTTCCGGGGATCGATTTCTCCAACGACCCTCTGCTGCAAGGCCGATTGTTTTCCTACACCGACACGCAAATCAGTCGACTCGGCGGGCCGAACTTTCACGAAATCCCGATCAACCGTCCGGTGTCACCGTTCCACAACGGCCAGCGGGACGCCCAGCACCGCACCACCATCGACAAGGGGCGTGCGTCTTATGAGCCGAACTCCATCGATGGCGGCTGGCCAAAGGAAACGCCTGTTTCGGCGCAGGATGGAGGATTCGAGAGTTATCCGGAGCGTATCGACGCCAATAAAATTCGCCAGCGCAGCGAGTCGTTCGCTGACCACTTCTCCCAGGCTCGCTTGTTTTTCCACAGCATGAGTGAGCATGAGCGGGAGCACATCATTTCGGCCTACAGCTTTGAGTTGGGCAAGGTTGAGCGTGAGGCGATTCGCGTCCGGGAAGTGAACGAAATTCTCGCCAATATCGATCTGGAGCTGGCCAAGCGCGTGGCGCAGAACCTTGGATTGCCTGCGCCAGCTCGAGGAACCGTCGAGGTGCGCAAAACCGCACCGGATCACTCTCCGGCATTGAGCCAGGCCAATCTGTTGCCGGAGAACATCAAGACGCGAAAAGTCGCGATTCTAGCGGCCAATGGTGTTGATAGTGCTGCGATTGATGCGATGAAGAAAGCGCTTGCAGCGCAGGGGGCTCACGCGAAGTTACTGGGGCCGACCTCTGCACCCGTGAAAACCGCCGATGGCAAAACCCTGGCGGTCGATGCTTCGATGGAGGGCTCGCCGTCGGTGGCATTCGACGCGGTGTTCGTGCCGGGCGGAGCCGCGTCGATCAAGGCGCTGAGTACGGACGGCGTGGCGTTGCATTACCTACTGGAGGCGTACAAGCATCTCAAGGCTATCGCTTTGCAGGGTGAAGCGAAGCAGTTGCTGGATGTGTTGAAGCTGGAGGCTGATGCGGGATTGATCGTGGGGACGGATGCGAAGCTGATCAAAGGGTTTTTCGCCGCGATCGGACAGCATCGGGTTTGGGAGAGGGAGGTGAAGACCAGGGCGATTCCGGCCTGAGGATCTTTGGAGTTAAAGAGGCCGCCATCGCGAGCAAGCTCGCTCCCACAGGGATCCGAGTTGCCACAAATCTTGTGGCCAACACGTCTCTACTGTGGGAGCGAGCTTGCTCGCGATGCTTTTAAGATTTGCGGGGTGTTAGAACCATCTGCGCCGGAACACTGCGCAAAATCTGCCGCTCCAGCTTCAGGTCAAACTCGGGATCGAGCTTTTTCACCCGTTTTGTCAGCAATGTCGCCAGCCAAGGGTAATCATTGGTGCGTGGAGCCTGAATGCTCACGTCGCACTGAAAATTCACCACATCGGCGGCAATGGCATCCAGTTGGCGACGCAGTTTGCCCATATCGTTGATATTCAGCGAGACCGTGGTGCTTTCAGCCGTCAGATCGATGACCTTGGCCTTTGGCTTGGCTTCGGCAGCTTTCAGGGCCGCTTCGGCTTTTTCCAGTTCGGCCTTGCGTGCCTGGGCGATCGAGCCGTTGACTCCGCCGGTCAGTGCCGGAGCCTTGGGCATCAGCGCGCGGGCACGGCTCAGGGCGGTCGCAGCGGCATCCACATCACCCTTTTGCAGCACGATCTGGCTGCGGCGCAGGTAGGCTTCGGCCAGTTGCCGCTGGTACTGCTCAAGGGAAGCATCGTTGGGCGATTCGGCCTGCAAGGCCGCCAATTGGTCTTCGGCGGTGGCCAGTTCATCGCTGGCGATGTTTTGTTCCAGCTGCACGATGGCCGTGGCTCGCGCATTGGCGGCCTCGGTGGCCGCCGGTGGCGTGCTTTGGCAGGCGCCCAGCAGCAAAGAAAATGCGACAAGGAGCAGATAACGGGAGGCGAACGACTTCATTCCTGCGACTCTCTATTTGCGCAAAAAACGAGCAAGTCTACACCCCTCGACGGGGCAGAACAAAACTCAGCAGAAACAGCGCGGCGGCTGCCACCACAATCGATGGACCGGCCGGGGTGTCCTTGAACCAGGACAACGCCAGCCCGCCACACACGGCGAGTATGCCCAGCAGGCTCGCGCCCAGTGCCATCTGCTCCGGCGAGCGGGCGTGACGTTGTGCCGCGGCCGCCGGGATGATCAGCAACGAAGTGATCAGTAACACGCCGACGATTTTCATCGCCACGGCAATCACCACGGCGATCAGCAACATCAGCGCCAGACGCAATCCGGCCACTGGAAGGCCTTCGACCCTGGCCAGTTCTTCATGCACCGTGATTGCCAGCAATGGCCGCCACAATGCAATCAGCAAGGCCAGCACGGCCGCACTGCCGCCAAGAATCCAGGCCAGATCGGTTGGACTGATTGCCAGCAGGTCGCCGAACAGATAGGCCATCAGGTCAATCCGCACTTCGTGCATGAAGCTTAGTACCACCAGGCCCAGAGAGAGCGTGCTGGGTGCGAGAATTCCCAAAAGCGTATCGGATGCCAAGGGCTGACGTTGTTGCAAGGTCACCAGTAACACCGCCAGCAGCAGGCAACCAACGGTCACGGCAACCGTCGGGCTGACATCCAGCAGGAAGCCCAGGGCCACACCGAGCAATGCCGCGTGGGACAGGGTGTCGCCAAAATAAGCCATGCGCCGCCAGACCACGAAAGACCCCAACGGGCCTGCGACAACGGCCAGGGCCAGGCCTGCAAGCAGGGCGTAGAGCAGAAAATCAGCCATGCTTGCAGCCATCTCCGTGAACATGGGGTTGGCCCGGTGCGGGCGCCTTGACCACCGAGCCATGCAAGTCGTGGGCGTGGTCGTGATGGTGGTGATAAATCGCCAGGCTTTGTGCGTTTTTCCCGAACAGCTCGACGAACGCCGGATCGCCGCTGACCTGCTCGGGATGGCCTGAACAGCAGACGTGACGATTGAGGCAAACCACTTGATCCGTGGTGCTCATCACCAGATGCAAATCGTGGGAGACCATCAGCACACCGCAACCGTGACGGTCGCGCAGGCGGGTGATCAGGCTGTACAGCTCAGCCTGCCCGGCCACGTCGACACCCTGTACCGGTTCGTCGAGTACCAGCAGTTCCGGTTCGCGCAACAAGGCCCGGGCCAGCAGCACGCGTTGCATTTCGCCACCGGAAACGCTTTGCACCGGGCTGTCGATGACCTGTTCGGCGCCGACTTCCTTGAGTGCCGCCAAGGCCATCGCACGGTCTACGCCTGGCACCAGGCGCAGGAAGCGCAATACCGACAGCGGCAGGGTCGGGTCGACATGGAGTTTTTGCGGCATGTAGCCGACCCGCAGTTTCGGCTTGCGCCAGACGTTGCCGCTGTCCGGTTTCAACAGCCCGAGCACGGCACGTACCAGTGTGGTTTTGCCGGCGCCGTTGGGGCCGATCAGGGTCACGATCTGCCCCGGCTCGACACTCAGCTCAATGTTGTCCAGCACCGGTTGCCCGGCGAACGTGACGGCAACCTGCTCGAGACGGATCAGCGCGTTGCTCATCAAGCCCCCTGGCAACCCGAGCACAGACCGACCACTTCGACGGTCTGGCCTTCGACGATAAACCCGACATCCCTGGCGCTGGCGATGATCGCGTCGCTGATGGACTTTTGCTCGAGCTCAATGGCGGCGTGGCACACACGGCAGATCAGGAACTGACCCTGGTGTGCATGTTCCGGGTGATTGCAGCCGATGAAGGCGTTGAGCGAGGAAATCCTATGGACCAGGCCGTTTTCCAGCAGGAAATCCAGCGCGCGATATACCGTCGGCGGCGCGGCGCGGCGACCGTCCTGCTCACTGAGGACCGCGAGAATGTCGTAGGCACCCAGCGGCTTGTGGCTTTGCCACACCAGTTCCAGCACCCGCCGACGCAATGCGGTCAGGCGCAGGCCTTGACGAGCGCACAGGGCATCGGCCTCGGACAAAGCGCTATGAACGCAATGCGAGTGGTCGTGGGGGCGGCTGGCAATCGGTGTTTTTAGCATGAGCGGCGACGAGTTTTGTGAGAGACGTTATTATGTTACCCGTTCTCGCCTCTTCGAGTGGTCATCGTGTCCCGTCTTTTTTCTATCTTTGTCGCATTTTTCGCAAGTTTTCTGCTGATCGGTCCGGCGCAGGCCGAGGTCAAGGTCCTTACCAGCATCAAGCCACTGCAGTTGATCGCAGCGGCGGTGCAGGACGGCGTGGCGATTCCTGAGGTCTTGCTGCCACCGGGTGCCTCGCCGCACAACTATGCGCTGCGCCCTTCCGACGTTCGCAAGGTGCAATCGGTGGACCTGCTGTACTGGATTGGTCCGGACATGGAAGGTTTCCTGCCTCGCGTGCTCAATGGTCGTACGCTGCCCAGCGTCGCCGTGCAGGATTTGCCAAACATGAAACTGCGCCGTTTTGCCGAAGATAGCCACTCCCACGCCGAAGAAGCCGACGACCACGACCACGATCATCGCCCAGGCAGCCTGGATGCGCATTTGTGGCTGTCGCCGGTCAACGCCCGGGTCATCGCCACGAAAATGGCGGCTGACCTGAGTGCCGCCGATCCTGACAATGCCGTGCGCTATCAGGCCAACCTGAAAGCTTTCGACGAGCGTCTCGATGCGTTGGATGCGCGCCTGAAGAAACGCCTGGCCGATGTTCAGGGCAAGCCTTACTTCGTGTTCCACGAAGCGTTCGATTACTTCGAAGACGCCTACGGCCTCAAGCACGTGGGTGTGTTCAGCGTCGCGGCCGAAGTGCAACCCGGTGCCCAGCATGTCGCGGCGATGCGCGCACGCTTGCAGGAAGTCGGCAAGACCTGCGTATTCAGCGAGCCACCGCTGCGTCCGCGCCTGGCGGAAACCCTGGTGGCGGGTTTGCCGGTGAAGCTGGCGGAACTGGATGCGTTGGGCGGGTACACGCCGGCGACGGCCCAGGGCTATGAGCAGGTCCTGGAGAAATTGGGGAATGATCTGGCGGGGTGTCTGGAGTCGTTGTAACTGCTGAAACAAAAAGATCGCAGCCTTCGGCAGCTCCTACAGAGATCGGTGCAGGAGCTGCCGAAGGCTGCGATCTTTTGCTTTTTAAAGGGCGAAAGGCAACGGCGTATTGACCGTCTGCCGCTGCGCCAGGCGCAGCTGGAACTCCATCGGATCGTGAATCAACACGTCCTGCCCGGCGAACGACTCCGCTGCGATCAGGCGTGACAACCAGAACCGTACGCAAGCCACCCGCAGCATGGTCGGCCACAACTCGGCTTCGGCAGCGGTGAACGGCCGCAAGGCCGCATAAGCACCCAGCAAGGCCCGTGCTCGCGGTCCATCGATCACGCCATCGTCGTCCGAGCACCAGTCGTTCAAGGCAATCGCCACGTCGTAGAGCATCGGCCCGGAGCAGGCGTTGTAGAAGTCGATCAGTCCGGTCAGGTGTGTGCCTTCGAACATCGCGTTGTCGCGGAACAGGTCGGCGTGAATGTTCGCCCGCGGCAGAGCGAGGATTTTTTCTTTCTGTCGGGTGATTTCTTCCAGCGCCCGTTGCAGCAGGTCTTTCTGTTCGGCACCGAGGTGCGACAGGAACTGCGTGCCCTCTTCCAGCATCCAGTCCAGGCCGCGATCGGTTTTGCGTTTGATCATGTTGGCCTGGGTCGCCAGGTGCAGATGGCCGAGCAGTTCACCGACCTGAGCGCAATGTTGCGCGTTGGCTTGCTTGATGTGCTTGCCGGCCAGGCGTGGTTGCAGCAACGCCGGTTTGCCCGCCAGTTCGCGCAAGGCCACGCCGTCGGTGGTGCGCAGGGCGTAAGGCACTGGCAGGTCGGCGCCGTGCAGCACATCGAGCAGCTCGATGAAGAACGGCATTTCCTGAACCGGACCGCGCTCGACCAGGGTCAGGACAAATTCGCCCTGCTCCAGGCTGATAAAGAAATTGGTGTTTTCGCTACCGGCGGCAATCCCCTGGAAATCAAGCAGGCGGCCGAGGCCATAAGGGGCGAGAAAAGCTTCCAGCTCGGGCCGAGCCAGGGGGGTGAACACAGACATGTTTAAACTGCCAGTACGGGCGCCGCTGTTGAGCCAGCGCCGATTAAAGTTAAGGACGACTTACCACTTAAAAATTTCCCACGCCGGAATCAGCATATCCGGGTAATCAGAGCGGATGAAGTTACCTTCTGATCCGTCGGCGCGTACCAGGAAATACGGCTTGCCGCCTTTGGGCGTGACTTTGATCGCATACAGAAAACCGTTTTGGCGGTATTCCTGGATGAGCTTGTCCCCTTCCGTGCGGATCGTGACATCTGGCTCCGGTGTCGGCGCATCGTCCGCCGCCATCACGGCCAATGGGGCGATTGCAAACAAGCCAGCCAGCAACAGGCGATTTGGTGTGCGCATGATAACCTTGTCCCTTTGTCGTCAACGGTCCCGCTATTCTAGCGCCGGACCCGCCGAAAAGGTTGATCCTGCTCATGAGCCAAGCCCCCCTCGTCCTGGTGGACGGTTCTTCTTACCTGTACCGCGCCTTTCACGCGCTGCCGCCGTTGACCACGTCCAAAGGCCTGCCGACCGGCGCGGTCAAGGGCGTGTTGAACATGCTCAAGAGCCTGCGCAAGCAATATCCGAACAGTCCGTTCGCCGTGGTGTTCGACGCCAAGGGTGGGACTTTTCGCGATGACATGTACGCCGAATACAAGGCCAACCGTCCGAGTATGCCCGACGACATGCGCGTGCAGATCGAGCCGCTGCACCAGAGCGTGATCGCCCTGGGCTTCCCGCTGCTGTGCGTCGAGGGCGTCGAGGCTGATGACGTGATCGGCACCCTGGCCCGCAGCAGCGCGGCGGCGGATCGTCCGGTGATCATCTCCACGGGCGACAAGGATATGGCGCAACTGGTCGATGGTCACATTACCTTGGTCAACACCATGACCGGTAGCAGCATGGACGTGGAGGGCGTGAAGGAGAAATTCGGCGTCGCTCCCGAGCAGATCATCGATTATCTGGCGCTCATGGGCGATTCTTCCGACAACATTCCGGGCGTTCCGGGGATTGGCCCGAAGACCGCTTCCGGCCTGCTGGTCGGTGTGAACGGCGGTCTGACCGAGCTCTATGCGCAGCTCGACATCGTACCGACCCTGCCGATTCGTGGTGCCAAGACCCTGCCGGCCAAGCTCGAAGAGCACAAGGAAATGGCCTTCCTGTCCTATCAGTTGGCGACCATCAAGGTCGACGTGCCGCTGGACATTGGTCTCGACGACTTGCAAATGGGCGCGGAAGATCCGGCGAAACTCTACGAGTTGTACAGCCTGCTGGAGTTCAAGAGCTGGCTGAACGACCTTGATCGCGACGCCAAGCGCCTGGAACTGAGCGCAGCCGCCGAGCCTGCACCGGCCGTCGATCTGTTCAGCGAACCCGAGGCCGCCGCACCGGCCGCCGCTGCTGAAGCCGCCTACGAAACCATCCTTGATCAGGCGCGTTTCGATGCCTGGCTGGAAAAGCTGAACAACGCCAGGCTGTTCGCCTTCGACACTGAAACCACCGGCATCGACGCGCAGCAGGCGCAACTGGTGGGTCTGTCGTTCGCGGTTCAGGCTAACGAAGCGGCCTACATCCCGTTGACCCATTCCTACATCGGCGTGCCGCAGCAACTGGACCGCGACACGGTCCTGCGCGCGCTCAAGCCGATTCTGGAAGACCCGAACAAGCTCAAGGTCGGCCAGCACGCCAAGTTCGACATGAACATCCTGGCCAACTGTGCCATCGGCGGCGTACAGGACAACGGCATCACCGTGCGCGGCATCGCCTTCGACACCATGCTCGAGTCCTACGTGCTCAACTCCACGGCCACGCGCCATGACATGGACAGCCTGGCGCAGAAGTATCTGGACCACACCACGGTGAGCTTCCAGGACATCGCCGGCAAAGGCGTGAAACAGCTGACGTTCGATCAGATCGCCCTTGAGCAGGCCGGGCCTTACGCCGCCGAAGATGCGGACATCACCCTGCGTCTGCATCAGGTCCTGTTCGAAAAGCTCTCGGCCATTCCGAGCCTGGCCAGTGTGCTGACCGACATCGAAATCCCGTTGGTGCCGGTGCTGGCGCGCATCGAGCGCCAGGGCGCATTCGTCGACGCCGCCCTGCTGGGTGTGCAAAGCATCGAACTGGGCGACAAGATGGTCGCACTTGAACGCGAAGCCTTCGAGATTGCCGGCGAGGAATTCAACCTCGGTTCGCCCAAGCAGCTCGGCGTGATCCTCTACGAGAAACTCGGCCTGCCGGTACTGAAAAAAACTGCCAAGGGTCAGCCGTCCACCGCCGAAGAGGTGCTGGCCAAGCTGGCGGAAGACGACTACCGATTGCCGAAAGTGCTCATGGAATATCGCTCCATGAGCAAGCTGAAAAGCACCTACACCGATCGTTTGCCGGAACAGATCAACCCGCGTACCGGGCGGATCCATACGTCGTACCACCAGGCTGTCGCCTCCACCGGGCGCCTGTCCTCCAGCGATCCGAACCTGCAGAACATCCCGGTGCGCACCGCCGAAGGGCGTCGTATCCGCCAGGCCTTCGTGGCCCCGGCCGGCTACAAGCTGCTGGCGGCGGACTACTCGCAGATCGAGTTGCGGATCATGGCGCACCTGTCACGGGATGAGGGGCTGATGAACGCCTTCCGCCACAATCTGGACGTGCACACCGCGACCGCCGCCGAAGTGTTCAAGGTCGAACTGGCCGACGTGACCTCCGACCAGCGCCGCAGCGCCAAGGCGATCAACTTCGGTCTGATCTACGGCATGGGGGCGCAGAAGCTCGGCAAGGACATTGGCGTCGACACCAAGACCGCCAAGGCCTACATCGATACCTACTTCGCCCGATACCCCGGCGTACGCCAGTACATGGACCGCACGCGGGCCCAGGCCGCCGAGCAAGGTTATGTCGAGACGTTCTTCGGTCGTCGCCTGTACCTGCCGGACATCAACTCCAACAAGCCGCAAGAACGCGCCGCCGCCGAACGCACGGCGATCAACGCACCGATGCAAGGCACCGCTGCGGACATCATCAAGAAAGCCATGGTCGCTGTGGATAACTGGCTGACCGCCTCCGGTCTCGACGCCAAAGTCATTTTGCAGGTGCACGATGAACTGGTGCTGGAGGTGCGTGAGGACCTGGTCGACCAGGTTCGCGATGAAATTCGCGTACACATGAGCGAGGCCGCGAAGCTGGATGTGCCGTTGCTGGTGGAAGTGGGTGTTGGAAATAACTGGGATGAGGCTCACTGAGCCTTCCTGTAGGAGCGAGCTCGCTCCTACAGAAAAGAGTCGTGTTCTGCTGCGGCATAGTGCCGCGGCAGAAGAGCGCAAACAACTTAGTCCGGAAGGTTATCGGGGTTATTTCAAAGCTATTTGAAAAAAATCTGAACTAATCTTGCGAAGCGCTACTCAGAGGTACTGAATGGCTGGTGAAGCCCTTCGATGCTCCTATGTTGTGTTAAGTGTTGGCAGATATCTGGACCCCGCCCTAGCGGTCTAGAGCTTGAACCCCGGAACTTCTCCCTCCCCATATGAAGTCCGGGGTTTTTTTTGCCTGCAGAAAGCTGTCTGGAGTGCCCCAGACAGCTTTCGCAGCCTTACTGGGCTTCTACCTCGACACCCTTGTCCGCCAGCTCCATCCAGCCTGCCAGTACGGTATAGGCTTCTTCCAGGCCCATGCGTTTCGGGGCCGAGAACAACTGAATCGTCACCAGATCGCCCCAGCCCTTGCGGATTTCCGCCTGAACCTTGAGCAGCGTGTTCTTGGCCGCGCCATAGGTCAGCTTGTCCGCTTTGGTCAGCAGAATGTGCATTGGCATGCCGGCAGCCACGGCCCAATCGAGCATCAGCAGGTCGAAATCGGTCATCGGATGGCGGATGTCCATCATCAGGATCAGGCCTTTCAAACTCTCGCGGCCACCCAAGTACGCTTCCAGGTGACGCTGCCAGTGTTGCTTGAGCGGGATCGGTACTTTTGCATAACCGTAGCCCGGCAGGTCGACCAGACGGCGTTCATCGTCTAGCTTGAAGAAATTCAACAGTTGCGTGCGCCCCGGGGTTTTCGAGGTGCGCGCCAGGCTGGCGTGGGTCAGGGTGTTCAAGGCACTCGATTTGCCGGCGTTGGAACGCCCGGCGAAGGCGACTTCGAAGCCCTCGTCATCCGGACATTGGTCGACTTTGGCGGCGCTGAGCATGAAGGTGGACTGTTGGCACAGACCGAGGATGGGATTCTTGAGTTGCATGGGATTTCCGATGTGGGCGGCGCCAGGAATGGGTGCGGCAAGCAGTGTCGCTTCCGTTTCAGTGACGCCAGTATATAATGCCGCAGATTTTGTGTGCGCTTTGTCCCAGCGTAGGATGAAGTTCACGAGAGCGACAGACCTTGATTGCGCACTAGAACGCAGCACGCTCTCAACCCTGAAAAGGTCGTTTTATGACGAAATGGCTGCTAGCTGCCGGTGTCTTGATGCCGCTTTACAGCGCTCAGGCTACACAGGATCCGGAAGCTGTGTACAACCGTGTTTGTGGTGCCTGTCATTCCGGCCAATTACCCATGGCGCCGAAAAAAGGCGATCAGGATGCTTGGACGCCGAGGTTGGCGAAAGGTATGGAGACGCTGGTGCAACACGTGACCCAGGGTTTCAAGGCGATGCCGCCGCGTGGTTTGTGCATGGACTGCAGTGCCGAGGATTACCAAGCCATCATCCATTGGATGAGCGAGTAAGCCCGGTCCATAACTCTTAACCCTTAGCCGTAGTTGGATTAGCTGATGAAGAAATTGATCGTGAGTCTGCTGTTGACCGTGGGCATCTCCGGCATAGCCCATGCTGCAGGTGAGGCAGTACAACCGGGTGATGCTAAAGCCGGACAGGCCAAAGCCGCCGTCTGTGGCGCCTGCCACGGCCCGGATGGCAACAGCATGGCGCCAAACTTTCCAAAGCTGGCGGGTCAGGGTGAACGCTACCTGACCAAGCAATTGCACGACATCAAGTCGGGCAAGCGCACCGTTCTGGAAATGACCGGCCTGCTGACCAACCTGAGCGATCAGGACCTGGCGGACATCGCCGCCTACTTCGCCAGCCAGAAAGGCAGCGTCGGTGCCGCCGATCCTAAAGTCGTCGCTCGCGGTGAAGCCCTGTTCCGTGGCGGTGACCTGGCCAAGGGCATGCCAGCCTGCACCGGTTGCCACTCTCCGAACGGCGCCGGCAACGCAGCCGCCGGCTTCCCGCACCTGGGTGGCCAGCACGCTCAATACATCGCCAAGCAACTGACCGATTTCCGCAAGGAAGAAGGCGGCCGCACCAACGATGGCGACGCCAAGACCATGCAGACCATTGCCAAGAAGCTGAGCGACGAAGACATCGCCGCGGTGTCCAGCTACATTCAGGGCCTGCACTAAGGCCGGCGGATCGGGCGTTGAACGGGGTACATATCGCCCGCAACGTTAACGCTCGATTAATCCGTTGCAACGAGTATAAAAAGGGTGGCCTTGGCCGCCCTTTTTTGTGGCCGCTGCCGTTACACTACAGAACTCAAGCCCGCCAGGACCTGTCTGAAAACACGTCGCGCGAGGCGAAAAATTTGTCCAGGAGTGAAGCATGCGTAATCTGATCATCAGCGCCGTTTTTGCCGCTGCCAGCCTGTTCGGCATGACTGCCCAGGCCGCTGAAGCCCCCGCTGCACCTTATGTCGAACTGAGCAATCCGGTTCCGGTCGCCGTGCCTGGCAAGATCGAAGTGGTAGAGCTGTTCTGGTACGGCTGCCCGCATTGCTATGCCTTTGAACCGGTGATCAATCCCTGGGCCGAGAAGCTGCCCTCGGACGTGAACTTCGTGCGCATTCCAGCCATGTTCGGTGGCCCGTGGGATGCTCACGGCCAGATGTTCCTGACCCTTGAAGCCATGGGTGTCGAGCACAGCGTTCACGCTGCGGTGTTCAACGCGATTCAGAAAGAGCACAAGAAACTGACCGACAAGAATGACATGGCCGACTTCCTCGCTACCCAAGGCGTGGACAAGGACAAGTTCCTCGCGACTTTCGACTCTTTCGCTATCAAGGGCCAGATCATCAAGGCTCGCGAACTGGCCAAGAAGTATGAAATCTCCGGCGTTCCAACCATGATCGTCAACGGCAAGTACCGCTTTGACGTAGGCTCCGCCGGCGGTGCCGAACAGGCCCTGCAACTGGCCGACAAACTGATCGACAAAGAGCGAGCGGCTAACAAGGCTGCCGCCAACTAAGGGCAGTCACTGCCATGCGCCGATGGGGTACTGAACGCATCGTTGGCCTGCATGATCCGCGGGTCAACGAGCATCATCTGGAGTCCACGGGCCTGCCCGCAGACAGTCGTCTGCGCTTGCTCAGTTTCAATATCCAGGTCGGCATCAGCACCGAGCGCTACCGGCATTACCTGACCCGGGGCTGGCAGCATCTGCTGCCGCACACCGGGCGTGCCGACAATCTGCAGAAGATCGGCAATCTGCTGGGCGACTTCGATCTGGTCGCCTTGCAGGAGGCCGATGGTGGCAGCCTGCGTTCAGGCTACGTCAATCAGGTTGAGCATCTGGCCCAGCTCGGCGCCTTCCCCTACTGGTATCAACAACTCAATCGCAATCTCGGACGCCTGGCCCAGCACAGCAATGGCGTGCTCAGCCGTTTGCGCCCGTGGGCCATTGAAGATCATCCGCTGCCGGGCCCAAAGGGGCGTGGAGCCATCCTGGTACGCTTCGGCGAAGGCCCGGAAGCACTGGTGGTCGTCATGATGCACCTGGCGCTGGGCGCCCGTGCGCGCAGCCTGCAACTGGCCTACATCCGCGATCTGATCGGCGACTACAAACACCAGGTACTGATGGGCGACATGAATACCCATGCCAGTGACCTGCTGCAAAATTCCGCGTTGCGCGATCTCGGCCTGCTCGCGCCGCAAATGGAAGCAACGTTCCCCAGCTGGCGTCCACAGCGCTGCCTGGACCATATCCTGCTGAGCCCGAGCCTGACCCTGGAAAAGGTCGAGGTGCTGGCACAGCCTATTTCCGATCACCTGCCGGTCGCGGTAGAGATTCGTCTGCCGGGTTCGCTCACGGCCGATGCATTGCCCGCGTTGAGTCCTGCCCCTCGCGGAACCCATGAATGAGCGACGAAACACAGCGCTGGAAAGAGAAATACCTCAAAAGCATCGAACAGCAGGAAAAGCTCGAACGTCGCTGGGACGCGCGGCTCGACTTGCTGCGTCGCGGGCTGGTGCGCAGCACCCTGGCGGCGGAAGGTACTGACCGCGCGGTTGACCAATGCATGAAGGAAATGCGCGAGGTCGTGCGTACCGATGACATGGACGCCGGCCTGGCCGCGCTGATTCCTCGCCTGGAAAAAGCCGTGCTCGACTCCGAACAGCGTCGGGAAACCCGAATCAATCAGACCAGTGCCGCCCTGACCGCACTGGTCACTCAACTGCAAACATTGCCGCTGCCACGGGATGTGAGCCGGCCACTCAAGAGTTTCGCCAAGCAACTGGATGCGCGGGTCAGTCAGGCGCGTGAGATACCCTTGTTGCTCAGCGAGCTGAGTGGCTTGCAAGGCAAGGCCCTGAGCCAGCTGGAGACACCGACGGAACCTGGTCGGCCGGGCCTGCTCCAGCGATTGTTCGGCGGTCGTGAAGCAGACGAAGCGGTGGCATCGACAGCGGCCCTCGTAGCCGAGAGCCCTGCGGCGATTATCGAGTCGGCCCCGGTCGCGATTGAGACGGCAATCTGCGAAGTGTCCATGGCGGAGCCAGTTGCAAAGGAGTCCGCGCCGACCGAGCCAGGCGAGGTTTCCCCTGCTCCGGCAGCCGTGGCCCTGGCACCTGCCGTCGCGCCGCTTCAAGCCGTCATTGCTGACGCGGCAGAAACCGAGCAAGCCGAGAAGCCGACCCCGGAAACACCTCTTGAGTCGCAAGTGAACCCCGACGAGCTGACCGCGTCAGCATCACCGGATAGCCTGGCCTTGCTTGCGAATCCGACAGCGGAGGTGGTCGCCGCAGATCAGCCGCTATCCGGGCGCGACACTTTCTACGCACTCCCGGATTCCCCAGAGCCCTCCTACAGCTCGGTGGCCAGCCACATCGAAGACACGCTGCTGGGGCTGCTCGAAGACCTGACATTGCCC
The DNA here is from genome assembly GCF_003097365.1 of Pseudomonas sp. B1(2018). NCBI lineage: Bacteria > Pseudomonadati > Pseudomonadota > Gammaproteobacteria > Pseudomonadales > Pseudomonadaceae > Pseudomonas > Pseudomonas sp. B1(2018). The sequence continues at coordinate 518,188 of NZ_PYUK01000002.1, forward strand.
GAGCGTCATCGCCCGCAAGCCGAATCCATGCGCGATCGTCTGAAAAATGGTCTGAACTGGTACGAATTACTACCGATTCTCGACGACTTCGCCACGTTGATGCTGGCCATTACCGACAGCGGCCAGCATGAGTTCGAAGCCTACCTGCAACGACTGAACGAGCGCCTCGAATCGTTCCAGAGCAACCTGCAGGCCGCCACCGCAGGACACGCCGACAACCGTTCGGCTGCGCGGCAGATGGACACGCAGATCCGCGAACAGGTTGATGGCCTGCAAAGCAGCATGCAGGACGCCGCGGACCTGGAAGATCTCAAGCACGTTCTGGAAAACCATCTCGAAGGCTTGCTGGGCACCATGGACCAGCACCAGAAACAACGCGATGAGCGCGAGCAAGAGGTCGCTGCGCGCCTGCACAGTCTGGCCGAGCGCGTTGCCCATATGGAGCAGGAGGCCCAGGGTTACCGTGAGCATCTTGAGGAGCAACGGCAGAAGGCGCTGGTCGACCCGTTGACCGGCCTGCCCAACCGCGCGGCCTGGAGCGAGCGCCTGGATCATGAAGTCAAACAATGGCAGCAACATGGCAATACGCTGTTGCTGGCCATGCTCGACCTCGATCATTTCAAGCGCATCAACGATAACTACGGGCACCTGGCCGGTGACAAGGTGCTGAAGATTATTGCCAGCGTGTTGCGCAAGCGTCTTCGCGGAACGGACTTCATTGCCCGGTTCGGCGGTGAAGAGTTTGTGCTGTTAATGCCATCCACGGTGCCGGCGGCGGGGCTGAAGTTGCTGGAAAGCCTGCGTGCCTCCATCGAAGCCTGTCCGTTCCACTTCAAGGGAGAGCCGGTGACCATTACCGTGTCTGTCGGAATGTCGGCGTTCAGGCCGGGTGAGCACAGCGATCAAGTGCTTAAAAGAGCCGATCAGGCGTTGTACCGAGCAAAAAATGCTGGACGCAACCGCGTGGAGCCGGGCTGAGTATTATTTGTTCCATTTTTGTTTAATTCGCGGCGATTGCCCTCAGCCCGCAAGGCATTACGTTACACTGTTGCATTATTGTCTTGTGTGTACTGCCTTTCGCCATGAAATATCTTGCTCTGATCGTGTCACTTGTTGTGCTGGCCGGCTGCGCCAGCGGTCCCCGTTTTGATACCAGTCATCCTTCAGCCAATTACGACAGCCGTGTGCAGTTCGTGGTGGTGCATTACACCAACGCCTCGCTGGAGCGTTCGCTGCAACTGTTGACCCACGGCGAAGTCAGCAGTCATTACCTGATCGGTGACGACGAGGGCGCCACCATCTACAAGCTGATGGATGAAAACGTTCGCGCCTGGCACGCCGGGGAGAGCGAATGGGATGGCCGGACCTGGCTGAATTCCAGTTCCATCGGTATCGAAATCGTCAACCCGGGGTTCAAGGACACTCCAACCGGGCGCGTTTGGTACCCCTACAGCGAAGATCAGGTTCAGTCCTTGATCGTATTGCTCAAGGACATCAGCAAGCGTCAGGGTATCAAGCCTCGCGACATCATTGGCCATAGCGACATTGCGCCGTTGCGCAAACTGGACCCGGGGCCGCTGTTCCCCTGGAAGCGTCTGGCTGCCGAAGGTCTGGGCATCTGGCCGAACGAGCAGGCGGTCGCGCGCCAGCAAATGCTGTTCGCCGAACAGTTGCCAAGCATCAGCTGGTTTCAGGGGCAATTGGCCCGCCTGGGTTATGCCTCGCCACAAACCGGCGAGCTCGATGTTGCGACACGACATGTGATAGCAGCCTTCCAGATGCATTTCCGCCCGGCACGTTTCGATGGCACTCCGGACGCGCAAACAGCCGCGCTGCTTTTGGTGTTGAACCAGACAAAATAATGGCGCCCGCCCGGCGGTCAGGGCTTTTTCCCAATCAGCAGCTATAACTCATTGGTAATCCATCGGATATTGCGCAATGACTGCTGCTCGAGAGACCTTCCGTAGTTGGTTCCATCGCCCCTGGTTCCTGGGGCTGATGTCGGCTGTCTTGAGCGCAACGTTGTTGATGGCCGGCAGCCTGTTCGTCGCCATTCATCAGGTCGAGCAAAACGAAAGCGAAGAAATGAATGCTCAGGGTGAGCGCTTTCTCGCCCGCCTGGAACAGCTCTTCGGGCAACTGCGTGAAAGCCTCGACGACCTTGAAGCGCAGCCGTTGCGCGGTTGCGATGCTGAAATGATCGCGACCTTGCAACAGGTTACGTTCAATTATCGCTTCGTCTACGAAGCCGCCTATATGGACTCTTCGCGAATCTGCTCCAATCGCCCTCGCCAGGAAGGGCTGTCGCTGATTCGAGCGCCAGACATCAAAGGCCCGACCTACAGCTATTGGCTCAACACCACCACCGAACCCGATGAAAACCGCGCCGCCCTGATGCTGGGGCGCGGGAATTTCCGGGTCGCGACCTCTCGCGGGCATTTGACCGATATGGTCGACCTGTCGCCGGGCAGCAGCCTGCTGGTAGTGCTGGACCATGGTACGCGCGCGATTCCGGTATTGGGCTCTTCCCAGATCTGGCCGCCGGTCGAGGCCTGGCCACCGAAAAACCGTGATGCGCTGCAGATCACCCAGACACGCCTGATATACCGCATGCCCACTGACAACCCGGAGTATCAATTGGTGTTGATCAGCCTGCGTACGGGCATGCATATCCCGTCGGTCTGGTGGTGGCTGCTGCCGGCCAGCCTTGCGCTGGGCATATGCGTCGGGTTCCTGGTGTTCCTGCTGGTGCAACAGCGGCAGTCGCTGGATGCCGAACTGGCCGGGGCGATTCGCCGGGGTGAGTTGCAGGTGCTGTATCAACCGATCTTCGACCTCGATAGCCGCAACTGTGTCGGGGCTGAAGCGTTGCTGCGCTGGCGCAGGCCGGACGGCACCCTGACCAGTCCCGACCTGTTCATTCCGATGGCGGAGGACACCGGGCAGATTCGCCAGATGACGGATTTCGTCTTGCAACGTTTGCTCGAGCAACTCGGTCAGTTGCTGCGTGCCAACCCGCAACTGTACATCTCGGTCAATCTCGCGGCGTGTGATGTGATGGTCCCGCGAATCGGCCAGGTGATGGCGAGGCTGCTGACCCTGCACCGCGTCGCTGCGCGGCAAATCGCCTTCGAGGTTACCGAGCGTGGGCTGGTCGATGTGGTGGTGGCCCGGGAAAACCTGCAATCGCTGCGGGATGTCGGGCACCAGGTGTTGATCGATGATTTTGGCACCGGCTACTGCAGCCTCGCTTATTTGCAAACCCTGCCGGTGGACTGCCTGAAAATCGACAAGGCGTTCATTGATGCGTTGGGCCATGATGCCGCCAGCAGCGGTGTGGCCCCGCACATCATTCACATGGCCCAATCGCTGCATTTGAAGGTGATTGCCGAGGGCATCGAACATGAGGCCCAGGCCGAGTTCCTGAGCAGTGAAGGCGTGAAGTTCGGCCAGGGCTGGCTGTTCGCCCACGCGCTGAGCGCGGTTCAGTTCATTGAATTGATAACCCGGGGGCGACGTCGAGCGGGCGGGCGGCGCCTGGATGACGAAGCGTGACCGCGATCTAGACCGTCAGCGCCATGTAGAACTGAGTACCCTGCCCCGGCCGTGAATAGACGCCCATCCGCCCGCCATGCAATTGCACGATTTCCTTGCACAATGCCAGGCCGAGACCGGCTCCGCCTTTCTTGCGTCCGACCTGCACGAACGGCTCGAAGATCCGTCCCTGCTGACCGTAGGCGATGCCTTCGCCGTTGTCTTCGACACTGATGATGACGCGGTCGCCGTGGCGCCGGGCGTGCAGGCGTATCCGCCCGCCGGAACCGGTGTGGCGCAAGGCGTTGTCGAGCAAATTATCGAGTACCCGCTCCAGTTGTGGCTGATCGGCCTGCAAACGCGGCAAAGGCCCCTGCACTTCCACCAGCAGACTGATGTCCTTCTCGGCGGCCGATGCGGCAAAGCGTGACTCAGCCTGTTCCAGCAGCGCCTCGATGGAACACGGCGCCAAGGTGAGTTTTTGCAAACCGTTCTGGTAACGCGAGAAATTCAGCAGGTCATTGATCAGCTGCATCAGCCGCTGCATCTCTTCATTCACGGTATCGAGCAGGTCGGCTTCCCGGGAGTCCGGGGCAAAGTGCGCGCGCTCGCGGAATAATCCGAAGGCCATGTGCATGCCGGTGACCGGTGTGCGCAATTCATGGGAGGCGCGCAACACAAATTCGCTGCGTACCCGTTCGAAGGCACGCTGCTCCGTGACGTCATGCAGCACCATCACGGCCCCGAGAATATGGCCCTGGGTGTGGCTGACCGGGGTCAGGCTATAGGTCAGCAGTCGCGACTCGCCGTCGACCTCGACACTCAAGTCCTCCGGCGCCCGCTCCAGAGTGCCGCCGCGCAGCACCAGTTGCAGCTGCTCATCGAGTTCAGGGCGCTCCAGCGCCGTGCCCAATCCCTGTCCCAGGCGATCGAATTCCCAGCCCAGCTGACGCTGGGCCACAGGGTTAAGGTGTTCCAGATGGCCCTGACGGTCGATCATCAGCAGCCCGTCGTCGATGCTGTCGAGCACGGCCTGCAAACGCTGCTGGCCGGCCAGCAACTCATCGACGTTGGTGGCCTGATGTTCACGCAGCGCCTGGGCCATGATCCCGAAGCGCCGGGTCAACTGGTTGAGCTCCACTGCCGAGGAGATCGGTAGGGTGACATCGAAATTGCCCTGGCCGATATTGTCCGCTGCCTTGGCCAAGGCTTCGATGGGCGCCCCGAAACGCCGGGCAATGGCCTGCGCGGTCACGAAGCCGATGATCAGCACCGCCAGCCCCACCAGGGCGAGCAACCCGGCGATCAGCAGTGCCCGCTCCCGGGCCTGGCGTTCGGTATCGTTGATGGTATCCAGCGCGCGCTTGTGCTCGGCGATCAGACCATTGCGCAGTGAGTTGAATTTTTCCGTCAGGTTGTCATGGCTGCTGAGCACAGTCGAAGGGTCCGGGGACGCCTCATAAGCTTCGATAAAGCGCTCGTAGTCAGCCTTGGCTTTTCTGAAGCCGTACTCGCTTGCGTTCTGCTCGGGTTCCTGGGCGATGCCTTCCTCCAGCAATTCGAAGTAACGCTGCTTCGAGGCGGCGAAAGCGGCGGAGTCAGGCTTCTCGCTGAGCATGATGATCAGTTGGTCACCCAGGGTCTGGCGCAGCTTGAGTCCCAGGTCCAGGGTGATGAAGTTACTGCGGGTCAGTGCTTCCTGGCTGCCGGCCATCTGCATCACGCTGACCAGCCCGAGCAGGAGCCCGAGCAAGGCGACGGTGATCAGTGCGGAGATGCTCAAGAAAAGCCGGGTCCGCAATTTCATCGCCAGTTTCATCGGCTATTGCTCACAAGTTGTACTGCTTGCGTTTGCGGTACAGCGTCGAAGCATCGATGCCCAGGGTTTTGGCCGCTTGATCCAGCGTGTCGGCGGTGGCGAGGACCGCGCCGATGTGAGCCTTTTCCAGCTCATCCAGGCTCAGCGCTGCGCCGATGCGCGGTGCGTTGTTGACCGGGGTTTCGGCCATGCCCAGATGACTGATCTCGACCCGCTCCTGCGGACAGATGATGCTCGCGCGCTCGATCACGTTGCGCAGTTCACGGATGTTGCCTGGCCAGCGATAGCCCAGCAGGGCTTCCCGGGCCTCGTCGCTCAACGCGCGCGCGGGACGGGCATACTCCTTGACGAAACGCGCCAGGAAACGATCGGCCAGGTTGAGAATATCTTCACGGCGTTCGCGTAGTGGCGGCAGGTGCAGGGTAATGACATTCAGGCGATAGAGCAGGTCTTCACGGAAACGACCATCGCGGACCATGTCCTCGAGGTTGAGGTTGGTGGCTGCAAGGATGCGCACATCGGCACGGCGGGTCACCGGATCACCGACGCGCTCATATTCTTTGTCCTGAATGAAACGCAGCAATTTCGGCTGCAATGTCAGCGGAAAGTCGCCGATTTCGTCGAGAAACAGCGTCCCGCCATCCGCCTGGTTGACTCGGCCCAGGGTGCTTTCGCTGGCACCGGTGAAGGCGCCGCGACTGTGGCCGAAGAGTTCGCTTTCCATAAGCTCGGCGGTCAGCGACGGGCAGTTGATCGTGACGCAGGATTTCTTCGCGCGTTTGCTCCAGCCGTGAATGGCTTGGGACAGCTCGCCCTTGCCGGTGCCGGACTCACCGAGGATCAGGATATTGGCATCGGTCGTGGCCACCTGGCGCGCGGTTTCGAGTACCACTTTCATGGCCGGGCTGTGGGAGTCCAGACCATCCTTGGGCTTGCGCACTTCACCTTCCAGGGCTTCCAGCCGCGCCGACAGCTGCCGCACTTCCAGTTGCTTGGCGGTTGCCAAGCGCAATTGATCGGGGCTGCACGGCTTGACCAGATAGTCGGCGGCACCGGCCTGAATCGCATCCACCGCCGTGTCGACGGCTGAGTGTGCAGTGACGATCACCACCCGCATCCAGGGCGCCTGGATACGCATCTGGGCCAGCACATCCAGGCCGTTGTCTTCACCCAGACGCAAATCGAGGAAGCACAGGTCGAAGACCTGGCGCTGCAACAGGGCTTCGGCCTGCGCGGCGCTGGTGGCGGTGGCCACGCTGTAGCCTTCGTCTTCGAGGCAGTAACGGAAAGTACGCAGGATGGCGGACTCATCATCCACCAGCAGAATGCGGCCTTGGTGCTCAGTGGCTGATTCCATTTTCCTACGCTCCTTAATGAATGATCTTGATTTAGTCCCGGAGAAATCGGGCAAGTTGCATGATTGATTCTGAGCCATTCCTGTCGTGGCAGGGTAGCTTTCATCCGATGTATCGGTTTGCCTGCTGATTTAGCGGGTCTTTTAATAGAAGCCCGGTTTCCGACATCGGCCAGCGTGTATTTCTGACATCCGCGTCCTCCTCTCAATTCAAAAAATTTACGCCTTCATTCAAATGAATCGTGCAATACGCACGACTGCACAAGGGGCATCGTGCAGGATGCGTACGATGTGATTTCTTTGATGATCTTAAGATATTGATATTAAAGGAAATTAATTCATTTCAATGCTGGCATGCGGGCTGCAATTGTCTGGTTGACCAGGGCATTCAAAAACAAGCGCCCGCTATCGAATACCGACCCGAGTGGTAGGAGCTCCAGGATGAACCGTCAACGTGCCGCCCACCTGCACCTCTCGCCTGTGCATATTCAGCAAGGACTGTTTGCTGTACTGGCGCTGTTGCTCACTCTCATCGGCGGCCAACAGTTTCTGCGCTGGGAGCAGAGTCAGCAGCCGCAAGCGCCACACCTGTCGATTCAGCATCCGACCCAAACCCATTTCAGTGCTGTTGGCAGCCTTCAGGCCGATAGCACCCCGATGCGCATGATGGACGTCGACCAGGCCGCGCCTGCTGGCGAGATACGTCATCAGGAGCGCTGGGTGTTCTAGGTAAAAAAATTCCGCCGCAGCGATGTGCCGGGAAATGCAACACCTCTAAATAGAAGCGTAAGGAGAATCACCATGTTGAGCTGGGCAATCACATTCCTGATCATTGCCATCATCGCTGCAGTACTGGGCTTCGGTGGTATCGCGGGCACCGCCACGGGAATCGCCAAGATTCTGTTTGTCGTGTTCCTGGTGATGTTCATTGCTTCCTTCTTCTTTGGCCGTCGCGGTCGAGGCTGACATGAACGGTTTGTTCAAGACAATGGCAGCCGCCCTGCTATCAGGGCGGTAGTGCCACGGCATGCGGGCTGAGGTTGCTCTCCGGCATGCCTGAGGCCTTCATGCAAGGCTTGTCGATAGAACAGAATTTGTACACGAAGGAGGTCACAGCGCCTCTTTCTATCTGCGTCACCTGAGGAAGGCTGGCGCATGACCAAGGGGTCGGGACGTTCTGCCTGTTTCAGGGGTGGAGTGACCTACGGGTACAGGGAGTACCTGCGTAAGGGCCGGGTCAGGAAAAGCTGCTGCGCAAGTTCGCCGGACCACCATGGCTCGACGAGCTTGCGAAGGGCTGGATCATGCAACACATTGAAATAGAGCGTTCGTCTCGATTTCATCACTGTTATCGCATCCTTGTCCCTGTTACGCCGGAAATTACTTTTCCCGGTGTTTCACAGGCGACCGTATATCGAGAAAAATCCCTTTTTTTTGGCCACGATTTTTCGCTTTGTCCTGCGGGATTCTGCTGAAAAATCAACGCTCGGCCACTGCTCAAAAAACATTCAATCTGCTCTGTGATGACCGGTTCACGGCACTTATGCCTGCCGAAATGTCGCATTCGAACCGATTGCGACGTCGCATTCAGTGAAAAAACCTCATGCCGATTCGGCATAGGGTAGGCGTTTACGGCATTAGACGGCGCTTCCTTGCATCGGAATAGTTGCGCCTTTTTTCGCCTGCCAGAGAGCCGCAAACACGCGTTCCGGGGCACCTTATACGGGGGGTAGATGCACTAGACTTTTTCGCCACGAGCGTTCCAGTTCGCGCATCTCCCTGAGTCAAACGCAAGTAAGGGTAAAGATATGAAGAAGGCAAAGCTTAGCCTCGCCTGGCAGATCCTCATCGGTCTGGTATTGGGGATAGCAATCGGTGCGCTGCTCAACCATTTCAGTGCCGAAAAAGCCTGGTGGATCAGCAACGTCCTGCAACCAGCAGGCGATATCTTTATCCGTCTGATCAAGATGATCGTGATCCCGATCGTCATCTCCTCTTTGATCGTCGGCATTGCCGGCGTCGGTGACGCCAAGAAGCTGGGGCGCATCGGCTTCAAGACCATCATCTACTTCGAAATCGTCACCACCATCGCCATCGTGGTCGGTCTGCTGCTGGCCAACCTGTTCCATCCGGGTGCCGGCATCGACATGAGCACCCTGGGCACTGTGGACATTTCCAAGTACCAGGCGACTGCCGCCGAGGTCCAGCATGAACACGCGTTCATCGAAACCATCCTCAACCTGATCCCGTCGAACATCTTCGCGGCCATGGTTCGCGGCGAAATGCTGCCGATCATCTTCTTCTCCGTATTGTTCGGTCTTGGGCTGTCGAGCCTGCAGGCGGACCTGCGCGAGCCGCTGGTGAAGATGTTCCAGGGCGTGTCGGAAAGCATGTTCAAGGTCACTCACATGATCATGAACTACGCCCCGATCGGCGTGTTCGCACTGATCGCGGTGACCGTGGCCAACTTCGGTTTCGCGTCGCTGTTGCCGCTGGCCAAACTGGTGATCCTGGTTTATTTCGCCATCGCTTTCTTCGCGTTCGTGATCCTGGGCCTGATCGCCCGCCTGTTCGGCTTCTCGGTGATCAAGCTGATGCGCATCTTCAAGGATGAGCTGGTACTGGCCTACTCCACCGCCAGCTCCGAAACCGTGCTGCCGCGCGTGATCGAGAAGATGGAAGCCTACGGCGCACCGAAAGCCATTTGCAGCTTCGTGGTACCGACCGGTTACTCGTTCAACCTCGACGGTTCGACCCTGTACCAAAGCATTGCGGCGATCTTCATTGCCCAGCTGTATGGCATCGACCTGTCGATCAGCCAGCAACTGCTGCTGGTCCTGACGTTGATGGTCACCTCCAAAGGCATCGCCGGCGTACCGGGCGTGTCCTTCGTGGTCCTGCTGGCTACCCTCGGCAGCGTCGGTATTCCACTGGAAGGCCTGGCGTTCATCGCCGGTGTCGACCGCGTCATGGACATGGCCCGTACCGCACTGAACGTGATCGGCAACGCCCTGGCCGTTCTGGTTATCGCTCGTTGGGAAGGCATGTACGACGATGCCAAGGGCCAGCGTTACTGGAACTCCCTGCCGCACTGGCGTAGCAAGGAAAAACTGCCGGCGGGTGAAACCTCCAGCAACTGATACAAAATCTGTGGGAGCGAGCTTGCTCGCGATGACCGACTAAAGCCGACATTGATGTCGACTGATACACCGCTATCGCGAGCAATCGAGCGTCGACCGGCTGCTCCCACAGTGATCTACGAAAGCCGCACCAGACAAACCCCGGAGAAATCCGGGGTTTGTCGTTTCTGGCCACCCCGCTATCATTCGCGGATCTTTTGGGGGATTTGACTGATGCTCAATGGCCTTTGGCTTGGCTTCTTCATCGTGGCAGCCGTTTCAGCGCTGGCGCAGTGGCTGATTGGCGGCAACGCCGGGATATTCGCGGCGATGGTGGAGAGCATTTTTGCCATGGCCAAGCTGTCGGTCGAGGTCATGGTGCTGCTGTTCGGCACCCTCACCCTCTGGCTGGGTTTTCTGCGCATTGCCGAGAAGGCCGGCATCGTCGAATGGTTGGCCAAGGCCTTGGGACCGTTGTTTTTGCGTCTGATGCCTGAAGTCCCGCCGGGTCATCCGGCCATCGGCCTGATCACCCTGAACTTCGCCGCCAACGGCCTCGGTCTGGACAACGCCGCCACGCCTATCGGCCTCAAGGCCATGAAAGCGCTGCAAGAACTCAACCCCAGCGCTACCGTCGCCAGCAACGCACAGATCCTGTTCCTGGTGCTCAATGCCTCTTCGCTGACCTTGCTGCCGGTGACCATCTTCATGTATCGCGCCCAGCAAGGCGCGCCTGACCCGACGCTGGTGTTCCTGCCGATCCTGCTGGCGACCAGTTGCTCGACCATTGTCGGCTTCCTGTCGGTGGCGTTCATGCAGCGCCTGCGCGTCTGGGATCCGGTGGTGCTGGCCTACCTGATCCCCGGCGCCCTCGCCCTCGGTGGTTTCATGGCGTTGCTGGCGACCCTTTCGGCGACCGCGCTGGCCGGCTTGTCATCGATCCTCGGCAACCTGACGCTGTTTGGCCTGATCATGCTGTTCCTGCTGATCGGCGCGCTGCGCCAAGTGAAGGTCTACGAGGCCTTCGTTGAAGGTGCCAAGGAGGGTTTCGACGTCGCCAAGAACCTGCTGCCTTATCTGGTGGCGATGCTCTGCGCGGTGGGTGTCCTGCGGGCCTCCGGGGCGCTGGACTTCGGCCTGGACGGGATTCGTCATCTGGTGGCGTGGGCCGGTTGGGACACGCGCTTCGTCGATGCGCTGCCGACGGCGATGGTCAAACCCTTCTCCGGCAGTGCCGCCCGGGCGATGCTGATTGAAACCATGAAGACCTCGGGCGTGGACAGCTTCCCGGCGCTGGTCGCGGCGACAATCCAGGGCAGTACCGAAACGACGTTCTATGTGCTGGCGGTGTACTTCGGTGCCGTGGGCATCCAGCGTGCACGCCATGCGGTTGGCTGCGCCTTGCTGGCGGAGTTTGCCGGGGTGCTGGGTGCAATCGGCGTCTGCTACTGGTTCTTTGGTTGATCGGCGCCGTCAGCCAGCGTCTTGAGCGCGGCCTTGCGCTCATCCGTCGGCAAGCTGCCGAGCTTTTCCACGGCGACATAGAACCTGGGCCAATCGCCATCCATCTGATGGAATAGCGCGTCAAATGCCGGTACCCACTGGTCGTACAAGCCAAACGGCAATAGCCGGGCATTGTTCATGGGGGCATGGATCCAGGTGTCGTAGCGTTTGTCTCCAGCCCACTGGCTGTCGCGCAGTTGCCGGTATTCACTGCGCAAGCGCTCGAACTCGGCCGCCTTGCGCTGGCGCATTTGTTCGGTTGGCAACGGCAAGGCGTAGAGCTTTTCCAGCCGGGCGCGGGTGTCCAGCACCAACTCTGTAAACTGGTCGCGCTGACGCGCCTGTGCATTGTTATCCGGTGGCAGGTGGCGATAGGCACGCCATTGGCGGGTACCTTCCTGCTCGACGAAGGTGGCAAAGGATTCGTTGAACTCCGTGTCGTCCTTTACATAGACGCGCTGATGGGCCAGCTCGTGAAAGATCAGCGTGGCCAGTCGCTCATCCCCCCAGCCCATCATCGAACTGATGATCGGGTCGTTGAACCAGCCGAGTGTCGAATAGGCCTCGACGCCGCCAATCGACACGTCCATGCCCTGCAAGCGTTGCAAGGCTGCTTCGCCGCGCGCTGCGCTCTGACTGTAGTACCCGCGGTAGGCCACGCAGCCGGCAATGGGAAAGCAGTGGTTTACAGGCTTGAGGGAAAATTCCGGCGTGACGAAGACATTCCAGACGACGAAGGGACGGCCAATGTCCGCGTACAAGCGGTAACTTTGGTTATCCGGCAGGTGCAATTGCCGGCTGGCGAACGTTCGGGCCTTTTGTGATTGCTCCAGGTGTATACGCAGTTTCTGGTCGCGCGCCGGGTCGGCAATCACGCTGGAAACCGGCTCCCTGTCCCGCAGCAACTGCAGTTGGCCGCTGGCCAGTTGGCTGTAATAGCTGATGCTGGTGCAACCGTTGAGCAACAAAAACAGCACGCCCGGAAACAAAACGCGAAAAACGCGATCAAGTAACCCAAGGCTAGGAAGCGGCCTGATCACAATAATTCTTCCTTGGAGAGTCTTCCCGCAAGACTATCCCGCCTGACTGGAGCTCCGCTATGCGCACGATGATACTGACAGGAAGTCTGCTGTTGCTGGCCGGCTGTGCCGGATTCGGTTTACCCCGCCCTGATCCTGCGCAAGCCTGGATCGACCTGGACTCGAAGCAAGAAGATACGGCGTTACAGGCACTGGAGGTCGATGACAAGGCTACCGACGACAAGCGCTACTTCGAGGTTCAGCCCGGTAGCCATGAATTGACAGTCCGCTACCAGTTTCCGGTGCAGCCCACCAACATCGGCCCCGACGCCGAGCCGTTGTGGCGCGATTGTCAGCTGAACGTGAAATTCAAGGATTTCAACGCCGGCGAACGTTATCAACTGCAAGCGGGGAACATTGGTTTTCGGCCGTGGGCCAAGCTCTATGATCAGCAGCGAAAAGTGATCGGCCATGGCACCCCTGCGGGCTGCCAACGAACCTGATCGGCGTTATGCTGGGTGCATATCCCCTGGGACATCCATCATGCGCAGGTTGATGCTGTTACTCGCCGTCGGTGTTGTCGCGGGCTGTCAAAGCCCGATGCCGACACCTGATCCAAAAATGGCCTGGGTTGATTTTTCGACGCCCTTCCCTAACGACAAGTTGTTGATGGCTGAACGCCTGGACAAACAACGATTGCCCGATGGGCGTTATTTTGAAGTGATGCCCGGCAGCCACGAACTGATCGTGCGTTTCGACTTTGAAGTCCCCGGCGGCGGATTGGGCATGATGAGCGGTCCCTCTGAACGGCTGTGCTACCTGACCATCCGTTACGATCATTTCGAAGCCGGTCAGCGTTATGTGCTCGAGGGCCGCTCCATTGCGCTTACCCCCGGCGCCCGGCTGTACAACGCCAAGCGCGAGATCGTCGCTGAAGACGTCGAAGCCTACTGCCTGATGTGAGATGTCAGCGGTCGTTCTTCTGGTAGATGATTTTTTTGGTGCCGTTTTCGCACGAGCCAACGACCATGTTCTGGTCGTGCACTTCGTCGTTGGTGACGATTTCAAGCGTGTAGGAAGTGACGCCACTGGCCTGGATCTTGGCTTCGATCTCGGCCTTGAGTTCTTCGCAGGGTTTCGGTGCTGCAAGGGCCGACGTGGCCAGTGCGCAACAGATAACCGCCAAGGTAAAACGTTTCATGGTTGAAGCTCCTTTGAGGCAGCACGCCTATACACGGGTTTTCGCTGCTGTCATTTATTCGACCATATTATTAGCGGGCAAATCTGTCACGACGCAAAAAAGATCGCAGCCTTGGGCATCTCTTGCCGAATGATCCCGGCAGGTTGCGCAAGGCTGCGATCTTTTCGATTCAATGAAGATCTAGCTGACCAATGTTGCCTCCAGGCTGATCTTTGCATTCAGCACTTTGGACACCGGGCAGCCCTCTTTGGCCTTGTTGCTGAGTTCTTCGAACTGCGCCTGGCTGGCCCCGGGGATTTTCGCCTGCAGAATCAATTTCACTGCGGTGATCGCAAAACCGCCGTCCACTTGATCCAGAGTGACTTCTGCCTGGGTATCGATGCTATCGGCCTTCAGGCCGGCGTCACCGAGGATCATGGAGAACGCCATGGAGAAACAGCCGGCGTGGGCTGCGCCGATCAACTCTTCCGGGTTGGTGCCCCGGCCGCCTTCGAAGCGTGCCTTGAAGCCGTAGGGGGCTTCCCGGAGCACTCCGGTTTCTGTGGAAATCGAGCCGATGCCGGTTTTCAGGTCACCTTCCCAATGGGCCGATGCTTTCTTGACGATAGCCATGCCAGTCTCCTAAAGGTCGGCGCGAAAGGTCACGCCTGCAGGGTTTTCGGTTGCCAGGGTTGTGAGGATAGACGAAGGGTCAAAGTTCACTTCGTCCGATCAATCTGCTTTTTTCGCGGGATTTTTTACCTGGCTATTGAAACTCGGGTATATGCCCACATTGCATGAACACGCTTTAGGATTCGGCAGGTTTGCGTTCGCAAGAACAAACCTGCGCCCTCAATTGGAGAAGCAGGTTTATGAAACGACTGTCCGATATCAAGTTCTCGACCCTCGATCTGGTGCCGGTGCGCGAGAACGGCAGCGCGGCCCAGTCGCTGCGCAACTCGCTGGACCTGGCGCAGCATGTCGAGAAGTTCGGTTACAACCGCTTCTGGGTGGCTGAACACCACAACATGGACGGCATCGCCAGTTCCGCGACCTCGGTACTGCTCGGTTATCTGGCCGGTGGTACATCGACCATTCGAGTCGGTTCAGGCGGGGTGATGTTGCCCAACCACGCACCCTTGGTGATTGCCGAGCAGTTCGGCACCCTGGAAAGCCTTTATCCGGGCCGGATTGATCTGGGCCTGGGGCGCGCCCCCGGTTCCGACCAGATGACCGCACGTGCATTGCGCCGCGAGCGCTCCGGCAGTGCCGACGACTTCCCGGAAGATGTGGCGGAACTGGTGCGCTACCTCGGGCCACGTACCCCGGATCAGCGGATCATCGCCATGCCGGGAACCGGAACCAATGTGCCGGTCTGGTTGTTGGGATCGAGCCTGTTCAGTGCACAGCTGGCCGGTGAGCGCGGTTTGCCCTACGCCTTCGCTTCGCATTTCGCGCCGCGCTACATGCATGAAGCGATTCGGGTCTACCGCAATCACTTCAAGCCCTCAGCCGTTTTGGATAAACCCTACGTAATGCTCGGCGTGCCATTGGTGGCAGCCGATACCGACGAGCAGGCCGATTACCTGGCAACTTCGGTGTTCCAGCGGATTCTCGCCCTGATGCGCGGCCAAAGCCTGGTACAGCGTCCGCCGGTGAAGACCATGGACGGCCTGTGGCTGCCCCATGAGAAAGAGGCTGTGCACGACTTTCTGGGTCTGGCCATGATTGGCAGCCCACAGAAAATCCGCGCCAAACTCGAGGTCCTGATCGAACAGACCCAGGCTGACGAGCTGATTTTCACCTGTGACCTGTACGAGCATGCGGATCGCCTGCATTCCTACGAGCTGCTGGCGCAGGTCATGCGCGGCTGATACACAAACGACAGGCATGAAAAAGCCGGCGCCAGGGCGTCGGCTTTTTCTTTCAGGCGAGAATCGGCCTACTTTTTATAGACGATTACTTTGGCGCCCTTTTCGCATTTACCAACAACTTTTCCGCCAGCGGCGCTACCTTTATCGACAATCTCCAGCGAATAACCGGAAACGCCCTTGGCATCAAGTTTCGCTGCGATTTCGGCTTTCAACTCTTCGCATGGCTTGCCACCATCCGCCAATGCGGTCCCCGCAAGGCTCAACAAACCTACTACCAACATAAACTTCTTCATCGGTTGCATTCCCTGGTCGGATCATAGGGGTAACCAGCCGTCAGCCGGACGCACTCATGCAGCGCTTTGCCCTTCCCTATGGCATTCGGCTGGCGTGCAAGTTCAGAAGATTAGCCCAAAGTCAGCTGCTGGCAATCCGGAATCCGACTTTCAGGGTCACCTGAAAGTGCGCAGCCTTGCCGTCCCTGATGTGCCCACGGGTCTCGGTGACTTCAAACCATTCCATGTACTTGATGCTTTTGCTGGCTTCGGTCAGGGCGTTGTTGATCGCATCTTCGATACTGCTGGTGGACGAGCCGACCAGCTCGACTTTCTTGTAGGTGTGATGGTCAGACATGGCGTTCTCCTTGGCGTGTGAATTACAGCCTAGCAGTGATTTTTCCTATTTCTTCTGTTGGCCGTTCTGAGAGTGAAGTTCAGATTTTCTGCACTTTCTCGAACCTCTGAAGTCCCAACCAACACACGCCACTCATCACCAATGCAGGAGAGCCACCATGGCCAACACCTCGTTACGCAAAGCCTCATTGCAAAGCATGGAAGCCGAGATCGAGAGTCTGCTCAAGTCTTTGGAAAGCCTGAAGGACGACGCCTCGGACGAGTCGCGTAAAACCCTCAAGACCCTGAAAAGCAACGCCGAGAATGCCTTGAAGCACTCGCGCCATCTGCTGGCCGACGCCTATGAAGAGGTCAAGGTCAAAACCCGCGAAACAGGGATTGCCACCCGGGACTACGCCCAGGAGCACCCCTGGACTACAGCCGGTGTCGCCGTGGGCGCATTGGGCCTGCTGGCCGCTTATCTATTGTGCAAGCGCGATTAATCTACCCGGCGCAGCTCGTTTTTCAGCCACTGCGCCAGTTGCCGGGCGCGTCCGTCCGCGGCGCGCTTGGGTAGCCACAACGCCAGTTGTGCCGGGGTTTCACTGAAGCCCCATGGCGCAACCAGGCGGCCGGCCTTCAAGTCCTCCGCCACCAAGGGTTCGGGGGCAATCGCCACGCCCAGCCCCGCGACGGCGGCTTCCAGCAAGTAATACAAATGTTCGAATCCCTGACCGTACTTCAGTGCCCTGGCGTCGAGGCCGCATTGTTGCGCCCAGTTTGGCCAGGCTTGCGGGCGTGAGGTGGTGTGCAGCAAGGGTTCGTACAGCAGTGCGCTTTCCGGCGCTTGCTTGAGCCGCTCGTAGCCGGCGAACCGAGGGCTCATGACCGGACCGATACGTTCGCTGGCCAGTTCGAAAACCTGCATGTCCGCCGGCCAGGGGGGCTCGGCAAAGACCAGCAAGGCATCCAGTCCCGGTCTTCGCGGATCGAGATCGCCTTCTCCGGCCGACAGGTGCAGGCGCAGGTCCGGCAGGTCGGCATTGAGTCTCCCCAGTCGCGGAATAAACCAGCGCGCCAGCAGGCTTCCCGAACAACCGAGCACGAACGGAGCATCGGCCGTGCTTTGTGTGAGTTCCGCGCAGACGCTGCGCAGGTGCTCGAAGGCTTCACTGCTGGCGTCACGCAGGCGCAAGCCGGCATCTGTGAGTTTCAGGCCGCGACCGTCCTTGATGAACAGGCTGACGCCGAGGTGTTCTTCAAGCACCTTGAGCTGCCGGCTGACCGCACCATGGGTGACATGCAGCTGCTCGGCGGCCTGACTGACGCTGTTCAAGCGGGCAGTGGCTTCGAAGGCGCGAAGCGCATTCAGCGGAGGAAGGTCATGGCTCATGGGATCTGTGAGTTTTCCTGACAGGTTGTGGCGATCTTATCGGTTTTCAGGCCGGGGCGTCAGGGGTAGAGTGAAGCCCACTATCTCTTTATGCATCACTTCACGCATTCAACTGGAGCGCCAAATGACCCAGACTAATCTGCGCAACGGCCCTGATGCCAACGGCCTGTTTGGCGCGTTCGGTGGCCGCTATGTCGCCGAAACCCTGATGCCGTTGATCCTCGACCTGGCCCGTGAATATGAGTTGGCCAAGGAAGATCCTGCATTCAAGGAAGAACTGGCCTACTTCCAGCGCGACTACGTCGGACGTCCAAGCCCGTTGTACTTCGCCGAGCGTCTGACCGAGTTCTGTGGCGGCGCGAAGATCTATCTCAAGCGCGAAGAGCTGAACCACACCGGCGCGCACAAGATCAACAACTGCATCGGCCAGATCCTGCTGGCGCGGCGCATGGGCAAGAAGCGCATCATCGCCGAGACCGGCGCCGGCATGCACGGCGTGGCGACGGCCACCGTGGCTGCGCGTTTCGGCCTGGATTGCGTGATCTACATGGGCACCACTGACATCGAACGCCAGCAGGCCAACGTGTTCCGCATGAAGCTGCTGGGCGCCGAGGTTATCCCGGTGGTCGCCGGCACCGGCACGCTGAAGGATGCAATGAACGAAGCCCTGCGTGACTGGGTGACCAACGTCGACAGCACCTTCTACCTGATCGGCACCGTGGCCGGTCCGCACCCTTACCCGGCGATGGTCCGCGACTTCCAGGCCGTGATCGGCAAGGAAACCCGCGAGCAGTTGCAAGCCCAGGAAGGTCGCCTGCCGGACAGCCTGGTAGCGTGCATTGGCGGTGGCTCCAACGCCATGGGCCTGTTCCATCCGTTCCTGGACGACAAGAGTGTCGAGATCATCGGCGTTGAAGCGGCCGGTTACGGCATCGAGACCGGCAAGCATGCGGCCAGCCTGAACGGCGGCGTTCCAGGCGTGCTGCATGGCAACCGCACGTTCCTGCTGCAGGACGACGATGGCCAGATCATCGATGCCCACTCGATCTCCGCCGGCCTCGACTACCCGGGCATCGGCCCGGAGCACGCCTGGTTGCACGACATCGGCCGCGTTCAGTACACCTCGGTGACTGACGACGAAGCCCTCGCCGCATTCCACCAGTGCTGCCGCCTGGAAGGGATCATCCCGGCCCTGGAAAGCGCCCATGCCCTGGCTGAAGTATTCAAGCGTGCACCGACCCTGCCAAAGGATCACCTGATGGTGGTCAACCTGTCCGGCCGTGGCGACAAAGACATGCAGACCGTGATGCACCACATGGAACACTCTCAACACGAGCAATCCAAGCAGGAGAAACACTGATGAGCCGCCTGCAAACGCGTTTTGCCGAACTCAAGGAACAGAACCGCGCCGCCCTGGTGACTTTCGTGACCGCTGGCGACCCGGGCTATGACACCTCCCTGGCCATCCTCAAGGGCTTGCCGGCGGCTGGCGCCGATGTGATCGAGTTGGGCATGCCCTTCACCGACCCGATGGCTGACGGGCCGGCTATCCAGCTCGCCAACATCCGTGCGTTGGGTGCCAAGCAGAATCTGGCGAAAACCCTGCAAATGGTTCGCGAGTTCCGCCAGGACAACAACGAAACGCCGCTGGTGCTGATGGGGTATTTCAACCCGATCCACATGTACGGTGTACCGCGCTTCATCGCCGAAGCCAAAGAGGCCGGCGTTGATGGCCTGATCGTGGTCGACCTGCCGCCGGAGCATAACGGCGAGCTGTGTGACCCGGCGCAGGCTGCGGGCCTGGACTTCATCCGCCTGACCACGCCGACCACCGACGATGTGCGCCTGCCGACCGTTCTCAACGGCAGCTCCGGTTTCGTCTACTACGTCTCGGTGGCCGGTGTGACCGGCGCCGGTGCCGCCACGCTGGAACACGTCGAGGAAGCGGTCGCCCGTCTGCGCCGCCATACCGACCTGCCGATCAGCATCGGTTTCGGTATCCGGACTCCGGAACAGGCAGCGTCCATTGCACGCCTGGCTGATGGCGTGGTGGTGGGCTCGGCGTTGATCGATCACATCGCCAATGCCACGTCCCCGGAACAAGCCGTGGATGGCGTGCTGAGCCTGTGCTCGGCATTGGCCGAAGGCGTGCGTAAGGCCCGCGTGAGCTGAAGGCAACGCTCCTGATTAAGAGACTGAACAGCAAAACGCTGTAAACCTTGTGGGAGCGAGCTTGCTCCTACAAGGTTGCGGGTCAAGGCAACTCTATGCCGCCTGCTGCCTTGTGCAGTTTGCGCAGGTGCTCGCCGATCTGCTTCACGTTGGCTTCGTTGGCAGCCATTTCGGCGGCACGACCCGGTTCGAGCAACGCTCTCACCTCCTTGTCCAGGTCTCCGGACAGCGCCAGCAGCTGCTTCTGGCGCTGGCTGCTTTCCGATTCCAGATGCTCCCACTCGCTCGGCTGTGGCAAGCCATAACCGTTGGTGCCCAGCAGTTCCGCAGGACGGCTGAGGAAGCCACTGTTGGCGAGAATGTCCTTGAGCGTCTCGTTGGCCTTGTCCATGCCGCCATTTTGCAGTTCCCGGGCGCCCAGATAGCGCTGCTTCACTTCATCCTGAGCCAGCAGCAACTGCTGACGGAAACTGGCCTGTTCCAGCAGGAGCAACGCCGCGCTGGTGCGCAGGTCCGCCTGCTCGAACCATTGCCGACGTTCCGCGGCTTTCAAGTCCAGCCACTCTTCGACGGTTTCCTGTTTGATCGGCAAGTGCTTTTTCAGGATTTCGAACATCGCCTGATAGCGTTCGCGGAAGGAATCGAAACGATAACCCAGGCGCAAGGCTTCCCGCGGATCGTCCAGCACACTGGTGTCTGCCAGCCCTCGACCTTTGAGCACTTCCAGCAAACCGTTGGGCATGATGTTGTCGAGCCCTACCAGTTTCGGGTTGTTGGTGCCGCCACGCAGCAATTTCAGTTCTTCCACTGCGCAGTTGTTCGACAGGAAGAAGTAGTTGCCGTCGTAGCTCCAGTGCATCTCGGCAGCACGTTCCACCACGTCTTCAATTTCTGTGCGCGACAGGTTCAGGGGCACGGAGGCCAGGCTGCGCAGTTCGGTCTTGGTATATTCGTCGATGACCTGGGACAGCGGCAGGATAAACAACCGCGACGGGTATTTGCCGACCAGGCCATCCCAGCTCGACAACTGTACGTCGCCGACGAAGGCGCGATACGACAGCACCAGATGCTGGTCCAGGTCCAGCCGACAATCCGGGCCACGGGGGCGGCCCGGCGCGCAGATCACCAGACGCAGCATGCTGTGGCCCCAGCGGCTGAACAGGTTCTGGTTGGCCTCGGCCAGCAGATAGTCAACGGCATAGACCCGCTCCGGATCGACCTGCCCCAGCGGTGTCTTGGCGAAGTCGTTGCCGGCATTGAGGAACGCGACGGTTTTGCTGCAGGTATCACTGGCGGCAGGTGCCCAGCCGAAATGCTCTTTGTAGTAGCGATACAGTGCGGGACGGCGGCAGGCGTAGCTCGGGTCGAGGAGGAAATACTCCATGTTGACCGCGACGAACTCCTTGGGACTGCTGGTCTCGTAGATATCCGGACTGCGGGCGATCTGGCGATTGTGCTGTTCGCGTTCACCCCGACGGCCTACGTATTGCTGCCAGCCGGCCAGGTCGAGCAGGCGCGGATCGTCGCTGAGGGTAAAGCGCCGATCGGACTGGCCCCGACATTGGTCGGGTATGCCAACCAGCCCTGAGCTGTTGTTGCGCCGGGTGCAGCGCTGAATCAGCTTGCGCTCGTCATCCGGCCACAGGCGCGAACGGTCGTAGATGTGAGTCAGCTCGTGCAACACAGTGGCCAGCATTTCCCGGCGCACGGTGCCATGGGGGCGATGGGTTTTTTTGCTCGCGGCGCTGCCATCGGTGAGGCCGTCCAGCAGGTTGCGGTTCAGATCGAGCTGGGACACCAGCGATGCCTGGCCGTAGGCATTGCGCGGCATGTCATCGGTCCAGCCGACGACGATACGCCGGTCCATTTGCTCGATGAAGCGTGGTGGCAGCGCCTGCATGGCTTCATCAAGCAACGCCTGGCTGGCTTGCTGTTGCGCGGGCGTCAGGCCTTCGGTCTTGAGTTGTAACTGCAGGCCTGCGTGGGCCGTGTTGCCGAGCAGCAACAGGGCCCCGGTCAGCAGCCAGGCGCGTGGACACCTCACAGTGCGAGGATGGCTTCGGCGAGATCCTGATCGCTGGCGTCGCGCGCTTCCGGCACGCGGGTGCGCAGCAAGTTGAAAGCGGACTCCAGGTGAGCGCCACGAATGTCGCCATCGCTGGCGACGAAACTGGCGGCGTCGTCCTGGGCTTCGCGTACGATTTTCGAATCGCGAATGGACGTGGTGGTGTCGGAGGTGAAATCGAGGGTGCGCTGGGTCGCACGGATCAGGATGTTACTGGTGGCAACCAGAGTATGTGCCTGGGCCACATCGGCCAACAGCAACAGGCCGAGGATGGCAGCAATCAGCGGGTTACGCATGGAACGAACTCCAGAAAAGCAGGGATAACTATTGGACGAGAATTGCTTGCGCCAGTTCAAGGTCGCTGGCATGAAGTTTTGCCTGGGTCTGGCGCAGATACCGAAGGGCCGACTCCAATCGTGCGCCTCTCAGTTGGCCGTCACTGGCAATGAATGCCGCGGCATCATCGTGGGCGGCGAGCAGTAGTTTATGGTCGAAGGGGGCGGAGGTCACGAGGCTTGTGGCGTAACCACTGGCGACGGTGCCCTGGGTGGACAGGTTGAAGGCGTCATAAGCGTGGGCTGATGCGCAGTAACCGAGGGCGAGAAAGACTGGCGTGATCAGGAAGCGGGAAGGAAAACGCATGAGGCTCGACAGTTGAAAGTGAGTCCCAAGGCTAGCGCAAGGGCCGGTCTAGAGCCAGCGCCGAAACATTGGGGCACGCCGGACGTGCCCCATGTCTGTACCGCCGTTTAGATCGTCAGGATCGCCTGCGCCAGTTGTGCGTCTGTTGCACTCAGTTGTGGCGCCTTATGGCGAATGTGATCGAGGGCGCTTTCCAGCTTCACACCGCGGATGGAGCCTTCGCTGGCGACGAAGCTGGCGGCGTCGTCACGGGCGGCGAGGACGATCTTGTCATCCTTGAACGACGACGAAACGATGTTGGTGGTCGCATCGGAAGTGGCCTTGAGCGCGTTGACCACAGCATCCGTGGTCACGATGAAGCTGGTGGCTTGGGCACTGGCAGCCACGGCAAACAGGGCCGCGGCGCTAAGCAGGCGAAGACGGGACATGGGGTAACTCCTTTTGGTAGACCATTTGAAATATGGCGCAGTGTCTGCAAAGTCAGACGCCAGGCACTCGGCGTTCGCCACGTTCTGAAGTGATATTAGGCCTGTCTGTGTCGGTTCGAACAGTCCCGGCCCTGCACGCAGGAAGTCAGCGCCAGAACGGTTTATCCAATTCATTGCTGCGGTCGGCGTGGCTGATACCCAGATCCGCTAGCTGGCGATCATCGAGTTGAGCCAGCAAACGTCGCGTTCTCGCCCTTTCCAGGCTGGCGCAGAGCCCTTTGAGCAGCCCTCGAAGCCTCTGCTGGCAAGGTCTCGATTGAACCGATGGAATGGAAAAATCCTGTACGTTCTTCATGGCACGGTCCCTGTCCTGATAAGTGGAGAGCTCCATGCTGACACCCGCCGAATAGTCACTACAGACACACAGAGGCTAAATTGTACTCATGCAGTTTGTTGTTATTGAAAACTGTACTGGTTGTCAGGATAGTCTTCTGTAAGACCGGGTTTGCCGGGCCAAAACGACAAAACCCGTCGTGGTTGCCCACGACGGGTTCTGTTTTTTCAATTCGGGTTGCTGGCGGTGGACCTTAAGGTCAGAGCCAGCGACGCTAACTTAGCGCCAGAACGGCTTGCTCAGCTCTTCGTAGCGTTGTGCTTCGCTAATCCCGGCGTCAGCCAGCAGACGCGAATCCAGGCGAGCCAGTTGATGGCGGCTGGTAATGCGGCGCTGCCACAACATCAGGTTGGCGATAACGCGCAGAGGCAGGGAAGCCTGGGTTTTTGCAGCAGTGTCTTCGAAAAACAGATCGGAACTGAGTGTACGTTCCATGGTGGTCATCCTTCCGCTTGTGGCGGGATTAGGTAGTGGTTTAACTGGTGCCCATGATCCTCTTGTTTGCCTAGTCTCTGTAGATACAGTTCATCTGTATTGTGAGAGCTCAGTTAACTGTTTATAGGGGGTGTACTGGTCGAAATTGAGGCAACTGTACTTGTCTGCACTGTTTAAGTGCAAAAATGCTGTTTTACCCCGATGAGGTAGGAATTTTCCGTAGGAAATGACCAGTACAGCAGTACAGTTTTTTTCATATTGCGAGGGCGGCAAGGGCAAGCTGGCGAAACTGTGTTTGCGCCAGCTGCTATCTGTAGCAATTACTTCTTCAGCATGTGCCCGGTTTCTTCCAGGTTTATGTGCCAACTGAGTGCGTCACGCAGGATGTGCGGGGTGTGTCCGCCGATGGCGCACGCTGCAGTGAAGTAATCATTCAGCGCCTGGCGGTAATCCGGGTGCACGCACTTGTCGATGATCACCCGGGCACGCTCCCTGGGCGCCAGGCCTCGCAAGTCTGCCAGGCCCACTTCGGTCACGAGGATGTCGACATCATGTTCGGTATGGTCGACATGGCTGACCATCGGCACCACGCTGGAGATCGCACCGCCCTTGGCGATCGACTTGGTCACGAACACGGACAGGTGCGCGTTGCGCGCAAAATCGCCCGAGCCGCCGATGCCGTTCATCATCCGGGTGCCGCAGACGTGGGTGGAGTTGACGTTGCCGTAGATGTCGAACTCCAGCGCCGTGTTGATGCCGATGATGCCGAGGCGGCGCACGACTTCAGGGTGGTTGGAGATTTCCTGCGGGCGCAGGACGAGTTTGTCCTTATAGCGCTCCAGGTTGCCGAACACATCGGCGTTGCGCCGGCTCGACAGGGTGATCGAGCTACCCGAAGCAAAGCTCAGCTTACCGGCGTCGATCAGGTCGAAAGTCGAGTCCTGCAGCACCTCGGAATACATCGTCAGGTCTTCGAACGGCGAGTCGATCAGGCCACACATCACCGAGTTGGCGATAGTGCCGATACCGGCTTGTAGCGGACCGAGCTTGTTGGTCATGCGTCCGGCGGCCACTTCCTGTTTGAAGAAGTCGATCAGGTGGTCGGCAATGGCTTGGGTTTCGGCGTCTGGCGCCAGCACCGTGGAGGGTGAGTCAGCCTGATTGGTGACCACGATGGCGACGATTTTTTCCGCCGGAATCGGGATGGCGGTGCTGCCAATGCGGTCGTCGACTCTGACCAATGGGATCGGAGTGCGGGTCGGGCGATAGGTCGGGATATAGATGTCGTGCAGACCTTCGAGGTTCGGATTGTGCGCCATGTTGATCTCGACGATCACGTGCTTGGCGAAAATCGCGAAGCTGGCCGAGTTGCCTACCGAGGTGGTTGGCACGATATGCCCTTGTTCGGTGATCGCAACGGCTTCAATCACGGCAATGTCCGGCAGTTTCAATTGCTGGTTGCGCAATTGCTCCACGGTTTCCGACAAGTGCTGGTCGATGAACATGACTTCACCGGCGTTGATCGCCTTGCGCAGGGTGCTGTCGACCTGAAACGGCATGCGTCGCGACAGTACGCCAGCTTCGGTCAACTGCTTATCGAGGTCGTTGCCCAGGCTGGCGCCAGTCATGAGGCTGATCTTCAGCGGCGTGACCTTGGCGCGCTCGGCCAGCGCCTGAGGAACGGCCTTGGCTTCGCCAGCGCGAGTGAAGCCACTCATGCCGACGGTCATGCCGTCCTCAATCAGAGCGGCAGCGTCGGCAGCGCTCATCACTTTGTCCAACAACGAAGGCAGGCGAATACGGTCACGGTACATGGATTGTTATCTCGGGCAACAGGTAGCAGGACGTGCAGTCTAGTGAATTGCGTCGACTTCTGTCCCGCTACCAAGGTCGCAATCGAGGCGTCTATTCCGGGCCTTTCAAGCAAAACACCGTTACCGGATCGGTAATAAAAGAATAGTTTGTCCGACGATTTGCGCAAACAAAAACGCCCCGACGAGTCGGGGCGTTCTGTGTGCCGCAGAGGTTTAGTCGACGGCTTTTACCATGTCTTCGATGACCTTTTTGGCGTCACCGAACACCATCATGGTTTTGTCCAGGTAGAACAGTTCGTTGTCCAGGCCGGCATAGCCGCTGGCCATCGAACGCTTGTTGACGATGATGGTCTTGGCCTTGAACGCCTCGAGGATCGGCATGCCGGCAATCGGCGATTTCGGATCGTTCTTCGCGGCCGGGTTGACCACGTCGTTGGCGCCCAACACCAGCACCACGTCGGCCTGACCGAACTCGGAGTTGATGTCTTCCATCTCGAACACCTGGTCGTAAGGCACTTCGGCCTCGGCCAGCAACACGTTCATGTGGCCCGGCATACGACCGGCAACCGGGTGGATCGCGTACTTCACGGTCACGCCGCGATGGGTCAGCTTCTCGGTCAGTTCCTTCAACGCGTGCTGCGCCCGTGCTACCGCCAGACCATAGCCCGGAACGATGATCACGGTGTCGGCGTTGGTCAGCAGGAAAGTCGCGTCGTCAGCCGAACCGGATTTCACCGGACGGGCTTCCTTGGCGCCTGCCGGACCTGCATCGGCTGTATTGCCGAAACCGCCGAGCAGTACATTAAAGAAGGAGCGGTTCATCGCCTTGCACATGATGTACGAGAGGATCGCACCGGACGAACCTACCAGCGAACCCGCGATGATCAGCATCGAGTTGTTCAGCGAGAAGCCGATACCTGCGGCTGCCCAGCCGGAGTAGCTGTTGAGCATCGACACGACCACTGGCATGTCCGCGCCACCGATCGGGATGATGATCAGCACACCCATGATGAAGGCCAGGGCCAGCATCAAGGCGAAGGCGCTGAGGTCGCCGGTCAACATGAAGGTGATGCCCAGGCCCAGGGTAGCCACGCCCAGCAGCAGGTTCAGTTTGTGTTGACCGGTGAACTGTACCGGTGCGCCCTGGAACAGACGGAACTTGTACTTGCCCGACAGCTTGCCGAAGGCGATTACCGAACCGGAGAAGGTGATCGCACCAATGGCGGCACCGAGGAACAGTTCCAGGCGGTTACCGGCCGGGATCGCGTCACCCAGTTGCGCAACGATGCCCAGCGACTGCGGCTCGACGACCGCCGCAATGGCGATGAACACCGCAGCCAGGCCGATCATGCTGTGCATGAAGGCGACCAGCTCGGGCATCTTGGTCATTTCAACGCGTTTGGCCATGATCGAACCGGCAGTGCCGCCGATCAGCAGGCCGACGATCACGTAGACGATGCCGTCATGGGCCAGCTCGGCACCGAGCTTGTAGATCAGGCCGACCGTGGTGAGGATCGCCAGGCCCATGCCGAGCATGCCGAACAGATTGCCGCGACGCGACGTGGTGGGGTGCGAAAGGCCCTTGAGCGCCTGGATAAAGCAGACCGAGGCGATCAAATACAGGGACGTAACCAGGTTCATGCTCATGCTTGCTGCACCTCAGCCTTGACTGCTTCGGCCTTGGCAGCCGGAGCTTTGGCCGCTTTCTTCTTGAACATTTCCAGCATGCGCCGGGTGACCAGGAAGCCACCAAATACGTTGACCGCGGCCAGGGCCACGGCCAGGGTGCCCATGGTCTTGCCCAGCGGGGTCACAGTGAGGGCGGCGGCGAGCATGGCGCCGACGATCACGATGGCCGAGATGGCGTTGGTGACAGCCATCAGAGGCGTGTGCAGTGCAGGTGTAACGTTCCAGACCACGTGGTAGCCGACATAGATGGCCAGCACGAAGATGATCAGGTTGTAGATACCGTGAGAGATCAGCATGTCTTCCATTGTTTTTATCCTCAGCCGTTCTTGCGCACGATCTGGCCGTCGCGGCACATCAGGCACGCGGCGACGATATCGTCTTCAAGGTTGATCACCAGTTGTCCTTCTTTATCGAACAACAGTTTCATGAAGTCCAGCAGGTTGCGTGCGTACAGCGCCGAAGCATCGGCCGCCACTGCGCCCGCCAGGTTGGTCGGGCCAACAATGGTCACGCCATTTTCGACGACCACCTGATCGGCCACCGTCAGCGGGCAGTTACCGCCCTGGGCGGCCGCGAGGTCGATGACCACCGAGCCCGGTTTCATCTGTGCCACGGTTTCTACGCTGAGCAGCGTCGGTGCCTTGCGGCCGGGAATCAGTGCTGTGGTGATGACGATGTCAGCTTGTTTGGCGCGCTCGTGCACGGCTGCGGCCTGACGCTGCATCCAGCTGGCCGGCATCGGCCGGGCGTAACCACCGACACCAACGGCGCATTCACGCTCTTCGTCGGTCTCGTAAGGCACGTCGACGAATTTCGCGCCGAGGGATTCGATCTGCTCTTTCACCGCAGGACGCACGTCGGAGGCTTCGATCACCGCACCCAGGCGTTTTGCCGTAGCAATGGCCTGCAATCCGGCCACGCCGGCACCCAGGATCAGCACGCGCGCCGCTTTCACGGTGCCCGCAGCCGTCATCAACATCGGCATGAAACGAGGGTAATGGTGAGCGGCCAGCAAGACAGCCTTGTAACCGGCAATGTTGGCTTGCGACGACAGCACATCCAGGCTTTGGGCGCGGGAGGTACGTGGCGCAGCCTCCAGGGCGAAGGCGGTAATGCCGCACTCGGCCATCTTGGCGATGGTTTCGTTGTTGAACGGATTGAGCATACCCACCACAACGGTGCCGCTTTTAATCAGCGCCAGCTCGCTGTCGCTGGGGGCGACCACCTTCAAAATCAGCTCTGCTCCAAACGCATCATTGGCGCTGCCAATGGTTGCGCCTGCCGCTTCATAGGCACTGTCGACAACACTGGCATTAACGCCGGCGCCGCTTTGTACAGTGACCTTATGACCCTGGCTGATCAGCTTCTTGATGGTTTCCGGGGTTGCAGCAACCCGTGTTTCACCGGTCTGGGTTTCGAGAGGAACACCAATGTGCACGTCAAATCTCCTGCGTGATCTTATTGAGTAAACCCATGCACTACGGATGGTGCGGCTGGGGCGGCCGATCAGCACGATCCCGCCAAATCAGGGCGGGGCGCGGCATTTTGCAGGCGAACTTTGTGCCCTTCAAGGGATTATGACGGGTGACGGAAAATTAACTACAAGTCACCCCGTGACCGAATGTCGCAACCAACCGGCTCGATCCCTTGCAGACCGTGCTTTACAAGGATTCTGGTCGAAATTGAAGAATTTATACATCGGCCGTATGAATGATGCGGCATCGCCTCGAAATAGTGGCGCAAAGCCGCATGATCAGGCGCTTGTGGGACGTTTGTACGACTTCTCGATACAGTTTGCTGTTATGCGACAAATCCGTATATCTGTAGGGCTTTTATTTTGCTGACTACGGGGTCAAGTAACGTGGGGGAGCCTTTACTCCTCTAAGCTGTAGCTGTGCGCCTGGTTTACCAGCCAGTCACGAAATGCCCTCAAAGACGCGGATTCGACCTTTCGCTCAGGAATCATCAGGTAATAAGCCTTGATGCTGGACAGTGCTTGCGGGTTGGCGATTACCAGGCGTTTTTCTTTCAACTCCCTTTGAATCAGGAACGGCGGAATCAGGGCAATGCCCATGTCATGCATGGCCGCCTGGGCGAGCATGGAGAATAGCTCGTAGCGGGGGCCTGTCATGTCTCGCGGGACATTCAGGTGTTGGGAATCGAACCACTGGCGCCAGGCATAAGGACGGGTGGTTTGTTGCAGCAGGGGCAAATCGGCGATTTCGCCGGGCGTAAGGCTGGTCTTGTTTGCGAGCAGGTTGGGGCTGCAAACGGGCATCGGATTTTCACCCATCAGCCTGTGAGATTCTGTACCCGACCAATCCGCGTCGCCGAAGTAGATCGCGGCATCGAAATCAGTGTCGGCGAACAGGAACGGGCGTGTGCGGTTGGTCAGGTTGACCGTCACTTCCGGGTGCTTGTGCTGGAAGTCCTTGAGTCGTGGCAGCAGCCATTGGGTACCGAATGTCGGGACCACGGCCAATTCGATTACGTTGGTGCCCTGCTGGCCCATCACGGACAGGGTGTCGCGCTCAACCGCATCCAGTTGAGTGGCGACCCGGCGGCTGTAGGAAAGTCCGGCCTCCGTCAGCTTCACTCCACGCCGCGAACGTCGGAACAGTTCTACGCTGAGGAACTCTTCAAGGCTGGCGATCTGTCGGCAAATCGCCCCCTGGGTCAGCGAAAGCTCCTGGGCGGCCTTGGTGAAGCTTTCATGGCGCGCCGCGGCCTCGAAGCTGATCAGGGCGGTGGTGCTGGGTATCTTCCTGCGCATGTACGTCAACCTCACTAATGCATCGCATAAAAGCTCTTTTGCGACGTTTCGGAGTGAGAAATTAGCACAACAGTATGCGAAATCCTCGTTTGCCGTAGCGTCGATCCAGGCCTAGGATCACTCCACGTTATTTGACCCGATTCGAGAGGACACACTCATGGGCGGTAAAGCTAGCTTCAACTGGATCGATCCCCTGCTGCTGGATCAACAGCTCACTGAAGAAGAACGCATGATTCGCGACACGGCTGCGCAGTTCGCGCAGCAGAGCCTGGCGCCGCGCATTCTTGAAGCTTTCCGCCATGAGAAGACCGATCCGGCGATCTTCCGCGAAATGGGCGAAGTGGGTCTGTTGGGTGCAACCATCCCGGAGCAGTACGGTGGCAGCGGCCTGAACTACGTCAGCTATGGACTGATCGCCCGTGAAGTCGAGCGTATCGACTCCGGTTATCGCTCGATGATGAGCGTTCAGTCCTCGCTGGTGATGGTGCCGATCAATGAGTTCGGTACCGAAGCGCAGAAGCAGAAGTACCTGCCGAAACTGGCCTCGGGCGAGTGGATCGGCTGCTTCGGCCTGACCGAGCCTAACCACGGTTCCGACCCGGGCGCGATGATCACTCGTGCACGCAAAGTGGAAGGCGGCTACAGCCTCACTGGCAGCAAGATGTGGATCACCAACAGCCCGATTGCCGATGTGTTCGTGGTCTGGGGCAAGGACGATGCCGGCGACATCCGCGGCTTTGTTCTGGAGAAAGGCTGGAAAGGCCTGAGCGCTCCGGCGATTCACGGCAAGGTTGGCCTGCGGGCATCGATCACCGGTGAAATCGTCATGGACAACGTGTTCGTGCCGGAAGAGAACATCTTCCCGGATGTCCGTGGCCTGAAAGGTCCTTTCACCTGCCTCAACTCGGCACGGTACGGCATCTCCTGGGGCGCACTGGGTGCG
Organism: Pseudomonas sp. B1(2018); assembly: GCF_003097365.1. Classification (NCBI taxonomy): domain Bacteria; kingdom Pseudomonadati; phylum Pseudomonadota; class Gammaproteobacteria; order Pseudomonadales; family Pseudomonadaceae; genus Pseudomonas; species Pseudomonas sp. B1(2018). The sequence goes on from NZ_PYUK01000002.1 coordinate 548,946, forward strand.
GCCGAGTTCTGCTGGCACACCGCTCGCCAGTACACCCTGGATCGTCAACAGTTCGGCCGTCCATTGGCAGCCACTCAGTTGATCCAGAAGAAGCTGGCCGACATGCAGACCGAAATCACCATGGCGCTGCAAGGCTGCCTGCGTCTGGGTCGTATGAAGGATGAGGGCACTGCGGCGGTCGAAATCACTTCGATGATGAAGCGCAACTCCTGCGGCAAGTCCCTGGACATCGCGCGCATGGCTCGCGATATGTTGGGTGGCAATGGCATCTCCGATGAGTTCGGCGTTGCTCGCCACCTGGTGAACCTGGAAGTGGTGAATACCTATGAAGGTACTCATGACGTCCACGCGCTGATCCTCGGTCGTGCGCAAACCGGCATCCAGGCCTTCTATTAACAGGAGGACGTCCATGGGCGCGCTATCGCATCTACGGGTACTGGATTTATCGCGGGTGCTGGCCGGGCCTTGGTCCGGGCAGATCCTGGCCGACCTCGGCGCTGAAGTGATCAAGGTCGAGCGCCCCGGTAACGGTGATGACACGCGCGCCTGGGGGCCACCCTTCCTTAAAGACGCTTATGGGGAAAACACCAGCGAGGCCGCCTATTACCTGTCGGCCAATCGCAACAAGCAATCGGTCACCATCGACTTCACTCGCCCCGAAGGGCAGAAGCTGGTGCGTGAGCTGGCGGCGAAGTCGGACATCCTGATCGAAAACTTCAAGGTTGGTGGTCTGGCGGCCTATGGCCTGGACTATGAATCGCTGAAGGCGATCAATCCGGACCTGATCTATTGCTCGATCACCGGGTTTGGCCAGACCGGTCCTTACGCCAAGCGTGCGGGTTATGACTTCATGATCCAGGGGCTGGGCGGTCTCATGAGTCTCACGGGGCGACCTGAAGGCGAAGAAGGCGCGGGGCCGGTGAAGGTTGGCGTGGCGCTGACGGACATTCTGACCGGGCTGTACTCGACTGTGGCGATCCTGGCTGCGCTGGCGCATCGGGATCACGACGGCGGTGGTCAGCATATCGACATGGCGCTGCTGGACGTGCAGGTGGCCTGCCTGGCCAACCAGGCCATGAACTACCTGACGACAGGCAATGCGCCTAAACGCTTGGGTAATGCTCATCCGAACATTGTGCCCTATCAGGATTTTCCTACGGCGGATGGCGATTTCATCCTTACCGTCGGGAACGACGGGCAGTTCCGCAAGTTCGCGGAAGTGGCCGGGCAGTCGCAGTGGGCGGACGATCCGCGTTTTGCCACCAACAAGTTGCGGGTGGCGAACCGCGCGCTGCTGATTCCGCTGATCCGCCAGGCAACGGTGTTCAAGACCACCGCTGAATGGGTGGCGCAGCTGGAGCAGGCGGGCGTGCCTTGCGGGCCTATCAATGACCTGGCGCAGATGTTTGCCGATCCTCAGGTCAAGGCGCGCGGCTTGGCCATCGAGCTGCCGCACGCGCTGGCGGGAATGGTGCCTCAGGTGGCGAGCCCTATTCGCCTGTCCGAAACCCCGGTGGAGTACCGGTTTGCGCCACCTCTGCTGGGTGAGCATACGCAGGAGGTATTGCATCGGGTCCTGGGGCTGGATGCTGGAGCGGTGTCTGCGCTCAAGGCGTCTGGCGTGCTCTGATTGCTCTCTTCTATATAGGGAAGCGTTTTTGCTTCTCTATATAGCCTTCAAATCTGGCGTTTTGGCGCTTTCTGCAAGTTGTTGATAGAAAAGCAAAATCAGTGCTTGACGGCAGATTCTGGAGGCCTATAATTCGCCCCACTTCCGGCGCAGTCGAAACGGAAAACTCCTTGATAAACAAAGAGTTACGCAGTTTTCGGCAGCAGGTTGCTTCAGGTCATCGAAGCGCCAAGGAAGTTGAAAAAGAGGTGTTGACAGCAGCGAGTAACGCTGTAGAATTCGCCTCCCGCTGACGAGAGATCGAAGGCGCAAGTGGTTAAAGTTGTTAAGGATTCCTTGAAAACTTCTGAAAAAAATCACTTGACAGTAAATGAGGCTGCTGTAGAATGCGCGCCTCGGTTGAGACGAAAAGCTCTTAACCAACCGCTCTTTAACAACTGAATCAAGCAATTCGTGTGGGTGCTTGTGGAGTCAGACTGCTAGTCAACAGATTATCAGCATCACAAGTTACTCCGCGAGAAATCAAAGATGTAACCAACGATTGCTGAGC